>DASYBK010000046.1:0-135810 GCA_036500805.1 Acidobacteriaceae bacterium | reverse complement strand
TCTCCGGCCGCGTGAACGGACCCAGCACCCACGCGGTCGCCTGCGTCGTCGCTGTAGGCGCCTTCGGTTGCCCTTTGCTGTGCTGAGCATGGTTGGGGAAGCCGGCAGCCAGCAGAAACCAGGCCACGCAGAGTGCAGTCCATCGCATCGCAGCACTCTATCAGCACTAGTCCCGCCATTCGCTTGACGGCGCCTGTTCGCCGGACTACTCTAACTCTAGAGGCGAACAAATGGCGAAACTACAGGCCACCTCGCTACCGCTCTTCCCGGAACTCCCGCCCCCTCCAGTGCCCGGCATCGCTCGGATGGCGGCCGACGGTGAGGAGGTCGACCAGGGTCACCTCGTCGAATTCCGCTCCCTCCCCGTGCGCTCCATCCTCAACCGCGTCGTCTCCCGCCGCGGCCTGCGCTTTGCCTGGGGCATCAATCCCTACCGCGGCTGCGAATTTGCCTGCCGCTACTGCTACGCGCGCTATTCCCACGAATTCATGGAGCTGCGCGATCCGGCGGACTTCGAGCGCAAAATCTTCGTGAAGGACAATGCCGCTTGGCTGCTCCGCCAGGAGCTGCGCCAGGTCCGCCCCGGCGAGGAGATCGCCATCGGCACGGCCACCGATCCCTACCAGCCCATCGAGCGCCGCCTGCGCATCACCCAGAGCCTGCTGGCCGTCTTCGCCGAGCAGCGCGGCCTCCACATCGGCATCGTCACCAAATCGGCGCTCATCGCCCGCGACCTCCGCTACCTGTGCCAGGTCGCCGGCAACAACGAGCTGACCATCCACATGACCATCACCACGCCCGACGCCGCGCTCGCACGCCTGCTGGAACCGCGCGCGCCGCGCCCTGATATCCGATTCGCCACCGTGCGGCACCTGCGCGAAGCCGGTCTTCGCGTTGGTGTGATGTGCTCGCCGCTGCTGCCTGGCATCACCGATACCGGCCCCGCGCTCAACCGCATGGCCGAGCTCGCGCGCCAGGCACGCGCCTGCTTCCTCTACGCGAACCCGCTCTTCCTGAAGCCCTGCTCGAAGGAAACCTATCTCGCCTTCATCCGCGAGCACTTCCCCGCGCTCGAGCCGATGTACCGCACCCGTTACGAGAGCGCCGCCTTCGTCCCCAAGGCTTACGCCGAGCGCTGCCGCGAGCTGCTGCGTGCCGCCTGCAAAAAACACGGCCTCGGCCTGCGCAGCGATGACACGCTGCTCACCCGCAACATCGGCATCCCGCCATCGCTGCGCGAGCCGGAGACGCAGCTCTTCCCCGTTTCCGCACTCGCAGCAGTGCCGCGCAAGCCACCGCAATCAGCGTCAGTGCACTAAGCGATGTTCAGATTTGCTAGAAAAGATTACCTTTCCCATTCGATCGGATCAGTCTCCTCCTCCACTAGAACTGCGACCTGCCGATCAGACTTTTGATCAAGGTGCAAAGCCACATCCTTGACTCGGAAGTAATGCGATTTAACGGACTCCTTGGTATGTCCGTATATCAGCACGATTCGCTCCCCAATGCGCGGAACGAACTCCGTCTCATGATCCTGACCGTTTCCTGCTTGATCCACCACCCTTAGATATTTCATTCGAGCAGTCTAGCTGAGAAGCTTCCTCTGACCAGATAGAAGTCCTCAGCGAGTGACGATCACTTCGTAGAGATTGTCCTTGGCGAGGAAAAACTTGCAGCCGTTGTAGCGCTCGAAGATCTTCTCGATGCTGCGATTCGTGGAAGCGCGACGGATTGGGAAACGCGCGCTCTCCTGCATGTCGATGGCATCCGTCTCGCTCAGGTGGTAGCGGCAATAGGCGGTGTTCTCGCCGGTCTGCTTGTTATGAAAGAGCGCCAGCACCTTGCCCCCCGGCCGCATGCAGGATCGCAGGCGGTCCACTGTGGGCTGCACCAGTGGCTCGGGGAGATAGTCGAGCGTGGTCCACAGCAGGATGGCATCGAACTCGCGGCCGGTAAAGTTCAGGTTGTGTTGAAGAAAGCCCTCCACATCGAAGACCGGATCGCCGCCCTCTTCAGCCTTCTTCATCCACTCCGGTTTCTGTGCCTCCGGCACCAGGTCGGCCATGTACACGCTGTGCCCCGCATTCGTCAGCAGATTGATGTTGGTCGGCGACGTGGGGCCGATATCCAGGATGTACAATCCGCTCTCGGTCAACAGTTGCTTCTTGAGATTCGCCCAGCCGCTGGAGTGACGCGCGATGCGCGGCCCCGTCAGTACCGTCGGCGAATTGGACGGCGCTTCGTCCCTGGATCTCTTTAACGGATTCTTAAACACGTATGATCGGCGTCCCCGGCGCCCATTGCTGCAGGCATTCGCGTCCTGACCGCGTTTACCGTTTCTCGGGCGGCTGCGGGCTCTTTTGCGCGGCGTTCTGCACCAGATCCACCTTGCCCTTGAAGTTCGCGTTCTCTTCAATCGACAGCCGCGCCGCCGTCAGGTCGCCGGTCAGCGTTGAGCCCTGGCGCAGCTCCACCTTGCCCGAGGCGCGCACGTCGCCCTGCAGCGTTCCCACCACAACCACGTCCCGCGCGGAGACGTTTGCCGCCACCTTGGCGTTCTGCCCGATGGTCAGCCGGCTCTCGTTGAGCGTGATCGTCCCCTCAACCACACCGTCCACTACCAGATCCTCGCTGCCATTCACCTCGCCGCGGATCTGAACTGATTTTCCGATTACCGCCGCGCCGGACTCGCCTGCCGCCATATATCACGTCTCCTGAAGAGGCAACGCCGCGCTCACGCGGCGTTCCGTTCTTGAGCGAACTATAGCATTTTCGGCAATACGGTTGGGCCGTGGAGTTCTCATGCGGCATGGCATTCCCTTTGACAAAAGCCACAAGAGCAATCGTTGGACGGTCTACGTTTATACCGAAAATGCCATATACGCAACCCAACTGCGCCACAACTCTCCGCGCGCTCGCGCGCTCTAAGTAAAAGGAAAGACCGCGGGCTGCTACCCTTAGAACAAAAGCACTTGCTCTGCTGGGGCCTTCACGTTGGTGTCACAGGATCGTCATCCCCGAGGTGGAGCATAGCAAAGCAGGCAGCCCGCCCTGAGTTCGCCCGATGTGGCCCTGCTTCTCAGGAGAAAATGCTTGTCGGCAATCGCCTCGCTTCGCTGGATTCCCGTTGTTCTGCCTGCCATCTTCGCTGTCTCGTTCGCTACGCATCTTCACGCGGAGGAGCCGCCCGACGACCCGGTGGCGCTGGTGCGGGCTGCGTCATGGAATGAGCTCCATGGCTCCAACAACGTTCATCCCTTTCGCTTTCGCATACGCAAGCAGGATGAGAACGGCGCCACCACCAAGGACATCATCGAGACGAAGGACGGTGACATCGCGCGCCTCGTCGCTGTCGACGACAAGCCGCTGACGCCCGAGCGCGCCAGCGCCGAACGCGCGCGATTGGACAATCTGCTGGCGCATCCGGAGCTGCAGGCGCATCGCCACAAGAAGGAGCAGGAGGACAGCAACCGCTCGAACGAGATGGTTCGCCTGCTGCCCGACGCCTTCATCTACACCTACCGCGGCATCGTGGATACGCCCAACGGCCCCGCATGGCGGCTCACGTTCGTGCCGAATGGCAAGTTCATCCCGCCCGACCGCGAGGCGCAGGTCTATCACGGCATGGCCGGCGAGCTATGGATCGACTGCCGCGAGAAGCGCATGAGCCGCCTCGATGCCCATCTCATTACTGACGTGAACTTCGGCTGGGGCGTCATCGGACGGCTCTACAAGGGCGGCACCATCCTGGTGGTCCAGAAAGACGTGGGCGAAAACCACTGGGAGACCGTGCATCTCAAACTCAACCTGACCGGAAAAATCCTGATGATCCACAGCGTCACCTTCGCATCCACTGAAGACAGCTCCGACTACCGGCCCGTCAGCCCCGATCTCACCTACAAAGACGCAATCCACCTCCTCGAAAGCGAATAAAGCGGGAACTCGCAATTTCGTGTGAACCTCGCCCGCCGGCCGAGCGTAGCCCTTAGTGAACAGGTTGAGGTCCGCATGCTTCTGACAAATCTCCGGCAGGCTCTGCTGCGTCTTCTTCACGCCCCACTCTTCACCGTCATCGCCATCCTCACCTTGACCCTGGGCATCGGTGCGAACACCGCGATCTTCAGCGTGATTCAGGGCGTGCTGCTGCATCCCGCGGGCGTCGCAGACCCGGCCAGCCTCGTCTCCTTTCACGCGCGCTACACGCAGCTCAACCTGCCCAGCATCGGCGTCTCCGCGCCCGATCAGGCGGATGCCGCATCTCTGTCATCGCTCGTCTCCTCATCCGCCATGTACGACGAGCAGAGCTTCAATGCCCAGCAGGACGGGCACACGCTGCATCTGCTCGGAGCGAAGGTGACCTGGCCCTGGTTCCGTACCTTCGGCGCCGAGCCTATCCTCGGCCGCACCTTCCGGCCGGAAGACGATCAGAAAGACGCCAGCCGTACCGTGGTGCTCAGCTACAGCGCATGGCAGCGGCTCTTTGGCGGACAGCACGACGCGATCGGCCGCTCACTGGTGCTCGATGGCCAGTCCTATCGCGTGATCGGTGTCATGCGCAGCGACTTTGGCTGGCCAAGCAGCCGCGATATCTGGGTGTCGCTCGGTCTGCCGCCGGATGCCTACGCCGCTAACCAGCGCTACAACGAGTTCTACCGGAGCGTCGTCCGCCTGCGCCCCGGCGTCTCCGTCGCGCAGTTCAACGCTGCCATCAACCAGAAACATCTCGAGCAGATTCGCCGCGAGGGCTCCGCGAGCTTTGGCCAGAGCGCGGGCTGGAGCATGTTCGCCGAACCTTGGACCAACGATGCCGCGGGCGATCTGCGCAAGCCGCTCATCGCACTCTTCGCCGTCGTCGCGGGCGTGCTGCTCATCGCCTGCCTCAACGTCGCCGGGCTCTTTCTCGCCCGCGCCTCGGCGCGTTCTCGCGAACTCGCCCTGCGCATCGCGCTCGGCGCGTCCCGTTCGCAGATTGCCTCGCTCTTCATCAGCGAAGTGCTGCTTCTCGCCGGCTTCGCCACGATCCTCGGCATCTTCGCCGGTCCGCTGCTCGGCCGCCTCATCCTGCGCGCCATTCCGCATGACCTCGCCGCCGGCTTCTCCGTCCACACCGATCTCCGTCTCGTCCTCGCCGCTGCCGCCATCGGCCTGCTCTCCGCGGTCTGCGCCGGCATGGCGCCGGTGTGGAGCGTCCTACGCCAGGGCCGGGCCTTACGGCTTACCGATGGAATCCGCGCCAGCACCGGCGGCTCCGGCAAGCAGCGCCTCCGCGCCATTCTCGTCTCGAGCGAGATGGCCATTGCCTTCCTGCTGGTCGCCGGTACCGGCATGTTCCTCTCCAGCCTGCTCCGTCTGCAGCAGGTCGATCCCGGCTTCCGTCCCGCGGGCGTCATGACCGGCTCGGTCACGCTCACCAGCGCGCAATATCGCGACAACGATGCACGCCGCGCCGTCTTTGTCGACGATGTGCTTGCGCGTCTTCGTCAGGAACCCGGAGTGAAGGACGCCGCCGCCGTCTATCCGCTGCCCTTCGGCACCTCTATCAAACCATCCGGCAGCTTCAACATCGAAAACCTGCCAACGCTCCCCAACGAGCCCGGCCCACATGCAGACAAACGCTGGGCTACGCCCGGTCTCCTCGCGGCGATGCGGATTCCGTTGCTACATGGCCGCTGGTTTGCCAGCGGCGATACTGCCACTACGCAAAGCGTGGCGGTCATCGATGACACCCTCGCCCGCGCTTACTGGCCGCACCAGGACCCCATCGGCAAACGCATCCGCTTTGGCTCGCACGACCGATGGGCAGAGATCGTCGGCATCGTCGCGCACACCCGTCGCGATTCGCTCGAGGTGGATGAGAACAAAGGCGTCGTCTATACGCCATTCGCCCAGCAGCCGGTGGAAGGCGTGACCTTCGTCGCTCGCTCCGCCGGCGATGCGGAAAACCTGCGCACCCCGATGATCAATTCTGTCCATGCCGCTGATGGGGCCGAGGCGCTCTACGACGTCACGCCGCTCAGCGCGCTGGTAAACGCCTCACTTGCGCCGCGTCACCTGCTGGTCTGGATGCTCTCGCTCTTCGGTGCCCTCGCACTCTTCCTCGCCGCCATCGGCATCTACGGCCTGCTCAGCTTTCTCGCCACTCAGCGCACGGTCGAGGTCGGAGTCCGCATGGCGCTCGGCGCAAACCGCATCGATATCGCCTATCTCATCGCCCGGCGCATCCTGCCGCTGCTCGCCGCCGGGCTCGGAGTGGGCGTGGTCCTGGTCGCCATAGCACAGCGCACGCTGATCCATTTCTTCGCCGCCATGTCCGGCGGCAGCACCTCCTCCATCGCCGGAGCAGCGGTCGTCCTGCTGGTAGCGGCGATGGTAGCAGCGCTCCTGCCCGCACTTCGCGCAGCGCGGCTCCAACCCTCAGTCGCGCTGCGCAATGAGTAACGGCAGCGCTTACTTTTTCGTATGCCCAATGGCAAACCGCATCCCCGCCCGGAAGGTAAACGGCAGCGACGGATAGCCGATCGGCCCGATGTGCTGATCGCTCACCAGGTTGTCGAGCTGCGCGTACACCGCTATCCACTGCTTGAATTGGTAGCTGCCGCCTGTGTCGACCTTCGCATACGCGGCGTCGAGATTGCGATTCGGCAGCAGCAGCGAGTTATCACCCGCAAGGCTGTCGAAGGAGGACAGGAAAGTGGAGTCATCGCTGCGGCTCGCAAAGCTGCCCTGCACTTGCAGGAACCACTTCGGCGTGGTGTAGGTCACGGTGGCGAATCCAACATGCGGCGGCCGCCGGAAAGGTCGCGCGCCGATCAGCGGCGAGTTGATGCCCAGCTCCACCCCGGGGAAGAACGGATTCACCTGCGGCCCGATCGCATCCGATGAAAATGACCGCTGCGTTGCCCCATCGGTATACGTGTAACCGCCGCGCGCGAAGATATGCGAGCTGATCTCGGATTCCAGCTCCACCTCCGCTCCCTGTGCGCGGAAAGCCAGTGAGTTCACGCTCGCGCCGCCATAGGTGTTCTCCACCGCCGCGGCGACAGTCGGACTCACTCCGAGCAGCGGCAGCGTGCCGCCATCCACAAACTCGATCTGATTGCCGAACTCATTATGGAAATAGAGCGCCTTCAGCAGCAGCCGCTCGTTGAAGAATGTCTGCTCAACGCCCCCGTCATAACTCCGGCTGGTCTCGCCGCCGACCGGGCCAATGCTATATTTCGCAATCAGATCTGTGTAGCCATACTGCGCCAGAATTCCCTGGAGCGACTGAAGCTGCGAATTCAGATCCGGCTCCTGGATGCCTTTCGAAAAGTTGAAGGTCAGCTTCGTACCATGCGCAATGCCCGCGCCCGGCCGCACCGGAAAATATGCGAGGCCGACGCGCGGCTCTCCGACCGTGCCATACAGCTGGTTCTTCTCGATAACTCCACTGAGCGCGTAAAAGAGCCGGTTCTTGAAATCGCCGGTAAACTGCCCGATGTAGTCGTAGTTCGTGCGCTCTAACTGCTGAGTTAGAAAATACGCCGGGTTGCTATAACTCCCACGCTCATCCATGTAGCGGAAGCCAAGCAGCCCGCTCAGGTGCGGCGTAAACCGGAAATCGCTCTGGAAGTAAAGTTGATCGCGATTATTGGCGGAATCGCTCGAGTTGGGATAGACGCCGCCGAAATCGGTGCCGTAATTCATCAGTGCCTGCCCGGTTGCGTTGTATCCATTCGCGCCGCGGATCAGCACCGGCAGCCCGTAATAGTTGGTATAGGGAATGCCGCCGCTGTCGAAGGTGATCGGAACACCTGCGGGATACCACTGCGCCGTCTGCTCCCGCTTGCGGGTCAATCCATAGCGGACCAGGTTGTGCCAGGCCTCGGTCGTCTGGTTTTCGATGGTTCCGGAGAGATAGATATTCTGGTCGCTCTGCTTGCCGTCGTTGGTCAGCGCGGTAAAGTTATACGGGCCCGGCAAGCCCACCGCCGCATCCGCGTTGCGAGCGGTCACGCGCAGCGAGGTCGCTCCGCTGATGGCATATCCCAAATTCACCGTCTCGGTATTCAGGTGATACTCGTCCTGCGGCAGCGCGTTGGAAGAGCGCAGCGCGTCGAAGCCACCGTAGTAATCCAGTTTGTGCCACGTGCCGCCGGCCTGCACTGCGTTGCGATAGGTATGAAAGTTCCCGGCATCGCCTTCATAGAGCAGCGATGGAAACGAGGTCGTGCCGCGCGGCGTCTCCAGGTTCACCACGCCCGCCGCCGCATCCGCGCCATAGAGCGTGCTGTTCGCGCCGCGATAAATTTCGAAGTTCTTGATGCCCGTCGTCGCGAGCGTGCTGTAGTCGAAGACGCCGCCTATGTTTTCAATCGGCACGCCATCCAGCACCACGCGGTTCGCCGCCGAGTTGCCGCCGCGCACAAAGAGCGACGTCAGCCCGCCGTACATCCCCTGCTGTACCAGGAAGATTCCCGGTGCCTGCCGCAAGGCATCTGTGATAATCGCGCGGTTGCGGAAGTCCGGCTGCGGCACGGATGTGATGGCGCCGCTCACCTGCGCCTGCGGCGTGGGTGTGCCCGTAGCCGTCACCACCACATGCTGGTTGATGCGCGCCGGCTCCAGCACGACGTTCTGCTGATGCGAGTCCAGCACCCCGGCATAGAAGGCCGGAGTCGAAATCTGGCGAAAGGTCTGGCTTACCACCACGATGTAGAATTGGCCCGCCTGGCCGGTGTGCAGCGAATAGCTGCCATCGGCAGCGCTGCGGCCGCTGCCGACGATCTTGCCGCCCTCAATCAGCGCAAGCTGTGCGCCGGCAACCGGCGCCCCCAGCGGATCGGTGACCCGGCCATGCACCTCTGCGGCAAAAGCAGGCAAAATGCTGGCAACACTCAACAGGGATGCAACGGAAAATCGGCGCAGGCTGCGCCGTTTGCGTACGGACATCAGGGCTCTCCTTCGTTCCCCTCGGAACGCGGTTCGTACAACGCACGCCGGGACCGGTCTCCTGACTCGCGCGCTGGCGAAAAGCAATCTCTCGCCGCCTGCCTGTTCCCCTTCCCGGATCATCCGATCCAGTGGTTCATGGCAGTCAGGCGCTACTCGTTCCACCTCTCACAGAACGGCGGAACGGCAGCAAACGCGCATACAGTTGCGGGGCAGTGGCGGCTTTTCACCGCCTTCCCGTACATCCAGGTGTCTTCGCTATAGGTCGATGCGAGCAGATAGCAAGCGCTCGCGGTATGAAACTTGCTGTTCCCGAGTGTATACGGCCATGGGTCACAACCCCCCGCACTCTTTCGTCACCCGGCTAAGCCGTTCGCAATCGACGAGTCCCCCTCTTTTCATCCATCCGCAAAGCTCGTAAGCTTTTCCTCACCCCGCCATGAGCTCCGCGACTCGCACCGTATCCGCGCCCGATCCGCTCGTCTCTCCTGTCTCGCCGTCAAAACGCTATCTGGCCGTCGATCTGTTGCGCGGCCTCACCATCGCCTTCATGATCCTGGTCAACGACAACGGCAGTGACCGGGCGTTCTGGGCTTTGAAGCACGCGGCGTGGAACGGCTTCACGCCCACCGACCTCGTCTTCCCCACATTTCTCTTCCTGGTCGGCGCCTCCATCGTTTTCTCCACGGAGTCGCGCCTCGACCGCGGCGTCACGCGGGCGTCGCTCTTCGCCCACACCGTACGCCGCGCCATCATCATCTTCCTGCTTGGACTGGTGGTGAACAGCGCCCCATTCTTCCGGCTCTCCACCATGCGCTATTACGGCGTGCTGCCGCGCATCGCGCTCTGTTACTTGATCGTCGCCACGCTGTATATCTGGATTCGCCGCCCCGCAGGCTCCGCCGCCGGCCAGCCCACCGTCGCGGACAAAGTCGCCCTGCTCGTCGCCTGCCTCGCCGGCTATTACATCCTCATGCGCTTCGTCCCGGTGCCCGGCCTTGGTGTGCCCGGCCGCGATATCCCCTTCCTCGACCACGACGCCAACATCGTCGCCTGGCTCGATCGCCACATCTTCTCCGCCGCCCACCTTTACGAGCGCACCCGCGACCCCGAAGGCCTGCTCTCCACCATTCCGGCCATCGGCACGACGGTCATCGGCGTCCTCACCGGCCTCTTCCTGCGCTCTTCCACGCGCTCCGATTCCGGCAAAGCCCTCGTCCTCGCCACCGCAGGCGCGAGCGGCGTCCTCCTCGGATGGCTCTGGAATCCCTGGTTCCCTATCAACAAGAAGCTGTGGACTTCAAGCTACGTACTCTACGCCGCCGGTTGGTCGCTGCTCATCCTCGCCGCATTCTGGTTCCTGGTGCAGGTGCGCAACTACAAACGGGGCACGTGGGTGCTGCTCGTCTTCGGCACCAACGCCATCTCCGCCTATGTTCTCTCGGAAGTGATGGCGGACTGCCTCGGCAGCGTCAAAGTAGGAGCACACAGCAACGTGCTGCGCTGGACCGCCGAGCACATCGCCGCGGCCATGCCCTCCTACCCGGCGCTCGGTTCCCTCGCCTACTCGCTGCTCTATGTGCTGGTCTGCTGGCTCATCGTGCTGCCGCTCTACCGCAAGAAGATCTTCATCAAGATTTGAGGCTGCAACCCACCATCGCCGGCTTGCTGTTCACGGTTGCGCCACTCCTCGGCTCAGCAGAGCCTCACCCGCAAGCTAAGACCGCAACTCGGACCATCCTTCAGATCGAAGACCAGTGGCTACACGCAAAGACCGCGCAGGAAGCCGCGCATTTCCTCGCGCCGGATTTCATCGGCGTCAGCACCCGCGGTGTAATCGAAACGCGAGAGCAGCGCCTCGCCCGCTTCCGCTCCGATCCGCAGCCACCGGCAACAGCTGTTCACTTCGAGCATCTGACGGTGGCCTTCCCGGCCCAAGCGGTCGCCATCGCCACCGGCGAGGTGGTCGCCACCGGCAGTGACAGCCGCCGCATCTATGTCATCGCCTTCAGCGATACGTTTTGTTTGCGCCACGGCCGCTGGCTGGCAGTCCACGCGCAGGAGACGCTGGCCGCTCCACCGCACTGACAGCTCCACGAACCCGCTATCGCATCTGCGCCGTCAGTTGCGGTCCGGCGCTCGTCCCATTCGTTCCACCATTGGCCCAATGCACCCGCCGCCCCGCCTTTTCCAGATACGCAGCACGGGCCTGCAACAGATCGGTAAGATGTTTTCCTTCGAGCGTCGCGCCACCGCCTAGTTGCCGCACCACCAGGCAGATCTGCGCAAAGTGCTCTACCGTCTCCATCTTCATCAGGGCGTCCATCACGGAGTCGCCATAGGTCACCACACCGTGGTTCGCCAGCAGCACGGCATCGTGATGCTCGAGATACGGTGCCAGCGTCTGCCCCACCTCTGAAGTGCCGGTGGTTGCATACGACGCCAGCGGAATCGTGCCCAGCGTCATCACCACTTCCGAGCAAAGCGGCTTGTCCAGCGCCAGCCCGCTCGAGGCGAACGCCGTCGCGAAGACCGGATGCGCATGCACCACCGCCTCCACGTCGGGGCGCGCCTTGTAAATTGCCAGGTGCATGTCGATCTCGCTGGTCACATGGCGAGTGCCCGCCAGCTGATGGCCAGCCATATCCACCAGCACCAGATCCTCCGGCCCCACCACGCGCTTCGAGCAGCCGGTCGGCGTCGCCAGCACGCGCGCACCATCCAGCCGCACCGAGACATTGCCCGACGTGCCGGGTGCGAAGCCCAGGGCATGCAGGTCTGCGCTGCAGGCGGCCAGCTCCTCGCGCAATCTTGCTTCGCAGCGCGCGGCGTTCGAGATAGCCTCGGCTTCACAAGCCTTCGTGGAGCCCGCTTCCGGCATCTGGGTCAGTGGCGTCTCGGTCATCGTTGCCTCGGGCTTATAGGATCGTGAAGGGCTGTGCTTCGGTTTGTGGCTGCGGTGCGCGGTGGGTCAGCGAACGCCATCGCCGGCCAATATTATCGGATGCTCGAAATATCTGCCCTGCCGTAAGCGCACCCGCAACGCGCCGGCGCCCCACGGCCGCCAGGCCCAGCGTAGCGATGCAGCCGCACTGCGCGCAATCCGGATCGCCGCCAAACTGGCATGGCGTCACCCGAGTCTTCAGGTCGGCAGAGATGGTGTGGGTCGTCCGCGCAAAGACGCACTCCGCCGGGCTCGTCGGTGGCGTTGCAATTTCGCGGATCACAGATTCCGGCATGTCCAGCGAAGGATATAGCACGCGCAGCCGCAATAGTTCATGCATTACTTCGCGCCGCTGCACCGCGGTAAGTATCTCCGGCCCGGTGGCTCCCCGCTGCGGGGTAAACAGGCTGAACCAGACCTTCCGGATCTCCGGCCGCGTCGTCCAGAAGCGCAGAAACGCCTCCAGGTATCCCGGCCGTGACGCAATGTTGCCGGTGATCGTGCAGTGGATCGTAACCCGGCTTCCCGCGATGTTCTTCAGAATCCGCTCATAAGTAGCCGGCTTGCGCCTCTCGTCGTGCTCCTGCTGCAGGCCGTCGACCGAGACCGCCACGGTCAGCCGCTCGAAGCGCGCCCACTCCGGCGGAACGCGGCGGAAGGCGCTGGTCACCACCTGCGTGTAGATGCCGCGCGCCTCCAGTCCAGGCAGAATCTCCTCCAGCTCGCGATAGCGCACCAGCGGATCGCCGCCTACCAGCGATATGTGCAGCGGCTGATATTCATCCGCCAGCGCCAGCACGCGGTGCACCAGCTCTTCGCCGCGAAAATCGGAAAGCTGGCGAAGCTGCTGCTCGCCCCCCAGATGGGCCTCGTCAAACGCATAGCAGCCCGGACAGCGCAGCGGGCACTCCTTGGTGATCTCGATCGAAAGCGTTGGCCGCCGACCGGAAAGAATGCCTCGCCACGCCTGCAGTACCTGGGATGTCTTCATCAGTGCCTCATGCCAGCGGCAGCGTGCAACGCCGATGGCGAACAGTTCACGTGCTCGAGCAGCAATTGCATCGGCCGGACACTTCGATCGAACCCGGCCGCTTGGTGAAACAGGAAATCAGATCCGCATCGGCATCGCCGCGCGGGAGCTCTGAGCCGCCCCGCGCTCATCCGCACTCTGAATACACCATGGCATGCTTGCCGACGATGGCGAATGCCCGCTTCGACCGAGCGCGCCGGATGCAGCATCACAATCGCGTGCGGCAATCGCCCCACTGAATACCGGACGCAGCATACTTCCATGCATCGACAGGACGATGATCGCCGTAAACAGCAGCCACGCCAGCAGGCTGAACTCCACATCAGGGCCGCCGCGCAGAAAGTGGTCCCAGTTGCATAGATGCTCCGTGACCGGCATCACCAGTAACAGCGACATGGTCAGCAGAATAAGCAGGCCGCTCAACGGCCGCGCCCATTGGCTCCGGTCCGTCGTCCATCCCCAATACCACACGTTGCAAATGGTTCCCAATGCGCCCTCACATCATCACCGGCTGCACGCCGGCGTGCTCGAACCATGAATCCAGCGTGACACACTCGGCATGGCATGTCGAGCCATCGGCCGCGCACCTCCATGATTCAATGAAGGAAAAGGAAAGTCTCCAGTGCCATTGAATTGCGGAATCGTCGGCTTGCCCAACGTCGGCAAGAGCACCATCTTCAACGCCCTCACCTCGGCCAAAGCCCAGGCCGCCAATTATCCCTTCTGCACCATCGATCCCAACACCGGCGTCGTCACCGTGCCCGATGAGCGGCTCACAAAAATCGCCGACCTCATCCAACCCAAAAGCCTCGTCCCCACCACCATGGAGTTCATCGACATCGCCGGCCTGGTCGAAGGCGCCTCCAAGGGCGAAGGCCTCGGCAACCAGTTTCTCGGCCACATCCGCGCCACCGACGCGATCGCGCACGTCGTCCGCTGCTTCGACGATCCCGAGGTCGTCCACGTCGCCGGCGCCGTCAATCCGCTGCATGACATCGACATCATCCACACCGAGCTGCTGCTCGCCGACCTCGACACCGTAGAGAAGCGCCACACCAAAGCCGAGAAGGCCGCAAAATCGAACGATCCCAAGGTCAAGGCCGAGCTTGCCGTCCTCGAGAAACTCCTCGCCGCGCTCAATGCCGGCAAACCCGCGCGCACCGTCGAGCTGGCGCCGGATGAAAAGCCAATCGCGCGCGACCTCTTCCTCCTCACCGCAAAGCCGCAGCTCTATGTAGCGAACGTCGATGAAGCCGGGCTCTCAAACGGCAACGCCTACACCGCCGCGGTCGAGCAGCGCGCCGCCGAAGAAGGCAGCCAGGTGGTGCGCATCTGCGGCGCGCTCGAAAGCGAGATCGCGCAGCTCGAGCCGGCAGAGCGGGACGAATTCCTCGCCGACATGGGGCTGAAAGAGCCCGGCCTCAACCGCCTCATCCACGCCGCCTATCGCCTGCTCGACCTCATCACCTACTTCACCGCCGGCGTGCAGGAGGTCCGCGCCTGGACCATCCGCCGCGGCACCAAAGCACCAGCAGCCGCGGGCGTTATCCACTCCGACTTCGAGAAAGGCTTCATCAAAGCTGACTGCTACGCAAGCGACGATCTCTTCGCCCTCGGTAGTGAGCAGGCCGTTAAGGAAAAGGGCCTGCTGCGCTCCGAAGGCAAGGAATATGTCGTCAAGGACGGTGACATTCTCTTTTTCAAATTCAACGTCTAACCGAGCCCTTCCAGCGACGCATAGGTGACGCACCGGAAATGTGGTGACCCTGGGAAGATTCGAACTTCCGACACGCAGTTTAGGAAACTGCTGCTCTATCCATCTGAGCTACAGGGCCATCCTTCGGAGCCACTTCTTCGCATAGTTTACTGCAGGCGAAAATGGCAAGTTTGCAGGCGAAAAATGGCAAGTTGAGTTTCCTTCGCCTTCATCGCTCAGGGCTGGAGCCCGGTAATCGCGCTCTGATTCCGCTGCGCCATCCGTCGGCGATATGCTGTACAAGGTAGAGGTAGATATGAACCGGGTTTCGCGCAGAAAGTTTCTCCAGTCGAGTTCGCTGGCAGTCGCTGCAGTCACCACCAGCGGGTTGTGGAACCCAGTCTTAAGCGCACAATCTGCTGACACCGGCCTGCTGTCTGAGTTCGGCTACGGTGACGTATCGCTGTCCAGCGACTTGCACGAATCCCAGCTCATGACCACCCACGCCGTCCTGATGGCCCTCAGCGAGGACAGCCTGCTGAAGCCCCTGCGCGAGATGTCTGGCATGCCCGCGCCCGGCGAAAATCTAGGCGGCTGGTACGACTACGATCCCCACTACGACTATCGCAACCACACCGACTACGCCTTCGCCCCCGCCTGCACCTTCGGCCAGTGGGTCTCCGCGCTTGCCCGCGCCTACGCCATCAACGGCGACGAAGAGACGCGCCAGAAAGTCCTGCGCCTCAATCGCCTTTACGCCGAGACCATCAGCGCGGACTTCTACATAAAGAATCGCTTCCCCGCATATACCTACGACAAGCTGCTGCTCGGCCTGCTCGACTCGCACACCTACGTGAAAGATCCGCAGGCGCTCGCGATTCTGGAGCACACCACCAATACCGCGCTCCCGCATCTGCCGGGCCATGCCGTTGAGCATGGCGTGCCATGGCGCATGGATCACAAGGACGACATCTCCTGGACCTGGGACGAGTCCTATACCTGCCCGGAAAACATGTTCCTCGCCTCGCAGCGCGGCGCAGGCCGCCGCTACTACGATCTCGGCTTGCAATATCTCGACGACAAACCATGGTTCGATCCGCTCTCGCGCAATGAAAATGTGCTCAACGGTCGCCACGCCTACAGTCACGTGAACTCGCTGTGCTCGGCCATGATGGCCTACATGGTCGCCGGCAGCGAGAAGCATCTCCGCGCCGCGCGCAACGCCTTCGCCATGCTCGAGGCACAGAGCTACGCCACCGGCGGCTGGGGTCCGGATGAAACCCTCCGCGCACCCGGCAGCCCCGATGTCTACGCCTCGCTCGCGAAGACTCACGCCAGCTTCGAGACGCCCTGTGGTTCCTACGCGCATTTCAAGCTGACGCGCTATCTACTGCGCGTCACCCGTGATGCTCGCTACGGCGACAGCATGGAGCGGGTCATGTACAACACTGTGCTCGGCGCAAAACCGCTGCAGGAAAACGGCGAGACCTTCTATTACGCCGACTACAACTACGACGCGAAGCGCGTCTACAAGAAGGCACGCTGGCCCTGCTGCTCCGGTACCCTGCCCCAGGTGGCAACGGACTATCGCATCAACATGTACTTCCGCGCACCGCAGGCGGTCTATGTCAATCTCTACGTGCCATCGACCCTGCGCTGGACTGAGAGCGGTGCCGCGCTCTCCCTCACCCAGGAGGGCGATTATCCCTACGAAGATCACGTCACCTTCACAGTGACAAGCTCGCGGCCCACCGGTCTAACGTTGAATTTCCGCATTCCTGCCTGGGCGGAAGGCGCATCGGTCTCTGTCAATGGGACGCGCCAGAAGGGCCTCACCGTTCCCGGGCAATTCGCCGCGGTTCATCGCGAGTGGAAGACAGGAGACCGCATCGAGCTGGAGCTGCCGCTCAAAATGCGGCTCGAAAACATCGATGCGCAGCACGCCTCTACCGTCGCGCTCGTGCGCGGACCGCTCGTCCTGATGGCGGTGAAACAGCAGCAGGATGGCCCGGTCCCGAAGATCCCGCGCGATCAGCTGCTCGCCGCAAAGCGCATCGGCGAACGCCAGTGGCAGGCAGCCTCAACGGGTGCGCCTGTCACCATGCTGCCGTTTACCGCTCTCGGCAGCCTGCCCTACACCACCTATGTGAACGTGGTCTAAAGATCTACAGCGACCCGCGGGCCGCGGAAAGACTGACGCGTATTTCGTAATCCCCACCATGGTGAAGACCTTCTGGAAGTGCGGCTCTATTGGGGGAGCGAATAGCAACTCAACTTGGAATCGTCCAGAATCACTAGTTGTTTACCATCGGGTGAGAGGGCGATTGCCAGTTTGCTGTACCCCATCGACTCGGATCCTACATGTTTGTTCAAGTCGACCTCTGCCACCTGCTTCATCTGCTTCCAGTCATACACTCGGATATCGCTATGCACGCTAGGGAAATGTGTTACCAAAGGGAATCCGTAGCCCCGATAAGCACCCGTGGAATAAGCAAATCGGCTTGCACTCTGAGCACGCTTGAAAGTAGAGGCATATACCGAGAGTTTGCCTCGCGCCTTCACTTCTCCATTCAGGGACTTGATCTCATAGGCCTTTTCCTCATTGAGGAAAAGGAGATCGTCGGTGATAAAGTGCGCCTCGCATCGATTGCAAATTACCGTGAACTTATCATCAGAAAGCAACATCGCCTTCATTGGTTCAATGAATAGAGCCCCGTTATCACTGGCCAAGACATCCTTCCAGGTGTGAGTCGACAGACTTTTCGTTACCGAAAAGTCACTCGTTCGCAACCACTGCAGATGCATCTGCAGCGGCTTCTCTATGTGTCCGAGCAACACGGTGTCGCCGCCCGGGGCAACATCCATTAGCCAGCGTTCGTATCGCGGATTCCAGTACGTTCCTCCTGCGAACACTTGCTTAGTGGGTTGGCCATGCAACCTGAGTGGGGTGGGCAGCGCAGAGACCTCCTGGAAGTCAGCGGAGAACTTCTGCAGCTTCTCCCCAGCCAGCACCAGTAGGTCACCACCCTTGATGACTTGGGCTTGCGAGCTGTCACTCAGAACCGAAAAGGAAAGCTTCTTTCCGAAACTCCCTGAATCTGCTTTGACTTCAAGTACGTGAAAGCCGAAGGGCTCGGAGACCGGTCCGCCACCGGATATCGCACCATCGTCGAAAGCCACTATGATTTGCTTTGCGTTCAGGAAGTCAATCGTCGGAGGTCGCAGGACAATCAAGTCTTGCCCGAGACGCTTCTGGAAGTCTTGATCATGTGCAAGATCCTGGCTCCACAAAAGAACAGGCTTCTGCGCTTTCGCCCGACAGCCCGCGAAGGTCGCTAACAGCACAAGGCAGATGACTATGAAGCAGCGCCACATGCGCTGTTTTCTCACTCGGCAGCCTGCCGTACACCACATACGTAAAGGTTGTCGAAAGGTCTAGACCGAAGCCTTAGCCGCCGCTTCATCCGCATACAGCGACGCATACTTCGTAATCCCCACCATCGTGAAGACCTTCTGGAAGTGCGGCGTAAGACCGAAGGCGGCGATCTTCTGCCCAT
Source organism: Acidobacteriaceae bacterium (assembly GCA_036500805.1). GTDB lineage: Bacteria > Acidobacteriota > Terriglobia > Terriglobales > Acidobacteriaceae > KBS-83. The sequence continues at coordinate 117,652 of DASYBK010000046.1, read as the reverse complement.
TCTTGTTAGCCTCCATCAGCATCTGGATCACCAGCGCGATGCCGCTGGAGTTGATGTACTCCACCTTCGAAAAATCGAGCAGAACCGGCTGCGACTTGTTCACCGTCTGGTAAGTGCCCAGCAGCGCATCGTGCGAGCCGGAAGAGATATCGCCGCTGAAGCGAAGCACCGTCACGCGTTCGCCGTTGCCATCAGAAATGTGATCGACGCTCGTCTTCGTTTCTATCTGCACTTTAGTCGGTCTCCTTATCCAGCCTGATGACCAGCCGCACGTAGCTGCCATGCCCCTTGCTGTCTTTCACCCACTCCGCCTCGTCGACCAGCGCCTGAATCAGGAACATCCCCATGCCCCGGGCATCTTCCTCGCCATGCATCTTGCGGTCGATATCCGGACGGGGCGGCAGCTTCGAGATGCCCGCGCCATCGTCCAGCACTTTGACTTCCAGGCTGTCGTCATGCGCGGAAAGCGTGACCCCGACGCATAGATTCTCATTCAGGTGGTTCCCGTGCTCGATGGCATTGATGCACGCTTCCGCAATCGCCGTCTTCAGATCCTCGATGCGCTCGTCCGGAAAGCCCATCAGCTTCGCCACGCTCGCAGCCGTGCCCATGGCGACCTTCTCATATCCCATGCGGGAGGGTACGCGCAGCTCAACCGGTTTACCGTTCAACTTGACCATGTGGTCCTCGCTGGAGCGGGTTTTCTGTACTCTCGTTGCAGAACGATCATCAACGCGGTTTTCCGTTAAGAAAGACCGCACCTCACGTCACCCGGACGACTATACATACTGGAAATCCGCTCTATGTCCCCTCTCTCAAGAGCGCAAGTGCAGTCATATCATCTTCCTGGTGTGCCCCGCCGCTAAAATCGTGCAACTCCAGCCACAGTGAGTCGAGAATAGCGGCACTCTCGTTCAAATTGCACCCGCTAAATGAGCTCAAAAGACGGTCGGTCCCAAATTCGTCGTCGCCTTTGAAGACTTCGGTCAGCCCATCGGTATAGAACAGCAGCTTCGACCCCTCGGGAAATCTGAACTGTTCCGCGTGGTATTGCATGCCCGGTACCAGCCCGATTGGCGTTCCGCTCGACGTGATCCGGTGCGCGGTGCCTTCCCGCAACAGAAATCCAGGGTTATGACCGGCATTCACCACTTCGAGCATATGGGCAACCGGCTCCAGGCGAAGAAAGATCGCGGTCACATAGTGCAGCCGCGCCTCCTCGCCTTCGGCATAGTGCTGCTCATTCAGCCGTGCGGCCAGTTCCGCCAGCGGAACGTCCGCCGTGGCAATGGCGCGGAACGCGGAACGAAACGCCGTCCCGACAATGCAGGAGGCCAGACCCTTGCCGGCAACGTCGGCAACCGCCATGATCTGGCGGCCGCCGGGCAACTCGACGATATCGACATAGTCCCCGCCTACCTCATAACACGTGCTGGAGCGAACGGCGATCGAGTAGCCGGGAATCCGCGGCATCTGCTGCGGCAGCAGGCTGCGCTGGATCAGCCGCGCCGCCTCCAGATCGCGCTGCACCCGCGTCCATTCCAGGTTGCGCTCGTGATAGCGCGCATTTTCGAGCGCCACTCCTGCCTGAAGCGAGAGCCCCTCCAGAAAATCCTCTTCATAGATGGAGAGCGTGCGCCCGACTGCCGGCGCGACCACTAGCTCCGCCAGCAGATGGCCATCTTTGGTCTGCAGTGGAAAGCGCGGGCAGCCCTCCCATGGCTCCGGCGGCACCCCGCCATACATCATGCGCGGCTTCGTAATCAGCGCTCCCGGCAGCTCCAGCTCGCGCACCACGATGCGCAGCACGGTGTTGAGCAGATCCTCCAGCCGCACCGTCGAATGCACCTGCCGCGACGTCTCGAGCAGTGCCTGCAGCCGCGCCACCTGCTGCTGCAGATCGACAATATCGACCTGCCCCGGCGAGTTCTGGGGTGGGTTTGCGGGCGAGTTCGGGGGGAAATTCGTAGCTGAGGCGCTCGGCATCATTCCAGACACTCCTTCAGGCAGTCGCAATCTGTGCGGTCAGGCTCACGGTCGCCGGCTTCGGTTGACCGGCCTCATGCCGGGTGATCGACAGGGCCGTGATGTCGTCCTCCTGGCCAAAGTTTTCCGCCGCATCGACGATCGTTCCCACCTCCGGCCGCGCCGCCAGCAATGTCGACAGCCGCTCAAAGCCGAACAGCTCGCCCTTCGCGTTGCGCGCCTCCACAATGCCATCCGTGTAGAGCACCAGCGTCTCGCCCTCATGCAGTCGGAAGCTCAGCTCGTCGTAGACCGCGCCGCTCGAAAGGCCCAATGGCAACGAGCCGCCGACCGGTAGCTCGCTGCCATCGCGGTAAGGAGCGAGGTGCCCGGCGTTGGCCACGGTCGTCTCGCCGTTGGCGGCGATATGGAGCACCACACAGGTGACGAAGCCGCCATCGATGCGCCCGATCAGCCGGCGGTTCAGTCCGCGCAGGATCTCCGCCGGCTGCTGCGTGTATTCAGCCAGCGTGCGCAGCGTGCCGACAATCAGCGACACCGTCATCGCGGCCTTCAGCCCCTTGCCGCTCACATCGCCCACCATCACCAGCGCGCCGCCATCCGCCTGCGGCATTACCTGGAAGAAATCGCCACCCACCTCCGCCGCGGGCTTGTACACGCTCGTGACCGAGTAGCCCGGAATCGCCGGCGTCTCTTCCGGGATGAGCACATGCTGCACCTCACGCGCCGACTTGACCTCCATCTCGATCTCAGCCTGGCGCCGCCGCTCCATGAATTGGTGGCGGCCCACTGTAATGAGCAGCACAACGAACAGCAGCAGATCCAGCAGGAACGGCGCGCTGAAGGTGTAGGCGCCCACGTGGATGCCCCAGGCCGCCATGCGTGAATTGAGCGTCCAGTGCGTGAATCGCCTGCCCTGTCCGGAAAGTTGATACGTCATGTTGTAGGCGCCATAGAGAAACGCGGCGATCGCTATGGGCCAAAGTGTCATCTGTCTTCTGCGCGCCAGCCCGAAGCCGACAATGAAAAAGATGTAGATCGGGGCCAGCGTGTAGATCGCCGTCGTAATGGCATCTGTCCATTGCAATCCCGGACCGGCATGCTGCCACGGGACGAATGTCGATATATCGACCGCCTGCGAAGCCAAATAGACGGTCGCGAGAATCTTGGTCCAGCGTCGCCACCGCGCTTCACGGCTCAGCCCGAAAAGCGTCAGCAGCAGCAGCCACAGTGAGATGTCCTGGGTGGCCTCGACAAACTGGAGGTACATCTGCAGCGATACAAAATGCAGACCATACTGCATCGCGTCCAGACGCCGGAAACCAATCAGCCCATCTGCCAACAGATAGATCGCCAGCCACAGAAACAACCATTGCGTGCGCTCACGCAGATAGAGCAGCAGAGCGATCAATCCGGCCACAAAAATAGCCGCTGCCATCAGGAAACCAGGCAGATGCTGCCGTTCCTGCTCATAACGCGGTTCCATCGCCTGCATCGCCAGGACTGTCTTATTGCCGATCACCGGCGCGGCGTTCAGCCCGCCGCCTGTCCATGGATCGGTCGATGACAGCGGGGCCTTCCATACCCGCATTGCAAGCACGCCGCTAGCGTTGGCGGATGCATTCACGGGAAGTGAATACACAGCGCTGTGCCCCGTGGCCCACCACTTGGCGCGCGGCGGCAGCTCGCCGTAAGTCCCGATCTTCTGCCCATTCCAGTAAAGCTCATACGCATCGTCCACCGGCGGCATCAGGATCGCCAGCGACGTATTCGCACCCGTGATCTCGATCCGCTTGCGATACCAGGCAAATCCGGTATGCCCGGGATGCGTCTGCGCGCCCCACGTATCATCGCCGCGAATCTGCTCCCACCCGGAGTCGTCAAACGCGGGATTCGCCCACGCCATGTCATCGCTGGTATGAAACTGCCACGGACCAGTGATCGCAACCGATCCGGTGCCCGGGTCGTGGGTTTTGAAAGTGTCCGCACCCGCCCTGGCCGCCGGCAACGACAGGCAGATCAGCAGCAGAAGAAGCGCACGCAGCAGAATGTGTCCGTCTCTTCGAAAGCCCCCGCGATTCATAACAGCCCGTTTCTCCTTGCGGTCGTGAATGCTGGAAAACCATCGCGCCTGCCAACCCATGCGTCGTGGCGAATGCTCGCGAGCCTTCGATTCGACCGCGCACACATCTCGCCTGGACAAGAGGTTTCAGCCGAAAGGTTGTAAAGGAAACGCGTGTACGCGAGAATACGTGCTCCCTGCGGCTTGCAGCAAGAAGCTTTTCATTCCCTGCCCCAGCCACCGCCGCCCGGCGTTTCGATCCGCAGACGGCTTCCCGCGCCGGCGCGGCGGCTGCACTTGCCCGGTAACTCGATCTCCGCTTCGCTTCCGGCCTCCCGCATCACCGCGCGGCCGGCACTCCCCTCGCCGCCGCCCGCAAGCCCATACGGATGAAACTTCCTGCGATCGGCAAGCAGCGCAACCTGGGCATCGGCCACGAGTTCGATCTCGCGGACCAGCCCATCACCCCCGCGAAACCGTCCCGCGCCGCCCGAACCGTCACGGTAGCCATAGCGCCGCACGCGAAATGGATACGCATACTCCAGCGCCTCAATCGGTGTGTTCAGCGAATTGGTCATGTGCGTCTGCACGCCCGCGATGCCATCCAGCCCCGGCCGCGCCCCCATGCCGCCCGCCGTGGTCTCGTAGTAGGTGAAGGGCTGGTTGGTGCGCGGATCGACTCCGCCAATCGTCAGGTTGCTCATCGTGCCTGCACTCGCCGCGGGAACTCGCGCGGGCGCCGCCTCGGCCAGCGCGCGCAGCAGCACATCCACGATCCTCTGCGACGTCTCCACATTCCCGGCAGCCACCGCCGCGGGCGGCCGCGCGTCCACGATGCTCGCCGCCGGCGTGGTCACCGTCAGCGGCCGCAGGATGCCCGCCGTCGCCGGAGCATCTTCGGCAAGCAGGCAGCGCAGCATGTAAAAGCAAGCCGAAACAGTGATTGCGCGCACAGCATTCACGCTCCCCGCGACCTGCGCGCACGAGCCGGTGAAGTCAACATCCATCGACCCCGCCTCCGGATCGAATCGAAGCTGCACCGCAATCCTGCACGGAGCTTCCGTCGCGCCATCCGCCGTCACGCCATCATCGTCCAGCCAGTCCTCTGCCTGAAAGATGCCGGCGGGCATCGTGCGCAGTTCTGCGCGCACCAGCCTCTCTGAATAATCCAGTAGCGCATCAGCCAGCGACCGCAGCTTCGGCGCGCCGTATTTCTCCACCAGTTGCAGCACACGCATCTCGCCCACGCGGCAGGAGCCGATCTGCGCATCCAGGTCGCCTCTGCGCTCCACCGGCGTGCGCACATTCAGCAGAATCAGGTCGAGAATCTCGCGGCAAACTTCGCCATGCCGCACGATGCGCACCGGCGGGATGCGAATCCCCTCCTGAAAAATCTCATTCCCCGGTCCCATCGATCCCGCGAACGCGCCCCCAACATCCGCATGATGCGCGCGGTTCGCCACGTAAAATGCCGGCTCGCCACGCCCGGGCAAAAAGACCGGCAGCACCATCGTGATATCCGGAAGGTGCGTACCGCCCGCGTAGGGATCGTTCAGGATGGCGATATCGCCCGGCTCAAACGCAACGGACGCGATCGCCGCCTCGACCGACATCGGCATCGATCCAAGATGCACCGGCATGTGATCGCCCATCGCAATCACCCGGCCTTGCCCGTCGAAGATGGCACAGGAGTAGTCGCGCCGCTCCTTGATGTTCGGCGAAACAGCAGTGCGCCGCAGCGCCGCGCCCATCTCCTCGGCAATGGAGTGCACGCCGCTCTGAAAGACCGCCAGCTCCACTGCATCGATGCCGGAACTATCTATCCCGGAACTCACGCGCGCGCCTCCTCTCGAAGATCGATCACAAGATTGCCGAAACCATCTACATGCGCCACGAAGCCCGGCGGCAGCAGCGTGGCAGAGGTGTATTCGGTAATCATCGCCGGTCCCTGAACCGTGTCGCCGGGAACCAGCGCGTCCCGCCGATAGAAGGGCGATCGAACGAATCGCTCGTCGAAGAAGACATCGCGCTCCGCATAACAGGCGGCGCTGCCATCTCCCGGCACCAGCGCGCGCTGGACCGGCGCGTATGGCTCGCCGGCGGCGACGATGCGCAGCCGCACGTTCACGATCTCCACTGCGCGCCGCGCATCGCAGAAGCCATAGCGCTGCTGGTGCAGGCGATGGAAGGCCTCAATGGCGCGCATCGGAGAATCTTTCTCATAAGGCACATTCAGCTCGTATCCCTGTCCGCGATAGCGCACGTCGACCGAGCGATGAGCCGCGCCCTGCAAACCCTCCGCCGCAAACTCCGCGGCCGCGCGCTCCGCGAGCTCGTTGAAAATTTCGCCCAGCGACCCCACCGCATCCCCCGGCAGCATCACGGTGCGCGAGAAGTCGCGCACCGTATCTGCAAGCAGAATGCCCACTGCGGAGAGGGCGCCGGGCATCGCCGGAATCAACACACGCCCGATGCGCAGCGCTCGGGCCAGCGAGCACGCATGCAACGGACCACCGCCGCCGAAAGCCACCAGCGTGAACTCGCGCGGATCATGTCCCCGCTCGACCGAGATCACGCGGATCGCCTTCTCCATCTGCGTCTCCACCACACGCAGGATGCCCGCGGCAAACTCCTCCACCGTAGCCAGCGAGCCCTTCTGCGAACGCAGCACCTCCTCCGTGCGGTTGCGGTCCAGCAGCATGTCGCCGCCGAGAAAGCTCTCCTCGTCGAGCCGACCCAGCACAAGGTTCGCATCCGTGACCGTGGGCCGCGTTCCGCGCCCGAAGCAGATCGGCCCCGGTTCGGCGCCCGCCGACTCCGGCCCCACGCGCAGCATGCCTCCCGCATCGAAACGTGCGATCGAGCCGCCGCCCGCGCCGGCAGTATGAATGTCGAGCATCGGCACGCTGACCGGCACACCCGCCACGACCGACTCGCGCGTCAGTTGCGCGCCGCCCGACGCTGCATCCGCCAGGAAAACGTCGGTCGAGGTGCCGCCCATGTCGAAGCCGACAATCTTCTCGAAGCCTGCCCACCGCGCCACCTGCCACGCGCCGATCACCCCTCCCGCCGGCCCCGACAGGATCGTGCGTACCGGCTCCTCGGCAGCGGCGCGCGCTGAAAGGATGCCGCCGGAGGATTGCATCACCTGCACCCGCACTCCATGCCGCGCGCCGATGCTCTCTTCCAGTTGCAGCAAATACTTCTGCATCAGCGGTGCAAGATACGCGTTCACCACCGTGGTCGAAGCACGCTCGTACTCGCGAAACTCCGGCAGGATGCGATGCGAACTCGAGACAGGAATGTTCAGCGAGCGCAGTGCCGCTTCCACCCGCGCCTCGGTCTCTGGATTGGCAAAGGAAAAGAGCAGCGAGACGGCCACCGCCTCCGCGCCGCTCGCCCGCACCTCGCCGGCAAGCGCCTCCAGCTCCGCTTCCGTCGGCAAGCGCAGCATTGCGCCTTCTGCGCTCACGCGCTCCGGCACGCCGAAGCGCAGCTCGCGATCCACCAGGCATACGGGCGCCGGCGCCAGCCAGTCATACAATCGGCCGCGCGCCTGGCGGCCGATCGCGATCGTATCTTCGAAGCCGGCCGTGGTGATGAAGGCCACCCGCGCCCCTTTGCGCTCGAGCATCGCATTCGTGCCTATGGTTGTTCCATGTCGCACTTCATGGGCTTCGCCGCCGCCGATCCGCTCCAGCGCCGCGAGCACCGCAAGCGAAGGATCGGCCGGCGTCGAGAAGACCTTCACCACGCGAAGCTCGCCGCCGTCAAGGTAGACGCAGTCGGTAAAAGTTCCCCCGCTGTCGATAGAGCATTTCCGCTTCCGGTGCATACGCAATACTCAAACTCGTCGTGGCTTTTCCTTTAAAGAAAAGCCACACTTCTCGACTCTCCGTGATACTGATCAAAAGCGAAAATGCTCTAGCCACGCGCAAATCGCTCGCTTCCCGTATCGTGATATCGCGGCGCTCTGGAATGCGCCGGGCCGTACGCTTGAACTCTACAGGAGCGCCCGTGAACGGGATCTACGGTTGGCTCGCGCAGGCCTCGGCGGAGCAGAAACGTGCCCTCGTCGCCGCATCGCTCGGCTGGATGCTCGACAGCATGGACGTGATGCTCTACGCCATGGTGCTGGGCCAGGTGCAGCGCGCCCTGCACCTCTCGGCCGCGATGAGCGGTGCCATGATGTCGGTCACGCTCCTCTCCGCAGCCGCCGGCGGCCTCGCCTTCGGCTGGTTTGCCGACCGCGCAGGCCGCGCCCGCGCCCTCACCCTCAGCATGCTCGTCTACTCCGTCGCAACCGCGCTCTGCGGGCTCACCCACACCGCCCTCCAGCTCATGCTCTGCCGCATCTTCCTCGGACTCGGCATGGGTGGCGAGTGGGCCGCCGGCGCCGCACTGGTCGCGGAGCTATGGCCCACCCAGCACCGCGCCAAGGCGCTCGCACTCGTTCAGAGCTCCTGGGCTATCGGCTATGCGCTCGCTGCCGCCGTCGTCGCTGTCATCATGCCTCGTTTCGGTTGGCGTGCCGTCTTCTTCGCCGGAATCGTTCCCGCGCTCATCACCCTCTGGCTGCGTCGCAGCGTGCGCGAGCCGGAGGCCTGGCGCGTAGTCCGCATGAACCCACAGACAAAGCCCCAGACCCGCAGCCTCTTCCGCGGCACGCTCGGCTACAGCGTCCTGATCTGCGCCACCATGAATACGGCAGCACTCTTCGCCTACTGGGGACTCTTCACCTGGATGCCGCGCTTTCTCTCCGCACCCGTGGCGGAAGGCGGCCGCGGCCTCTCCATCGTCCAGACATCCGCATGGACCATCGTCATGCAGATCGGCACCTTCCTCGGCTACATCGTCTTCGGCTACATTGCAGACCGCTACAACCGCAAGTACACCTACATCAGCTTTCTCGTTGTGGCCGCGCTGCTGGTACCCATCTTCGCTTTTGTGCGCAATCCCAATGCCCTGCTCGTCATCGGCCCGCTTGTCGGATTCTTCGGCACCGGATACTTCAGCGGCTTCGTCGTCATCGCCAGCGAGCTCTTCCCCACCTCGCTGCGCGGCTCCGCCATGGGATTCGTCTACAACATTGGCCGCGTCGCCAGCGCTGCCGCGCCCTATCTCATCGGCCACGTCTCCGAGCACGCCGGCATCAACTATGCGCTCTGCATCACCTCGGCAGCCTTTCTACTCGCCGCCCTCATCGCCACCGGCCTCCGCCTCCCGCCGCAAAACGCCGCCGCACTGCCGCCAGAGCTGAGCACCATAACCTCTTAACTATGGCTCCGGCGCGTGCGCGACTTTGGCGCCTTTCCGTCCTTCGCCTTCTCCACACGTTCGTGCAACAGCGTCTTCGCGCGCTCCAACTCATGCAGCTGGCCCTTCGGCAGGTTCTTCCCCGCGCGATTCACGTAAAACGTCAGCATCCGCATGCCGGAAGCCGGCCCCTTCGGCGAAACCTTCTTTGACGCCAAGCTCCGCGCAATCGTTGCCGCGTCTTTCTTGAACAATCCTTCCTCGGGATAGGTCGACTCCGTCTGCACCCCGGCCGACCACTTCCGCTTCCCTTGCGAGTTTCGATGCGTGTTTCCATGTGACGCCCCGCGCGTCCGCGTAGTCGTCTTTCGCGTCGTGCCCGTGCGTTTCGTAGCGGTTCGCTTCGACCCCGCGCGCCGTGTGCCTGCTCTCCTCGTACTGCTCGCTTGTCTCGGCATCATCTACCTCCTCTTCATCTAGATGCACAGAAAGCACCACAAAGCATGCACGCTCTCGGGCTCACGTTCTACTCCCGATTGCCGTCCCGCGGGCAACGTCGAACAATTTGCAACCGTCCAATGAAATATTGCACCCTCTGCCCGCAGACGGCGCCCACGCCTCGCGCCGCCCCGGCCAAAGAGTGCACAACCGTCACCGACCATTTTGGAGATCCCCTATGAAAATGACATCCGAACACCTCAAGACGTTGCACGGCCTCTATATCATCCACCTGAAGAAAGCCCTCGACATGGAGCGCGAAATCACCAAAGCGCTTCCGAAGATGGTCGAAAAAGCCACCACGCCGGAGCTGGCGAACGCCTTCCGCAGCCACCTCAAGGAAACAGAAGGACACATTTCGAGAATCGAGCAGATTCTCCAACGCCAGACCGGCTCTGCCAAATCAGAGACATGCAAGACCATCCACTCTCTCATCACCGAAGCGGAAGACGGTATCAAGGACGCCAAGGACCCCATGGTGCTCGACGTCACATTGATCGCCGCCGGCCAGGAGGTAGAACACCACGAGATCGCCGTCTACGGTACCCTGCGTAGTTGGGCTCAGCTCATGGGTCACAACGAAGACGTATCGCTTCTCGAGTCCAATCTCAAGGAAGAGAAAGCGGCAGACGAAAAACTAACGAAGATCTCCGTCGAGGCAAACGCCAGGGCCGCAGCCTGATGGACCCCGGGGCGTCCGCGCTCGCGGCGCCCCGCCTCTATCACCCACCGCCTGCGCTACACTGCCGCATTGAAGAAATCTGTGTGAGTCGTTCCCTTTGAATGCTCCCAGAGACGCACTCATCCTCGGCGCAGGCATCGCCGGCCTCGCCGCCGCCCATCAGCTCGCATCGTCCGGCCTGCGGGTCACCATCCTTGAAGCACGTGACCGCATCGGCGGACGCATCTACACTTTGCACCCCACTGAAATCGACTTTCCCGTCGAGCTCGGTGCAGAGTTTGTGCACGGACGCCCGCCGGAACTCCTCCGTCTCCTCGACGATGCGCATGCCACCTCACAGCAAGCCGCCGGCATTGACGCATGCTTTCATCAGGGCACCTTGTCCATGTGTCCCGAGGACGAAGCCTTCCGCCTCCTCGACGAGCTCCTCGCCGGCTTCACTCGTCGCGAAGGCGACATGAGTTTTGCCGAATTCCTCGCCCGCCGCCGCCCCGCAGCAGAGATCGCAGAGAAGGCGCGCTCCTTCGTCGAAGGCTTCAACGCCGCCGACGCGCGCCGCATCGGCATTGCCGCCCTCGCCCGCCAGCAGCAGGCCGAAGAAGAGATCGATGGCGATCGGTCCTCACGTCTCATTCAGGGCTACGATCTGCTTCCCCGCCATCTCGCGCATCGCGCCGAGCAGGCAGGCGCCCGCATCCTGCTTCGCTCGCCCGTTGTCTCCCTGCAATGGAGCGCTGGCGCAGTCTCGGTCAAGACGGCCGTCGGTGAATCCTTCACCGCGCCTAAGGCAATCGTCACGCTTCCCCTTGGCATCCTCAAAGCGCGCAGCGTCGCCTTCGATCCCCAGCCGTCGCGCATCCTCGCCGCGGCAGACAGTATGGAAGCCGGTTCTGTGCGTCGCCTTGTCCTCGTCTTCCACTCGGCGTTCTGGACAAAGACGATGCCGGAGATGCGTTTCCTCTTCGCTCCCGAAATGACGCCGGCCACCTGGTGGACCCAGCATCCGCGCGACATCCCCATGCTTGTCAGTTGGGCAGGTGGCCCCAAGGCAGACGCCGTGGCGAGCTCTAGCAAGTTCCTCGCACACTCACTCCGCGCGCTCGAGCGCATCTTCTCGCTCGCCCCGCACTCGCTCGATGTCGAATTACGTAACTGGCATATGCACGATTGGCAAAGCGACCCATATACCCTCGGCGCCTACAGCTACGCGCCCGCCGGCGCGCTCGATAGCTCGGCGGCGATGGCAGAACCGGTCGACAACACACTCTTCTTCGCCGGCGAGCACACCGATATCACCGGCCATTGGGGCACCGTGCACGGCGCGCTGCGCTCCGGACTCCGTGCGGCACAGCAGCTCCTCAACAACTAGCGCCACAGATCGCCCGCTGCGATGGCCTATCCGAGGAAGCCGAGATTGGATTGCGAGAAGTTCCCCAGGCTCGGCAGCACATACGCGAGATCTGCCGAAGAGACACCGAACCACTGCGCCAGTGTCGCCGCATATTGCGAGGAAGACGTCGTCGGAATCCACCGGCCATTCTTGTCCGAATCATCGGGACCGCCAAGCGCCAGTGTTGGGAAGTTGCCGTACAACTGTCCGCCCTTCACCGCGCCACCCATGATCATGTGATGACCGCCCCACGCGTGATCGCTGCCGTCCGCGGAGTTCGGCTGGAAGGTACGCGAAAAGTCAGAGCATGTGAAAGTCGTCACCTGATTGGTCAGCCCCAGCTCTTCCATCGCGCTCGAAAAGGCGCCCAGTGCCGGGCTCAGTTGCGACAGAAGCGTCGCCTGAATCTGCAGCTGACCGCCATGCGTGTCGAAGTCGCCTCCGCCTACAAAGAAAATCTGCCGCTTCATGCCCAGTGCCGCGTGCACTTGCATGAGCTGCGCCACCTGCTGCAGTTGTGCTCCGAATGGATTCCCGCCCGCGGTGGGGAACACCGTCTGCAGTCCGGACGCAGAGTTCAGCGCGTCCATCAGAATATTGTTATAGCGATACGCGTTCGACGTGATGTCGTTGTCTGCCTGCACCAGCGAGACCCCGCTGCTGAAGCTCGCCAGTTGCTGCGCCGTCTCGAGCCGCGAGGGACAGTACCGCCCTTCCGCGCAATAGGGCGGGATGGCTCCTCCCGTGCCCATCGATACGGGCTGCGTCGATTCGCCATCGCAGAACAGCGTGTCGCCATCGACCGAGCAGATCATCGGAATCTGCGCCCCCGTGTTGTACTGCACGTTCATGCGGTCCGCCATCCGGCCTGCCCAGCCGCTTAGCGTGCGTCCGCTCACTGCCTGGTTCTGCCACTCCAATTGCTGGTCCGGATGCGAAAACAGATTGCTCGGTTGGGCTCCCTGGTTCGCCAGATACTGTGCCTGCGTCGTCGGCTGGATCAGCGTGCCGACATTTGTTAAAAACGCGAGTTTGTTGCTGTTATAGAGCGCCTGCACGTCGGGCAGGCTCGGATGCAGTGCAAAATCCGGCGTCGGCCTCAGCGGCAACAGCGCGTTGCGCCCCAGCGCGATCGGCCCGCGCAGGCTTGCGTAATTTGCGTAGCCTGTCGCGTCAAATGGCACCAGCATGTTATTCGAGTCGTTGCCGCCAAACAGAAACACGCAGACCAGCGCGCGATAGTCCGATGTCGTCTGCGCCAGCGCGTTCATCGCGCCAAACGGCCGCAGCGCCAGCGCGCTGCCACCTGCCGCCATCGCGGCATATCTCAGAAAACTCCGTCGACTCGCTTTCATTTCCCTGCTCCTGTCGCTTTCCATCGCGGCACATCAGTGCATGATCTTGTATTCGGACGACGTCACCACCAGGTACGCCGCCAGACTGGCTCGATCCGTCACGTCGCTCGCCGGTACCGTAGAGATGTAGTCCACAATCGCCGTCCGCATATCCGTCGGCATCTGGCTGTGCATGAAGATCATGCCCAGATAGTCCACCAGCGCGCCCGCATCCGCTGCCTTGCTGCCGAACGGGCCCGCCCCACTGACGTCAATCGACAACCCGCTGGCGCTGTTGCTGATGATGTAGTTCGCAAGGTTCAGCCGCGGAATGATCGACCCGGTATTTTCCAGTCCAAACTCCGGTGCGTTGACCGTCGTCTGCGGAATCATGTAATCCGGCGGGAAGAAGTTGAACACCGTCAGCGCGCCAAGTGGAGGCTCGCCGATCGCAACCAGTTGCCCGTTGCCCATGTTGATCAGCGGATACGCGTCGCTCGGATTCGCGATCTCGGCATTCAACCCGCGCGCCACATCGACAGCCCATAGCGCCGGCTCCCGCAGATGCCCGGACTGCACGGCCGGATTCGCTTCCAGTTCATCGCCGGTCTGGGTGTCGTTCGCCCGCGCCTCTGGATCCAGCAGGATCGCCGTGATCACCGCCTGCATGTCTCCACGCACGCCCTGGCCGTTGTTCGCGAAGACCGCCGCGACCCGACCGACATACCCCGGGCTCGGATTGCCGGCCACCAGGTGTTGAATCAACTGCCGGCAGACGAATGGCCCGACATTCGGATGGTTGAAGACATCGTCCAGCGCATCCTTCAGATCGTTGGCCGCACTCTGTCCCGCCGGCAGCGTCACGCCATTCAGCAGCGCCTTTGCGCTCGTGTCATGGCGCAGATCTACCGGCACCATCAGGTGATTCCAGTTCGGCGTAAAGATCAGATTCGACGGCGTACTCCCATCCGGATTGGCATACGTCCAGCCGGTCAGCGCGCGCGCCATCGCTTCCACCTGCAGCTCCGAGTACGCAGGAATTGGATTGCCCTTGCTGTCCGTCTCGAGCGTCCCGTCCTGGTTCAGCAGATCGGGCCCCATCGTGAAGAGCTGCATCAGCTCGCGTCCGTAGTTTTCGTTCGCAATCTGCCCCGCCGCCGCCGCCGGGCTGTTCAGCATGTTCAGGAAATAACCCATGTTCGGCGACAGCGTCATGTCGTTCATGATCTGCCGGTAGTTAGCGAACGCATCCTTCACCAGCAGGTTCGCATACGGCGTGATCATGTAGCCGTTGTAAGAGGACGCGACCCATGTCTGGCTCAGCGCAAACGCCACACGCTGGCGAAGCTGATCGTTCGCTGTCATCGCAACCTTGAACCAGTTCGAGCGCACACACACGCTCGTAATTGACGCTGGCGAACACTCCGCTGGCGGCTGTGCCGGAAGCGCCGGCAGATACGTCGGCGACGCAGCAAACTGCTCGTTCAAATAACCCTGCAGCCCCGCCTGCTCCACATGCTCGATCGTCAGCTCCGTCGGCCCAAAGCTCGCCTGGTCCAGCAATCGCGCCGCTGCCGTCGCCGTTGCCCGCTGCACGCCCAGCGTCACCGTCGCGGGCGCGGATTGCGTCTCGCCCGGATTCGGATTCTGCACAATCACGGTTACCTGTTGCGCGCTGCCCGCTGCGATCGTCGCCTGCAGATCGTCCAGCGAGCTCTGTGTGGTGCTCACCGGCTGCCCGCCGATCAGGAGCGTCGCTCCCTGCAGAAACGCATTCCCCTGTACGTCGATCAGGTAACTCTGCCCCTGCGCCGTCGCTGTCGCCGACGTGATTACCGGCATCGGATCGAGCAAGGTGGCGCTCATCGTTCCGGAGACCGTCGGCGTCTGCACGCTCACCGCCTTGACGGTCACGGTATTTGCCGTGGGCACGGAAGCCGGCGGTGTATAAAGTCCCGTCGCGCTGATCGACCCCGCCGTCGTTGGCGCAATACTCCACGTCACCTTCTGGTTCGACGTGCCGGCTACTGTCGCCGTGTACTGCACCGGCGTGCCCACGTTCACCGTCGACGACCCGCTCACCGTCACGCTGGTCGCCGCAGATGTTGGCGGTGGCGACGTCGGCGGTGGAGCAACCGGCGTTTGCGATTCCAGCGTCACCGTCAGGCTCTGTGAAACAGTCGGGCTCGCCGTACTCGTCGCCATGATCGTGACAGTTGCGGGGGTCGGCATCGTATCCGGCGCGGTATACAGTCCATCGGCAGAGATCAACCCCACCGTCGTGTTCCCGCCGGCCACGCCGCTTACCGTCCAGGTCACCGCGGTGTTGGATGTGCCGCTCACCGTTGCTGTGTATTGCGCGGGCGCATCCAGCGTCACACTCGTCGCGCCGCTCAGCGCAATCGTCACCGTCGCTGCCGGAGGCGTGGGCGTGCTCGGAGCCGCCATCAAGGTCACCGTGATGCTCTGCGAAGTCGAAGCGCTCGCCACGCTTGTCGCCGTGATGGTGACAGTTGCCGGTTGTGGCATCGTCGCCGGCGCTGTATACAGTCCCGTCGACGAGATCAATCCCGCCGCCGCGCTGCCCCCGGCTACACCATCTACACTCCAGGTCACTGCCTGGTTCGTCGTGCCGCTCACCGCGGCCGTGTACTGCGTCTGCGTCCCCACCGTCACACTCGTCGCGCCGCTCAGCGCAATCGTCACCGGGGCTGCCGGAGGCGTGGGCGTGCTCGGAGCCGCCACCAGCGTCACCGTGATGCTTTGCGAAGTCGAAGCGCTCGCCACGCTTGTCGCCGTGATGGTGACAGTTGCCGGCTGCGGCATCGTCGCCGGCGCTGTATACAGTCCTGTCGACGAGATCAATCCCGCCGCCGCGCTGCCCCCGGCTACACCATCTACACTCCAGGTCACTGCCTGGTTCGTCGTGCCGCTCACCGCGGCCGTGTACTGCGCCTGCGTCCCCACCGTCACGCTGGTCGCGCCGCTCAGCGCAATCGTTACCGGTGTCGATGCGGGTAGGATCGTCGCCGGCGCCACCAGGGTCACCGCTACGCTCTGTGAGGTCGCCGTGCTCTCTGCGCTCGTTGCGCTGATCGTGATGCTGGCCGATGCCGGCATCGTCGCCGGCGCGCTGTAGAGTCCCGCCGCGGATATCGTGCCCAGCGCCGCGCTGCCGCCCGCCGTGCCATTCACAGACCACGTCACGCCGGTATTGCTGGTCCCGCTCACCGTCGCCGCATACTGCGATTGCGTACCCAGCGTCACCTTCGAGGGCCCGGTCACCGCCACCGTGACCGCCGATGAGCTGCCCGCGAAGAGCCCCGGATTGTGAATGGTCAGTCCGCATGCCGTCAGCAGCAGCAACAGAATGCTGCACGCAACGGCGCGGCTCAGTTGGGGGAACGCGCGTCCCATCTGGTCTTCCTCAACCCCACGCGGGCGTGGGTAAAAAAGGGCGAAGCAACGTGCGCCTCGCCGTGAAATTGGTTTTTCGAAACAAAATCAAACAACGCAACTACTGTGAGAAAGCAACGGACCGCGCTTCATCTACGCGTGAGCCGATCAAGTGCCGGCGGCGGTCTCAAAATGGAACTGCTGCCCTTTTTGTAACGGTACGAGTGGCGTGACGCACTACCACTTTTCTGCCACGCGATCGCATGCCTTCGGCAACGCTTTGGCCCCCTCCTTGCTCACGCAGATTGTTTCCGTAACAGTTCGCGCAATTCTTTAGAATGAAGCGAGTAGAGTCTTCGCGGTGACCGCGCAAAACTTCACAGCAGCGTCGTTTTGAAACACGGCATGACTGTGGAACGGACACGCTTCGCCACATAAAAAATCAGCGAAAACCGACGACGATTGCATTCCAACCGGCTTCCTGACACTCCCCCGCATCAATTCAACTCACCGAAATGAATCCACCCTAAGCCCTTTTTCTGGAGATACTTAGGACTCAGAACCCCCGATCCATTGCTACAGACACACTGCTGCAAAAAGAATCACGCGGGCTCGCGCGGTGCAGGAAAAGGGGAGAGGTATAAGCAACGCGACTGCCCGGTCAGCGGGGCAGCCACGGTAAACTGGGAATGACCCTTATGCCGGAAATCCAGCGCAGAAAATCAGTCACCGTCCCCATCGGCGAGGTCCGCGTCGGCTCCTCCGCCCCGATCGTCGTCCAGTCGATGACCAACACCGACACCGCCGACATCGAGAGCACCGTCCAGCAGATCGCCGCACTCGCCCGCGCCGGCTCGGAGCTGGTGCGCATCACCGTCAATAACGACGACGCCGCCAAAGCTGTCCCCTACATCGTCGACGGCATCCGCGAAAAGGGCTGGAGCACGCCCATCATCGGCGACTTCCACTACAACGGCCATCTGCTGCTCACCAAGTATCCCGCCTGCGCCCAGGCGCTTTCGAAGTACCGCATCAATCCCGGCAACGTCTCTATCGGCCGCAAGGACGACGACAACTTCCGCACCATGGTCGAGGTCGCCGTCAAGCATCAGAAGCCGGTGCGCATCGGCGTCAACTGGGGCTCGCTCGATCAGGCGCTCCTCACCCGCATGATGGATGAGAACTCGAAGCAGGCCGAGCCCCTCGACGCCCGCGACGTCATGATGGAGGCGATGGTCCGCTCCGCCCTCGACAACGCCGAAGCCGCCGAGCGCTACGGCCTCCGTCGCGACCAGATCATTCTCTCCGCGAAGGTCTCCGGCGTGCGCGACCTCATCGACGTCTACACCGCGCTCGCCGCGCGCTGCGACCACGCCCTCCACCTCGGCCTCACCGAAGCCGGCATGGGTATGAAGGGCACCGTCGCCTCTACCGCCGGTCTCGCGCCGCTGCTGCTCGCCGGCATCGGCGACACCATCCGCGTCTCGCTCACCCCCACCCCAGGCGGCGACCGCAGTGAGGAGGTCCGCTGCGCCCAGCAGATCCTGCAGGCACTCTCCATCCGTTCCTTCGCCCCGCAGGTCACCGCCTGCCCTGGCTGCGGCCGCACCACCAGCACCTACTTCCAGGAGCTCGCCCAGCAGGTGCAGAATTACCTCACCGAGTCCATGCCGGAGTGGAAGAAGCAATACCCCGGCGTGGAGGAGATGAAGCTTGCCGTCATGGGCTGCATCGTCAACGGCCCCGGCGAAAGCAAGCACGCCAACATCGGCATCTCGCTGCCCGGAACATTCGAAGAGCCCAAGGCGCCCGTCTACATCGACGGCAAACTCGCCGTCACCCTCAAAGGCGACACCATCATCGCCGACTTCAAGCGCATCCTCGACGACTACGTAGCCAGCCACTACGGCAGTGGCAAATCAGAACCCGCCCTAAGCACGCACTAAGGCCAGAGCTGTCCTCCCGACCGAAGTCGTCTTCCAACCACTTGTCATCCCGACCGGAGCCGTGGCGCGTAGCGCCACCGCGCAGTGGAGGGATCTGCTTTTCCTGACGCCAGCACGATGGGCGCCCCACATCGCGCTTTTGAGATGTGGGAATCAGATGAAATAGCGCCCGTGCGGGATACCACATCCATGGGATCGCCACCCGGCAAATCAGCGCCTAGGATTCTTGCGTGCGAACCATCCTCGGGCTCCTGCTGCTGTCTTCCTCCGCCCTGCATGCAGCAACCCGCGTGTGTCATCCCGCGTCCGAAGCCGCCCGCTACACCGGCAAGGACATCTGCGTCACCGCGCACGTCTACACCATCGCCCAGCTCCGCGACGGCACCCGCTTCCTCGACACCTGCAGTCCCGATACCAGCGACGCCGACTGCCACTTCACCATCGCCAGCCTTCCCCAGGATCGACGCGACGCGGGCAATCTCGAATCACTCCGCGGCAAGGACATCGAGCTGCGCGGCACCGTGCATTCGGTAAATCAGCGCAGCCTGATCTATCTCAGCAGCGCGCGCCAGCTGCACGGCGGCGCGGAGAAGTTCCGCCCCAACCCTGCTCTGCTCGCCGGCTTCGGCGCCGAATCCGGCAAAGCCCCCGTCCACGACCCATCGCTCGGCGGCAGTCACCACTTCAGCCTCTTCCGGGCCACGCATTAGTGTGAGTCGTTACTCGCGTGCATGCTTTGTCATCCTGAACGTAACCGAAGGTGGAGCGAAGAGCCTGCCCTGAGCTTGCCGAAGGGACCTGCTGTATCTATCGTTCAATATCGGTGCGAAGACCGTTTTCACAATTTGATGTATCCGCTGGAACTTCGCTCGACGCAGCTTTTCCGTTAAGAAAAGCCGCACATAATAGCTGCAAGTCAGGCCACAGTCATTGTGAAAACGGTAGCGCCGCTCAACCAGCACCGATACTGCGCTACCGGAACGGCCCCGCGTGCTCGCGTAGTTCGCTCAGCGGATAAAACGTCCCCCGCCACACCACACCGCCGCGTACCAGCGTGAGCACCGTCGATCGCACCATGGCATAGAGAAAGACCAGAGCCGCCACCGGAAAGGTCAGCAGCCAAACCATGGTCCGAGCACCATCCAGATCGGCAAAGCGGCCGTAGCGCCACTGCAGCGCGGCCAGCACCGCGAGTGACACGAGGCTCGGCCAAAGCCATGCGCGCTGCCCGACCAGCCCCAGCACCAGACCCGCAAACGGCAGCAGGCACATGATCGCAGTAGCCACAGTTCCCGCGACCAGCAGCCCAGTCCGAAAGCGGAAGGCAGCAAAAACGTTTTTGGTCAGGTTGTCCACCACGCCCCAAGCGCCATGCGCCCAGCGAATGCGCACCAGCTTCCGCCCCGTCACCACGCGCGACCGAAACCGAGCCTGCTTGATCAGGTAGCCCATCCGGACATCCTCGATCACCTCCATGCGCAGCCGCTCCCATCCGCCAACCTTTTCGTATACAGCTCGCCGCATCAGGTTGAAGGCCCCCACACCCAGCGCATCGCGCGACTTCGGATCCGCCACGCGCCACATCCGCGGCCCCCAGATCGACAACACATGCAGAAATGGCATCATCATCCGCTCGCCAGCGCTCCCCGCCACCACCGTCGGAACCACGAGCAGATGATCACCGCACTCACGCTCGAGCCAGCTCAGCGCACGCGCCAGCACATCCGGGGCAAAGACGACGTCGGCATCCGTGAACAGCAGCCACTCCCCCGTCGCCAGTGCCGCTCCACGCGCCATCGCATGCGGCTTCCCTAGCCAGCCCGCGGGAAGCTCGCGCACATGCTCCACCACATAGCGCACGCCACTCGCCCGCTGCTCATGCTGGAATGTATCCATGACCTCACCGGTCTCATCCGTCGATCGGTCATCGACGGCAATCACCTCCAGGTCCACACCCTTCGACGCCAGCAGCGACCGCAAGCCCTCCCCAACCGCTACGCCCTCGTTCCGCGCCGGAATAATGACACTGACCTGCCCTCCCGGCTGACCCTCAGGCTGCCGCAGCAGATCCGGCAGTCGCGCCATCCCCCGCAGCCACCCCCCGGCTCTTGCCGTCCACAGCAGCGCCACCCCCCATCCGGCCGCGAGCCCCAGCGCACGCAACACCGTCACGCCTCTGACTCCTCCGGCAGCGCTGGAGCAAACCGCGCCCCAACGAACAGAATCGCAGCCGATATCACAAGTGTGACCAGCGTGAGGCCCAGCCCAAGCCGCAGTCCGTGCCGATCCGAGACCGCGCCGATCAATCTCGGCGATGGCGCATCGCCCAGCGCATGTATCAAGAAGAGATTGAGAGCAATGGCAAAAGAGCGCACCACGGCGGAGACCGAGTTAACGATTGCCGCATTCAAGGGACCCGTGTTGAGGAAGAGAAAGAACTCCGCGAGCAGGATCGAAGGCACCAGCAGCGAGCGCGGCCCAAAGAAGACCATCACCGCGGCAGGAAAGGTCAGCACAGCGCTCCACGCCGACACCAGATACAGCGCGCGATGATTCGTCCGCAGCCACCGCTGCGCAATCCACCCCCCCACGATCGTTCCTAGAATGCCATCGATCACCGTCACCCCGCCCAGAAGCTGATTCGCACGCGCGAGTGAATACCCTTCCATCCGCGAGAGAAATGTCGGCAGCCACACCGAGATGCCTCCCATCGTGAACACCAGCATCGCCATGCCCAAGGTCGCGGTCCAATATGCGGGGTTGGTGAAGACGCCAAGGATGGTCGCCCGCGTCGGGGTGGGCTTCAGCAGGTCGGCGCCGCCGCGCTCCGGCTCGCGCACGAAGAACAGGATCAGCACGGCGATCAGGAGCCCCGGTGCCGCACTCACCAGGAAGGGTCTTCGCCAGCCGTATGTGGGGCCAAGCTGTCCCCCAATCAGGTAGCCCAGCGCTGCACCTACCGGAATGCTGAGATAGAAGACGCTCAGCACTTTATTTCGTACCCGCTCCGGATACATATCGGCGATCATCGCGGGCGCGAAAACGCTGAACGTAGCCTCGCCGATGCCGACGACCGCATGGCGAAAGTAGAGCTGGCCGTAGCTGTGTACAGTCGCTGTCAGCAGCGTCGCGACACTCCACAGCACCGCTCCCGCCACCACCAGCGGCTTGCGTGGAACGCGGTCCCCCAGCCATCCGGTGAGCGGCGCAGCGAGCATGTAGGTGATGAAGAACGCATAGGTCAGCGCGCCCATCCGCTCATCGCTGGCGTGAAACTCGTGCTGCACCAGCGGCTGTACACCCGGCAGCACGTAGCGATCGATAAAGTTGAAGAGGTTCAGCGCGGTCAGCAGGCCCAGCGCCGACGCCGCATGACCGTACCGTGGGTGCTCGTCGCGCGGCATCGGCATCTATCGAACGACGATCGGTTTAGTGCGGTGAATCGTTCGTTCTCTGCATGAATTTGTCATCCTGAACGTAACCGAAGGTGGAGTGAGGGACCTGCTGTATCTAGCGTTCAATCTCGGCGCGTAGACCGTTTTCACAATTTGGTGTACCCGCTGAACGTCGCTCGACGCAGCTTTTCCGTTAAGAAAAGCTGCACATAATGGCTGCAAGT
This sequence comes from Acidobacteriaceae bacterium, assembly GCA_036500805.1. Taxonomy (GTDB): domain Bacteria; phylum Acidobacteriota; class Terriglobia; order Terriglobales; family Acidobacteriaceae; genus KBS-83. The sequence continues at coordinate 95,483 of DASYBK010000046.1, read as the reverse complement.
CAGGCCACAGTCATTGTAAAAACGGTAGCGCCGCTCAACCAACACGAACTTGAGCTTTGCCTCACCACACTACCGCGTGCTCGCAGGCCGGGGCCAGCGCGCTGTCACAACCGTAGAAAGACCGCCGCGCGGACGGAAGTCGCCACGGACCTCAGCCCATTCCGGCTCGCAGGCCTTCACCACATCCTCGAGCACCTGGTTCACCACATTCTCCTGAAAGATACCCAGATTGCGGTAGCAGAACAGGTACTCCTTGAAGGATTTCAGCTCCAGGCAGCGCTCGCGCGGCATGTAGCGCAGCGTAATCACGCCGGCATCGGGCAGGCCGGTTTTGGGGCAGACAGAGGTGAACTCCGGGTTGTCGATCACGATCTCGTAGCCGCGAAACTGGTTCTCCCAGGTCTCGATCTCGGGAAAATGCGTGGCAAGCCCCGCGCGCGCGTGCTCGTCGGTGTATCGCGCAGTGGTGGTCATGCTCCTATTGTACTCATGGAGTCCTGGCGCATCTTTCTGACTCCAAAGGCATACCACGGGCGTCTTATATACTTACCGACGGTCTCGAAAGAATGGCGGAAACTTCTAATGGCAGAGCGCGCCCCATCGTATTGTGGACGCTCGCCGCAATCCTGCTGGTGATTGTTTTCTTCGTGGTGCGCAGCCTTACCCGCGAGGAACTGCCCCTGCGCGTGGCACAGGCGACGATCGGGGACCTGATTAGAACCGACAGCACCAACGGCAAAGTCGAGCCGCAGCACAACTTCGAAGCCCACGCTCCGGCGCCGGGCACCGTGACGCACCTGTACGTGCGGGCGGGAGAATTGGTGCCCAAAGGAAAGCTTTTGCTGTCGCTGGACGACGCCGATGCGGTCGCGCATAGTGTCGCCGCTCTCGCCTCGCTGCGCGGCGCGCAGGCAAACTACCAGGCCACCGAACGGGGCGGCACGCAGGAAGAGCGCAATTCGCTCGCCGGCGAGCTGGCAAGTGCGCAGATGAATCGCGATCAGGCTCAGCACACCCTGGACACATTGAAGAAACTGGCCGCCCAGGGCGCCGCCGCTCCCAGCGAGGTAGCGTCGGCGCAGCAGCGGCTGGATGCTGCAAACACCTCGCTCGCGACCCTCCAAAGCAGAAAGAACGACCGATATTCGCCAGCCGACATCGCCCATTCCAAGGCCAACCTGGAGCAGGCGCAGGCGGCCTACTCCGCTGCCAGCACCGTGGTTGCGGACTCCAACGTCCGCGCGCCCTTCGCGGGAACCGTCTATTCCCTCCCCGTCTCCGTATCGGAGTACGTAAGTCCAGGCGCGCTCTTGTTGCAGATGGCCGATCTGACCAAGCTTCAGGTGCGCGCCTACTTCGACGAACCGGAGCTGGGTGCGCTGCACGTGGGCCAGTCGGCCACGATCATCTGGGATGCGCTGCCAAATCGTACCTGGCATGGGCGAATCCTCAGCATGCCTTCGACCATCATTACGTATACAACCCGCAATGTGGGCGAAGTGCTGTTGAGCGTGGACGACGCCGATGGCAAGTTGCTGCCGAACACCAACGTCAAAGTCACCGTCACAGAGCAACAGTTGAACCACGTGCTGACGATCCCGCGCGAGGCCCTCCACAGCGAAAACGGCAAAAATAATTATGTGTACGTCCTCCACGGCAAAGTCCTAAAACGGCAACAGGTCACTGTCGGAGCGTTGAATCTCACGCAGGTGCAGATCATCAAAGGATTGGCGGAGAACGATACGGTCGCGCTGAGCACCACCAACGGCGAGCCGCTGGCGGAGAGCGTGCCCGTACATATTGCCCGCTAAGTATCCACCGCCGCCGGGCGACGAACGGTAAGCAGCCATGCGCGTTTCCCCCGTACTGATCATTCCTTTCTTCCTGTCTCTCCACCTGCTGGCGCTCACTCCAGAGAGCCGCACAGATGTGCTCCACGATCTGCAGCAGGGCCGCGCCGATCACGCCCTCGAGGTGCTGCAGTCCGACGCGGCGGAGAATCGCACAGATGCCGACGCGCAGCAACTGCTGTGCCGGCTCTCCCTGCAGCTTGAGCGCTGGAACGATGCGGTGGCCGCCTGTGAGAAAGCAGTCGCCCTCAACCCCGACAGCAGCAACAATCATCTCTGGTACGGACGCGCGCTGGGGGAAAAAGCTGAGCGCGCGTCGTTCATCAAGGCATACGGCCTCGCCAAGCGGGTAAAGGCCGAATTTGAAACGGCCGTAGCGCTCGATCCGCACAATGCGGAGGCGCTCTCCGATCTCGGTGAGTACTACACCGAGGCGCCTGCCATTGTCGGCGGCGGCAAGGACAAAGCGGCTGCAATAGCATCCAGGCTCGACGATATAGACCGCGCCCGCGCCGAAGAACTACGCGGCCAGATCGCAGCAAGCAACAAAGACACCGCTGCGGCGGAGCAGCATTTCCGCGAAGCGATTGCTGACTCGCCCCATCCGGCAAACTACTGGATGGTTCTCGCTTCCTTCTACCAGAAGCAGAATGATCTCCTCCGGATGCAGCAGGCAATCCGCTCCGGACTGGAGGCGGACGGAGCGCGCGGCGAGCCGCTGGTGGATGCCGCGCACCTGCTGACCCGCGCAGACCAGGATCCGCAGACCGCCATCCGCCTGCTTCGCCAGTATCTCGCCTCTCCGGACAAGTCGGAGGAGGAGCCGGCCTTCCGCGTGCATCTGATGCTCGCCAGCCTGCTGGACAAACAAGGTGACGCGGCGGGTGCCGCGCAGGAGATTCAGGCCTCAGCCGCCATCGCCAGCGTCTATCATCCAACAAAGCAGGTTGCCACCAATACCGGACGCTGAAATCACAGGACTCTGCCCTTTGCCACACGCGCCTTTTTGCTCGCGAGTTGTCGCGCCCACATTTGCCGTCTTCGCAGCCCTGGCGATGACCGCCGCGCAACCAGCAAAGGCGCAGATCTCCTTCTACACGGCAGTCGACCTGGCACTGCGCAACTCGCACGAAGTGAAGATGGCCGCCGCGGATGTCGATCGCGCCACGGCAGGTCTATCCCAGGCGCGGAACGCGTATGTGCCCAGCATGGTAATTGGCTCAAACGTGGGTTACTCCTACGGTTTCCCGGTCGGGCAACCCACCATCGTCAATGCCACCGGCAATTCCCTCGTGCTCTCTTTCTCGCAGCCGGCCGTGATCCGCTCCGCGCGCGCATCGCTCACGGCGGCACGCGCCTCGCTGCGCGACACGCGGGAAAAAGTCGTCGCCGACACCGCGCTTGCCTACATCGAGCTGGATACCGACCGGCGCGAGCTTGAAGCGATGGATCAGCAGCACAGCTTTGGCGAACGGCTGGTCGAGATCGAGCGCGAGCGCAACGCCGCAGGACTCTCCAGCGCCATGGATGTCACCCAAGCCGAGTTGACCAACGCGCAGCTCGAGCTGCGACGGCTGCACATCCAGGACCGTATGAGTTTCCTCGGGCTGCGTCTTGCGAATCTTACCGGACTCGCCGAAAATTCAGTCACGCCGGAATCACCGTCGATTCCCTCGCCCCCTGCGGCTCTCAGCCCGGATACCTTCAACGCAACCCTGAGCACCCACAGCGCCGCACTGGCGTCTTCCGAGGCGGACGTGCAGTCCAAACAATTCATCGCGTCTAGCGACAGCCGGAAAGTCTGGAGCCCGCAGGTTGCCTTCGGCATCCAATACAGCCGTTACGCCAAGTTCAATAATTACGCGGAGTATTACCTGCGCTTTCAGCACAACAATTTCGACGCGGGCGTCGACGTGAAATGGCCCATCTTTGATTCGGAAGCACGCGCTCAAGCCCGCGCCTCCGCGGCCGATGCCGTCCACGCCCGCGAGCAGGCAAACCTCTTTCGTCTTCAGCTGTCAGAGCAGACGCGCGAGCTCTCCGGCAGCCTCGCGGAGCTGCGCGCCCAGCAGAAGATCGCCCGGCTCGAGAGCGACTATGCGCAGGAAAACGTCGACGCCGTGATGACCCGGTTGCAAAACGGCACGGGTAATCCGAACGCCAGCCTCACGCCCCGCGACGAGGAAAAAGCCCGGATCGAAGAGCGCCGCCGTTACCTAGATAGACTCGATGCCGATTTCCAGCTCATGCAGGCAGAGATACAGTTGCAGCGCTCGCTCGGCACCGTCGAAGAATGGGCCATGCAGGCGCCTCATCCATAGGGATTTAGCCCCGGTTATGGGCCCCCACATCTGCACTCTTTTCAGTGCAGTTTTTCGGCCCTTTACCGGGCCCTGACTGATACACTAAGGGTTAGACAATATGCCACTGAAGACGCTCTTTCTGAACCCGCCTTCGTTTGAAAACTTTGACGGCGGCGCCAGCAGCCGTTGGCCCGCAACCCGCGAGATCGAATCCTACTGGTACCCCGTCTGGCTGGCCTATCCCGCCGGGTTGCTCGAAGGCTCTCGCCTCCTGGACGCCCCGCCGCATCACGTCTCTGCCGATGAAACCATCGAGATCGCGAAGGGCTATGAGTTCCTCGTGCTCTTCACCAGCACCGTGGGCTGGGCCGGTGACCATGCGTTGGCCGAGGCCATCAAGCGCGCTAACCCGTCCATCAAGGTCGCCTTCGTCGGCCCGCCGGTCACGACCTCGCCGGATCGTGCCCTGAACGAGTGCCGCGCCATTGATTTCATCTGCCGCCGCGAATTCGACATGTCCGTGGTGGAATACGCCAACGGTAAGCCCCTGCCCGAAATCCTCGGCATCAGCTACCGTGGCGCCAACGGCACCGTCACCCACAATCCGGATCGCCCGCAGCTGGAAGACCTGGATGCGATGCCCTGGGCCACCAAGATCTACAAGCGCGACATGGACGTGACCCGCTACAACGTCCCTTTCCTGCTGCATCCCTACATCGCGCTCTACTCCACGCGCGGCTGTCCGGCGCAGTGCACCTTCTGCCTCTGGCCGCAGACGCTCAGCGGACATGCCTGGCGCAAGCGCTCCAGCGATGACGTCGCCGCCGAGATGAAGTGGGCCAAGGAGAACTTCCCCCAGGTAAAGGAATTCTTCTTCGACGACGACACCTTCAACATTCAGAAGGCGCGCACCGTCGAGCTCTGCGAAAAGCTGAAGCCGCTCGGCATCACCTGGTCCTGCACCTCGCGCGTCACTACAGATCGCGAAACCCTGAAAGCCATGAAAGACGCCGGATGCCGCCTGCTCATCGTCGGTTACGAATCCGGCGATCCGCAGATTCTCAAAAACATCAAGAAGGGCGCTACCGTCGAGCGTGCGCGCGCCTTCACCAAGGACTGCCACGATCTCGGGCTCACTATTCACGGCGATTTCATCCTCGGCCTGCCGGGCGAGACCAGGGAATCCATTCGCAACACCATCAACTTCGCCAAGACCCTGGATTGCGAGACCATCCAGGTCTCCATCGCCCACGCCTATCCGGGCACGGAGTTCTACGACTTCGCCGAGAAGAACGGCTTCATCACCAACTACAACATGTCCGATTCCGGCGGACACCAGATGGCCCACATCGAATACCCCGGCCTGCCCGCCGAGTATGTGCTCGAAATGGTCCATCGCTTCTACGACGAGTACTACTTCCGTCCCAAGGCCGCAGCCCGCGTCATCTGGAAGGCCATTGTGAACCGCGATGTGCCGCGTCTCTACCAGGAAGCCAAAAGCTTCATGAAGCTACGCGCACAGCGCAACCGGATCGTCAAGGACACCAAGCAGCAACAGGCTGGAAAGACCACGCCGGTTGTGAACGCCGGAGCCTGAGCGGCGTCCTTTCTCTCCATGCGAGGCGGCGAGGAGCATTTTCGGTAATACCGTGTCCTGCGGAGATTCACTAGGCGTGGCTTTTCTTTTAAGAAAAGCCACAAGAGCGATCGTCGGACGGTCTGTACTCATACCGAAAATGCTCTCAGGGTCGCCTCTTTCGCTCACGGGACGCCTAGACCGTTTTCACAAACGATCTAGGGTTTTGCAACAAATATGGAGGCAGCTTTTCCCGTTGGAGGAGATTTCCCATAGAGCTACGCTGAAGCAGCAGGATAAACGCGGCTTTTCCGTCAAGAAAAGTCGCTCTGCACGGGACTTAATGGCACATAGTGATGGGAAATCTGCTCTAAGAAAAGCTGCTCGTCGCAGATGCGGATGAAGAACAGTATTTGTGAAAACGGTCTATGACCCCACGCCGATATCTCATCCTCGCCATCGTCACGCTCACTTCGGCGCTAGGTGACACATTCCTCGCCCAGGGAATGAAACATCTCGGGCCCGTCTCCCTGCACCATCTGAGCACCTTGCTGGTCGCGCTGAAGCTACCATGGGTCATCGCCGGCATCGTGCTCCTGATCGGCTTCTTCGCCTCCTATCTGACAGCACTCTCCTGGGCGGATGTCACCTTTGTGCTTCCCGCAACATCCTTCGCCTACGTCGTCGTGGCGCTCCTCTCCCGCTTCTGGCTGCATGAGCAGATCACGCCCGCCCGCTGGATCGGTATCTTCTGCATCGTGGCCGGCGTCGGCTTTGTGACGCGTGGGCCAGCCTACACCGAGCACCCAGCGGCCGATGCGCCCAAATCCCAGGAATCCGCGGTTTCCCTGCCCGTCTGCGGCTCCATCTCGCAGCATTCTGTTGCCCAACACGGAGCGAAGCAATGATCGCCGGTGTATCGGGCCTCGCACTCGCTGCCATGCTGGCGGTGAATGTCGCCACTGCCACGGCAGGCGACATCCTCATCGCGTCCGCATTCCGACAGATTGGGGACCTCGACGTGGTGAAGGCGCGCGGCGGGATACTCCTCGCGGCGCTCACCGTGCTCCGCAATCCGCGCTTCCTCTCGGGCTTCGCCGCCATGGCCGTCAGCTTCTTCTCGCTGCTCTTCACGCTGAGTCATGCCGATGTCAGCCTCGTCGCGCCCGCCGCCGGATCACTCACCTTTGTCACCAACGCCATCGCCGCCCGCATCTTCCTCAAGGAACGCGTCGACCGCCGCCGCTGGGTGGCAGCCATCTTCGTCTGCTGCGGTGTGGCGCTCCTCAAGCACTAGAGAGCCTCTCCTACCGTCATTTCGACCGAAATAACAATTTGTCATCTCGACCGGAATAACAAGTTGTCATCTCGACCGGAGCGGGTCACTCGCCACGCGAGGGATGCGCGCAGTGGAGAGATCCGCTTTTCGTTGCTTATTCAGGCATCCTAGCGCGTACGAGCCGGCGAACTGCCTCCCACCAATTTTCAAAATGGAACTGTATCCATCGCGGTAGCAAAATCCTGGCATGATATATGCCGCAATTTGCTACGCTGGAGATAGAGGCAATTTCATCGTGCAAAGGAACCGATGCGAGCGGCGATAAGCTCAACAGAATGACATATTTACTGATAAGTCCTTTGTCTGGACATTTTTAAGCCTCGGAAGGCAGCTTAAGATCCACATTCCAGACCAGTTAGACTACGGCCTCCCGTGACGGGAGGGGTGGGGGTGGAGTACCGTTACCTCCGGCCCGGCTATCTCCAGGTAGGCAGGCTTCCGGAGAGCGCGCGATCCAGATAGGTCGCAGCACTGATCAACGCGAGGTGCGTCAGCGCCTGCGGATAGTTCCCCAGGTGCTGTCCGCTTCGGCCCAACTCCTCGGAATACAAGCCGACGTGATTGGCATAGCCCAGCATCTTTTCGAAGAGCAGTCGTGCCTTGTCAAGCTGACCGGAACGCGCGAGACATTCGATGAACCAGAAGGAACAGGCGGTAAAGGCGCCCTCCGATCCGGCAAGACCGTCCACGCCGGTCTCCGGCTTGTAGCGATAGACCAGCGTGTCCACCGTCAACTCCTCTTCGATTGCCTTCAGCGTCGAGAGCCACCGCGGATCCGTTGGGCTGATGAAGCGCATCAGCGGCATCAGCAGCACCGCTGCATCCAGGTCGTTCGAGCCCAGCCGCTGCACAAAGGATTGCCGCTCCTCGCTCCAGAAGTGGTCGTGAATATCGTCCGCGATGGCATCGCGGCTCTTGTACATCCAGTCGAGGGGGCCGGGGAGCGAGCGCTTCTCCGCCAGCCGGATGGCGCGATCGAAGGCCACCCAGCACATGAGACGCGAATGCAAAAAATGCTGCCGGCCACCGCGCACCTCCCAGATTCCATCGTCCGGCCGGTTCCAGTTTTTCGACAACCACTCCAACATCCGCTTCATGGCAAGCCAGCCATCGTGGCTGACCGCCTCGCCATACTTGTTCGAAAGATAAGCGGCGTCCATCATTTCGCCGTAGATGTCGAGCTGTAATTGGCTGTATGCCGCATTGCCGATGCGCACCGGCCGGGAGTCCATGTAACCGCGCAGATGATCGAGCGTCTCCTCCGGAACCTCGTGGCGGCCGTCAATGCCGTACAGAACCTGTAGCGGGCCCTGCTCGGCGTCATAGTCCAGCAGGGATGCCAGCCATTCCTTGAACTGCTGCGCCTCATCCACATACCCCAGCCGCATCATGGCGTAGAGAGCAAAAGAGGAGTCGCGCAGCCACGTGTATCGATAGTCCCAGTTGCGCTCACCGCCAGGGTGCTCGGGAAGGCCGAAGGTCGGCGCGGCAATGAAGGAGCCGTACTGATGATCCTGCATGAGCTTGAGCGTCAACGCGGAACGGTTGACCGTCTCGCGCCAGCGGCCACTGTAGCGCGACTTCCCTGACCACTTGTGCCAGAAATCGCATGTCTCCTCAAATCGCTGCTTCATCAACTGCTCGTCCAGCGGCGTCTCCATCTCGGCGCAGTCTTCACTGAAGAGAAAGACGCGCTGCTCTCCCTCTTTGAGGGCAAATCTCGTCATCACCCCGTCGCCCTTCACGTCAAGTGGGATCGAAGCCTGGAGCACCATGGGCAAAATCCCTGTGCCTTCGGGGTGAAAGACGACGGCATCGCCGCGGCGTATCACCGTGTGCTTGCGACGCGCATAGTCAAAGCGTGGGCAGCACTCCAACATGAAGGTGATGCTGCCCTGAATCACAGAGACGCTGCGGATCAACTGGTTCGGCACATCGTCGCCAAGAATCGGCATGAAATCCGTGATCTCGGCGATGCCGTTGTCCGAAAGGAATCTCGTCACCAGCACGTTGGTGTCGGGCAGATAGAGCTGTTTGCTGTTTTCTCCGTCGAGCTCAGGCTGGATACAGAAGAAGCCGCCCTTTTCCGGGTCAAGCAAAGCCGCAAAGACCGAAGGCGAGTCGAAGCGCGGGAAACAGAAGAAGTCGATCGAGCCGTGCGTTCCCACCAGGGCGATCGATCGCATGTTGCCGATAACGCCGTAGTCTTCTATTGGGTGAAATTCCATGAGGGCTCCTCCGTCAAAATTATGGCCGCGACACAAATGCAATCGTAAGATGACGGCTTCACGGCAGGAAGCGCATAAATCCACGCCTGGGAAGGTCCGGCACGAGAAATTTCTTTGCAACGCCGGCTTCGCGGCTGACCGCCTCCGCCGCCAGGTATCCGCTCCGCGCCGCGCCTTCCATGGTGGATGGCCATCCCGTAGCGGTCCAGTCGCCTGCAAGCATGAGTCCCGGCCAGCCGCTCTCCGCGTGGGGCCGCAGGCTGTCCAGTCCAGGAACGATCGAATAGGTTGCGCGAACTTCCTTCACCACCGCGGCCTTCAGCAGAGCCGCTTTCTCGATCGCCGGGAAAAAGAGAGCCAGCTCGCGCATGGCCAGATCGATGATCGCCTGCCGTTCCATGGGAACCAGCGACTTCGATGCGCTGATGACAAGTTCGATCAAATAGCCGTCACGCATCGACTGGCGCTCCGGCTGTATACGCGAGGTGTTGTAGAGCCATTGCACTGTGGTGTCGAGCAGCACCGCATGTTCCAGCTCCGTGATCTCACGGTCGAACCAGAGATGGATGCCGGTGAGCGGGGAATGGCTGAAGCCTGCCAGCAATCGCTCCAGCCGGGCGCGCGATTCTCCCTCAGGCAATCCAGGAAGGAACTTCTGCAGCCCCTCGAACGACAGCGCCAGCACCACCGCATCGAATGCCTCAGGTTGCTCGCCTGCGCGAACGCGCCAGCGTCCCGTCGCCTGGTCACGACATAGCGCCTCGACGGTAGTGCGAAGATGAATCTTGCCGCCGGCACGTTCGATCGCTTGCGCGACCCGGCCGTATAGTTCGCTCAACGGAACACGCGGCACTCCCATCCGGCCGGCCTCCGCCGAGAACAGAAATGCCTCACGAAAGACCTTCGCTGCATAGCGCACCGAGATGCGATCGGGATCTTCGTTCAAAGCGCTAAACAGGACAGGCTTCCAGAAGTGCTCTATCGCGCGTTCTGTCTGTCGGGTGCGGCGTAGCCAATCTGCGAAGTTCTGCCGATCCTGCTCCGGCCTGCTGCCTCGTAGAAATGCCGCAATAGCGCGCGCAATCGCCAGCTTATCGCGCATGTCCAGCGCCTTGGCCATGAGAAAGGAAGGCGTGCTGTGGAGCGGTGCTGGGAGCGGAGCCGGTACGAGCCTCGTTCGCCGGCCGCCAGGCTCCAGAAACGTGATGCCGTCGGACCAGCGCATCGCATCCTGCGCACCGGCGCGACGCAGCAGATCCAGAATGTTGGTGCAACAGCCGAGAACAATGTGCTGACAGTTGTCGATGACCTCTGCCACGCCCGGATGAAGGTAGGACGAAGCGCGTCCGCCAACGTAAGGTCTTCGCTCGAACAGCTCTACGGCGTAGCCGTCCTGCGCCAATGAGCATGCGGCCGCGAGTCCGGCGACGCCGCCGCCCACTACTGCAACACGGCGTGCGCTCAGCGGACCGGTCATCGCATTCCACCTCGCAGTCGCAGCGGCAGCATGCGAAGCATGCCGCTGGACAGAATCAGCAGCTTTTGCCACCCGGGGACCTGCACGCGCGTTGTAAAGACATCGAAGCGCTGCGCCTCTATCTTCGTCAGAAGCCGTGAGTAAATCTGAACCAGCACACGAAGCGCGGGGCGGCTATCCGCAGCGATCAGCGGTAGCAATCGATCCGCCGATTGATAGTAGGCGCGCGCGCGCCTCGCAATACCGGCCAGCACCAGACGCTGCGGCTCTGTGAGCTCCCTGCCGGTCTTGACGCTGGCCAACTCTCGCGCGCTCGTGCCACGCCCTTCGAGATCGTCGGCGGGAATATACATGCGCCCGCGCTCGGCATCTTCGCGCACATCGCGAAGGATGTTGGTCAACTGAAATGCAACGCCGGTCTCCTCCGCGAGCTTCTCGGCGGCAGGGCTGCTGTAGCCGAATATCCGGATAGAGACCAGTCCCACGACCGACGCAACGTAGTAGCAGTACTGGTAAAGCTCAGCGAAGGTCGGAAAGGTAGTCAGCCCGTCCGCATCACGACGGACAGCCTCCGGCTGCACATCCATGGCAATGCCATGAATCAACTGCTGGAGCAATTCGTCAGGAATATTGAAGCGCTGCTGCGTATCCCGGACGGCGATGAAGACCGGATCGGCCGTGTCGGTTCCCTCGCGCCATGCAGCAGTCCACCTCGCCAACTCCTCGCGCCGTGTTGCGTGGTCTTTCGATTCATCGTCGGAGATGTCGTCGGCGTGCCGCATGAAGGCATAGATGGCGCACATGGCGTCGCGCTTCGGCGCGGGCAGCGCGACAAAGGAGTAGTAGAAGTTCTTTGCCTCTCGCTTCGCGATCGCCCGGCACGCCGCGTAGGCGGCTTCTATCGCTTCTATCGGTTGCGACTGCGTCAAGCCATCTTTCCCGCCGGCCGCATTCCCGGTACGAAGCGGCCAGTCAGCGCCTGCAGCAGCAGCTTCAGCTTGCGCGGTTTCGATATCGTGGGCCGCGCCGACAATACGTCATACTTTCGCGCTTCGATTGCTCGCAGAATCTCGACCCCGCCCCGCGTAAACAGGTCCAGATCGACTGCGAGCTCCCGGTCTACGATGGCGATCAGCTTCGCGCCGCGCGCAAACATTGCTCGCGTGTAGGCGATCTGCTCCCGCATCAGTTCGCGAAATTCCGGCGTTGCGTTGCCATCGGCGATCATCCTCTCGTCCACGCCGGCGGCAGCCATTGCGTCCTGGGGAATGTACACGCGCCCGCGCGCGAAGTCCTCACGCACGTCCTGCCAGAAGTTCGCGAGCTGCAGAGCGCTGCAGGTCTCATCCGACAGAGCAAAACGTTCTTCATCGCGATAGCCACACGCATACAGCACCAGTCGCCCAACCGGGTTGGCGGAGTTGCGGCAATACGCCAGAACATTCTCCATCGTGGCATAGCGCGTGATGGTCTGGTCCTGACGGAAGGCGGTCAACAGATCCGCGAATGGCTGCTTTGGGATGTCGCAGATTCGGATCGACTCGCCGAGCGCGACGAAGACCGGATGTCTCGCCTCGCCCCGATAACAGGCATCGAGTTGCGCCTGCCATACGTCCAGCAGGGCCAGTGCCTGTGCCGGGCTTGCTACCTCGTCTCCAAGGTCATCCGAAATGCGGCAGTAGGCATAGATGCTGTGAAAGTGCGGGCGCAGGCGCTGCGGCAGAAGCCAGGAAGCGACGTGGAAGTTTTCGTAATGTGATTCAGCCAGTTCGCGGCAGTATTTTTGCGCCTCGGCGAGCGTTGGTATGCGATCCGGAATGCGATACGAGCGCGGCAGGGATGCCCATCCCTGTTCTGCCAGGGCATTCGTATCTGTTATGGTGCTTTGCGTCGCCATCATGGCAGAATCACCGTCTTGATCTCGTTGGTCCGCCGCATCATCCCTTGAAACACCAAGACGAGGTCGCGCAGAGGAGCGTGACCGGTGATAAACGCGTCCGCATCGAAGGAAGGATTGGCAATCAGGGCAAGCGCTCTTCGGCAGACCGCCGGCGTGTGATGAAAACTTGCCTTGAGCTCGATGTCGTTGTAGTGCAGGTGGTTTGTATCCAGATCGACGCGTGTTCCCTTGGCCGGACCGCCGAAGAAATTCACCAGGCCGCCGCGGCGCACCATATCTACCGCCCACTGCCAGGTGAGCGGCAGCGCCACCGCCTCAATCGCGATATCCACTCCACGATGATCTGGCGTCAACGCACGGACCGCGGCGATCGAATCCTTCACTTTGGTGGTCTGCACGACGTGTTGCGCGCCTAGCCGCTTCGCTGCCGTCACCTGTTGATCGTGCTTGACGACTGCAATCACATGAACGCCAGCCAATGCTGCGGCATGAATCATCAACAGCCCGATCGGGCCTGCGCCGATCACCGCTATCGTGTCGCCGCGTTGCGCGCGGCTCTCTTCGAGTCCGCGCAGGACGCACGCCAGCGGCTCGGTAAGCGCCGCGTGCTCGTCCGTCACATGCGCCGGAATCTCCAGCGTGTTTTTCTCGACGATGCGCGCCGGCACCCGGATCCATTCGGCGTAGGCGCCATTGTTGAAGAGCAGGTCTTCGCACAGGTTCTGCTGGCCGCGCTGGCACCAGTAGCAACGGTCGCACGGCGCGGAGTTCAGCGCTACGACGCGAACTCCCGGGCGAAAGGCGGAAACTCCCTCTCCCACAGCCGCGACGACACCCGCCAGCTCATGTCCGAAGAGGGCCGGCATGTTCAGCATCTTGGCGTGATAGCCGCGGCGATAGGTCTTCAGATCGGTTCCGCAGGTCAAGGCGGCCCGGACGCGCACGACGATCTCGCCCGCTCCGGGCAAAGGCCGCTCCACGTCCTCGATCCGGACGTCTTCTTTGCCGTAAAGCACGGCTGCCTGCATGCCTGTCGCCATTGTTCCTATTTTCTCAGATTGCGCCGGCCCTTAGCTTCCCGGCTCAATCATGATCTTCATGGAGTCCGGATGCGGCTCGGAGGCGAAGGCAATCGCCTCTGCCGCCTGCGAGAGCGGAAACCGGTGCGAAATGAGACGTGTCAGATCATAGCCCTGCGTGTACCCGTCCACCACCATCCCTACGCCCTCGTCCTGAATCTCCGCAGAGGAGCTGTACGAGCCCATCAGCGTCTTCTCGTCCATGCAGACAACCGCGGGATCAAAGCTGGCCTCGCCATGCTGGGTCTGCGCAAACAGCATGATGCGGCCGCCGGGACGTGCCGCATCGATCGCGGTGCGAATCAGTGCGTTGCCGCCCACCGCAAGCAGAACAGCGTCTGCTCCGCGGCCTTCGCTCTCCTCGTAAACCCGCTCCACAACGTTTTCTGTGCTGGCATCGATAGGGTGGCGTAATCCGTAGGTGGCCGCCAACGAGTGGCGCTGCGGATAGAGATCCGAGGTCACCACCTTCGCGCCAGTGCGTTGCGCAAGCGTCGCCAGCAGGATGCCGATCGGACCTTGTCCGATCACTAGCACTGTTTCGTCCGGCTCCAGATGCAGAGACCGCACCCCCTTGTATGTGGTATTCAGCGGCTCGATGAAGGCCGCCTGCTCGAACGGGACGCTGGTCGGAAGCCTTACCAGGCCACGACGCACAATCCAGTCCATCACCCGCACATATTCGGCAAAGCCGCCTCCGGAGGGCTCAAAACCCGCCGTGCATCCGACGTTCTTGTAGGCCGGGCATTGCGCAAAAGTCTTCTTGCGGCAGTAGTAACAATCGCCGCAAGGCACATGGTGAAAGACCACGGCATGATCTCCAACTGCGAAGTCGCGCACGCCCTCACCCAGCGCAACGATGACGCCCGCCGTCTCGTGACCGAAGATGCGCGGTGCCGAATGTGACCCGGTATGAATCTTCTTAAGATCTGTACCGCAAACGCCGCATGTGGCCACGCGCAGCAGCACTTCGCCGGGTCCGATGGGCGGCACCGGCACCGTCTCCACGCGCACATCATTCACGCCGCGGTAGACGGCCGCCTGCATCGTCTCCGGAATACGATGCGGCCGGCTTATCGCTCTCTCAACGGTTGCTGTTTCCATATTTTCCTTCGTCAATCCATCGCCGGAGCGCATGGGCCAGCGCGTCTGCACCGCTCCTGCTGTTCTTTCCCATCCGCAGCAGCGGCGCCATATAGCGCGGCCGAGTCAAAGCGTATGCGGCCAACTGTCGGATGCGCAACTGCTTCTCCTTGTCCAGAAAGACATTGAAGTCCGGCAGATCCTCGCTTGCGAGATCGGTCACCGCTTTCCAGCAATAAAAAGGGATGTTTCTCATGCAGGCGGCTCGTCCGACGGCTACTGCCTCCATGTCTACGAGAGACGCGCGATAGGCTTCTGCGATGTGGCGCTTCTCGTCACGTCCGGCAACGTGATCAAGCGTGACCAGCTTGACAGGACTGGTTGCTTGCGCAGTGGCATATCGCTCGCCGCTCGCCGCATCGATCACCTCGCCGATCTCATAAGCTGTGCCCGGCTGCACACCGCAGGAAGCTCCGCCGGCCCAGCCAATGGAGACCAGGGCGTCCAGGCGGCCATAGGTCTCTGCAATGGTGACCGACCGTTCGGCGCGCGCAAGCCCCATGCCCTTCGCGACAGCGATCACCGCCGCGTCTCCACGCTGCATGAGAAATGCGCCGTCGGGCTGCAGCGACCAGCCGCGCACCAGAGATTTCAGCTCCCCGGGCAGTGCCGCGATAATACCGAGCCGGTACGTCATGTTGCGGGCGCGTACCCGTGGGCGCGAAACCAGTCAATGGCCGCGCGTAGCGCCGCATACACCGGCACAATCCGGAAGCCCAGCTCACGCTCCGCCTTGGCTGAGGAGGCAAACATCTTCTTCTTTCCCATCCGCACCGCTTCCACCGTGGCGCGCGGCTCCTTGCCACGCAGCCTCCCCGTGAACGTCTCATCCAGGAACGCAAACGCCATCGCTAACGCATGCGGCACTTCCATGGTAGGCGAAGGGATACCGGTGATAGCAGACATCTTGTCCAGTATCTGCTTGAGCGAGAGATTCTCGCCACCGAGGATGTACCGCTCACCCGGCCGTCCGCGATCGATAGCACACACATGCATGCGCGCAACCTCGCCCACATCCACCAGGTTCAGCCCGGTATCCACATACGCCGGAAACTTCCGGTTGAGGAAATCGACGACGATCTGTCCTGTCGGCGTGGGTTTGATGTCGTTTGCACCGATCGGCGTGGTTGGATTCAGGACAATCACGTGCTGTCCATCGCGCGCCGCGGCAATGGCCTCCTGCTCGGCAAGGTACTTTGACCGCTTGTAGTGACCGATCATGTCGTCGAGCGAGACCGGCGTGTTCTCGTCCACGATCGTGCCGTCTTCACGAAATCCCATGGTCGCGACACTCGACGTGTAGACCACCCTTGCCACGCCAAGCTCGCGCGCCAAGGCCAGCAGATTGCGCGTGCCGTCGACATTCGCAGCGTACATGGCCTGCGGATCGCGCACCCATAGGCGATAGTCCGCCGCCACATGAACGAGCACGTCGCAGCCATCGAGGGCGGAGCGAAAGCTCTCAGGATGGCGAAGGTCGCCGATCACCTGCTCGGCCACAAGACCTTCCAGGTTGTCGAGGCGGCTCGTGGGTCGGACGAGAAGCTTCAGCCGTGCGCCCTGCGCGGCAAAGGCATGGGCCACGTGGCTGCCCACGAAGCCGGTTGCCCCTGTCAGGAAGACGTTCATGCGCGATCAGGCGACCATGGTTGAGCGGGTCAAAAGCAATTCGCGGACGCGAATCGGTTCAATCGAGCTTCTCAGCTTCGATGCTGATTCCGCTCTCGCCCGCCGCCTTTTTCTCCCAGTACTTCTTCACCCAGGCTTCAAAGCTCTTGCCTGCCGCGGTATCGCGCCCGGTAAAGGCCAGCCCGGCGATCTCGCTGTAAGGAACAGTGACCTTGCTGCGCTCTTTGGCCGGGATGATCCGCACCGCGGAGGCTGCGAGCGTATCTGCACTCCTGCGGTCGAAGATGTAGCCCTCGATCACGCGGCCATCTTTCAGCGTCAGTTGGATATCGCCACGATAATCAAATGCTTTCTCTAGCGCGAGACGCAGATCGTCTTCATTCGCGAGCGCCGGAATCCAACCCTCGAGCTGTTCATGCTCGAAGCCGGCAGCTATCTCTTCCGTGTCCGGGGAGAGCCCGATCTTTTCCGCCTGCCCGGTCATACGCGCGACCCCTCGAGTTCCTCGCGCGAGGAGGAATGAATCTGCACCAGCGGCCCGCGGCCATTCCGGCTGATCGGCTGATTCAGCAAATCGAGCGCGCCATGATCCTTGTAGCTGGAAGAAAGCGTGGCCTTCACCATGCCCCAAAAGCCGGAGAGTGAGGTGAAGCCGTGATCCACAGTGGATGGCTCATAACCGCAGCTCACCATGCAATTCGCGCACTTGGGGTTGCCGCTCTCCGTGCCGTAGTGGCTCCAGTCCGTAGTGTCGAGCAGTTCCTGATACGTGTCCGCGTAGCCGTCCTGCAGCAAATAACATGGCTTCTGCCAGCCGAAGATATTGAACGCAGGCGATCCCCACGGCGTGCACTGGTAGTCGCGCTTGCCCATCAGGAACTCCAGAAAGAGCGGGGACATATTGAACTTCCACTCCTTCTTGCGGTTTGACAGGATGGCGCGGAAGAGACGGCGTGAGCGGGCGCGCCCAAGGAAATGCTTCTGGTCCGGAGCCTTGTCGTAGGTGTAGCCCGGGCTGAGCACAATGCCTTCCACCCCGAACGACATGACCTCGTCGAAGAACGCGCGCACACTGTTCGGATCGGCACCGTCGAAGAGCGTGGTGTTCGTGGTGACACGGAAGCCGCGCGCCACCGCCTCGCGGATGCCGGCGACGGCCTGATCGTAACCGCCCTCGCGACAGACCGAAAAGTCGTGGTCTTCGCGCTGGCCATCGAGGTGCACAGAAAAGGTGAGGTACTTGCTCGGCTTGAACAGCCCGATCTTTTCCTTCAGCAGCAGCGCATTGGTGCACAGGTAGATATATTTCCTGCGCGCTACCAGGCCCTCGACGATCTCCACGATCCGCGGATGCATCAAGGGCTCGCCGCCGGGAATCGAGACCATCGGGGCGCCGCACTCCTCGACCGCGCGGAAGCACTCCTCCGGGGTCAGCTCCTGCTTCAGGATGTGCGCCGGATATTGGATCTTGCCGCAGCCGGCGCAGGCCAGGTTACAACGGAACAACGGCTCCAGCATGAGGACAAGCGGATAGCGCCCTCGCCCTTTGAGGCGCTGCTTCAGAACATAGGTCGCGACCGTCCACATCTGTGAAATCGGCACTGCCATAAGTACGATTCTCCGTTCACGCCGCAGCGTGTTGGTTGGCCCGGCTTCAGTCCGCCGGCGCGCTCATGGCCCGGCGATAGTTCGTCAGGGCCAGCAATGGAAATACGTCGCGATAGGTGTGGTACGCGAGATAGAAGACGCGCGGAAAGCCGGTGCCGGTAACGATCGCTTCGCGCGTCTTGCCCTCGCCCATGCTCTCGTCCCAGGAGCCATCCGCGCGCTGCCGTTCGAGCAGCCAGCGCACGCCCTTGGCGACCGAGTCGCTGCGTGTGTCACCTGCGGAGAGCAATCCCAGAATCGCCCAAGCGGTTTGCGAGGGCGTGCTCACACCTACTCCGCGGGTGGATGGATCGTCATAACTGTGGCAACTCTCACCCCAGCCTCCATCGGCGTTCTGCACCGAGCGAATCCATTCCGCCGCCTGCTGGATCTCGGGCTCGTGATTCCACATCCCGATCGCTTCCAGGCCGCGCAGCACGAGGAAGGTGCCGTAGAGATAGTTGACACCCCAGCGGCCGAACCAGCTTCCATCCGGCTCCTGCTCTTTCAGGATGAACTGGATCGCCCGCTCGATGCGCCTATCCCGGCGCGTGTAGCCATAGGTCGCCAGCATTTCAAGAATGCGTCCCGTGATATCGACCGTCGGCGGATCGAGCATCGCGTTGTGATCGGCAAACGGGATGTGCTGGAAGATCATCTTCGTGTTGTTCTTGTCGAAGCTCGCCCAGCCGCCGTTCTTGCACTGCATCGCGAAGATCCAGTCAATGGCGCGCCGCGATACTTCGTATTGATAGCGTTCGCGCGGGTTATCGACCTTGTTCAGCGCCAGCAGCACCTGCGCGGAGTCGTCGGTGTCCGGATAGAACTCGTTGTTGTATTCGAAGTACCAGCCCCCGGGCTGCGCATTGCGCACCTTCACGGCCCAGTCCCCCTTATGGCGCACTTCTTTCGAGAGCATCCAGTCGGCTGCCTTCAACAGCCGCGGATCGGTGCGCGACACACCAGCCTCACCCAGCGCGTAGACCATCTGCGCCGTATCCCACACCGGTGAAACACAAGGCTGCATGCGGAATGTCGGTTCAGGGTAATCCGGGGTACCCTCCGGCTCGTCGATGCCTAGCTTTTCGAACTCATCCATCGCCCGAATGAAATGCGGATCGTCCTCCGAATAGCCGAGCACGCGCAGCGCAATGATGGCATTCATCATCGCGGGATAGATTGCGCCCAGGCCATCGGACTTCTCGAAGCGCTCAAGCATCCACTTTTCTGCCTTGCGTAGCGCGATCGCGCGCAAGGGACGGATGTGGACCCGCTCCGCCCAATGCACCATGCGGTCAAGCAGCAGGAAGAAATTTCGCCAACTGACGATCTTGTCGCGGTTCCAGCGCAGCTTCAAACTGTTCTTGTCGCGGCCGCCGACGAATAACTCATCAATGCCCCGCTCTGCCGGAATCTTCTTGAATGGCTTCTTGGCGTACGCAATGGAGAGCGGCACAAGGATCGCGCGCGACCACGAAGAGATCTCGTAGATATTGAAGTAGAACCACTTGGGCGCGAGCACAATCTCCGGCGGAATGGCCGGCACCGCATCGTAGTCATACTGCCCAAGCGCGCAAAGATAGATCTTCGTGAAAGTGTTGCACTTCACCACACCGCCGTGCGCTCGGATCCACGCGCGCGCCTTCACCATCAGTGGCTCTTCGGCGGAGATGCCCATCAGCTTGCACGCGAAGTAGCATTTCACCGCGAGGCTGATGTTACCGGGACCGCCTGGATAGATGCTCCAGCTTCCATCCTCGTTCTGGTAGCGCAGCATCTCGGTAAGTGCGCGCTGCATACGTCCCCGGACCTTCTCGTCCGCGGTTTCCAGCAGCACATGCAGGAAAATGTAGTCGGCCTCCAGCATGCCATCGGCTTCCAGTTCGCCGACCCAGTGGCCGTCCTCCTGCTGCATCCCGAAAATATGCCGCTTGGATGCCTCGACTGCTTCGTCTACCTGGTCCAGGCCGGCGTCGATCCGCCCGAACTTTAGCTGCATTGTGGGCGGCTGCATCTCCTCGACAGAAGCCCGAAGCGGGTTCTCATCCACAGATCGATTCATGCCATCTCTTTCGCAATGACTGCACGCTTTCTGTACCTGTAGACCGGTCAATATCCTCTGTGGCGTTTCTTCCAGGAAAGGCCACGCCCAAAAATCTCCGCTAGCTCGCGCCGATCGAAAAAGCGTCTAGCGGGCAGCCACTGCCGCGGGCCCTATCGCCTGCACGATCTCCGCCGGGAGTCCAAAACGCACGTTCTCCGGCATCACTTCTACTTCATCCACGGCCCCGAAACCCTTGTCCTTCAGATACTCAACCACTTCCGAGACCAGAATCTCCGGTGCCGATGCGCCGGCCGTGACCGCAACCGTCGATACGCCTTCAAGCCATGCCGGCTGGATGGCGGTCGAGTTGTCGATCAGGTGCGCAACCGTATTCAGGTTGCGCGAGACCTCCACCAGCCGATTCGAGTTCGAGCTGTTCGTCGATCCCACTACCAGCACCAGATCCGCCGTATGCGCTACGTTCTTTACCGCCACCTGCCGGTTCTCCGTCGCGTAGCAAATATCCTGCGAGTGCGGCCCCACGATATTCGGAAACCGCTCTTTTAAGGCTTGGATGATGTCGCGTGCCTCGTCGAGGCTTAAAGTTGTTTGCGTCAGGTAGGCTACCCGGTTCGGATCGGGCACCTGGAGCGAGGTAACCTCTTCGGCTGAGGAAACCACCTGGGTCACGTCGGGCGCTTCGCCAAGCGTCCCCTCGATTTCGTCATGGTCGCGGTGACCGATCAACACCAGCGAGTAGCCCTGCTTGGCAAACTTTACCGCCTCGACATGTACCTTGGTGACCAGAGGGCATGTCGCATCGATCACCTTCAGGCGGCGTTCCTTGGAGCGCTGCCGCACTGCCGGCGAGACCCCATGCGCTGAGTAGATCACCCGCATGCCTTCCGGCACATCGTCGATGTCCTCAACGAAGATCGCGCCCTTCTCCGCTAACTCGTTCACCACGAAGCTGTTGTGAACAATTTCCTTGCGCACGTAGATGGGAGCGCCAAAGGTCTCGAGCGCGATCCTGACGATATCCACCGCCCTTACTACGCCGGCGCAGAAGCCGCGCGGCTTCAACAGCATGACGCGCTTTGTGGCGTTCCGTTCGGCAGCTATAGGCTCAGTGGCGGGGGGCTCGACAGTGTAGGGAGTCACAATCCGTAGTATACCGGCGCGGTCCTTGCTTGTCAGGCAAAGAATGCACCATTTGTAGTGCTGATTCCCTCACGCGCCGGAAGCCTCCGCGAGCATTTGTTCGGCATGTCGAAGCGAGGTTTCCGACCGCTTCGCGCCACTCAGCATTCGGGCCACCTCCTGGACGCGTTCTGCAGGCTCCAAGCTCCGCACCGCCGTACGTGTCCGCCCCTTCACTTCGCTCTTCTCGACCACGAAGTGCTGGGTGGCAAAGGCGGCGATCTGGGGCAGGTGCGTAACGCACAGCACCTGCTGAGAGCGGCTCAGCACCTTCAGCTTCTGCCCGACGGCTTCGGCCGCCCGGCCGCCGATCCCGATGTCGATCTCATCGAAGACCAGCGTGCGCGGCAGCAGCGTCCTGCGCTTCCCCTTCCCTGCGCGTGCCGCGCCTTCTTCTACGCTCACTTTCAGCGCCAGCAGGATGCGGCTCATCTCGCCGCCGGAGGCGATCTGGTCCAACGGCTTGAGCGGTTCGCCGGGGTTGGTCGAGATTTGGCAGGCGATGGTGTCCCAGCCGTGCGCCGTCCAATGCGCTTCTTCCTTGTGTGCGTCCACATCCACGGCAAAACGCGCCTTCATCGCCAGGTCGTTGATCTGCCGTTCGGCCATCGCCCCGAGCTTCTTCGCGGCTGCCGAGCGCGCTGCCGTCAACGCCTCCGCTTCACGGCAGTATTCCGTTGCTGCGTTCGCAAGCTGCTTTTTCAGATCGGCCAGGATCGCGTCCCGGTTCTCGATCTCGCTCAGCCGGGCGGCGACATCCTGTCCGTAGGCGATCACCTCGCCCACGCCGGCGCCATACTTGCGTTTCAGCCGGTCCAACAGGGCGAGACGGTCTTCGATCTCGGCCAGTCGTTCAGGGGAGGCCTGGATGTGGTCGCCGAAGTCGCGCACCGTCTCGGCGACGTCCTCGACCGTAGCGCGTGCCGAGGCGAGCTGGTGCGCCGCGTCACCAAAGCGCGGCTCGTAACGGGCCAGCTCTTGCAGATGCCGCTCGGCCGCACGCAACGAGGCCTCCGCGGCATTGCTGCCCTCGTAGAGCTGCTCGTAGGCGCTCATCGCCGCCGCGTAGAGCTTTTCCGCATTGCTCAGAACGCGTTTTTCGGTTTCGAGCTGGCCATCCTCCCCGTCGCGCAGCGCCGCCGACTCGATCTCGCGCGACTGGAAGCGCCACAGGTCGGCCATCCGCAGCCGTTCCTGCTCGTCGCTTTCGAGCGTCTGCACCTTCTCCGCGCATTGACGCCACGCCGTATATGCAGTGGCCGACGCTTCGGTTGAGATGCCCGCGAAGCGGTCCAGCAGCAGCCGCTGTTGCGTCGCATCGAAGCCGGCCAGCGTCTCCGACTGCGCGTGGATCAATGCCAGCTCCGGCGCGAGAAGCTTCAATACGGCAGCCGTGGCCGGCTGGCTATTCACAAATATCCGGCCTTTGCCCGAGGCGGCAATCTCGCGCCGCAACAGGATCTCGCCATCACCGGCATCGATGCCGTGCGTTTCGAGGATGCGCTCTGCCTCTTCGGTGGCTTCGAAGACGCAGGAGACGACCGCCTTCTCCGCTCCGTGACGCACTACCTCGCTCGATGCCTTGCCGCCCAGCAGCAGCACCAGCGCATCTACCAGGATCGACTTGCCCGCGCCGGTCTCGCCCGTCAGCAGATTCAGCCCCGGACCCAGCACGGCCGTGGCGTGGTCGATCACCGCGTAATTTTCCGCGCGCAACTCCAGCAGCATAGGCTCTTCCGAGGCCGAGCATAGCAGAGGCTCAGGAGTCGGGACGGACACCCGGACGCGCGGTCTGCCACCCTCTCCATGACCGCATGGAGTAGCCCTTTCGTCACTTGCCATCCCTATCCGCTGGGGTCTCTTCCTGCTACCCTTTCTAAGAGCCGCAGATGATAGCCCAACCGATCTTTTTCGCGATCCTATTGCTGTTTCAGGGCGACGACCAGGGCGCGCCGTTGCCGCCCCCCCACTCCAGCACCAATGCCATTCTGGAGATGCTGCGGGCCAGCGGGTCCATCGCTCTCACTGTCCTCGGACTTCTCGCGCTTGCCAGCCTCTTCTCCTGGGCCATCATTCTGAGCAAGTGGATTGGCTTCCGCCGCGCGCGCTCGCAGAGCCGGGCCTTCCTGCGCGCCTTTCGCAAGGCGGCGCGTTTGCAGGAGATCGGCGCGATCTCCGAGCAGTACAAGCCCAGCCCGCTGGTGAATGTCTTTGACGAAGTCTATGAGACCTATCGCCGCCAGACCGGAGGCTACGGTCCGCCGCGCAACATCACGGCGCTCGAGCGCACCGCGCAATCCGCCTCCAGCGAAGCCCTGACCTACATGGAGCAGCGGCTCACCTGGCTGGCGACGATCGGCGCCATCTCGCCATTCATCGGCCTCTTCGGCACCATCATGGGTATCGTGGACGCCTTCCACGGCCTGGGTACGGCCGGTGCCGCGACGCTGCGTGCTGTCGCACCCGGCGTATCCGAGGCGCTCATTACCACGGCGGCCGGCCTGGTGGTCGCCGTCCCGGCGGTGGTCGCCTACAACCAGTTCTCCGCGCGCATTCGCGAATTTGGTTCCCGCATGGATGATTTCGCCCGAGAACTGCTGAACAGCATGGAAGAGATCACGCTGCGGCCGCAGCAGGATCCGCTGGAACGTGAGCGCGCGGGTCGCGATCTGGGCCCGCGCGAGGCAATGCAGGAGCCCGGCCGTGGCGTTTACTAACGCGGGTGGCCGTACGCAGTCGTCGCTTGCCGACATCAACATCACGCCCTTGGTGGACGTGGTTCTGGTGCTGCTCGTGATCTTTATGCTCACGGCGCCGGTGCTGCAGTCGGGCATCGATGTATCGGTGCCCAAGACGCGCACTGTGCGCGAGGCTACCGAGCAGCACGAGGTCATCACCATCGATCGCGATCAGCGCGTCTTTCTCGGCGACCACCCCATCAACGTCAATGAAATCCCGCAGGCGCTGCACCATCCGGATGTCGATCCGTCGAAGCAGATCATCTATCTCCGCGCGGATGAACGCGTTCCCTTCGGCGCCTTTGCCTCGGTGATGGATGCGGTAAAGCAGGCCGGCATTACAAATGTCTCCATCGTGACCCAGCCGCTCACCAACGCGCCTGGCAAGAAGTAGGAGCAGAGGATGCCGCTTGACCTCGAAGAACGATACGAAAGGCGGGCGCCATTCGGCGTGCCCTTCGCAGAATCCTTCGGCCTGCATCTTCTCGTGATTGGCGCGCTGGCATCGTCGGTGTGGCTGCACAGCCGCATCCGGGGCAACGAGTGGGGCCAGAACTTTGATGGCGCCATCCAGGCAAACCTGGTCTCGAATGCGCCCTCGATACCGCTGCCGCAGATTCAGAAGCCAACGGATAACGTACTGGCCACCGAGAATCCCAGCCCGGCGCCTGCGATCGAGAAGCAGCAGACCCTGCCCGCGCCCGACCTCAAGGCGATTCCGATTCCGGTAAAGGCTCCTCCAAAGAAAGAGACTCCCAAAAAGGAAGCCCCGCCAAAACAGGAGCAGAAGCACCCGCAGCCGCAACAGCAGCCCAAGGACCGCGCAAACTTCGGTGAGCAGCAGGCCTCCAGCCTGCCGCGATCGATGGCCCAGCAACAGGCAGAGGCACCCGCTGCTCCAGTTTCCGTTACCGGCGGCGGCGGTTTCCGCTTTCCGTACTATGTCGCGATCATCCAGCGCAAAACCCAGGAAAACTGGCTGAAACAGGAGGTAGATCCCTCCACCCCTGCCGGCGCGAAGGCCTATATCTACTTCACTATCTCGCGCGACGGTGCGCCTTCCGACATTAAAGTCGGAGAATCCAGCGGCTCCGCGTCGCTCGATCAGTCCTGCTTACGGGCCGTACAGCGTGTTGACAGTTACGGTCCACTCCCTTCGGGTTATAACGGTTCCTCGTTGCAGGTGTCATATTATTGTGAATTCACAGGTCGCTGACGGAGATCAACCCCCCAAGTGAAAATGCCCCCGACGACACAAAAATCACGATCCTCCTTGTATCTTGCCTTCTTCTCTCTTCTGCTCCTGCCATTCGCCTCTCCAGTCCAAGCACAGGACTGGGTGAGAACCGGCTCCAATCTCGGCGTCTCGAAGATCCGGATGGCGGCTGCCGATTTCAAGCCCAACTCTTCTGATCCGCAGACGCCTGTCCTCAAGGCAACCTTCGATAACACCCTCTACAACGACCTGGCGAACGCCGGCATCTTCGACATGGTTCCCAAGGCCATGGCGCCCGCGGTGACGCCCGCAACCCCGGCGGAGGCGAATCTTGCGCAATGGTCGGCAGCGCCCGCCAATGCCGCCATGCTCGCGCTCGGCTCGCTTGCGGTGCAGGGCGGGCGCCTCAACGTCAGCGGTTTTCTGATCGATGTGAAGGAGGCCGGCGCGCCGGCCATCGTCGGCAAGCAATATGGCGATGTAGCGACGCAGGACAACGCACGGCTGATCGCCCACAAGTTCGCGGACGAGATCATCCTCCGGCTTGGCGGCGGCGTGAATGGCATCGCCGAGACCAAGATCTATTTCGTCTCCTCGCGCTCTGGCGTGAAGGAGATCTGGGCCATGGACTATGACGGCCAGGGCGAGCACCCGGTCACCCATCTGGGTGAGGTCTCACTGTCGCCGCACGTCTCGCCCGACAACAGCCGGGTGGCCTTCGCCTCGCTCGGCAGGAACGGCTGGACCATTCGCATGTACTCTCTGGTACTGAGCCGCATGGTCAGCTTCCCCTCGCCCGGCGGCACCACGATTTCCCCGGCATGGTCGGCGGATGGCGCGCGCATCGCCTTCTCTTCAGACAGGTCGGGAGACCCGGAGATCTGGGTCTCTGATGCGAACGGCGGCGCAGCCCATCGCGTCACCACCTTCCGCGGCCCCGATGTCTCGCCCTGCTGGAACCCCAAGACAAACAACCAGATCGCCTGGGTGAGCGGGCGCACTGGCCTGCCGCAGATCTACACCATGGAGTCGGACGGCGCGAATGTCCAGAGATTGACCGATGGTGGTTACGCTACTTCGCCATCCTGGTCACCCAGCGGCCAGTTCCTGGTCTTCGCCTGGGACCGCAAGTACGGTCCGGGAGCGCCCGGCAACCAGGACATCTACGTCATGGACATCGCGAGCAAGCGCTGGGTGCAGCTTACCCATGACGCCGGACGCAATGACTTCCCCTCCTGGGCGCCGGATGGCCGTCATATTGTCTTCGAGAGGCAGATGGGTGGCCATTCCGAGATATGGTCGATGCTGGCCGACGGTACCCAGCAACATGCCCTGACCCATGACGGAAACAACACCATGCCGGATTGGAGTTGGAAATAGCTTGGGTCCATATGTGTACCTGAATACACTGAATCTCTGCAATGACTTGCGCTCTTGGCTAAATAAAAATGATTTTGCGTTCTTGGCTAAATAGGTACCGACTGAGATTTCCGCGGCTTTCTCGATCTGGCCGCACTAAAGTTTTTGACTGAGGAGAAGAGACTGTGAATTCGTTTCCTGTTCGGACCTGGAACATGCGCCGCCGTGCGGCTTCCTGCCTGGCTGTCCTTGCAATTGCATCATTTGCCGGGTGCGGCAAGAAGCATGCGCCGCCGCCACCCCCGCCGCCGGCTGCTGCTGAGACAGGCGCCGCGCCGACGGCCACCATTACCGCGACGCCGGACAACATCAACCCCGGTGACAAGGTCATCCTCTCCTGGAAGACCACCGATGCGACCGACGTATCGATCGACGGCATTGGCGCCGTGCCCTCCTCGGGTACGCAGACCGTCTCGCCGACGGAAACAACGGATTACCACCTTGTTGCGCGCGGCCTCGGCGGCTCGACGGATGCCACGGCTCACGTTACCGTGGGCAATGCAGCGACCAGCGGCAACCTCAGCGGCGAAACGGTGGATGATGCGACCTTCCACACCAACGTGACCGATATCTTCTTCGACTACGACAGCTACGACATCAATCCACAGTCGCAGACCGTGGTCTCGAAGGACGCGGCCTTTCTGGCTTCGCATCCGAAGCTGAAGATCGTCATTGGCGGCTACTGCGATGCGCGTGGCTCGACGGAATACAACCTGGCGCTGGGCGAGAACCGCGCGAATGCGGCCAAGCAGTCACTGGTCTCTGCCGGCGTTAATCCGGACCGCATCCGCACCGTCTCCTACGGCAAGGAGAAGCAGTTCTGCACTGAAGCGAACGAGCAATGCTATCAGCAGAACCGGCGGGCCGGATTCTCCGTCGACCGGTAACTTGCTTAGTACCAAAACAGTCCTAGTGCCAAATGAATCAAGGGGCA
The DNA here is from genome assembly GCA_036500805.1 of Acidobacteriaceae bacterium. Classification (GTDB taxonomy): domain Bacteria; phylum Acidobacteriota; class Terriglobia; order Terriglobales; family Acidobacteriaceae; genus KBS-83. The sequence goes on along the minus strand of DASYBK010000046.1, from coordinate 67,761 downwards.
GCGTGACCAAGCCGGTCGCACTGCCCCTTTCCTTGCTGCAAAGCGTCTAAAATGAACATGAGTTTAAGGCTCTTTCGAGGCTCCACATGCGTAAATCGCTCTTTACCGCCGCCGCTGTCCTCCTGCTTTCCGTCACTGCCCTGCCTCCCCGAGCACATGCAGTCGCCAAGGAAATCATCGAGTTGCAGACCCAGGTCTCCCAGCTCCAGGACCTGATCTCGCAGATGAAGCAGTCGAACGACGAGCGGATGGGGGTTCTGCTCCACATGGTGCAGCAGAATGTGGACAGCATCTCCCGCATGACCACGCAGGTGAACTCGATGCAGCAGGCAATGTCGTCGCAGAACGAAAATCAGCAGCTATCCGGACAGATGCAGGCGCTCAATGACTCGGTGGACGAGCTGAAGACGCGTATCGGCAAGCTGGATGCGACCCTGCAGTCCATGCAGGCGCAGTTGCAGAATGTGCAGAACCCGCCCGCGAACGGACCGATGCAACCCGCGGGTCCAGCACCTACAGGTCCGGGAGGTATGGCGCAGAATCCTCCTCCGGCGGCCAATCTGGCCCCACCGCCACCCGCTGGCAACGGCAATCCCCCGGCTCCCCCGCTGCAACAGACTTACCAGGCTGCGCTGCGGGACTACAACTCCGCCAGATACGATCTATCGAACTCTGAGTTCAGCGATGTGATTAAGTACTACCCGCAGGACGACCTGGCGGGAAATGCGCACTTCTACATGGGTGAAATTGCCTACAGGCAGGGCAAGTATCCGCAGGCGGTAAAACAGTATGACGCGGTGCTGGAGCAATTCGCGGGCAACCCCAAGGCGCCTGCGGCCCAGTTGCGCAAGGGCGAGTCGCTACTGCAATCGCAGCAACGCGACGCGGGCGCGCAGGAGCTGCGTTCGCTCATCCAGCGTTATCCGCAGACACCCGAGGCGGCCGAGGCGCGCAGCAAGCTGAACGGCATGGGCATCCGCATCACTCCCAAGCCCACCGCTTACCGGCAGTAGCGCATTCCGGCGAATACAACGACATAACGGCGGGCGTCATCCGAACCGAGCAATGACCAAACACCACGATAGTGACGAACACAAGGGCGTCATCGAAGAAGAATCTCCACGGGCCACAACCAGCCGCCCATCTATCACCGGCCAACTCGGCCATCGCACCTCTGATACGGAAGTGAAGGACAACGACTCAGACTTCCCGGGACCGGGTGCCCGAGAGGAGCACTCCGGCGAGCCGGGGAGTTGATAGCAATCACCAGCCTGCTTTTCAGTTTTGTGCAGAGAAGCCTTAGCCTGAATTCCGGGTCGGTGAGACTGCAGGCGGCGAGAGGCGGGAGGTCTCCCTGTCTTCCAGAATCGTTGGACCGGCCAGGTTCCACTTTTTCAGCCGGAATTGAACTGCGGTCTTCAGCACACCAAGTCCATAGACGACGCTGCGTTTGAAGTTGATGGACGACGCATCGTCAAAGTACTTTGTCGGGCAGGAGATTTCGCCGACGCGAAATCCGAAATAGACCGCCTGAACGATCATCTGATTGTCAAAGACAAAGTCATTCGAGCAACTCAGCAATGGAAGCCGTCCGAGAACAGCACGGCTCCAGGCACGATATCCGGTGTGGTACTCCGATAGCTTTTGTCCGATCAGCAGATTCTCCGCGAGCGTAAGCGCGCGATTTGAGATGTACTTGTACACCGGCATGCCGCCGCTTAGCGCACCGTTCCCCAGGATACGCGAGGCTAATACGCAGTCGTACTGGTCGTAAGCGATCATCGAAGCCATCGCGGTGACCAGCAGGGGCGTGTACTGGTAGTCGGGATGGAGCATCACGATGATGTCCGCTCCCCTGGCGAGCGCCGCTTCATAGCAGGTTTTCTGATTGCCACCGTAGCCGCGATTTTTGTCGTGACGGAGTACATGCAGCCCAAGGCTGCGGGCGAGGTCCGTGGTGTTGTCGCGGCTCGCGTCGTCTGTCAGGATGATGTCATCAACGACATCGCGTGGAATCTCATCCACCGTTCGCTGAAGGGTCTTCTCGGCGTTGTAAGCGGGCAGGACGACAGCAATCTTGCGATTGTTCAGCATGCGTGTCGATTGATTAAAACCGATGCAATTCGAGAATACAAGGATTCACCAGGCAGAATGCATCACTCGAAAAGGCCACGGAAAAACGCGAAGGAGCGAGTTTCACGCGAGGATGCCTTGATATACTCCGACGCAACACGAGTCAACAACACTCCCACACACATCCCGAAACGACAGATTCCATAGTGCCCGCTCAATCCTTGCCCTCGGTCGATTCCTCTCCAGCAGAGAGTGCCGGAATACTTCGGAGCTCCTGGCTTCCGAACCTCTGTCTGACGCTGCCCTTTCTTCTGCTGTTCTGGGTCAATCTGGCCCATCACGACATGTGGCTTGACGAGCTGAATGCCTGGGGGCTTTCCGCAGCAAGCCCCACGTTGCGCGTAGTGCTTGCGAATGTGCGATACGAAGGCCACCCCTGGCTGTGGTACTTCCTGCTGTGGATTCCCTCCCGATTTACTCACGCACCCGTCGCGATGAAGTGGGTGGAAGCTTTCATAGGGGCTGCTACCTATCTCATCATCGGCATGCTTTCCCCGTTTAGCCGGTTGCAGAAGGTGCTGGTGTTTCTCAGCTATTTTGTTGTGTTCGAATATACCGTGATCAGCCGGACATACGGCCCGATGCTGCTGTTCGCTTTTCTCTATGCGTGGCGGCGTTCAGCCAAGCCTTCGGCAGTTTTCGGCAACATGGTCTTACTGGGTGCCTTGGCAAGCACTGATCTTCTGGGAATTTTTCTGTCTTTCGCGCTGCTGCTCGAGTACGCCGCCTTCTATTGGAAACGTTGGCGGGAAACCGATGTGCGGCGCGCGATTGCCGGGGCTCTCTGCTACCTTCTGCTGCTTGCAATTTCTGTAGAAACGCTTAGACCCGCTTCTGACATCAGTTGGGCCACCACGGGACATCTCTTTGCGAAGGCCGGCAGTCTTCACCACCTTATACATTCCATCGGCGATGTTTTGGTTGCGGTATGGTGGCCATTTGCTACGGGATATCCACATCAATATTGGAATACCGACGTAGACTTCAACCACAGCGAACTATATTTCGTTCCTCTTGTATTCGCGGGGATGTTCTGGGTTTTCCGCAAGCAACGTAATCTCCTATTGTTAGTCGGCACTAGTCTCTTTCTGACGATTGCGTTTGTTCATCTTGTATATACCGGATATGTACGCCATTGGGGCATCGTCGTTCTCGCATTCCTTATTGCATTCTGGATCCTGTGCTCAGAGTCGCAAGGCAGGCGAAAGGTCTCTCGGGTTGCTTATCTCTTTCTGATCGTCGGCGCACTAAGAGGCGTGGGCGCCGTCGCAGCGTCGTGGACCCATCCCTTTTCAGAGACGGGCAACGTAGCTGCGTTTTTGCGCGCAAATCACCTTGCTGACCAACCGCTCGTCGGCCCCTCCGATTACAACCTCGCCGGAGTCGCGGAGCAGTTGCAGCGTCCTGCGTACTTCCTGAACTGCAACTGCACCGACACCTACATGAAATTCTCGCACCGCCGTGACGGCATGACCCCAGACGAGGTGCCGAGCCGGATCGCGCGTGCATATCGGGTACTGAATGTACCCAAGATCACGTTGGTGATGCCTGATCCGCTCTCCGAGGAGTATCTACGAAAGCTGGCAGCCGAAGGGTTCACGGTGCGGCCCCTGGCAGAATTCAGCGGAGCCGAAGATCACCTGAGCTTCCATCTCTACGAGGCACAGAAGGCCGAATAGAGAGTTGGGGTGCTTGCTCACGAATGCGATGCGAACGCCCTAACGAATTCGCTAGCGCATCCGCTGCATTACGTCATCCAGAACGGAATTAGGAGGCCGCACGCGCGATTGTGGCAACGTGCCGAGCGGTTCGTCAACCAGATTCAGAAGATCTGTGAAGCTGGGCTTCTGCGTGTCCACGTAGAAGACGCCCGTGAGTATCTCGCCCTTCTGCTGTGCCTCCATCAGCGCCTGGACAGCGTGGATGCGATCGATCGGGTTGTAGTCCTCGTGCAGCTTGCGCAGGCGAAGGTGCGAGCCGTCGTGCATCTCGACGTCATAGGTCGACCCGGCGTCATAATCGACCGTAATGTCCTCGAAGTGCGGCACGAAGCCAACCTCCGAGATGGCCTCTTCGTGCTCCTGCATATATTTGTAGCTCTTGGTCGAGCCCTCATGATCGTTGAAGGTCACGCAGGGGGAGATTACGTCCAGTAGAACCGCACCTTTATGCGCGATGGCAGCCTTGACCATGGCCAGCAACTGCTTCTTATCGCCGGAGAAAGATCGACCGACAAACGTCGCGCCGAGTTCAATCGCGAGCGTACAGGTGTCGATGGGCGGAAGGTCGTTGATAACACCCGTTTTCAGCTTGGAGCCGATGTCTGCGGTGGCGGAGAACTGCCCCTTGGTCAGGCCGTAGACGCCATTGTTCTCGATGATGTAGATCATCGGCAGATTGCGCCGCAGCAGGTGCACGAACTGCCCCATGCCGATGGACACCGTATCACCGTCGCCCGAGACGCCAATGGCCTTCATGGTGTGGTTGCCCAGCAGCGCGCCGGTGGCAACGGCGGGCATGCGCCCGTGCACGCTGTTGAAGCCAAACGATCGGCTCATGAAAAACGCCGGGCTCTTCGACGAGCAACCGATACCGGAAAGCTTCATGACGCGCTCAGGCTGGACGCCCATCTCGTAAAAAGCATCGATGATGCGCTCGGAGATAGCGTTGTGTCCGCAGCCGGCACACAGATTGGTCTTGCCGCCACGATATTCGACGATGGGCAGGCCAAGACGGTTGACCTTGGGTGCGGGCTTTGGTGCGGGAGCTGTGGGTGTAGTTGCCATGATTAAATCCCTTCCTGCATGACCAGTTCGTCGGTCACACTGCGCGCATCGATCGGCAGGCCGTTGTAGTGGCGCACGCTGCGCAGTTTGGTTGCGTCTTCAGCCGGCAGATCAAGCTTGAGCAAACTGACCATTTGCGCATCGCGATTCTGCTCGATGACGTAAATGCGATCGTGCGCTGCGACAAACTCGTGAATCTCGCGGGTGAAGGGATACGCGCGGATGCGGAGATAGTCCGTGTCCAGCTTGTATTCGGCTTGGAGCTGCTCCCGGCTCTCAGTAACGGCGAAGTCTGTGGTGCCGTAGGCGATCAACCCGATCTTCGAGGTGCCGTTCGCAACCATCACCGGTGCAGGCACCATCTTGCGTGCCGTTTCGAACTTTCGCGCCAGCCGCTCCATCACCTGCTGATACTCATCGGGCCGTTCCGTGTAGAGAGCGCGCTCGTTGTGCCCGCTGCCGCGGGTGAAAAATGCCGCCTGGGGATGCTCCGTGCCGGGAAGTGTGCGATAGCCGATACCGTCCCCATCGACATCCTTGTAGCGGGCGAAGCCACCGAGACGCGTCAGATCGTCCGCGCTCAACACCTTGCCCCGCTGCATCGGTTTCTCCGGGTAGCTGAACGGCTCGGTCATCCAGTTGTTCATGCCGAGGTCGAGATCGGAAAGGACGAAGACCGGTGTTTGCAGTTGCTCGGCGAGATCGAAGGCCTCAATGCTCATGTCGAAGCACTCCTTCACCGAGCCGGGCAGCAGCATCACATGACGCGTATCGCCGTGCGAGAGATACGCCACCGAGAGGATGTCACCCTGTGCAGTACGGGTGGGCATGCCGGTCGAGGGACCGACGCGCTGGATGTCGAAGATGACCGCGGGAATCTCCGCGAAGTAGGCCAACCCGGTGAACTCGGCCATGAGCGAGACGCCCGGGCCGGATGTGGCGGTCATCGAGCGGGCACCTGTCCAAGCCGCGCCCAGCACCATACCGACGGCGGCGAGTTCATCCTCCGCCTGAACAACGGCGAAGGTCGCCTTGCCGCTGGGTTCCACGCGATACTTCTTCAGCAGATCGATCAGGCTCTCCACCAGCGACGACGAGGGCGTGATGGGATACCAGGTCACGACGGTCACGCCGGCGAACATGCAGCCAAGCGCAGCCGCCGCGTTGCCTTCAATGATGATCTTGCCTTCGTTCGCGTGCATGCGCTCCACGCGGAAGGGATCCTGCTTTACAAGCGACGCCTTTGCGTAGTCGTGGCCTGCCTGCACCGCGGCCCAGTTCAGGTCAGCGGCTTTCTGCTTTTTCGCAAACTGCCGCCGCAAGGCAGCTTCGACGACGCTCAAGTCCATCTCCAGGAGCTGCGCCACAACTCCGACATAAACCATATTTTTCACGAGCTTGCGCAGCTTGGCCTCAGGGCAGACCGCAGCAGTGATCTTGTCGAAGGGCACCGGGTAACAGACCACGTCCTCGCGATACTGCTTCAGGTTCGCGGAGTCTTCATAGATGGCGACGCCGCCGGCGGGCAGCGAGAGAATGTCATCCTTGGCAGTTTCGGCGTTCATCGCAACCAGGATGTCGATCTCTTTTTTCCGCGCAACATACCCGTGCTTGCTGGCGCGAATGGTGTACCAGGTGGGCAGGCCCGCAATGTTGGACGGAAAAAGATTCTTGCCGCTGATAGGAATGCCCATCGCGAAGATGCTCTTCAGCAGAACGCTGTTCGCAGATTGCGATCCGGAGCCGTTTACGGTAGCTACCTGGATGCTGAAATCGTTCACCACCTCGCCGGATTGGCCGGCCGCAGCGCGCGGCTGCTCTGTTCTCAGGGCCACATCACCTGTTGCCATGGAGCGCATTCCTTCCACGAAACGCCAGATTTCTGCCCGGGCTGAAGGCGCGTCACGCGTCAGCCCAGACCATCATTTAAGTATAGGACAGTGCTGTCTATCGGGCTCAGGCGGAGGGAGTTAACTGTGCAGGCTCAAGGCTGAGTGGGCGCCGATTGCCGTTGAAGCGTCCGCCAGCCGCCACTGCTCATTGGCGGATGTCGCTTAACGCATTCTCCACCTCTTCGCGCTCCGCGGCGGTCAAGGGCAGGAGCGGGAGGCGCGGCGAGCCGCCATGGTAGCCGTTCAGGTCGCAGGCATATTTCACACCTGGAATGCCCAGACGGCTACAGACGAGGTCCGCCGCACCCACGACGCGTCGCTGCTTTTCGGCGGCGAGCTCGGCATCGCGATCCTTCCACGCCATATAGATTTCGGCGCAGGCCTGCGGCGCGAAGGAGGCCATGGCCAGCACGCCTCCGGTAGCACCCGCATGGAGCGATGGCAAGAATGTCTGCGCTGAACCGCAGAGCACCTGGAAGCCGACCTCGCGCGTACGCGTTTTGAATACAGCCGGGGGTGGAGCCGCGTAGCCGACCCCTGCGATCACCGCATCCGCAGGCATCAGAGCAGCCGCCAATCCGGCAGCGTTTGCCTGCGCGCTCAGCATGCGATTCGTCACCGCAGTGAAGGTAGTCGTGACGGTGACGTTGCGCCGCGGTGCGGACGCAGTTGCCGCGACAATGTCGGCAATCCGCTCCGGCTTGCCGCTCGAATCCTTAATGCCATAAATGTTCTCATGCCCGGACAGCTCGCCGATGACGTCGACCGGCAGTTCATAGGCGGTGTACGCGGGGATGTTGTAGAGCAGGATTGGCAGCGCGGAGGCATCGGCGACCATGCGGTAGTAATTCAGCATCTCGGCCGCGCGCGGCTGCGACCGCAACAATTGGGGCCGGTAGAAGTGCGGCGTGCGTACCAGGGCCAGGTCGTAGTCGAGCAACGCGGCGTGCTCGATGCATCTGAGCGTTTCGACGAGACTTTCGTGTCCAACTCCCGCAATGAGGATTCGGTTGTCAGCGGCGGCATCGCGAGCGACGCGCATGGCCTCGCGTGTCTCCTCGTCGTTCAGCATCACCGCCTCGCCGGTCGAGCCGAGCACGACGAGCCCGGCCAGCGGCGAGCGGCAGTAGCGCTCGACGCTGCGCGCCATGGAGTGCCAATCGGGACGGCCATCCGGGTGGAAGGGTGTCGGGACGGGCGCTAAGACTCCTTCGAGCAACATCGCTCTCTACCTCTACCGTGTTGCCAAGGCACGCGCTGCATGCAACTGCTGCAACGCATCTACGTGAATGGTCTCGCGCTGGAATGCGGCAATGCCTTCCGCCGCCGCGCGCGCTGCGGCCATTGTGGTAATCGTCGGAATGCGCTGCTGCACCGCGGCACGGCGGATCGCCTTCTCGTCAAAGAAGGTGTCCTGCCCCTGCGGAGTGTTGATGATGAGATGAATGCCGTCACCCTTGATCAGATCGACGATGTTGGGCCGGCCCTCTTTCACTTTGTAGACGCGCTCAACGGTGAGCCCCGCGCGCTCCAGCACATCGGCGGTGCCATGCGTCGCTACCAGACGAAAGCCAAGATGGACATATTCGCGTGCCAGTGCGACGAGTCCGTCCTTGTCGCGGTCGTTCACGCTGAAGAAGGCTGTGCCGCGCAATGGGAGCCGCTGGCCGGCCGAGAGCTGCGCTTTGGCAAAGGCTTCGCCAAAGTTGTCGGCCACGCCCATGACCTCGCCGGTCGAGCGCATCTCCGGGCCGAGAACGGTATCGACGCCAGGGAACTTGTTCCAGGGAAAAACTGGCGACTTTACGTAGAAATGCGATCCGGTATCGAGATCGCGTCCCTCGCGCACCTGTTCCGGCAGCAGCTCCCTCAATGTCTTGCCCACCATGAGCAGCGATGCAATTTTCGCCAGCGGCACACCCGTTGCTTTCGAGACATAGGGTACGGTGCGCGATGCGCGCGGGTTTACTTCGATGACGAAGACCCGATCGCGTTCGCCCTTCTGCCGGCTGCGCTGGATCGCGAACTGCAGGTTGACGAGGCCGCGCACGTTGAGTGCGAGCGCGAGTTGCTGCGTGTAATCGCGCAGCGTAGCGAGCGTCTCCTGCGGCAGGTCAACCGTCGGCAGCACGCAAGAAGAGTCGCCAGAATGTATCCCGGCTTCTTCGATGTGCTGCATGATGCCGGCGATCACTACATCTTTGCCATCGCAAAGCGCGTCTACGTCCACTTCGACGGCCGCCTCCAGGAAATGATCAATCAGCACCGGACGCGTCTGTGAGTACTCGACCGCCTCCGCCATGTAGTGGCGCACTGCGGCGGCATCGTAAGCGATCACCATGGCACGGCCGCCCAGCACATAACTGGGGCGCACCAGGACGGGGTAGCCAACGCGCTCCGCGCCGGCGAGTGCTTCATCGACGCTCGTGGCCATTGCACCCGGCGGCTGCGGAATATTCAACCGTTCGAGCAGCGCGCCGAACTGCTTGCGGTCTTCGGCAAGGTCGATCGACTCCGGCGAAGTGCCGAGTATCTGCACGCCTGCCTTCTTGAGCGGCAGCGCAAGGTTGAGCGGCGTCTGGCCGCCGAACTGGACAATCATTCCAACCTCTGCCCCTCCGGCGCTCTCCCGCTCGTAGATTGCAAGCACGTCTTCCAGGGTCAATGGCTCGAAATAGAGACGATCACTCGTGTCGTAGTCGGTCGAGACAGTTTCAGGATTGCAGTTCACCATCACTGTCTCGTAACCGACCTCTTTCAGAGCGAACGCCGCATGGCAGCAGCAGTAGTCGAATTCAATGCCCTGTCCGATGCGGTTAGGCCCCGAGCCGAGAATGATGACCTTCCGCTTTGAAGTCGGCAGCGCCTCGTCCTCTTCGTCGTAAGTGGAGTAGAGATACGGCGTCTCGCTCTCAAACTCTGCCGCGCAGGTGTCCACGAGCTTAAAGACCGGCTTCAGTCCCTTGCTGTAACGAAGCTCGCGCACCTGATCGGCGCCGGTGGCCGCATCAAGCTGCCACAACTCCGCGATGCGCGCATCGGAGATCCCCATGCGCTTTGCTTTGCGCAGCACACCGGCATCGATGGTCTCCGGCGTCGTTGTGCCGAGCAGCCCGATGGTGTCGGTGATCTCCTTCATCTGGTAGAGAAACCATGGATCCATCGCGGTGATGCGCGCCACTTCGCGGACCGTCATGCCGGTGCGAAATGCGTAGCGGATGTAGTCCAGGCGCTGCGGCTGCGGAGTCACCAGGCGCTGCGTCAGTCGCCGTGGCTCAATCTTCTCTGAGCCGACACGCTTCCCTGTTTCGAGCGAGCGCAGCGCCTTCATCATCGCTTCCTTGAAGGTTCGGCCGATCGCCATCACTTCGCCGACTGATTTCATCTGCGGCCCCAGCGTCTCGTCCGCGCCGGGGAATTTTTCAAACTGCCATTTCGGCACCTTGACGACAACGTAATCGATCGTCGGCTCAAAGCACGCCGGCGTCTTGCGTGTAATGTCGTTGGGGATCTCGTCGAGCGTGTAGCCCACGGCCAGCCGGGCTGCAATCTTGGCGATAGGAAAGCCTGTAGCCTTTGACGCCAGCGCCGAGGAGCGCGAGACGCGTGGGTTCATCTCGATGATCGTCATGCGGCCGGTCTGCGGGTGCACAGCGAACTGCACATTCGAGCCGCCCGTCTCCACGCCAATCTCGCGAATGACGCGTATCGCCGCGTCGCGCATGGTCTGGTACTCGCGATCGGTCAGCGTCTGGGCCGGCGCGACGGTAATCGAGTCGCCGGTGTGGACGCCCATCGGGTCCATATTCTCGATCGAGCAGATGATGATGACATTGTCCGCAAGATCGCGCATCACCTCCAACTCGAACTCCTTCCACCCCAGCACAGACTCTTCGATCAGGCACTCATGCACGGGGGAAAGGTCGAGTCCGCGCGAGAGGATCTCCATCAACTCTTCGCGGTTGTAGGCGATACCGCCGCCAGAGCCGCCTAGCGTGAACGAGGGACGGATCACGACCGGAAAGCCAATCTTCGAAGAAAACTCCATGCCGTCGCGCAGGTTGTTCACCAGCGAGGAGCGCGGCATGTCGAGCCCGATCTTCTGCATGGCGTCTTTGAAGAGCAAGCGGTCTTCCGCTTTCTTGATCGCATCGAGCTTGGCGCCGATCAGCTCAACGTCATACTTTTCGAGGATGCCGGCATCGGCAAGGTCAACCGCGAGATTCAGCGCGGTCTGTCCACCGACGGTTGGCAGCAGCGCGAATTTGCCTTTGCGCTTGCCGTCAATGCCGGTCATCATCGCGGCTTCCAGGCGAATGATCTCTTCCACATACTCCCGCGTCAGCGGCTCGATGTACGTACGATCGGCAAGCTCAGGATCGGTCATGATGGTGGCCGGATTCGAATTCACCAGCACCACCTCGTATCCGTCTGCGCGCAGCGCCTTCACCGCCTGAGTGCCGGAGTAGTCGAACTCCGCCGACTGCCCGATGACGATGGGCCCGGAGCCAATCACAAGGATTTTCTGGATGTCGTTTCTGCGAGGCATGTCTCTCTCTTAGCGTCCCTGGATGCCGACCAGGCCGGCAAAATCGAAGTCGTTCCACTGGTGATACACGCGCTCACCCGCGATAAAGTCCTGATCTTCCTGCGTCAGGTGAGGTCGTCCCATAGGATGTCCCTGGCGATCCGTGAAGCGGCCCGAGCCCATGAGATTGCCATGATGTCCGGCGGTGGTCAGCGTGTGAATGTAGATCCAGCGCTGCTTGGGCTCCGAATCGCCCGGCGTGTACCGGCTCTCCGAGCGGATGACCTTGCCGCCGGAGTCAAGGCAGGCGACGACGTCACGATTAAATTCGCCGTCGTGGTTCCACTGATACACCGCGCGCGGGAGATCTTTCAGCTTCCAAACCATGGCGATGCCCTCGATGTTGCCTTCACGCTCGCGAAGTTGTTCGCGCAGATCGTCCGTGGTGTACCAGCCTCCGCGGGCATAGAACTCGATGGGACGCGGAGGTGCCTGGCTGAGACACCGCGAAACATAGCTCAGTGTCGCGCTGTCCGGCGGCCCATAGCGCAGCCCGGTGCCCGACCCGGATACCTGCGCCGCCAGCAAAGGACTCCATGGAGTCGGCAAAACAACCGCTGCCAGAGCTGCGAGCAGGCAATGCGGTCGCAGGTTCACCGCTTCGACTCCTCCATCATCTTGCGGAAATCGCGGAAGAGATAGTGCGAGTCGTGCGGGCCGGGGCTTGCCTCCGGGTGATACTGCACGCTGAACAGCGGCAGCGACCGATGCCGCAAACCCTCCAGTGTGTTGTCGTTCAGGTCGACGTGAGTCAGATCGACCTCGCTCTGCTTCAACGAGTCCGGATCGATGGCGAAGTTGTGATTGTGCGCAGTGATCTCGATCTTTCCCGTGCCGGTCTGCTGCACTGGATGATTGCCGCCATGATGTCCGAACTTCAGCTTGTAACTCTTGCCGCCCAGCGCGAGACCGATGAGCTGATGGCCAAGGCAGATGCCGAAGATCGGCTTCTGCCCTGCCAGCTTGCGGATATTCTCCTGTGCGTAATGAAGCGGCTCGGGATCGCCTGGCCCGTTGGAAAGGAAGATGCCGTCCGGGTTGAGGGCCAGCACGTCTTCCGCAGAAGTGCGCGCCGGCACTACCGTCACGCGGCATCCCTCTCTGGTCAACATTCGCAAAATGTTGTGCTTAATACCGTAATCATAAGCAACTACATGAAGGTTTTCCTCGGGCGGGTCCGGCATGAGTCCGGCAACCGCATCTCGGGCATCCTCGCGGTTCCAGTGATACGACTCCTTGGTCGAGACGACGCTGGCCAGGTCGCGGCCATCCATCTTCGGCTGGGCCTTGGCTTTGGCCACCAGTGCTTCAGGGCTGACATTCTGGGTAGAGATCACGCCGCGCATCACACCATACGTGCGAAGATGCCGCACCAGCGCGCGCGTGTCGATCTCGGAGATGGCGGGGACGCCGTGGCGCTCCAGGTACTCATCCGCGACCTGCTCGGAGCGCCAGTTGGAGCTGACCGGCGAAAACTCCCGCGTCACCAGACCTTCGATGTAAGGCCTTTGTGCTTCGGCATCGGCAGCGTTGGTGCCGTAATTGCCGATCTGGGGATTCGTCAGTACGACGATCTGGCCCGCATAGGAGGGATCGGTGAAAATCTCCTGGTAACCGGTCAGCGATGTGTTGAAAACGACTTCGCCTGCGCGCTCACCGCCCGCGCCGTGGCTCTCACCGCGGAAGATGCGCCCGTCTTCGAGCGCAAGTATGGCCTGCATCGCTGCTCCATAGGGTGGATTCAATCGATGTTATCAGGTTTAGCGGCTGGAATCGATGATGGCGCTGCGATGAAACCGCTGTGACGCATCGTCAGCGGTGCTTTATTCGACGACGTGCATTTTTTCCGTGGGCCAGTAGACGAACGCGGCCTTGCCGTAGATGAAGCTGCGGTCTACGGGACCGAAGTCGCGGCTGTCGCTCGATATGGAGCGGTGATCGCCCATCACGTAATAGCAGTGCGGAGGCAGCACGATGGGCGAGACGGATCGCATATCGCGAAAGCGCTGCGGCACATAGGGCTCCGGGATGTGGACGCCGTTCACGTAAACGCGGCCTTCATCGACTTCAAGCCGATCGCCGGGCAGCGCGATGACGCGCTTGATATAGCTCTTTGATGGATCGCGCGGGTAGTAGAAGACGACCACATCGCCACGGCTGATGTCTTCAAAATGGTAGACGAACTTGTTGATGAAGATGCGGTCCTGGTCGTGCAGCCGCGGCAACATGCTGGTGCCTTCGACACGCACCGGCTGGTAGAGGAATGTGATGACAAAGAAAGCGACTGCGAGCGAGACGAGAATGTCGCGCGTCCAGACTGCGACTGCGCGGCGGCGGCTACGCGCCTGAATGTCGAGCGGGTGTGGTTCCAGCGATTGACCTTCCTGGCTTTCCATCAATTGCAACCAAGACTACCGGGCGGGCAGACGATATGGGCAGGCTTCGAGAGCCGCTGCGGCTGCCCTCCAGTAGGAATGTACTGCGGATTTCCGCGTACGTCATTAATTCCATCCAGTTGCGCGGCCTGCAACTCCAGTGGACGCTGCAGCACCATCTCAACACTGGTGCCCTCGGGAATGACGATCTCATTGCCGCGGGTCAAAAGTGTGTAGGCCAATCCACCGGCCGCCCCTGCGAGGCCGCCGATGGCTGCTCCCATGCCCGGACTCCCGCTGGCCGCGCCTCCAATCACGCCGCCGGTGGCGCCGATCATTCCACCCTTCGCCACGTTGCCGGCATCCTTGCCCTTGCTTCCGGCCTGCTCAATGGTGCCCTCATTGCCCTTTACGGTAGGACCACCCGAACCTGGCAGGTTGTCCACCGATCCGGGAATCCCCACCACTTGGCCGTTCGGGAAGATCATGGTCGTGAAGTGCATCAGCAGCTTGGCACGTCCTTTAATGCGGCCGGGGCGCTCCACCTTGTCGACGACACCCTGCACATAGACGCCGGAGGGGATGAGGACATGGGAACCTACGATGACCGGGAAGGTCGAAACCAGGTACACGCCATCCCCGGGACGCGCTGTCTTCGTATTCACGCCGCTCTTCAGCGACAGCAGAACCTTGGTGCCCACGGGCACCGTGTAGGTCTTGCCATTCAGAGCTGTCTCGGCGGCCGCCAGTCCGGGAGGAAGTGCCGGAGTATCCGTGTGCTGCTGCGGCGGCGGTGTGCTCGGAGCGGCCTGCTGTGCTGCAAGCGTGACGGGAGCGATCAGGAGCGTGCCGCACATAACGCTGCACACCAGCCAGGCAGGAACATGGGTCGGTTTAATCAATCTGGTACCTACCTCGTTTATAGACGCAATCGGAAGTTCATGGATAGCGTTTTCAGAGCCGCGGTAACCGGCTGGGCATGGCAAGATCGTTACGAAAGAGAATGAAAGTCAGGAGTCGCATTTGACCCAACCTGTGAGATGCGAATTTCCCCTCGCGGCGGCGGTGCTGGAGCAGGCGGTTCGCGATCGCGTCTTCCCCGGTTGCGCCTTCGCGGTTCTCAAGCCAGGCGAGTCGCAGCCGCAAGCCGCCAAGGCCATCGGACATTTCACTTACGAGCCGGATTCACGGCGCGTCGAGCCGGACACCATCTTCGATCTTGCCAGTCTGACCAAAGTGCTGGCAACCACGGCGGCCATCATGCTGCTGTACGACCGCCGCGAACTCGCGCTCGACGTGTCTCTGGCCGAGTGGCTGCCGGAGTTCGTGGCCGTCGATCCCTCCGACCGTCGGCGATCGCAAGTCACGCTGCGCAGGTTGCTGGATCACTCTTCAGGCCTGCCGGGCTATGTGCGGCTTTTCGAGTCGGCAAACGATCGTCCTGCGATGATCGATGCAGCCCTGCATCAGCCGCTGACAGCAGATCCGGGGACGCGCGCAGAGTACTCGGATATCGGTTTCATCATCCTCGGACACCTCATCGAGAGGATCGCAGGCGATCGGCTGGATATTTTTTGTCAGCGTGAGATCTTCGCGCCCCTCGGCATGAGCACGACTCGTTTTTGCCCGGAGACAGTGCTGCGTGCATCTATCCCCCCAACCGAGGATGACCGCAGCTTTCGCCATCGCATCATAGAGGGGGAGGTCCACGATGAAAACGCTTCCGTGATGGGCGGCATTGCCGGACATGCCGGCCTATTCTCCGATGCGCGCGATCCTCTGCGCTTTGCAGCATGCATGCTGGCGCATGGCCTAACCGCTTCCGGCGTGCAGTTGTTTTCGGCGCAGACAATTGCGCTCTTTGCAGAGCGAGCGCAGCAACCGCCCGGCACATCGCGAGCACTGGGCTGGGATACGCCGTCCGTACCCTCTTCCTCAGGAAGTCTCTTTTCGCGGCGATCGATTGGACATCTTGGATTTACAGGCACTTCCCTCTGGATCGATCTGGATGCCCGGATTGCTGTCACTTTGCTGACAAACCGTACCTGGCCGGATCGTTCCAGCCAGGCGATCCGGGAACTGCGTCCTCGCTTTCATGACGCGATCCGGCGCGAGCTTGTCGCCGATCACAAAATCTGATCGCAATGGGCGGGCGCGCCTTCAGGGTCCCAACTCCGGTAACCTCGCTCCACATTTTCCGAATCCTATGTTTTGACGCGAGCGGTAAAATAGATGTAAGGGACTTTTCCGACGAATATGGCCACTTTGATCCCCGCAACCCGCATGACTGATTCCGCCGAGGAGGGGGCAATCCGCACCCCAACCGAGCGTGAGCTACACGAGCTGATCACGGAAAGTGTCAACTCCGCGTCGCAAGGCTTCGACACAAAATCCGCGCTGGAGATTGCACGCATCATCAATCATGAAGACAGCAAGATTGCCGGCGCGGTAAAGAAGGCGCTGCCGGAGATCGCGCTAGTGATCGATGCAGTGGCGCGCGCTCTGCGTGACGGCGGCCGATTGATCTACGTTGCTGCCGGATCGAGCGGCCGCATTGCCGCGCTCGATGCCTCGGAGTGCCCACCTGCGTATTCCACCTCTCCGCAGTCGGTGCAGTACATCGTTGCCGGAGGACCGAAGGCCGTGGCCTCGGCGGTGGAAGTGAATGAAGATTCGCCCGAACTCGGCCAGCGTGATATCGCGCGTCGCCGGCCTACGCGCAAGGATGTGGTCATCGGACTCTCCGCCTCAGGGCGGACGCCCTACGTTGTTGGCGCAGTGGAATACGCGCGCAGCCGGGGTGCCCACACCGCAGCCATTACTTGCAACCAGAACACGGCTCTCGCGGCCGCCGCAGAGATTACCATTGTCGCCGACGTAGGGCCGGAGGTCATCTCCGGATCGACGCGCATGAAGGCGGCCACCGCTCAGAAGATGATCACCAACATGATCACCACGGGCGCAATGACGCGGCTGGGTTACGTGTACGAAAACATGATGGTGAATGTGCACATGCACAATGCCAAGCTGGTGGAGCGCGGCATCGGTGTGTTGATGCGCGCCTGCAACATCGACCGGGAGACGGCCGTCCAGACCATCAAGTCTGCTGGAAAAAGCGTGCCGATCGCGCTGGTGATGCTGAAAGCGGGTGTGGACAAGCCGGAAGCGGTGCGCCGCCTGGCAAAGTCAGATGGAAACGTCCGGCTGGCGATCGAAGACACTGTCCTCGAACTCTAGCGACCTCGCGGGACGCTTCTCTGCCGATACTACTCCGGTACACCCGCTACAACTTCCGTCCATTCCTGGCTTGCCCCGGTTGACGCCCACATCGTCAACCGTACACTGGGGGATACAGCAGAAGTCCCCAAATTCGCAGGAGTTCCCGGCTTCATGGAAAAGTTCGTCATTCGCGGCGGTAGCCCGCTGCTTGGTTCTATCCGCGTCTCCGGCGCGAAGAACTCTGCACTGCCCTGTATGGCTGCCGCCATCCTTACCGAGGACGAGGTCATCCTCGAGAACATCCCGCAGGTCCGCGATATCGAAACCGAGCGCAAGCTGCTCGTCTCCATGGGCGCCGAGGTAGAGCTCGGCTATGGCCGCGCGCAGCATCGCACCTCCATCTCCTGCAGGGTGCTCTCGGACCCGGTCGCGAAGTACGAGATCGTCAAGACCATGCGCGCCTCGTCGCTGGTTCTTGGCCCGCTCATCGCGCGCACCGGCATTGCCCGCGTCGCGATGCCGGGCGGATGCGCCATCGGCGGCCGGCCTATCGATCTGCACATCAAGGGACTGGAAGCGATGGGCGCCACCATCACCCAGGAGCACGGCTACCTGGAGGCCCGCACAGAGCGGCTCAAAGGCGCACACATTCTCTTCGACAAGATCACGGTCACGGGCACGGAAGACCTGCTGATGGCCGCGGTACTGGCTGAGGGCGAGACAGTGTTACAGAACTGCGCGCGTGAGCCGGAAGTGACCGATCTAGCGGCGATGCTCGTCTCCATGGGCGCAAAGATCGAGGGTGCCGGATCGAGCTTGATTCGCGTGCAGGGCGTCGACAAACTGCGCGGTACGCGCCATCGCATCAATCCGGATCGCATCGAGGCCGGCACGTTCCTGGTCGCGGGCGCGATTACCGGCGGCGACCTGCGCGTGACGCAATGCAACCCCGCACATCTGAGCTCGGTCATCTCCAAGCTGCAGGAGTGCGGCGTGCGCCTAGACATCGAGGGCGACGCAATCCGCGTCCGCAGCGAAGGCAGCCTGCGCAGCGCCGATGTTTCCACGGAAGAGTATCCCGGTTTCCCGACCGATATGCAGGCGCAGTACATGGCGCTTGCCACTCAGGCGGAGGGCACGTCTGTCGTCGTGGAGAACATCTTTGAAAATCGCTTCATGCACGTGCAGGAGCTGGCGCGCATGGGTGCAAATATCAAGGTCGATGGCCGTACCGCCACCATCCGCGGCAAATCGCCGCTCTCCTCGGCTGCGGTGATGTGCTCGGATCTGCGTGCTTCCGCCTCGCTCGTCCTCGCCGCCATGGTTGCCGAGGGTGAGACGATTCTCGATCGCGTCTACCACATCGACCGCGGCTACGAGCGCATCGAGGAGAAGCTGCGCGGCGTAGGCGCGGAGATTCGCAGGCTGGGAAATATCTTCGCGAGCAAGCCCTCCGCCTAAAGCATTTTTCCTGTAGGTATAAGGCTGCCGCCCGAATGTTCATGTGGCCTTTTCGTTAAGGGGAAGACCACGCTAAGATGGTCTCCGCTATCTCACCGCATCAGGAAATGCTTTAGGCGGCGAGCGCTATGCCTGCTCCCGCTCATGGGACGGTAGAATCGTATGAGCACCCGATGCCGCAGCTCCAGCCCATAGCGCCGCCCAGCCTCTTCGCTCCTCGGCCCGTACGCGTGTGGCTGGTTATCGGCCTCTTCATCGTTTATCTGATCGTCTCCTATTGCATCTTTTTCGAAGCCATTGCTCCGGTCGCGAATTTCCGGATTCAACCCGCCATTGCCGCCGATTCAGGATCCTACTGGGAAGCAAGTGGCGTTCGAACCACTAACTTTGCTGAACAGCAATATGCCGGCGCGAGCGCGGGAAGCAACCTCTTCGGCCCCGTGCTCGAAGCAGAGGTCCTGCGCACAGATCTGAACGTCGCCCTCTTCAATACCCTCTTGTTTGTGGCTTGCCTGTGCATTCTGCGCGCTATGCCCGAGTTCGACCGGGGAACATTTCTGCTGCTAATGATGGCAAATCCGCTGCTGCTCGCATCGATGATCACGCTGAATAAAGAGATCTTCGCGCTCGCCGGAATCGTGGTCTTCATTCGCTACACCGCGGCAAAGCGCTTTCGCCTTTGGTGGCTCGCGCTGGCGCTCGTCCTTTCGCTTTTTGCGCGATGGCAGCAGATGCTGGTATTGCTCATCTATATCGTTTACGAATCGAAAATCTCCCCGCTGCGGGGCCGGCGGCGATGGGGTATAGCGGTAACGCTCCTGGGCTTTACAGTGAGTTACGCGCTCATCTATCGCATCGCACCTTTTTTCTTTGCGGCCCTGCTGGCGCAGGCGGAGGCCGGCCACACCATCGTCATACTGGACAACATCCAGGCAAACTTCGGCTTTCCTCTCGTGGTGATTCCGAAGATCCTGATGAACTGCATGGGAAATTTGATTACACCTGGATATTTCCTGCACACCTACCCTTCCGCGGACTTCACTAACTGGCGCGATCAGATATTCATGCAGCTGCACACCCTATTCCTTACCACTCTGCTGATAGGAATGTTCCTGGGCCGCAAGCTGAAGCTGCGCCATCCTGCGGTGTACCTGCTGGCGCTGTATCTCCTTATGACCGCAATCAATCCGATGGTGCAGTCGCGCTACGAATACTCAGCTTACGTGCTATTGTGCCTCGAGGCATCGCGCTACTTTCGTCTTGGATTTGACGGCGAAGCAACCAATCGGGCGCTGTCGCCGGATGCTGCGCTCTCTCCATCGCTTAGCTGATTTCCGCGCTCCATCCTGAGCCCAAGTGCATCGTATCTGTGAGGAACCATGGGGTGTAGCCGCGACCCCATGGGAAAGGCAGCTATGGCGAAGGCAGACGATGCAGCATTGAGAGAACAGTTGGTGGCTCTGCTCAAGGGCGGCCAGGCACATGCAACGGTGTCGGACGCTGTGGCGCACTTTCCAGCGAAGCGCATTCATGAACGGCCTGCCGCCCTTCCCTATTCTGCATGGCAATTGCTCGAGCACATGCGGATCACACTTCACGATCTGTTGGAATTCGCCACCAACTCCGAATACGTCGAATTGGAATGGCCCAGCGGCTACTGGCCGCAGAATGCCGGGCCTGAAAAGGGCGAGTCATGGGAGTCGACAGTGAAGGCGATTCTAGCGGACCTGAAGAGCTTTGAAGCGCTCGTAAGCTCGCCCGATAGCAATCTGTATGCTGCGATTCCATGGGGGAAAAATAATGAGACGCTGCTGCGTGAGGTGCTCCTGGCAGCGGACCATACCAGCTATCACGTGGGCGAGTTGATCCTGCTGCGGCGGGTGCTTGGTATCTGGAAAAGCTAAAGCGCTCATGCGTTTTTCTGTTGCCTGCGTCTGCAGGAAAATTGCTCTAACGCCAGCTCACCGCTAGTTGCCAGCGCAGATGATGTTGTGCCGTCTTGCGAAGCACACGCTCAAACTCTTCGGTCTCTTTCAGCACTTCCTGGGTTTCGTTGCCCAGCGCGAGCGAATGATCGCGGAGAAAATCGATCAGCGTGCAGACGGTGATGAGCCCGTCTTCCGCCGCAAACCACTGCGGAGGCGGCAGAGTCTTGGCCCACTCAGGATCGCCTGCTCCCTCCTCCAGCAGAAGGGCCATGGAGTTTTCATCCGCGGAGAAAAAGTCAAGGATCGGTCGCACACCGAGACGGTGTGCCAGCTTTTCGAGTGCATCTTCATTTCTGGCCAGCGCGCGGCCATTCACAAAGATGTCATATCCCGGATCCTCACCCTCAACGACGATGTACATGGACGCAGCCACGCGAGCAGTGTACTCCAAGGATTATGAGATGCGGACTAGCGATTGCGGGTACTCTACCTTCGAGTAATCTCGAATAATACTCCCCCCGCCTCGTCCCGATTCGAGAATGCCAACATGATCGCTATCGCGATCAGGAGCGCGCCGACCAGAGCAGTCCAATCCGGCCTGGCATGCATCAGCACTGCTGCTTCCGCCGTCGCAACCAGTGGCTGCGACCACTGCAGTATGCTCACGCGCCCAGCGCCGTATCTCCGCAACAGCCAGTAAAAGAGCAGATAGCCAAAGACCGTCATGACGCCAGCATTGACGGCGAAGCCGATGCCGGCCAGTGCCGACCAGGTTAAGGGTTCGCGTCCGATGAGTTGCGAGAGAATAAACAGCAGCACCGCCGAAGTTGCGCACTGCGTAAACAGCACTTCGACATGAGAGATCGCGCGCAAGTCCTTTTCGGCGGCGGCAAGCGCCCACGCCAGAACACAGGCGGCCGCAAGAAGAAGCAACAGCCATGGTGACTGATGGATGGAGATTTCGAGACCATCGTCGACCAGAAAAAGCACACCCGCGAGACCGCAGACGGCCGTGCTGATGGTAAGCCGGCCACCGACCGCTAAGAGCACCGGCACGGTTGCCAAAGCGGCAAGCGGGATAGCCGGCGAGAGTTTGCCGACGCTCAGGCCAATCAGCACCTGTGGAAGGCACAAAATGCCAAACCCGGCAACGGTCATATGGACAAGGCTGCGCAACGGCCTGCGCACCATGCGGCGGTGTACCGCCCAGGGCAGCAGAAAAGCCGCACCGATTGCGTATTGCACCGCTAGGGCACGCAGGCGCGGCTGCGCAGGAAGCGCCGCCGTCAGCATCCACTCTGAGCCCCACAGCAAAGACAACCCGAGGGATGCAACGATGGGCAAATAGCGCATAAGCAAGAAGGGCTACGCGCGCGGCGTAGCCCTCACTCTGTAGCTAGCGGCGGCCGCCCTGGCCTCCTCCGCTGCCCGGTCCGCGGCCACCACGACCTCGACGGCGGCGACGGCGGTTCGCATCCCCGGCAGCGCCGCCGTTGCGCGCAGCGCCCGCAGGCACCGGCGCATCGTCGGCGCGATTGAAGTTGGGCTCATTCTCTTCGTCGATAACCTCATCGGCTTCTTCGAAGTCGTCGCCACCTTCAATCATGATGGTGCTTGCGTTTGAAGATGGCTGACGGTCAGAAGGTTGGCGGTCCGGACTCTCCTGGCGTGGCGGCCGCGGAGCTGCCGGCTCGCTTCCGCCTTCACCGCCGGTTTCAGGCAGCCCAAGCTTCTGCCGCTGTTCCTTCAGGAGCGCCTTACGCGAGAGCTTGATGCGATTCCCTTCGATGCCGAGAACCTTCACCATCACCTGATCGCCTTCTCGGAGCTCGTCTTTCACATCCTTCACGCGATGCTCGGCGATCTCGCTGATGTGCAGTAGACCATCCGTGCCCGGGAAGAGCTCGACAAAGGCGCCAAACTCGGCCAGCCGGACGACCTTGCCGAGATACGTCTTGCCTACCTCGGGGACTGCCGTCAGGTCGTTGATCATGCCCAGCGCCTTATTCAATCCGACCTCGTCGCTCGAGGCCACATTCACACGGCCGGTATCGTCCACATCGATCTTCACGCCTGTCGCATCGATAATGCCGCGAATCACCTTGCCGCCCGGCCCGATGAGATCGCGGATCTTGTCGGTGGGAATCTGCAGGGTGTGGATGCGCGGCGCAAACTTGGAACGCGTCTCACGTGCACCCTCGAGCTCCGCATCCATCTTGTCCAGCAGGAAGAGCCGTCCGTGCCGCGCCTGCTCCAGCGCCTCGCGCATGATCTGCCCGGTAATCCCGCTGATCTTGATATCCATTTGGAGCGCGGTAATGCCTTTGCGCGTGCCAGCGACTTTGAAGTCCATGTCGCCGTAGTGATCTTCGGCACCCGCGATGTCGGTCAGGATGGCGTACTGCTCTCCCTCTTTCACCAGACCCATCGCTACACCTGCAACCGCACCCTTGAGCGAAACACCGGCATCCATCAATGCCAGACTCGCACCGCAGACGGTCGCCATCGAGGAGGAACCGTTCGACTCCAGGATGTCGGAGACGATGCGGAAGGTGTAGGGCGATTCGTCTGCCGCAGGCAGCACGGAAGAGATCGCACGCTCCGCCAGCGCGCCGTGTCCTACTTCGCGACGGCCAACGCCGGTCATGCGCCCGGTCTCGCCAACGGAGAATGGCGGGAAGTTGTAGTGCAGCATCAGGCGCTTCTTCTGCTCGCCCTCATACGTCTCCAGGCGCTGCTGGTCGTCGGTGGTGCCGAGTGTGACCGTCACCAGAGCTTGCGTCTCACCGCGGGTGAAAAGCGCGGAGCCGTGCGTGCGCGGCAGCACGCTGGTTTCGATGGTGATCTGGCGAATCTCGTCGAAAGCGCGGCGATCGGGGCGCACCCGCTCCTGCAGCACCTGCTCACGGAAGATACGCTCACGCAGCGCTTCGTAGTATTTGTTGAGCTTCTTCTTCGCGTCCGGCTGATCTGCCGGCAGCTCCTTCGCCAGCTCATCTTTGATTGCCTTGACCAACGCGTAGCTTTCGGCCTTGGGATGCGCTTTGGTGTCCAGCGCATCCTTCAACCGAGCGCCTACCTTCGATTCGAGCTCCGATGCATACGCATGGTCAACTTCGACTTCAGCAACAGCACGCTTGGCTTTACCAGCCTTTGCTACCAGCTCTTCAATCGCAGCAACGATCTTTCTGATCTCGCCGTGACCGAAGTCGATGGCGTCCACCACCAACTCCTCGCTGACTTCCTTCGAGCCGCTCTCCACCATCACGATGCCGTCCTTGGTGCCGACAACCATGATGTTGAGCGTGCTCTCGTGCCGCTCCTCGTATGTGGGATTGATGACGAACTGGTCGTTCACACGGCCGACCCGCACCGCGCCAACCGGTCCGCCGAACGGAATGTCCGAGAGCGCGAGCGCCGCCCCGGCACCGTTGATGCCAATAACGTCTGGATCATTTTCCTTATCGGCGGACAGGACGAAGGCGATGACCTGTGTCTCGTTGCGGAAGTTTTCAGGGAAGAGCGGCCGGATGGGGCGATCGATCTGCCGCGAGGTGAGAATCTCCTTCTCGCTGGGCCGTCCTTCGCGCTTGATGAAGCCGCCGGGGATGCGGCCGCCGGCGTAGGTGTACTCGCGGTAGTCGACGGTGAGGGGGAAAAAGTCGATGCCCTCGCGCGGCTCCGGCGATGCAACCGCGGTGACCAGCACGACGCTGTCACCCTGTGATACCAGCGCGGCGCCGGGAGCCTGTTTGGCCATGCGGCCGGTTTCAAAGGTCAGTCGCTTGCCGCCGGCAAGCTCAACGGAAACTTCTTGCTTCATGGAATCCTCGTTTTCTGTGCAGCGCAGGAGATGGTTTTGCTCCAGGCAGGAAGGCACGCAGCACCGGTGGGAAATATCCGGTGCGGGTTGCTGGTCGCACGCGACCTCCTCTCAGCCGTTGCGGCGAGTGGAAGGGTGCCGAAGCGACGCGTGGCGCTGGCACTGAAAAGCCAGAAACCCGCATCGCTCTCGCTGGAAGCGTGCAATAAAAGGGGCAAGGTCTGTGCGGGCTTACTTACGAATGCCGAGCTTGCCGATAACGTCGCGGTAGCGTACGGAGTCGTTGGTCTTCAGGTAATTCAGAAGACGGCGCCGCTTGCTCACCAGCATCAACAGACCACGGCGCGATGCGTGATCCTTCTTGTGGGTCTTGAAATGTTCGGTCAGCTCGACGATCCGCTCACTAAGAATCGCGATCTGTACTTCGGGACTGCCCGTATCCGAATCGTGCGCCCGGAAGCGGGAGATCACCTCTGTCTTCTTTTCTGTTGCCAGCACGCTTACCTCTCTATGCTCTTATCGAATCCACTCTCTAAGTGTCTGCCATAAGAGTAACATAGAGTGCTTTTTGGGGAACAGTCCCGAAAGCGCTGACGAGCGGAATCAGTGGACGGCAATCTCCGTCTTCGCGCCCTCTCTTGGATTGTTCCTGTCGAGGAGGAAAGTCAGCAACACCATGATCATCGAGAGCGCCGCCAGCGCAAAGTACACATCCACGTAGCCTTGTGCCTGCGTCTGCGTGAGCAGCGCGGTGTAGGTGCGAAGCTGCGCGCCGCCCGATGCGTTGGCTCCGCCCAGATGGTTGACCAATGCGTTGGTAGTGACCTGGATGCGCTGTTGGAACACGGCATCTCCTGGCTGTACATTTTTGAGGAGGGTCGACTGATGAAAGGCCGTGCTCTCCGTGACGAACGCGCCGGTCAGGGAGATCAAGATCGACCCGCCGATGTTGCGCGCGAAGTTGATCAGACCCGAGACCTGGTTATTCAGCTCACGTGGAAGACCAAAATACGCCGCCGTTGTCACGGAGACAAAGACGAACGGGATTGCAGCAACCTGCACGATCCGCAGCCACGAAGCAAAGCCAAAGCTCATCCCCAGGTTCAAGCGGACCGCAGAATAAAGGAACGCGGCAGAGAACACGATGAAACCGAACGCAATAATATTGCGCGCCGGAAAGCGAGACACTGCCTGGCCGGCCATCGGGAACAGGAAGATTAAGACGACACCGCCCCCGGACAGAGCAAGTCCGGCGATGGTGGCCGTATATCCGAGGAGCTGCTGGGTAAACTGCGGCTGCAACACCGTCGATGCATTCAGGAGCCCCCCCGTAATCAACATCAGGAAGGAACAAACGGCGAAATTTCGGAATCTATAGAGCCGCATGTGAATGATCGGCTCTTTCGCGCCTGAGATCTCCCACCAGATCAACACAATCATCGAGACCGCAAACGTGATCGCATAGAAACGAATCCACGGTGACCCAAACCAGTCCCACTCCTCTCCTTTATCCAGGAAAATTTCGAGCGAACCCATCGAGATCACCAGCAGAATGACGCCGATGTAGTCGATCCGCCAGAAGTTCTTCCGGTCCGGTTTTAGATAGGGCGGATCTTCCACCAGCATCTGCACCAGGAACAGAGCAGCAATGCCGATGGGGATGTTGATGTAAAAGATCCAGTGCCAACTGTAGTTATCCGTCAGCCAGCCGCCGACCGTCGGGCCGATGGACGGGGCCAACACGGCAACGACGCCGTAGAGCGAGAACGCTAGGCCGCGCTTGCTGGGCTCGAACGAATCCGCCATGATGGCCTGCGCCATCGGTTGAAGCCCACCACCTCCAGCACCCTGGATCACACGGAAGAGCAGCAGCAATCCAAGGGATGGTGCAAGCCCGCACAGGAACGAGGCCGCTGTAAAGATCACGATGCAGAGCATGAAGAAGTTCTTGCGGCCGATCACACTTGACGCCCAGCCGCCCATGGGCAGCACCACGGCGTTTGCCACCAGATAAGTTGTCAGAACCCAGGTGCTTTCGTCGCGACTGGCGCCAAGGCCGCCTGCAATGTACGGCAGAGCTACGTTCGCGATAGAGGTATCGAGTACCTCCATGAAAGCGGCCATGGCGACGGTTGCAGCAATCACCCACGGATTCGTCTTCGGCTTCCATGCCGTTGTGGGTAGTGCTGCTGCCGCCGCTGCCATCTTCGCTCGCTCCTGCCGTATGGGGCTCGTCGTGGCGCAAGAATACGGCAGGTGAGCGCGACAGAGCCTCGGTTATTTGCTGAATAGATGCAAAACTGATATCAGCCGACTCGCAAATTGGGCAAATACAGTGCTTACTGGTATGACGTCTCGAACAATACGCAATCAGGCAATCGGGCAGGAGATCGCAGACTATTTGCCATCGTCGAGTGTGCCGGTCCAGCGCAGGAAACGCATCAACTGCCCCTTCTCCCGCCAGACGAAGCGCAAAAAATCCTTGGCACTAATAGTGTGAGCCTCGCGCCCCGAATAGGTCTCAATGCGCCACCGCAGGTAGTCGCTGCGCCATGGCCGCAGGCGATGTCCACGCGTGGCATTCCAAAGGAACCGCATTGCACCTCGCATTCGCGTCCGACTCCGCTGTCAGTATAGAGGTCAGCAGATAGATATCAGCGTCGATCCGTCGGAACCGGCAGACCCGGCAAATGCATGCAGCCACTACATATGATTGAAGAGAGTTCCCTGCTGTTCGATGGTTGTGATGACGGCCTCGAGCGCCGTCTGCTGCGTGGTGTTAGAGGAGAGCTGCGTCGCCACCGTCGGCAGGTCCGCCTGCAACAGGTTGGTTTGGCTCGCGAGCAGTTGTGTGCTCTCCTGCGACGCATAAGAGGAGGCGGACTGAAAGCGATTGATCGCGCTGTCGAGGGACGCTCGCTGCGTGCTGACCTGCGAAAGAGCCGTGCTCAACTGTGAGGTCAGCGCGGTGGTCGTTGCCGTGTCACCGGTCGAGAAGCCTTGGATGAGCCCATTCAGAGTGCCCAGGAGATCGGCTCCGGCCGCTGTGAATATCTGCTGACCGGGCACATTGGTCGCGATCGACTGACCACCTGGCGTGCTCACGTAGTTCACAACATTGTCACCTGCATAGGTAACGGTTGCCGGGCTGGTGGAGGTGTTCAGTTGAAAGGGTGCCGCTCCGTTCTGGCTGCCGGAGAATAAATAGGTGCCGCTGTAACTGGTATTTGCCAGCCCCAGTATCTCGTCCCGGATGCTGGTAAGTTCCGCGGCGACACTCGACTGGTCGCTGCTATTGTTGGTGCCGTTATTTCCCGCCGTAGCAAGTGATATTGCTTGCTGAATCTGATCGACTACCGATCCGAGAGTCGAATCGGTAACCTGCATCCTGGCGGTCGTCGACGTGGCAGTCTGGGTAAACGTACTGTCTGCGGCAATCTGCGCCGACAGTTGCACATTCTGTGCCCCCGCAATCGGGTCATCGCCCAACCCAGTGAGCCGTACGCCGCTGGATATTTCGCTGGATAGCGTCTGCTCCTGCGCCGTATTCCGGGAGAGAGCGGCGGTGAGCTGTTGCATATAGTTCGGACTGACATTCATCTTTCCGTCTCCAAAACCTACACCGCGACAGCGGTCTCCGTGCCCAGATTCAGAGCACTCGTCACCACTGAGTTGAGTATGGTGAACACCTTTGCCGCGGCCTGGTAGGACTGCTCATATGTCTGCAAAAGCGCGGCCTGGTCATTCATGTCAACGGAGGACAACGCGCTTTGCTGCGACTGAAGCTGTGTCAGCGATGCGCTCTGGGATGCTTGCGTTGTCGTCGTTTCGCTTACCTTCGCACCGATGTCGCCCACCAGCGCTGCATAAGAGGTAGTCGGGGTTTGACCGCCAACGATCGCCGCCGATGCGAGCGCGGCGATTGCCGTAGCATTCGACCCATCCTGCGATCCGGCTCCAGATGCGGATGCAGCCACTCCGTTCGGATCGGTAAGCGTCACTGAGATAGCGCCCGCCGCTCCCGCGCTGCTGCTTCCCAAAGCAAATATGGGCGCGCCGTTATTACCGTTGGCGTCGGTTCCAGTCGCCTGCTGCGCATTGACCGCCGTGCCCACGCTCCAGGCCAACTGATCGACGGATGCAAGCGCGCTCGGAATGTCGGAATCCCTTGCCTGAAGGGTGCCCCCGATCTGGCCGCCTCCGTTGGTCAGGGCAGAGGTCTGGTCCACCCCACCGAGAAATAAGTGAGTTACGCCCCCTGAGCTTTGCGCTTCAAGAGCCACGCTTTGTCCGCCGGCCACGAGCACTGCGCCTGAGGTCGTCGTAATCGTCAGGCTGTTGCTGTCATTCGTGATCTGATGGATGCCAACAAGCTGCGATAGCTGCTGAAGGTCATACTGCCGCTGGTCTTCGAGTGTTCCCGCATCTCCGGTTGGATCGCTCGCACTGATTTGTGCGTTCAGACTGGCGATGTCGCTTGTCAACGAGTTCACCTGGTCGGCCGCGGAAGAAATGGTCGCATCGAGGCCCGACTGCTGTTGTTGCAGGCTACTGGAAACCTGGTTGAAGGTCGCCGCCAGGCCCTGTGCTGCGGTGATCACCCCAGTTCGCAGGCTGGTATTTGAGGGATCAGCAGAGAGCGCCGAAAAACTCTGGAAGAATGCCGTCATCTGCTGGCCGATATCCGCGACACCGCTGCTCGCGCTGCTTCCCGTGGCTGTAATCGCACCGGAAAAAATAGACTGCAGATCATTCAGGGCAGCAAGTCGGGCTGCTGAAGCTGACTGGTCCTGCGACTGCTGATCGATGCGTTGATTCAACACCCGGTCCCGCTGCGAAGTAATTCCCTGAAGAGTGACGCCTCCAGCCACAGAGTTGCCCCCGACGGTAACCGTGTCGGCGGCTCCCCACTGCACCGTCTCGGTGGTATATCCGGGCGTATTCGCATTGGCAATATTGCCGGCCACAACGGATATCGCGGCTTGATCCGCTGACAGCGCGCCCGTCGCAATGTTCCACGCTTGGTTGAGAGAAGCCATATCTGTTCAACGCCTGGCAAAGGCCCGGTAACCATCCGCAGGGGAGCATTGCCCTGGCTCGAGCCCAAGCACATTCAGATTGACACGCGTCTGACGAAGCAGACGGTCCAGCAATAGCAACTTCCAGGAAATCCGCGCCTGGATTGCACTGGGGATGGCGAGCCGGCGGCCCTTGCCTTCCCACTCGCGGCAGAGGCAGGCAAGCTGCGCGAGCTTTTCTGCGTCCATGTTGATCAGTCCATCGATCACACGATCGAGGGTTCGCTCAATCTCAATCGCCTGAAGAGACCACGAACTCTCGATTTCGTTGCGCGTCATCCAGATTCCTTTAGCCGGCCACACTGCGCAGCATGGCGTCTGCAACTTGCTGCGGCGCGATTTGATAACTGCCGCTGGCGATCTGTTGTTGAAGACTGGCCACGCGGTCCTGGCGGATTTCCGGTAACTGCATGGTTTGTGCCACAACCTGCGCTGCCGGGCTGAGATTGCTCGAATCTTGCTCGGACGCAAAGCTGGTAATGGCAGAGGCGGACCCGCTGTCTGTACGCGCCCGAACCGGCATCCCAGCGCCGAGACTCTCCAGAGTCGATGGATAGGTGGATCGATCGCGTATGTCCATGGATGGACCTCCTCTGCTAGCTATATCGGCTGGGGTCCGGAAAGCTTGAGAGCGGTCGAGACTGGATTTCCCTTCTGGCCCATGGGAGCACCATCCGCCTTGGCCGGCTCGAGCTTGTGAAGAATCCGGTCAGCGATGCCGAACCCACCTCGCTCGGAGATCGCCCGCGCAAGTGATTCGGACGCGAAGCCTGCCAATGCACCGGCGCTCCCGGCGCCATCACTGTCGCTGTCTTCCCCAGTCAGTCCATCGCTTTCCTGCAGCGGTTTCAGCAACTCTGCCATCAGGCTCGCTTCAAACTCATGCGCGGACCGTTCGAGTTTGGGATTCTTGGCCTGCCCCGCGGTTCCCGATGTATTCTGCACGGCCAGGTTCTGTGGCTGCGTTTTCGCCAAGTGCACTAGAGCACCTCCAGCTCAGCTTCAAGAGCTCCAGCCTCTTTCATAGCCTGCAGTATGGAGATCACATCGCGTGCGCTCGCGCCGATGCCCTGCAGCTCCTGGACCAGATCGTCGACCGTCGCACCATGCTTCAGCACGATCCGATTCACCGGCTTGTCCTGTGCATCGACGCGCGTCTCCTGTACTGTTTGTGTCGTCCCATTGCTCAGCGGCCCAGGCTGCGAGACAGCGAAATCGCTGACCACGTTCACGACCAGTCCACCGTGCAGGATGGAGACCGGCTGCAACTGCACATCTCCACCGATCACCACCGTCCCGGTACGTTCATTGACAACAACCTTGGCCCGCGGAAAGGTCTCGATTTCGACAGCTTCCACGCGAGCGAGCAAAGCCGGCAGATCCTCTCCCGGTTGAGGATGAAGGTCGACGCGACGGCTGTCCGCGGCATGCGCGAGCGGGCGTTTCAACTCGCTGTTTATCGCGTCCGCCATGTGTTCTGCAGTTCGAAAATCCGCCTCGTTTAGCAATATGGACAGCGAGGGCAGGCGAGAGAGGTCAAGCGGCACTCCACGTTCCACCATCGCGCCGCCCGGAATGCGGCCGGTAGTCGGATGGTTGACCACCTTTGCATTTCCATTAAATGCCGCCGCATAGCCTCCCAGCACGATCGGACCCTGCGCTTGCGCATAGATCCGGCCGTCCGGTCCATAGAGCGGTGTCATCAGCAGAAGTCCTCCGTTAAGGCTGCGCGCATCGCCGGCCGAAGAGACGGTGACGTCCAGTTTGGTGCCGGGTTCCGAGAACGGCGGCAGAGTGGCCGCGATGAAGACCGCTGCCATATTCTGCACACGAAGCGTATTCGCGCTGCCCGTCGTGGGCACATTCACCCCCATACGTTGCAAGGTGGAGATGAGCGTCTGTACAGGAAAGACTGTCTGCTGGCTATCGCCAGTGCCGCTTAGACCGACCACAATCCCGTAGCCAACCAGTTGGTTATCGCGGACCCCTTCGATCGTCGCGACATCCTTAATCCGAACGCGGTGGGCTGCCCGATCGCCAGACGGCTGTGCGGATGCGATGGAGAAGCTGAACGCGAGCAGCAGCATAAATATTCCAAGCCGTACCGTGTTTACCCAGCCGTCTGATATACGGCTAGAAAACGACCAGACGTTCCAGGAAGCGGACCAGAGGGTTCTGGCGATACGTGTAATCATTGATAATTCCCTTTCCAACTACTTCCAGTTCCAGGTCAGTGACGGCGGTCGATAGCACTTGATTGCTTGCGTTCACGTCACTGGGGCGCACGAGTCCGCGAAGGCGAATCATCTGTGTCTGCTGATTGAAGGCAACCTGCCTCTCGGCTTCGATAACGAGAACACCGTTCGGCAAGACGCTCACCACTTGCCCGCCCACGGTGGTGTTCAGGGTCGAGCTGGTAGTGCTCTGCCCCTGAGCCGTCAAAGCGCTCGCGGAATTCTGTGAGAGAAGATTCTGCAGGCTATTGCTCGACGAAAGCTTCCCGAACAGCGCGGCGATCTGCGAACTTGCGCTCGAGCTCCTGGAGTTGTTCACCGCGCCATCGGTCGATGCAGACAGCGCCTCCACCACGACGATCGAGATCAAATCGTGCATGTGCATCGCACGGACATCCGATGTGAGGCGCGTGAAGGCACCATCATCGCTCCAGATAGAACCCATCGCACGCGGCTCTGTCTCGCTCTGTTGGCGCACACGGGCGATGTAATCGGAAAGCGCACGATCGGTTGCGCCCTGGATCGCATCGTTCTTCGCCGGATGCGGATTGCTGGCGTGTGACACGCAGGAAGCCGCGACCGCCAGAAATGCAAAGAAAACGACAGCTCGCCAAATCGATCGTTCGGGATTGTTCACCGCCATGCGCTCGCTTTCCCGCTAAGGATTCCCACCCCTGAACTAAGAATTGTCATCTCCACCAGCCCTCCCGTCACCGCAACTCGCGCACGCACGCGAGCGCCACACGCGCCGCTCTGGAGGGCGATGGCTTCGAGCGAAAAGTTCGAGAAGCGTGGGTTGGTATCACGCAGCGAGACATGGTCGCCCGCGCGAACACAAATGCTTGCTCGTCGCACGTTTTTGCGTGCGCTGAATGTTGCGTCGGAGCCGCGCATAAGTCTCAACCGTGGCGGGGCTGCGGGGTGCTCTGGATCATCGAGCCGTTGCCAGTGAAGCCCGGAGATCGGATCCACACCCTCGGCATCGAGACCGAGGCGCGCCGCCGACGCGCCGGCGATGCTCAAGCAGGAGCAGAACGTAATAATGAAGAGAAGGATATTTCGTGCGGTGGTCACAGGCGTTTCCTGAGCGAGATTTAGTGGGACATGTTATTTACTTGCGAATACATGTCATCGGCTGCCTTGATGACCTTTGAATTGCTCTCATATGCACGCTGCGCCAGCACCATCTCCACGAACTCGCTGACCACATCGACATTCGATCCTTCGAGATATCCCTGCTGAACCTGGCCCAGTCCCTGCGTTCCGCCTGGATTATCCGTGACCGGATCTCCGGAGGAGAGCGTGGCCTGGAAGAGATTACCGCCGATTGCCTCCAGGCCCCCTGGATTCGCAAACGTTGCCAGTTGCAGTTGTCCAAGCTGCTGTGGATTCTGCTGTCCCGGAAGGGTCGCGTTCACCTGGCCGTATTGGGTGATGGTTATGGCGGTCGCGTTCGACGGAATGGTAAGCGCAGGCTGCAGTAAATCTCCTGCGGCCGTCACCACGGTCCCCTGGTTATTCAGATGAAAGCTTCCTGCCCGTGTATACGCCAGAGTTCCATCAGGACGCTGGACCTGGAAGAAGCCCGAGCCTTCGATCGCAATATCCAGCGGATTGTTTGTCTGGTTAAGATCGCCCTGGGTCATGATCACTTCGGTCGCCGCAGATTTGGTACCCAGGCCGATCTGTAACCCGGCTGAGACCGTTTGCGCGCTCTGTGCCGCTCCAGGCGTCACCATGTTCTGGTAAAGCATGTCCTGAAATTGCAGCCGCGTCTGGCGAAAGCCGGCGGTTGAAGAATTGGCAAGGTTGTTGGCGATCGTATCCAGATTGAGTTGCTGGGCGCTCATGCCACTGGCTGCCGTATACAGTGCTCGTATCATTTCGTTCTCATCCTCCGGTTCGTTCTGCGCTCTCGCTCGATCTTCTACTTAGACCTTGGGCAGATCCTCGCTCGCGGCACGATCCAGATCGTTATGAAAAACCGAGAGTGCCTTCTGCATCATCTCTGCCTGACGCTGAATCAACATGAGCTGAAGGCTGCCGTTCACCACGTCCTGATTCGATCCTTCGAGCTCCCCCTGCGCGACGGAATAACTTTGGCTGGGCTTGAGAGTGCTTGCATCATTTACCCGATACTTATCCGCTCCCTCGGGAATCAGTTGCGCTGCCGGCGCGACAAACACCCCGAGCTGCGCCACCACGCCTCCATCGACCGAAACGGCTCCGTCCGTACCTACCGCAATCGTTCCGCTGGGCATCGTGATCGGCTTATGCGCGGTATCAAGAACAGGGTTGCCGCCGCTATCTGCCAGCGTTCCATTCGCAGTCCGCTCAAACGAGCCATCGCGCGTATATCTCTCCCCGTTGGCGGTTTTTACCGCAAAGAAGCCCTGTCCCTGGATGGCTACGTCAGTCGCATTTCCTGTCTTCACCAGCGCGCCCTGATTGAGATCGACCTGGTCACCGCCAAGCACACCGTAGCGATTGACCGCTCCATTCAACTGCGAGTCCGCCGCACCCTGGCCGGCAATCGCGTCGCGAAAATATTCGCGCTGCGCACGGTAGCCGTTGGTATTTGCATTCGCCAGATTGCTCGAGGCAGCATCCATCGCTTCGGTGCGCGCGAGCAGCGCAGAATAAGCTGCGTAGTAACCGCTGTCCATCACCAGCTCTCCTGCCGGATATTTGTTGCAAGGAGAGGGCCGTTTCAGGGTGCGTCAGGCGTGCCTATTCTTAACGGAGTCTAATGAATTCATTTGCAGTGTCTTGCCTGCCTCGACCCGCAGCGGCAGCACCATGTCGCGCGTCTGCATTGCAGAGCGTCCCCGCCCAGCGAGCCACATCCGCAGCCAGAGATGGTCGTGCACGCGGACGAGACGCGTGTCCGCCGGCCGGGCTCGTTCGATCAACTCGCTGATAAGCGCCACCGCGCCGTCGCGTCCTGGAAAATGTAGCTCGGTCGCGGCGTCCGCGGCCTCCACTTCGGCGGCATCCCACGCGCTATCTTCGAAAAACGCTGCATGCACCGGCTCGCCTAACATATGTTCCACTGCGTGAGCAGCCGCATGCTCCGCGCGGTACTTCCCCGCGAGATATAGAGTTGCGTCCGAGCCTTGGCGCAGAAGGGCAAGACCATAGTGATTTCTTAGAAAGGCCGGAATGAGCGATGGAGCCAATGCAAGGCTCGGCATTCCTGACGGCAACACTGCGCAGCTCCACTGGATTCCCAGTGCTTTTGTGATCGTCTCCTCCGAAACACCATGCAGGCGGCGCAGCCATTCGCCGATCCGTCCATCTTGAGCGCGACGCTGTGCGGCAAGAGCTTCCTGAAGCTCCCGATGGCTGATCCATCCGCGACTGAGCAGAATCAGACCCAACGGCATGCGCAGCGCGCGTTCGGCGGGACTGGGTTGCCAGTTTTCGATCTGATGGCGAACTGCGCTCGAGACGATCCGCTCCATGCAGGCGGCGCTGCATACCCAGCGTCCCTCGAAACCCGGAGAAGAGCGGCTCCGGAAGAGTTGCAGCCAGCCGGTGCTGCACTCTGGATTGCCGCAAATGTCAGTCCAGCGCGTCCTTGAACGCGACAAGGTCCGTTCTGGATTTGCTACACGGAGCGTCTGCATCACCCGGAGAGGACCTCCGTGACACGCAATCCGAATTTGCCCTGGACGAGCACGACCTCTCCGCGAGCAACCACCTTGTCCCCGATGATCAAATCCACCGGATCGGTTACCTGCCGGTCGAGCGGGATGACCGCACCCGGACCGATTTCCAAGAGCTCGGCTAACGACATCTCTCGCGCGCCAAAGCGAATGTTCGCTTCGAGCTCGATATCGAGCAGCTTGCCCAGACCATTGCCTTCCACCATGTGTCTTCCTCGATCCGTTTTCGCTATCGGTTCCGGCGCGTCATGCGCGAGCAGCGCGTCGGGCGGTTGGCGCGCCCAGGGCGACGCGAAGCCTCGCCATGGCAGAAGAATGAAGCTGGGAGACGCGCGATTCCACAACACCCATGGTCGCTCCCACTTCCCGCATCGTCAGCTCTTCGTAGTAATAGAGGGTCAGAACCATGCGCTCCCGTTCTGGCAGTCCCCCGATCGCCTCAGCCAGCCGACCCCGCATTTCGTTGCTCTGGCATTGGAGAAACGGATCGTCTTCCGGGCCGGCGGGGATAAGCGCCAGCACTTCAACGCCCGCATCATCGGCAGGAGCTGCATTCAGGCTGCCCAGCTCAAGTCCCGACAGCTCGCCGAGAAGCTGCTGGTAGGCGCTCAGATCCAGCCCCATCGCCTTTGCCACTTCGCTCTCCGTCGGCGCCTTGCCCAGGGTCGTACTCAAGGAACGAATCGCCTCTTCAACTGCGCGGCCTTTCCGTCTGAGATCACGCGGCCCCCAGTCCAACGCGCGCAGGCTGTCCAGCATGGCGCCACGGACGCGAAACTGCGCGTAGGTACGGAACTGCACCTTCTTTTGGGGGTCGAATTTCTGCAGCGCATCCATCAGGCCGACAATTCCGGCGCTGATCAGGTCTTCCATCTCGACCTGCTGCGGCAGCCGTTCGCGAATGCGAAGCGCGAGAAAGCGCACCATCGGGAGGTGTTCGCGGAGGATCTCTTCCGGGTCTTCATACGGCAGGGCCGGGAAGATCCCTTTTTCGGCGGTAGCCGGCTGTGCGTCCTCCATCGGAGGCAGCGTGTCCTGGTACTTGGTCTCAGATCGGGAGGAAGCCAACTTCTTCGACAGCGGATAGAGGCTGACCGGGAGTTGACCGCGCTTCTGACCTGTGGACGTTCTCTGTTCCATACCTGCTCCTGTGGATTCCCTCTTGCCCAGTGCAGAGCGCCGGTTCAGCGGACAGTTCCGAGCGATCGAACTCGTACATCAGCCGGCACTTCACTCGGCGCCAATACCGTCACTCTGGGTACTGCGGGCTCCAACCAGCGCCGAATGTGGTATCGCGCCGGACTCTGACACAGAAGCACGGGCCATGCCGTCGCACCCGCCCCGCCACTTAGCTTTTTCAAAGAATCGGCCATGCGCCGGATCACCGGAGCCGACAGCGCACCCCGGTCACTGATATTCCGGCCTCCTTCTCCGAAACAGGACTGCAGCTCCTCATCGATTGCCGGGTCGAGCAGCAGAACAGGAAGGGCTCCATCGGCATCGAGATGAGGCTGAACCAGGCGCCGCCCCATCGCCTGGCGGCATAGCTCGACCAGGTGCGGCAGGGACTTGTTCGCGGGCGCTGCTTCGACCAGTACCTCGAGAATGGTTCCCAGATCGCGGGTGGACACCTGCTCGCGCAGAAGCTGCTGCAGCACGCGCTGCACTTCGCCCAGGGTCATTACCTTGGGAATCAATTCCTCGATCAGCTTGGGATGGGAATCGTTCAGCGTGTCTATCAGGCGCTTCGTCTCGGCGCGGCTAAGCAATTCGTGGGCGTACCGCCGCACCAGTTCTGAGAGATGCATGGTGATCACCGTGGTGGGATCGACAACGGAATAACCCGCTGCCAAAGCCTGCTCCTCGAGTGCGGGCGCAATCCAGCGAGCACTCACGCCGAAGGCCGGCTCGCGTGTCTCCTTACCTGGCAGCGCACGAGCCTGAGGGTCCGCGGAAACCGCCAAGAGCTGGTTGCTTTCCGTCTGCCAGCGTCCAATCTCAACTCCCCGCAGCGAGATGACATATTCGCGTGGCTTGAGACGCAGATTGTCTGCGATATGGACCGGCGGCACCACAAACCCAAGTTCAGTCGCCAGGTGACGTCGCAATGTTCGAATGCGCGAGAGCATCTGCCCGCCCTGTTTCTCATCGACTAACGGAATTAACTGAAAGCCGATCTCGAGTGACAGTTCATCCATGCGGAGCAGGCCAGCCAGATTTTCAGCCTGTGCCTTCGCTTCATCCTTCTTTGCAGCTTCTGCCGGACTCTCCGCCACCGAAGCCGATGGCCTGCGGGCAACTTGACGCCCGGCGAAGAACAACACCGCAGCAATCAGAAGAAATGGCAGCTTCGGCAAACCCGGAACCAGAGCCATCACACCCAGCACGCCGCCCGACATGTAGAGGGTTGCCGAGCGTCCCAGAAGTTGAGAGCCGATCTCCGAACCCAAGGATCCCGCGGAGGATGCGCGCGTGAGCACCATGCCGCCGGCAACAGAGACCAGAAGCGAAGGGATCATCGTCACTAGACCATCACCCACGGTCAGAGTCGTGTAGGTCTTCAGCGCGTCGCTCAGCGCAACTCCCTGCTGCAATGTTCCAATCAGCAGGCCGGCAACGATATTGATCGCGGTGATCAGAATGGTTGCCATGGCGTCTCGCTGATTGAAGCGCGCCGCGCCATCCATGGCGCCGTAGAACTCCGCCTCGCGAGCTATGGCTTCGCGCCGCTTGCGTGCCGCCACTTCGTCGATCAGTCCGGCATTCAGATCGGCATCGATGGCCATCTGCTTGCCCGGCAGCGCATCCAGCGTGAACCGCGCCGTTACTTCGGCGGTGCGTACCGCACCGTGACTCACCACGAGAAACTGAATCGCGATCAGTGCGAGGAAGAGCACGAATCCGACGACGTAGTTGCCGCCGACGACGAACTGCCCAAAAGCCTCGATCACGCTGCCGGCCGCAGCCGTGCCTTCGCTTCCATGCAGCAGGATGCGGCGGCTCGACGCGATGTTCAGCGAAAGGCGAAAGAGCGTGAGCAGCAGCAGTACCGTTGGAAAGACAGAAAAGTCGACGGCCTTGCGCACCTGCACTGCCGACAGGAAGACCAGCACCGCCGCGGCGATCGAGAGGCCGAGAAGTAGATCCAGCACCAGTGATGGCAGCGGAATCAGCATGACAAAGACGATGCTGATAGCGCCGCACGGCAGCGCGAATGAGCGCAGGCTGTTGAGCCACTGCATCCACGCCGGCCTGGCTGGAGTGTTCTTTCCGCTCGCATGATTCGCGGCGGGTGCGGTCAATACAGCGGTGGAACTCATTGTGTCTCCTGGTTGGTTGCAAGCCCGAGTGCATTTCCAGACTGAGGGCTCTGGGGAACGGCGCCGCTGGAGTGCGCGGCCGCCTCTCTACGGCGCTGCTCGTGCGCGCGGCGCATCCGCTCCTCCGCCTCTTGGCGGAAGAGATAAGCGAGAATTGCCGCGACTGCTGCGTATAACTCTGCGGGTATGCTTTGTCCCGGCTCCACAGCGCGATAGAGTGAGCGGGCAAGCGGCGGATTCTCCACCAGGGGCACACCTGCCCAGCGGGCTTCCTCCCTGATCTGCGCCGCCAGCAGATCGCGGCCCTTCGCCAGCACCTTCGGCGCTTCCATCGTTGTCATGTCGAAGGAGAGAGCCACCGCGTAATGCGTCGGGTTGGTGATGACGACGCTCGCCTTCTTCACATCGGCCCGCAATATGCGCCGCCGCATCTGCCGCTGCAGCGAGCGGATCCGACCCTTCATCTGCGGATTGCCTTCGGTCTCCTTGAACTCCTCGCGCATCTCCTGCTTGCTCATCTTCAGGCGGCTCTCCCACTGGCGCCATTCGACGACATAGTCGACCAGAGACCACGCCAGCATGATCCAGGCAGTGTTCACCAGCAGGTCGTAGGCGTCCGCAAAGACCTGCGGCAAGCGCGCCAGGCTGAATACAGGCATTGAGGCGAGCGCGCTCACAAAATGAACGAGCTGCATCGCCAGCAGGAAAACGGGAATCAGCGATTTGCCGAGACGCGCCAGCGCGCGTGTCGTGAAGAGGTGCTTTGCGTTCTGCGCCGGATTCAGCCGCGACCACTTCGGCGCAATGCCCGCCGGTTGGAGTCGCAGGCCGCGATTCTGTGCCATAGCCACGATCAGGCTCGCGCCGGCAGCAGCCAGCATGACGAGAAAGCACGGCGCAGCACCCGCAACAAGCATGTTGCGCACGGACATGCTCAGCGCATCTCCGCTTAAGCCCGGCATGAGCATCAGGGCGAGGCCCTTCTGATAGACGCCATTCCAGACCGGCAGCCACGTCCGTGCAGCCCAGCCTAATGTGAGGCTGCCGGCGAGCAAGGCCGCCGCCGAGAGCAGTTCCCTACTGCGCGGACGGTCGCCCTCCTGCTCGGCCTTTTGTCGCCGTCTCGGGCTTGCCTTCTCTGTACGCTCGCTACTCATCGACTTCTCCTCGCGCCTGCCTACGATGCATGTGTCGCGAGCTCCTGCAGCAGTCCCTGGGCGCTGTTCAGCAAACCGTCAAACCGCGCCTCGAAGAATGCCGGCCATAGTGCGAGTGAGCCCAGCAGTACGACATATCCGAGGACAGTTTTTGCCGGGACGGTGAGCGCAAGAACCGGTAGTTGCGGCGAGATACGAGACATCAGGGCGATCCCGACTTCTAC
This sequence comes from Acidobacteriaceae bacterium, assembly GCA_036500805.1. Lineage (GTDB taxonomy): Bacteria > Acidobacteriota > Terriglobia > Terriglobales > Acidobacteriaceae > KBS-83. The sequence goes on along the minus strand of DASYBK010000046.1, from coordinate 27,875 downwards.
GAGCAGGGTTGCGGACATTACCGGGGCGGCAAGCTGAAGAGCAGTGAGAAAGACGCCGCCCATCATGCCTACTAAAGGAAGACCGATCGTGCGGGGCGCCAGCCCGGCGCCCAACGGCACCACGAGAAAGGTATGAAGCAATGCAGCAAGGATCGTGCGGTGCAATCCGGCGGCCAGCAGCACCGTGATCTCGAGTAACCCGAGCATCTGCGCCAGCAGCGGCGTCTGCACCTCGCTGTTAGGATCGAGCAGATTGACCAGCGAGAAGCTGAACTGCATCCCCAGCAGTTGACCGGCAAGCGATGCCAGCTCATTGAGCAGGGCGAGTGACAATCCCAGAAGCGCGGCTACCCCGAGCTCGCCCAGAACGCTCTCCAGCCCCACCTCAATATGCGCACCCGGAAGTGCTGCGGCTACCGGAGCCAGAACAACGGTTAGGACGGCCAGGAAGACGCTCTTCACCTTAGCCGGCAGCGCCTGTGACGAAAACACGGGCGCAAAGACGAACAGGCCACTGACACGGATACAGACAAGCAACCCTGCCTTGAGAAGGTGCTTCCAGCCTTCGGCTTCAGTGGGAAGAGTCATGATCAGAGTCAGTTCGCGAACCTGTGCAGATCGTTCAGAATCGAAGCGGTGAACCAGACCAGCCGGTGCAGAAACCAAGGCATCCCGGCCAGCAATACGGCGGAGACAATCAGCAGGCGCGGCACGGTAGACAAGGTCTGGTCCTGGATGGAGGTCAGGGTCTGCACCAGGCTGATCAGAAGGCTCGAAACGCCCGCGACAACCAGGATCGGAGCGCTCAACAGCAGCGCCTGGCGAAGTGTCATTCGCATCAGTTCAGCGACCTGGTCGGGCGTCATGCGCGATTCTCCTTGTTACTCGGGTTAAGAGAAGCTCTTGAGCAGCGAACCGGCTAGAAGATTCCAACCGTCGACCATGACAAAGAGCAGGATCTTCAGCGGAGTCGAGATGGTCACCGGCGGCAGTTGCAGCATGCCGATCGAGGTCGTGATGGATGCCACGACTAGGTCGACAAGCAGGAAGGGGAGGAAGAGGATGGCGCCTATCTGGAAGCCTGCCTTCAGTTCGGAGAGCATGTACGCGGGAACCACTACCCGCATGGGCAGATCCATGGGCGTCTTCGGCCGCGGTACAGAGCCGGCATTGACGAAGAGCGCCAGGTCTTTTTCTCGCGCGTAACGCAGCATGAATTGTTTCGGCGGCTGCACTCCCCGCTCGACCGCCTGCCAGCCGGATATCTGTCCTCGCTGGAACGGCTCGATAGCCTGCTGATTTACCGCGATCATGACAGGCTGCATCAGGAACCACGTCATCATGAGGCCCAGCCCCATCAACGTCTGATTGCTCGGTGCAGTCTGGGTGCCCAATGCCTGACGGAGGAAATGAAACACCACGAGCAGCCGCACCATCGGTGTAATGGACAGGAAGATGGCCGGAAGCAACGTCAGCAGCGTAAGGATGCCGACGATCGTCCACGGTACGGAGTTGTTGTCTTTAATCCCAGTCAACGTATGAAGCGACTGAAATGACGACGGCTCTAGCACGAGTAATGCAAGGTGGAGTCCCATCAGCCCACCATCCTTCGCGCGCGTGAGGTACGTTGCGCGCGGGAGATGTAGCGCGATGGGGCGATCCGGCGAACCTCATCGAACCTCCGAATCGAGGGCGCGGCATCCTCGCCAACGCCAATCAGCAAACGGCGCCCCTCAATTGAGATCAGTAGAAGAGACTTTTTCCCGCCGAGCGACAAGCGATCGATGACCTCGATTCGTGTGCGCGAGCCTCTCTGTCTGCTCCCTAGACGGCTCTGCAGGAGCTTCATCCAGGAGTTCCAGCGGAAGGTGGTGTCAATACGTACGGTCGCGCGTGGCTTGCTCAGCCAGCTTTGCAGTGAAGTCATGCCTTCCTCCGCCACTTGTGCCGCCATGCCAGGCGTTTCACGCGCGCCGTAAGCTGCTGCTCGATTGCCTCAAGCTCCACCAGCAGCAGACGCTCCCCAGCCGCGGTGAGCACGAGGTCACGCACCGACAGATGCTCGGTTGGCAGCAGGGCGCCTGGTTGGAGTTGCTGCAAGTCGCGCAGTGTGAAGCGCGACAGCGGCACTCGCAATTCAAGACGAAATGGAATCTGCCGGATATGGTCGGGAAGGGCCGGCATTCCTGCTTCTGTAAATCCCTCATCCGAGAGCGCCTGGAGCCGATGAGCAGGCACCATTTCCGTGCATTCCGGCTCAATGGCTGTTACATCAGTATCTTTTTCCGGTGATAGAAGAAGAGGCTGATGAGTGAGCGCTGGAGCCTGGGTTTCGGGGGCGTTCTCCGCAGCGCCTTCGGCATTATGGACTATGTTCTCCATGCCGATGAAGACTGCATGCCGGGTGCCATCCAGCGCCCAGATGACCTTAGAGATCTGTCAGAAATGAGAACACGCGGCCTATAAGGAGATCTGCCGAAACACTGCACGAAAGAGAGGGCGGAGCGCGCGTAGCCCGGCGCTCCGCAAAGAACAGGTCCTGCTTAGTGAATCATGTTGATAGCGTCCTGAGTAGCCTGATCGAAGGTGGTAACCGACTTCGAATTCGCCTCAAATGCGCGTTGCGCAATGATGAGCGCTGAAAATTCGGTCGAGACGTCCACATTGGAAGACTCTAATGCTTCCCCTTCGATCGTTCCACGCCCTGAGGTGCCCGCTGTGCCGATCACGGTTGGCCCGGAAGCTAATGTAGCGACATAAGCGGTATTGTTGGTCGCTTGCAATCCCTGCATGTTCGCGACAGTGCCGATAGCTACCTGGCCAATCACTTCCTTCTGCCCATTATTGAAACTCGCCTCCACTACGCCGTTTCCGTCCACCGCAAAACCCTGATAGCTGCCGGCAGCGTAGCCGTCCTGGGTTGCGCTCGCTACGTTAAAAGCCGAGGCTGTCTGAGTAATGGAGCTTCCCGCCGCTCCGCTCAGATTCCAGGAGAAGTTCATGGCGGAGGCTCCATCGCTCAAACCGGTGAACGATATCCCGCCGATCGTCCCCGTCGGGCTGGTCAAATTCCCTGAGTTATCAAAGGTGAGCGCACCAGTAGTCGCAGGGCTGCTGCCTGTAGCATCACCGGCGGGCAATGCCATGGTGTAGCTCCAGCTATTTGCCGCGGTCTTGGTGAATGTAACTGTGGCTTGATGCGCTGCGCCAAGAGAATCGTAAAGCGTGATCGGCGCAGTCTCGGCGGTTCCTACTGCGGCGGAGGCGTCGAGATTCGCCTGGATGTTCATCGAGCCGGTCTGCTGGGCTGCCATGGTCTGACCGAGTGGCAGCACAATCGGCTGCACACCGCTTCCCACCGAGACGCTGCCGTTCACGGCTGGATACCCCATCACTGAGGCGCCGTCGGTCGTCTGTAGTGCACCGTTCTGATTCTGCACAAAATCGCCTGCGCGCGTCAGTTCCTGCTGGCCGTTGTCGTCAATCACGAAAAAGCCGTTCCCTTGCAGGGCCATGTCGGTCGATTGGCTGGTGCTGGTGGGGGCGCCATCGGAGAAGTCCGTCTCCGTCGTGGCAACCTGCGTGCCCACCCCGACCTGCACGCCTCCGTTTATGCCGCCGTTGAGCTGTTGATAAAAGAGGGTGCTGAACTGATCGGTCTGGTCTTTGTAACCGATGGTGTTCATATTCGCCAGATTATTGGCGATGGTATTCAGTGCGGTGTTGTTTGACTCCAGCCCGCTCAGGGCAGTAGCAAAGGACGGCATAATTTCCTCCTGGCCGCGGCGCGGCAGCTTTCTGGTCTATCGCTTCGTTATGACCGCCGCCCGGGTTAGGAGCCGGAACTGGTCGGGGTGGTACTGCTTGTGGTGCCGGTTGTGTTCTGGTTGATCTGGATCAACTGCTGCAGGCTATTCACCTGCACCAGTTGGTCGACGTAGGCATTTGGATCTGTATTTGCCGTGGGATCCTGGTTCTTCAACTCCGTCACCAGCAACGTGAGAAAGTCGTTCGCCGTAATGATCGAACTGTTCTGATCGCTGTTGTTATTGGTCGTAGGATCGGTCGAATTACTTTGCGTTGTCGCCGCCATCGGGATACTCCCCGGAATCTGCATTGCATCTCCTTCCGGACCCTTTTGCTGGGTCCGCTTCAAGCTCGTACGCTGATCAAAGACACGGTGTCCGCTGCGCGATACGTCTGCTCCTGGTTGGCCAACGGCCTTCCAGAGGCCTTACTTTCTGGTTGATCGCCATGACGCGCACCGTCCGGGGCAGGACGCGAGTCGCCTCGCGCTGTGTCTCCACTTCCGACGCCGACGGATAGCTGGCCCAACTGCACAGAATGTTCGCGCGCGTAGTCGGAGATCTCTCTCGACTGGCTGGCCAGCACGTGAGCCGAGACGTCGTTTGATACCTGTAACGTAGCGTCAACGCGGCCGGACGGGCCGCTTGTCGCCCGCACCTCGACCCAGCCGAGAGCGCTCGAAGAAACACCAACATCAAGCCTCCGCGCATCCGCGCGAAGCTGCACCACTCCAGAGGGGACGGCCATATCCATCCTCTGCAGCACCTGGGTTGCGCTCGACTCTGGCCGATGCGTCGCAGCCGCCTTTTCGGTCCCGAAGACGGCAGCCAATGGGACATTCGGCGCCGGCTGATGTTGCACTGCCGTCGTCAGCGGGACGGGATGCTCTGGGATGTTCGCCTTGATTTCATCCTTCACCTCGGTCCCGCTCTTCACCTCATTGGGTTTTAGAGCCTGGGAGTCGATCGACGAGGCCGTGGGCTCCGCATTATCTGCAGTTGAATGCACGGCATTCGATGGAAGGGACGGATTTGCCTGCGGAATGGCGACGGTATTCGTCTTTCCGTTTATCGCGGAAGCTTGCTGTGGACCATTGGAACGGCCCGCCATCGTCGATGGGAAACCCTGCCGAGTCTTCGCCGGTTTAACAGCAGATATAGCCGAATCCTGCCCCATCGCCGGCGGTCCCCCCGCGGTAAGTGAATTGCCGTGCAATTCACTTTTTCCAGAGATCGCCGTTTGAAGGCGACCTCGGCGCGTTCCACCTCCGACCGGAATACCGCTGCTCCCCGCGTTGGCATTGGTCTTTAACTGCACCGGCTGCAATCCGTCGAGTGGCAGCATGGGCAGGGACGCAACGAGATCTGTCTGAGTAGCCGCTGGCGGAACTAGCGACGTCTGAACATTGGCAGAATGTTCCGATCCGCCCTTGGCCGTTTCCGCTTTGTGCGTGGCCCGCGGCGATACATCTTCGCTCGATACCGAGAGATCTGATACTGCGGTTACAAGCGGCTGCCGAAGCTGTTGGCTGCCCTGCTCTGCTACCGGCGTTGGGTATTGCCGAGTCGTTGCACTGTCGACCGTCGGCCTCTCAGGTGTTGCGGCCTGTACAAGCGCTTCAGGCGCCGTCTGCTTCGGAACCGGCGACCCTGGAGGTTTTGGATTCTGAAGAATAAGTTGGTTTTCCCCCACCTCACTCTCAGGCGTTTGCGAAGGTGGGATCACGGCGAAAGGCCTTCCGATGCGGGCCTGATCCATAATCTGAGTTGCTTTGCCGGCCCAGCCAGTCACTCCATCCGGCTCGCTTGTCTCCGGATGCGTTCCCATCTGCGCCTTCGGACCGGGCCAGGTGCCGTTCAGCAACGTGGGCTCCGCCTTGGCCGAAAAAGACGCTACTATTTCGTCCATCGCGGTGCCGAATGTGCCTTTACCGTGAAAGACGGACGGGCCAGGCTTGGCCGATCCTGCTGACACACTCGCGAGTTGAAGAGGCACTTTCATTCGTGGACACTCGTTGCACGCCCTGTGCCATCGCTGCTGGTCCATTCAGGCCGTTCTCTTTGAAAACTCTCATCTGCGCGTGCCGCAAGCCCTTGCGGTCGGGAAGACAGGAACCATCCATCGAGCGACTTTTGCTCGCGTGCCATTGCTTTCCTGCGATCATTCGTCTCCGCCCTCTCCAGAAGCGTCTCCACCTGCATCCGGCGTATTCGCGAATCCCGCCACGCCGCCGCGGCCATTTCGACCGTTGCATCCAGTTGCGTCAGACGTCGCTGCAAGATGCGGCGTTCCATTGGGCCGCAGGCAAGCGCCATTTCGGCGAAGATCGCTTCGGCGCGATCGCCTGATTCCAGCCCTGCATGCAACGCGCGCGTTGCGAGTGCCTTCCTCTCCTCGGACCGCTCCAGCGCGTTGAGACATTCCTGCTTGAGTTGGCGCTGCCTGCGCAAGCCAGCCTCCTCGCGCTCCTCCTCGAGAAAACGCAGCCCGAGCAGCCGTCTCATTCGCCGGCGCCCGCTCATGTGGACTGCACCTTCAGCAACGCGTCCACCGTTTCCTCGAAAGACGTTGTCTCCTGAGCGTTCTGCGTCAAGAGGGCGCGGATCACCGGTTGTAGCGCAATGGCACGGTCCAGGTCTGCATCTGTGCCGGCCTTGTACGCGCCAATACGGATCAGGTCCGATGCGCGGTCATGCAGGGCCATAGCGCGGCGAAGCGCGGCAGCGGCCTGAAGGTGTTCGGCCGAGGTGACAGCGGGCATGAGGCGGCTGATCGAGTCGAGCACCTGGATCGGCGGGTACCAGCTTTCGGCTGCCAGCAACCTCGACAGCATCACGTGGCCATCCACGAAAGAGCGAACAGCGTCGACAACAGGATCCTGTTGATCGTCGCCTTCCATCAACACGGTGTAGAACGCGGTAATGCTGCCGCGCCGGAATAGTCCCGCGCGCTCCACTAATTTCGCGACCCGATTGAATACCGATGGCGTGTATCCCTTCGCTGTGGGCGGCTCGCCCGCCGCCAGCCCGACGTCGCGCGCCGCCATTGCGAATCGCGTCAAGGAATCGAGCACCAGCAGAACATCTTTTCCTTCGGAGGCGAAGCTCTCCGCAACGCTGGTTGCGGCCAAAGCAGCCCGCATGCGAAGCAGCGGGGATTGATCCGATGTAGATACGATCACGACCGCGCGGCGGCGGCCCTCCGCGCCCAAAGCATCCTCTAGAAATTCGCCCACCTCCCGGCCGCGCTCGCCGACGAGGCCGACCACTACGATATCCGCCGAGGTGTTGCGCGTCATCATGCCAATCAGCGTGCTCTTTCCCACGCCCGAGCCGCCGAAGATGCCAATGCGCTGGCCAAGACCCACAGTCAACATGGCGTCCAGGGCGCGCACGCCTGTGGACAGCGGTTGACGAATGGGAATCCGATCCATGGCCGCCGGGGCCGCACGATGGATCGGCTCGCGCCCGGAGGCATGAAGCGGACCTGCATCATCCAGCGGAAACCCGACAGCGTCCAGCACTCTGCCGATGAGTCCTTCGCCCGCAGGAAAATCGGGTGCACGGCCCAGACCGACGACCGCGTCGCCATGCCGGATGCCCTCAATACCCTCCAGCGGCATTGCCAGCACACGCTGGCCACGAAAGCCGATCACCTCACCGGCGTAGCGCTTGCCGACTGCATCCACGATTTCGCAGCAGTCCCCGATGCTCGATAGCGGTCCGGCGCACTCCATACTCTGTCCCGCCGCATCGAGAACGCTCCCCGTCCAGCGCCAGGCATACTGCCTGCGCAGATAGTTATCCAACACATCGACAAGGGCGGGGGTCATCTCTCCTGCTTTGCCTCGTAGTCGACGGCCGTCGGACGGCTCTGCAAAAGATCGAAAAAGCCGCGCTCGATCTCTGCTAGCTGAGTATTGACGTTCAGATCAGCGGCGCTCGCACCAATCTCCAACCGGCAATGCCCGGGATCGGCATCTTCCATGACGCGGATCTGAACTCGCGCCAGCAGTCCGGCGTCGGAGAGCCATCGCTCCCACGCTTCCGCCCTTTCTGCAGCAGTCTCCAGCACGCATGTCGCGCTCTGCTGCGCATCCTCGAGCGCGACCCGTACTGCTCCCCGCAGCAACAGCGGATCGAGTTGTGCCTCGCGGTGCAGAACGCGCGCGGCGATACTAAGGGCCAGCCGAACCACACCGGCCTCAGCATCAGTGAAGTACCGCGCCTGCGCCTCCTGAAATGCGCTGACCGCTGCCTGAATGGAGCCCGCGTACTCCCGTTCCAGCCGCTCCTTCTGTTCATGCAAAGCAATGGCCAGCTCTTCTGCCGCTTTCTGGTGTGCGGCTGCAAGCGCCTCGTGATGATGCCGCTCACTCTCTGTGCGCTCACGTTCGAGCTCGATCAGCCGCGCCTCCAGGCGAACATCGGTTGCTTTGACTGAGTGCTTCGCACGCTCATCCTTGTGCAGTAATGAGGGAAGCTCGCCGATGAGCGGGCCAAAGCCGGGTAGGCCGCTGCCCGCCTTCTTACCGTTGAAACGCGGCACGTATGTCAGCCTTCGAATCTCTGCGTCCATTCCTTGTCCCTTGTATCGGCGTGTTACGCCCCACCAATAGCCGTGCTTGTGTTAGACCATCAGGCTGTCGCCCTGCTCCAGTTTGAGAATGATCTGGCCGGCCGCTTCCATGCGTCGCGCGATGGCGAGTATGCTTTGCTGCGCCTGCATCACCTCGCGCGAACGCACCGGCCCCATCACCTCAATTTCCTCTTGCAGCATCTCCGCCGCACGCGTCGACATCGCCTTGTAGATATGAGCGCGCAGCTCATCTTTCGTCCCCTTCATCGCCAGCGCGAGTTGCCGTCGGTCAACACCGGCCACCAGATCGCGCACACTCGCTCCCGGAACGTTCAGCAGATCGTCGAACGTAAACATCAGGTTGCGCACGTGGATCGCCGTTTCGGGCGACTCCGTTTCGATTCGATCCAGGATCTTCTTTGCGGCCTCCGCCTCCAGCCCATTGAGCAGGTCTGCTACCGCCTTGTATCCGGAGTAGGAGCGTTTCTGCGTGTCGCCGACCGTCTGTAGCTGCTGGTTGAGGATGCGCGCTACTCTTTGCGCCACCTCCGGCGAGAAATGCCTCATCTCCGCCAGGCGCTGCACTGCGTCTACGCGCTGCTCCTCCCCCAATGCCGCCAACACCTGCGAGCCGCGCTGCAGATCGAGATGCGCCAGCACCAACGCGACTGTCTGCGGATGCTCGTTCTCGAGCGATTTGCTGAGCTGCATTGGATCGACGCGTTGCAGCATCGCAAGATTGCTGTCGTTGGCCTCTTTGGTCCGCTGCAACTGAAGCATCACCGCGTCGGCGCGTGAGCGTCCGAGCGCGCCGGTCAGCAGGCGGCTGGCTGAAGCGAGCCCGCCTCGCATCGTCTGCTGCTGATTGGTCAGCATCGCCTCAAAATCCTCGAGCACGCTTAGGGTCAGATCCGGATCGACGTGATCGAGCAATGCAATCTCCGCCGCGATCGATTCGATAACGGGATCAGGAAGATCTTGCAATAGCTGACGCGCCACATCGTCCCCCAGAGCCATCAGCAGGATGGCGGCGCGCCGCCGCCCGCTCAAAACCGCCTGGCCGCTCGGGCCCGGCGGTGCGGGAGCATGTCCTGGTACGGCATTTGTTGCGCTGGTTGTCATCGCTTCCGGCATTTGTGTCCTTATGCTTTCCGTGACTTAGTCGCTTTCGATCCACCTGTGCAGCAGCCGGGCAGATTGCGCGGTGTCCGCCGCGACACTGGCGCTCACCCGCTGAAAGACGGCCTCGCGCAAGCGTCGAGATTCGGGCACCGGAAGGCTCTGGGCGGCATTCTCCGGGAGTGCATCGGTGACCGAGATCAGCTCGCCCGGCGCAGGCAACGCAGCAGATCGGAGACTGCGGGTGACCGGGCGGATGACCAGCAGGATCAGCGCAAGCAGTCCTATCACCGCTGCGCCATAGCGCGGCAGGTTCAAACTTTGCGCTGTATTCAGCGCACGATCGGCGACCGACTCTCGAACCTCCGGAGTACTGTCGAACGAGATGTTCTCTACCGAGATAACGTCACCGCGGGAGGCGTCATAGCCCACTGCTGCCTGCGCCAGATCGGTAATGCGCTTCATCTGGTCCGATGTCCAGGGGATCTGGACAACAGCCTTCCCCTGGCCCGCTGTCTGCGGACGATCATTGATCAGCACCGCAATGGTGGCCCGCTTCAGCCTTCCCGGTTCCTCGACGATGTGCCGCGTCTTCTTCGACGCACCATATGTGCCGCTCTCCTCTTTCATGCTGGCGGCCGCGGCGGTGTGAGGCGGCGGAAGCAGAGGCGGTTGCGCGTTCGGTGCATTGCTGGCCGTTCCCGGCACTCCGCCCGTTGTCGGGCGGTCGCCCGTCTGCTGCTCAGACCGCTGCATGGAGAGTGTGACCGTCGCATTCGGATCGTAGGTCTCGTCCATCTCATCCGCCGCAGTTGTGTCGTAGTCGAGATGTACGGAGGCGCGCACGTTGCCTTCGCCGGTGATCGGCTCGAGCGTGGCTACCAGGCGATCTGCGAGTCGCTGCTCCTCATCGCTTGCAGCCGCATCCGGATTTTTGACTCCCAGTTGAGCGCGGCCATCGGCATCCACGAGCGTGACGTTGGCGGGACTCAGATGATCGACAGAACTCGCGACCAGGTTACGTATCGCGTCCACTTCCTGAGGACTCAGGTCCCGCTGTCTTAGCTTCAGCAACACCGAGGCCTTCGCCTCCTCCTGCCTTTCGGTAAAGAGTGACTCATGGGGCAGCACCAGATGCACGTGCGCCGACTTTACAGAAGCAAGGCTGTCGATGGTGTGCTCGAGTTCGCCTTCGAGCGCCCGCTGGTAGTTCACTCGCTCATCGAACTCAGACCCCACCCAATTTGGCTTGTCGAAGAGCTCAAAGCCCAGCCGGCCGCTCTTCGGACCGCCTTTGGCGGCTGTCTCCAGCCGCGCCTTGTCCAACTGGTCTGCCGGAACCTTGAGAGTGGTACCGTCCGGCGTGACATCGAAGGGAATCTTGGCCGCGGTCAGCTCATCGCCCAGCTCGCGCGTATCCGCCGGATCGAGATGCGCATAGAGCACGCGCCAGCTCGGCTGCATGACCAGCGAAGCAAAGATGCCGGCAGAGAAGAGGACCGCCGCTCCAACCGTGAATAGCGCGGTTCGCGTGCGTTTCGGCAGCGCCATCACCCGCTGCCAGGAGCGTGTCACCGGGGCGAGGAGAGCGAGCGACTGCGGCGAATTGGAGGGATTATTCATATAGAGTTCTTGGAACGGATCAGAACTGGGTGCTCATAAGCTGCTGGTAGGCGCCGACGGCCTTGTTGCGAAATGCGAGTGCCATTTCGAATCCCAGGTCGGCCTTCTGGGTGGCGATCATCGCTGTATGTATGTCGGTCCCATTGCCGGTCATCAATCCATCGACCGCCTGGGTGGCGTTCGATTCCAGCGTCTGCATCTGCTGCATTGCATTTCGCATCAGGGCGGCAAAAGGTGCGCCTGGCTGGGCTGTCGGAGTCGCACCGCCGATTTGCGAAAGCTGTACTGGCGGCAGTCCTGTAATGGGCGGGATGGGCATGGCGTTCCTCGTGTATCTCTTGTTTCGTAATGACTGCAGCAGGTGCTGACTACTTCAAAATGTCGAGCGAGGCTCCGATCATGCTCTTGGTCGCCTGCACCGCGGATACATTCAATCCGTATGCGCGCGTAGCGCCCATCAGATCGACCATCTCGGTCAGCGGGTCAATGTCGGGATAGGTCACGTAACCGTCTTTGTCCGCATCCGGGTGCCCCGGATCGTAGCGCCGCAATCCCGGGCTGTTGTCGGTGACGAAGCCTGCGACCTCCACACCGCCCTCATCCGGTGTTCCACTCGTCAGCGCGTTATTCATCTGCGGTCCCATCTGTGTAGCAAATGCGTTGGCGAAGCTTCCTCCCATCGTCCCTATGGTGGAGTCGTCGCTGCTCGTCGGCCCGATGGATTGAAAGACCACGTGCTGGCGCTGGAAGAGCTTGCCATCCGAGGTGTGGGTGGTCTCCGCATTGGCCATATTCGATGCGGTTACCTCGGCACGCACCCGCTCTGCCGTCAGCGCCGATCCGCTCACTCCGAGCACTCCAAAGAGATTCATCCGTGGTTCTCCTTCTCTCATGCTCACTTGCTGTCGGCGTGGATCGCGTCGAGGACCCGCGCATATTCGCGTTTCGCCAGTTCCTCACCAGTGCGGAACTTCAGCTGTGCCTCTGCCATCGCCAGCCCTTCACGATCCATCGACACGTTGTTGCCATCCGGCCGCGCAAGCAGTCCATCGACCTCCTCGAGCGGCGGCGCAGCCGATTCTCCGGACATGCTTTCTCCGCTGAGCGCCTTGCTCATCTCCGCTTCGAAGTCGAACCCGACGGTGTGAAAGCCAGGCGTGTCGACATTCGCCATGTTGGTGGCCGTCGCCTTCAATTGCGCGGCCGCCAGGTCCATGTATTGCGACAACTGATTGGATAACGGTGTTGTGATGTCCATACCCAGGCGTTCCTGCACTCCGAGATCGGCGGGCTTGCGAGTTGCTGCACCGCGCTCAGCCTGCTCAGTGCAATCGCCGTACCAGAGCGGTTCGGCTAGCCCTTAGTGTTTTCTAAGGCAGGTCAAACTCGATCTCCGCCGCAGTGATGATCGGGCGATCCTCGGCCAGGATGCTGGCGCGCTCAAGAACGTGCTGCAGTTCGCGCACATTCCCCGGCCATGCGTGCGTCGCCAGACGGGCCACGGCCTCGTCATTGACCCGTTTTGGGACATCCTCACCAGCCGCTGCTTGGAGGAAATGCTCAACAAGCGCAATCAGGTCCTCCGGGTGCTCGCTCAGTGCGGGAGTATGGATGCGAAAGACAGCGAGACGATAGAAGAGGTCCGCCCGAAAGCTGCCTTCCTGTGCACGGCGGGCCAGCGGCTGATGGGTTGCCGCCACAATGCGGACATCTACCCGCACCGTTTCGTTCTCGCCGACACGCTGCAGCTCGCCGCACTCCAGAAAGCGCAGCAGCTTGGATTGCAGGGCCAGGGGCATCTCGCCGATCTCATCCAGGAACAGCGTGCCGCCGTTCGCTGCCTCGATCCGTCCCGTCCGGCGCTGCACCGCGCCCGTAAATGCTCCGCGGGCATGCCCGAAAAGCTCCGCCTCGAGCAGCGCTTCGGGAATGGCCGCACAGTTCAACGCCACAAAGGGGCGATCGGCACGCGGACTCAGGTGATGCAGAGTGCGCGCTACGACTTCCTTCCCGGTGCCGGTCGGTCCCTGGATCAGAACCGTGGTCTTGCGCTTCGCCACCAGGCGGATACGGCGGCTCACCTCAAGCATTCGCTCGGAGTCGCCAACCAGCTCAGGAATCCGCACGGCAGCCCGCAGGCTAACGACGGCTGACTGAGGATGAGGCAGCTTTGAGAGCGTCCTTTCGGAAGGCGCCGGCATTACCGCCGGAAGAGGAGCGGCATTCGTATCCGTAGCGGTGTCGGAAGGCACTTCCTCGCACACCGAGCGCAGCACCTGGAGCAGCTCCCCGCGCCGCGGACTCCGTGCCGTGCCGGCCAGCCCCGCAAGCGCGCCGTCCAGAGCAATCAGGTCCATGGCTGGATGGCTGGAGCGCGCTTCCTCCGCGAAATCCTCCAGATGCAGATCGGGCAGCGCTCCATCCAGCAACGTGGCATGCGGCTGGGTCCGCTCCATCATCAAGAGCGCGGCTGCCCCGCCATCCGCTTCGTGAACCTCCCAGCGCTGCTTTATAAGTGCGCTGCGCAGCCGCGCGCGGACTGCTGAATTGGTGCTCAGCACCAGCACAGATGCTGCATTTTTCGTCATGACGGAAGCGGTTGCCATTGGATTCCCCTCTTTTCACTGTTTACTTATTGGGAGTACAGCCTGAGCTACGACAGGGCCGCCTGGTGAAAGACCGGAAGCGGCGGTGGCAGCGGCACCGCTTGCACCGGATTGCCGCTCTCGATACCCGCGATCCGGTACCCCTGGCCGCGAACCGTTTCGATCAACGAAGCGCTGGGCCCCAGCTTCCGCCGCAGGTAGTTGATGTAGACGTCCACGACATTGGTGTTCCCCGCTTCGCTCGAGCTCCAGACACGCTCCAGCAGCATGGCGCGGGAGACGCAGCGGCCGCGATTGAGCATGAGGTATTCGAGCAGGCCAAATTCGCGGCGGCTCAGTGCGATCGATTCCTGGCCGCATTCGAGCGACTGCTGCATGCGGTTCAGCTCCAGGCCGCCACAGCGCAGCACGGCGCCTCCATCCTGGCGGCGGACCAGCGCCCGGCAGCGCACCTTCAGCTCGCGCATGGCGAAGGGCTTCATCATGCAGTCGTCCGCGCCCGCTTCCAGGCAGGCGATGCGGGTTTCCACTTCGGCAGCATGCGCCGTGAGGACCAGGACACGCATGCCATTCCCCAACTGCCGCGCCACTTCGAGGACGCGCATGCCCACCTCCCCGGTCAGATCCAGATCCAGCAGCAGGAGGTCGTAGTCGGCGCTGGCAATCGCCGTGGCGGCGGCTGCGCCGTCGCTTACCAGTGTTACCGCGTAGTCTTCTTTTTCAAGCGACCGCGCAATAAACATTCCCAGGGCAGGTTCATGTTCAGCAATCAGAATTCTCAAGGCCCATCCCTCTTCTCAGCGCCGGTTGATTCCGGCTTGCAAAGACACCATCTCGTCAAACGGGCCTGCTTGGCAAGATATTGCTTTGATTTTTCTTCGCCTATATTTCGCTTTTGGTACGCCTCAGCAGGTTGGTGCCAAATTGGGAACCCAGAATGCCCTCGGCGAAGATTTCTTCGCCACATTTCGCTGTTTCTTCGCTAGAATGGCGGCATGTCTGTCACACGCCGGCAAAAAGAGGTCGTCGATTTCATCAGCGGCTTCGTGGAAGAGAATGGATATTCCCCTTCCTTCGACGAGATCGCACGGGGGCTCAACCTCAAGTCCCTGGCCACGGTGCACAAGCACGTCACAAACCTGCAGAAGAAGGGGCTGCTGGAGCGAGCGCACAATCGTAGCCGCTCCATCGACATTCTGCCGCCCAAGAGTAAGTCCCGCCCGCCGGAGCGCCTGCCGCTCGTGGGCCGTATCGCCGCTGGCCTTCCGGTGGATGCCGCGGAAGCCTCGGAATCCATCTCGCTCGGCGACATTATTGGCAACAAGGATGTGTTTGCACTCGAGGTGCGCGGCGACTCGATGCGCGACGAGCACATTGTTCATGGCGATTATGTGTTAGTAGAGCGGGTAAAGACGGCCCGACAGGGCGAGATCATCGTCGCACTGGTACGCGGCAGCGAGACGACCTTAAAGCGTTATTACATCGAAGGCGACCAGGTTCGGCTCCAGCCCTCAAATGTCGAAATGGCACCCATTTACGTGCCGGCCGAGCAGCTCGCCATTCAGGGGCGGGTGCTGGGCATCCTTCGCAAGTACGCCTGATCGAGAGTCTTTGAACGCGCAAAACGGCCCAGCATCCTTTGCCGGGCCGTCTTTTTTCTGTCCCGAATCGCGCCGTTAGACAACGCTGGTTGCGGCCAGCACCTTGGCGACGCTCTTGTCGATCATTTCCTTGGGCACATAGCCGACGATCTGCTCGGCAACCTTGCCCCCTTTGAAGAGCAGCAGCGCGGGAATCCCGCGGATGCCATAGCGCGCAGGAGTGGAGGCATTGCGGTCCACGTCCATTTTCATCACCTTCAGCTTGCCCTGGTAGGCCGCGGCCACCTCGTCGACGATCGGAGCCAGCGCGCGACACGGGCCGCACCAGGCTGCCCAAAAGTCCACCAGGACGGGTTCGTTGGACTTCAGAACCTCCTGTTCGAAGTTCGCGTCGTTGACCTCGGTGATCCCATGACCTGCCATTCTTCCTCCATCCGGGCGCCAAATCGCGCTCCAGTTTGTGTCCGAAACTGCCCATTCGATGCACATCGGGGCGCAATTTACGCTCGAAAATGTGCTCTTCAATAGATGCATCCGGACGCAAAAGGTCGCATTGCCGAGCAGCTCGATAGTCCATCTTATCGGAACTCGGGATGGCGGGGAGCGGGGCTGTGGAAAGTAAAAGCGCCCATGGCCCACACAGGAGCCACAGGCGCTAGAGCAGCCCTCCCCCAGAACTGCCCACGGGTGAGAAGGTAGGCGGTGGGGATGGGGGATGTAAACAAAACTTAGGTACTTTCTTGGTCATCGCAGCACATATTACTGATTTGATGCGCCTTTAGGTGACCTGCCGTTGCGCTGTCCCATCCCGTCAAACTGTAAAAAATCGTATACTTCATACAAATGGCCGATCTACTTTCACCGCGCGAAGCGGCGCTTCGCCTGGGCATCTCCTATCCCACAATGAAACAGTGGCTCTACCGGGGCAAGCTGAAGGCGGTGAAGACACCGGGGGGCCACTATCGGATTCCCGAGGCGGAGCTGGACAGCCTGCTGCACAAGGCGCGGCGACCCGAGACACCGAAGCGGCAGATGTTGCGCACGGTCAGCGGCCGCAACCAACTGGTCGGCCGCATTGTCGAGGTCAAGATCGAAGGGCTCGTCGCCCAGATCAAGCTTTCGATCGGCGGCCAGATCATCACCTCACTGATCACGTCGGATGCGGCACGCGAGCTGCAGCTTGAAGTGGGCGAGACGGCAGCAGCACTGATCAAGTCGACGGAGGTAATGCTGCTCCGTGTCTAGAATGCGATGCGGGCTGAAGATACATGACCGGTATGGATGGCTCGGGATCATTGTGTTTTCGATCCTGTGTTCGATCCTGGCGGGGGCTGCACAACTCCGCAGGGTCTGGGCTGCCGAAGCCAGCGCACCAATACGTGTCGCGGCGGCGGCGGATCTGGAACCATTGCTCCCAGCGCTTCTCGCCAACTATGAGCGGCAGACCGGCCAGCATGTCGAGGCCTCCTTCGCCTCCTCGGCAACACTGGCCACGCAGATCGAGAACGGCGCGCCCTTCGATCTCTTCCTCTCCGCGGACATGTCGTTTCCCGAGAAGATCGCGCGCGACGGCTTCGCTGCAGCAGGAAACACGCCCGCAGCCTACGCGCGCGGAACGCTGGTGCTGTGGACGCGCAATCAGAGCGGCGTGCATCCGCTCAGCATGCAGTCGCTGACGACGCCGCAGGTGCGCAGCGTAGCCATTGCCAATCCACAACATGCGCCCTATGGACGCGCGGCGATGCAGGCGCTCACTGCCCTGGCGCTCGTTCCGGCGATCGAGCCAAAGCTGCGCACTGCGGAGAACGTCGCCCAGGCGGCACAGTTCGCTAGCACCGGCAATGCCGACGTCGGACTCATCTCGCTGACCTCCGCGCTCACCCTCACGTCGCAGGGATACTACATCGCGGTGCCGCAGAACGCGTATCAACCGATCCTGCAGGGCGCCATCGCACTGAAGGGCGGCGCGAACGGCAAAGGCGCAGCCGCCTTTCTGCGCTATCTGCACACGCCTGCCGTGACCCAGCAACTCCAACGGGGCGGCCTGGTGCCGGTGCAGTGATCTTGAATACCTGGCACGGCGGATCGGCGATATTCCGCTCGACTCTTAAATTTGTCTGTCCACGTTTGATTTGAGAGCCGTTGGCTTGCTTCATCACCATTACTGCAATCTCTGTGGTGGTAGCGCAAGGATGAGAGCAGCGCGCCGGGCGACCTCTTTTCCGTAAGGCGTGCCATCGAGTTCGGAACGCGGCACGTTTACGTCGGTCAAATCAGCACACGGTGCGACATACAGCATTGCATCCGCCTCGTCGGCGAGTGTCAGCGGCGTTTGAAGGGCGCGGCCACACGTGGTCACAGGCTGCGCCGGTAGTCTCCCCAGCCAATTGCCGGAAAGAGAGGCAATCGCAGGTGTGGGCCAGGACGCGAACCGCTCATCTGCGTCTCCCTGGTTATCGGCAACATTCGTTCCGAAGACGATGAGATATGGATTTGCGCCCGCGTTGCGAAGCGTCCGCTCGATGTAGTCCGGGCCTAGCTGAGCCCTGTTCAGCGGCGGCACAGGGCGATGCTGCTGGAACAGAAGCTCATCCTGCAGTACTTGAGAATGCCCGCGAAGGAAGTGTCCCGCTCCCATAATCAGCAGGGCGCGATGGTGCTTCGTCAAAACATTGTCCTTCACTACCTGCGCATACCATTGCTCGCGCTCAGCCTCATACGGGGCGAGATCCTGCGGCGTTTTTATCTTCTCCCAATCGCCGGGAGGGCTACCCATGAGAAGGCGAATCTGATGTCTGCCGCGATGTCTCAGGTTCGCTTCGCGTACAGCTCTGTAAAACCAGCCATATGCCGGCGACACGGCGGGCACGGACGCAATCATATTGCGCCATGCCTTTTGCACCTGATCGAAGGGGACATTCTCGCCCGCGACGTAGCGATCCACAGTTGCCTGATAAAGCGAGTTGCCGTGCTCGACGACTATGTCATCCACGCGATCCGCGAAGCCCGGTGCCTTCACCAGCTTGCACAACCATTCGTACTCCTGTTTATTGCCGTGCACTTCGCCAAACATCACGATATTGTGAGTTTGGAATAACTGAATCATCGCGCTGGTAGCATCGTGAGGCTTCGGTTGAGGATCTTGCGCTTGAGGGGCTGAATTGGCCGGCGAGGTGAAACGACCCGGCAGGACGGCGCTGTACTTGCCGGCGTCTCGCTTGGCGTTGCCCGCGATGATGTTGGGCTCTTCGGGCGCAGCGACCTCTCCTTTCGCATCGGCGGTCTGCCGCGCCGGATGCCAAAGCGTAGAAGAATTCTCGTCGCTTGGATGTTGTGGCGTGGCAGCAAAGGAGGAAGGCTGATAGCTTCCGCGAAGATTCATCGCAAGTGAGACTGAGCCCACGGCAACCAGCAACAACAAAGCTGCGGAGAGCAGTGCTCCAGGACGCGGCGATTCGCTTTCCAGAAGCTGGAATAAAGGCCTTCCACTAAAATCCGGCTGCACTGAACGGCCGATGATCGCCAGCCGTTGATGATGGTACTCGGCCGGAATAGAAACAGTCAGATCTGCCAGCAGATCGAGCCATAGCCGCAGGCCGGACAAGAATCCTCTTTCGTCGCGAGAGCGGTCGCGGAAGAGCTGCAGCGCATCCTCTCCGTAGCTCGCGCGAAATCGAGAGGGATAGAGGCGCAGCAGCCATCTGTATATCTTTTCAGACATAATCCCCTCGCCAGATCTTCTTGGCGCGCGCAACCCGCAACAAGCCGGCAAGCCTCTCCGCCTCGGAGCGTGCCAGCTTCCGTCCAGCCGAGGTTAACCGGTAATAACGACGCCGTTCCTTGCCGAGTCTTTCATCCTCGCGCAGATCCACCTCTTGGATCAGTTTCTCTTCGAGCAGCGTCTGGATAGAGCTGTAGAGCGTGCCAGGGCCTAGCCGCATTCGATTGGCCGTCTGCTCGGCGACTTGCCGCATGATGCCGTATCCGTGCCGATCTTCATCGGCGAGCGCGAGCAGGATGTGGAAGGCAGCCGAAGGTAGCGGGTTGAGTTTCTGCTTGGGCATAGTCGATCATCGATATATCGATAGACAACTATAGTTCCAGTCCGGCTCCAAGTGCAAGATCGACCAGTGTGCAGCCGGTCGAGGGCCCGGCGGCACGAATAAAAGTGGGGAGCAATGATCGTCTGTTCGTGGAGATGCCGAGATGGGCAAAGTCTGGCTCTTCTTGACGGAAAAGCCGCGCGGACAGTGGCGCTCATGTGTATCCCTCCAGTGAAAATGCTCTAGTCTTGCAGTCATGGACCAGCAGGCACTGTTTCTCACACTGCGACTGGCTGCCGTGACGACGGCGATTCTGCTGCCGCTGGCGCTGGCGCTTTCTGCGTGGCTGGCGCGATCGCGAAGCTGGGTTGCGCGGCTCTTCGAGGCTGCTGTGGGGCTGCCGCTGGTGCTGCCGCCAACTGTCCTCGGCTTCTATTTGCTAGTGCTACTGGGTCCCGCGACGCCGCCGGGGCGGCTGCTGGTACGCATGGTTGGGCATCCGCTGGCATTTACCTTTTGGGGGCTGGTGATCGGCTCCATACTCTACAGCCTTCCGTTCGCGGTGCAGCCGGTGCTGGCCGGTTTTCGCAGCATCGACGCCGAGCTGCTGGAGAGTGCGGAGTTGCTGGGGGCTTCGCGCTGGCGCACTTTAATGCAGGTGCTGCTACCCGGCGCGCGCGCCTCCGTGCTGGCAGCCGCGGTGCTGTGTTTCGCGCACACGGTGGGTGAGTTCGGCGTGGTGTTGATGCTAGGCGGATCAATTCCCGGAGTGACGCGCACGCTTTCGATTGCGCTGTACGACCAGGTGATGGACGGAAATTATGCAGCCGCCAACCACATGGCGCTGGCACTGGTGGCGATCTCACTGGCAGCCCTGCTGGTGGTGTACAGCGTGGCCCGGCCCGGCGCGCGAGGGGAAGCAGCCGGTGCGTGAGATGGAAGCGCATCGGCCAGTCGCGCCGGAGAGTGACGTGCGGAGCGAGGTGCGGACGCCATGGCTTGCCTTCTCCATTCATCACGGTGCACGCGCACACGACGAAGACGACAGGCATGAGCGTGGATTGATCCTTGCGGCAGAGGCGTCGCTCCGCGGATCGATGGCGGTGCTGGTGGGACCATCCGGCGCGGGCAAGACGTCACTGCTGCGCAGCATCGCCGGATTGATGCGTCCCGAGCGCGGAGAGATCAGCATAGCCGGGACCACCGTCTGGGATAGCGCTCGCGGCATCTGGCTTCGGCCGGCCGCACGCGGCTGCGGACTGGTGACACAGCGGCCCGCGCTCTTTCCGGCGATGACGGCGCGAGACAATATCGCCTTCGGGCTGCATGCACTGCCGCGCGAGGAGCGCGAGCGGCGGGTTCGGCAGATGGCAGCGCTCTTCCGGCTCGAAGCGGTGTTGTCGCGGCGGCCTGCACAGCTCTCCGGCGGCGAACAGCAGCGCGTGGCGGTGGCCCGGACGCTGGCGCCGCATCCACGAGTGGTGCTGCTCGATGAGCCATTCGCCGGACTCAACCTGGCGCTGAAAGACGCGATCCTGACCGATCTGGAAAGCTGGCTGAGCGGAACGCGGACGCCTGTCCTACACGTAACCCACGATGTGGCAGAGGCCTGGCGGCTGGGCTTGCGCCAGGATGCCGAAGTGCTGCGCATCGAAGGCGGACGCATCATCAAACAAGGGCCTGCGGCGGTAGTGCTGGTCGAGGAGCGATCGCAATTGCTCAGAGCACTTGAGTAATTCTTTCCCCGGATACGCTCCAAAATTGCACTCCAATTTCGCCCGGTCGAGATAGGTTCGGTTGTATCTGATCAAAATGCAACCGCACTCGCTACATGGCGCATCTTTGTTGGACGGACTATCTACCAGCGTCCATGCGAGAGGAGCGCATCTCACATTCAGACGACAGAAATAGTGGGAAGTGTGGAACAACAGCAGAAATCGCCGTGGAGCGAACCGAATACATGCCTGGCGCGCGCGCTCGAGTCCCTGGAGGGGCTCTCCTGCGGCGATGCCTTTGGCGAATGCTTCTTCGATGCTCGGAACCGCACGCCTGAGCTTCGTCAAGCGCGTGTCCTGCCTCCCGGCCCGTGGCGCTTCACCGATGACACGATGATGGCCGCTTCGGTGTGCGCGTGTCTCGAGCGACACGGCGGCATTGAACCACAGTGGCTGGCGGAAAGCTTCGCCCGCCATTACGATCCGGAGCGCGGCTACGGCCATGCGATGAATGCCCTGCTGATGCGGCTCTATGCGATCGGCGCTGCCAACTGGTTTGAGGAGGCGCAGGAGCTCTTCAATGGGGAGGGATCGTTTGGGAACGGCGCAGCGATGCGCGTGGGTCCGGTCGGAGCCTATTTCGCTCACGATCTGCACTTGGTCGCGGAGCACGCGGCGCTCTCCGCGATTGCCACGCACTGCCATCCTGAGGGCATCGCCGGCGCGATTGCGGTGGCGGTAGCAACGGCGGTTGCCTGGCGCGATCGTGACGCAGCGAGCGCAATGAAAGCCACTGCATTCCTCGAAGCAGTGCGCGCTCACACGCCGGCGAGCGCGGTGCGCGACGGCATCGATCGGGCACTGGACCTGCCCGCTTTCACGACACCGCTGGATGCCGCGCTGAGCATCGGCAATGGCGTGCGCGGCTCGGCGCAAGATACAGTGCCGTTTGTGCTGTGGAGCGCGGCGCGTTCGCTGGACAGTTACCAAGACGCGCTGTGGGAGACAGTGAATGGCGGCGGCGACTTCGATACGAACTGTGCGATCGTCGGCGCGATTGTGACAATGCGCACAGGCGCCCGCGCGATTCCGCGGGAGTGGCTGGTGCGGCGTGAGCCACTGTCGCCGCTGCTCTACGCAGCCATGAAGAGAGAATAGAGCAGTTTCACTGTGATCTATACAAGACACGCTGGCGTGTAAGTTTTCCGTCAAGAAAAGTCACATTGCGCGGAACCTGACATTGCGCGGAACCTGGTTGTACACAGTCACAGTGAAATGCTCTAAGTGACCCAGACCGGTTCGGGCTCGAGCGAGATACCAAATCTCTCTCGCGCGCGTGACTGGATGGTGTCGCGCAGCGCGGTGATCTCCGCCGCTGTGGCGCCACCCCGGTTTGTCAGGGCGAGCGTGTGACGCGTGGAGACGGCGGCTGCGCCTTGACGATAGCCTTTGACGAAGCCAGCACGCTCGAGCAGCCATGCTGCCGGCAATTTGACCTGGCCTGCACCTACTGGATAGCGCGGGACGTCCGCCTCCGGCACGCCTGCGGCCGCTGCAATCTGCGGCAGACGCGACGCGGCGATCACCGGGTTCTTGAAGAAGCTGCCCGCACTGCGCCGCTCGGGATTATCGGGCGTCACCACCATGCCCTTGCTCAGCCGGATATTGAGGACCGCGGCACGGACCTGCCGCAGGGATGGCTCGGCAATGTTTTGCCCCCTAAAGTAATGCTTTAAGTCTGCATATGTCACCGCTGCCGGCACATTCTCTTCGAGCCTATAGGTGACCCGGCTCACGATGAAGCGATCGCGATCGGCGCCGTGATTGAAGCGACTGCAGCGATAGGCAAATCCGCAGTCGACGTTGCCGAGGTCGCCCCATGCACGCGCTGCGCGGTCAAACGCGCGCACGGTCCGGATGGTGCGCGAGACCTCCTGGCCATAGGCGCCGACATTCTGTACCGGAGTTCCGCCAACCGTGCCGGGAATGCCGCTGAGGCACTCGATGCCGGCGAGACCGGCGTCCACGCTATGGGCGACGAGCGCGTCCCAGTCCTCGCCGGCCGCGGCAGAGAGCACGGTTCCCTCTCGCTCGATACCGCGCAGAGCAATGTGGAGAACGAGTCCGTCGAAGCCGGCATCGGAGACCAGCACATTGCTGCCGCCTCCCAGCACGAAGAGGCGCAGCTCGCGGCTAGCTGCAAAATCGACCGCAACTTCGATGTCCTCCTCGCTGGCAGCGTCGGCGAACCACGCCGCCGGGCCGCCGATTTCGAAGGTGGTGAAGGGCGCCAGCGAGACGCCTTGCCGGAACTCCATGGTGGGAGGGTACACGACACCTCAATTTTGCCGGTCAACACTTTTGTGGAACCCGCCGCGGAACGTGCAGCATCGGTCGATCCGGTAGCCATGCAGAGGGAGTGAAGTTGGAGAAGGAATGAATTACCTCACCCTGGCTTCGCCAGAGTAGGCACCCGGCGAGTGCGCTATTCCGTGCGCAGAGCCTGCATTGGATCCAGACGTGATGCGCTCCATGCAGGCACGAGGCATGCGAGTGCCGCG
The DNA here is from genome assembly GCA_036500805.1 of Acidobacteriaceae bacterium. GTDB lineage: Bacteria > Acidobacteriota > Terriglobia > Terriglobales > Acidobacteriaceae > KBS-83. Next base: position 4,222 of record DASYBK010000046.1, on the reverse strand, counting down.
ACACCGAGCAGCACGCCGCAGACCACGGCGTACACGATCAAGTCGAGCGGCTTCGTATTCACCAGCAGCGATTGCATGTAGCGCGTCACCGCGGCAGCGACTGCGAGGCCCAGCACCAGTCCGGCGATAGCAGGCCGCAGGCCGTCGAGCAGCATGAGACGCAGCACCTCGCTACGGCCGGCGCCGAGCGCGATGCGCACGCCGATCTCCATCGTGCGCTGCGTGACCAGGAACGAGAGGACGCCAAACAAGCCAACCGCTGCCAACACCAGGGAGAGTCCCGCGAAAGCAGCGAGCAGCGTCGCTTCGAAGCTGGTATCCACTGCTGCCTGGCCGATGATCTCGTCCATCGTCATTACGTCGGCTAGGGGCAAGTTGCTGTCGATGGAAGCGATGACGCGCTTCACGGGCTCGGCCATGGCGGCGGGATCGCCCGCGGTGCGTACAACCAGCTTGATGGAGCTTTCCGTGCCGGCGAAGAGCGGATAGTAGATGGTGGGAAATGGATCGGCGGCAGGCAGCTCGCGCGTATCCGCGACGACACCGATGATCTCAAGGGTGGTCGCTTCGGGGCTGAAGATATGTACGACTATATGCTTACCAATCGGGTCTTCACCTTTGAAGACCCCATGCGCCAGCTCCCGGCTGATGACAACCTTGTTGGCCCGCTCCAGACGTTCGTCGGCCGTGAAGACCCTACCTGCCAGCAGAGGTATTTGCATGGTCTTGAAGTAGCCCGGATCGACAAAGGCCGTCGTGGCGTCGAGCACCTGTCCTTTAGGCAGAGGCGGATGTTCGCGAACGATGTATGTATCGTCGCGATTGCGTCCCTGGCCGGGCAGCAGCGTTGCCGCCGCCACAGCCTTTACGCCAGGAATCTGGCGAACGCGCCCGAACAGATCATCGTAGAAAGCTACAAGCTGTTCTGAAGTCTTCATTCCTCTCGGTTGGCTCAGGCTGATGGTAAGCATATCGTGTGTGGCGCAACCCGGATTGGACGCGCGCATCGCGCTGTAACTCTTGAGCAGCAGTCCGGCCGCAACAAGCAGCACTACGGTGAGCCCGACTTCTGCGGTGAGCAGAAAACGGCGCATGCGTGCGCGGCCACGTCCCGCACCTGCAGAACGGGATGACTCCTGCAGGGAACGCACGATTTCACGATCGTTCGAGGACAATGCCGGCAAGATACCTGCCAGCAAACCGCACAAGGCGACGCAGCCTGCAGTGAAGAACGCAACCGTGCCATCGATGTGGATGGTGTCCACGCGTGGCAGATCGGTGCGTACATGCAGCAGCCACTGCACTGCACCGTAGGCCAGCGCCATACCGATAGCGCCGCCCGCGGCGGAGAGCATGAGACTCTCGATGATCTGGGCGCGGATAAGCTGCAGGCGAGTTCCGCCAAGCGCGGTGCGGATAGCCGTCTCACGCCCGCGCGAGGCGGCGCGCGCCACCAGCAGGTTCGCGATATTCAGGCATGCGATCAGCAGGAGGCAGCCGGTGGCCGCAAGCAGCGCGTAGAGGCCGCTCTTTATGTTGCGCACCTGTCCATCCAGAATTGGCCGCAGGTTCACGGAATCGAGCACCGGTCCCTCGGGATTCTGCAAACGAATCTGCCGCTGGATGGTGCCGAGGTCCGCGGCCGCCTGCGCCATGGAAACGCCGGGCTTCAGTTCTCCGATCACGTCGAAGTTGTGAGAGACATAGAGCTGCATAATCTCGTGCGGCTTCTCGTGATATAGCGGGGTCCACAACTGCGTGCGGGTATCCGGATAACGAAACCCGGCAGGCAGCACGCCCACAACCGTGTAGGGCTTCGCATCCACCAGGATGGTTCGGCCGAGAAGCGTGGGATCGCCACCGTAGCGGCGCTTCCACAGTCCCCAGCTCAGAATTGCCGTGGCATTCGCTTCCGGGCGGTCGTCATCGGGTGTGAAGAGACGGCCGATAGCGGAATGAACGCCGAGCATGGACAGCGTGTTCCAGGAGGCCGTCTCAGCATGAACCACCTCCGGCATCTGCCCGTTGCCCGCCAGATTGTATGTGGCCCGCCGCATGATGCCCATCTGGACGAAGCTGCGGGCTTGTTGCTGCCATCGCGCAAAACTTCCGCCGTCGACCACATTGTCCTGATAGCCGCCCTGACTGTCTGCCTCGTAGATGCGCACCAGCCGGTCGGGATGAGCGACCGCCAGCGGTTTGAGCAGCACGGAGTTCACGACTGTGAAGAGCGCAATGTTTGCGCCAATGCCGAGTGCGAGCACAGTGATTGCTGTCAGGGCAAACGATGGGGAGCGCATCAGGCGGCGCGTTCCCTGGCGCATGTCGCGCGCGAGCGATTCGAGCCATTGCCAGCTCCACGTATCGCGCGCGTGTTCGCGCATGACACTCGGATTGCCGAAGAGGCGCAGCGCGGCCTGGCGCGCCTCGGTTTCGTTCATGCCGGCGGCGCGGTTCTCCGCGATCTGCTCATCAAGATGAAAGCGCAGCTCCGCATTCAGCTCAGCATCCGCGGCCCTGCGGCTGAAGAGCGTGTGGAGCAGCATTCGCAACCTGTTCAGCAGGCGCATCGAAACTCCGTTAGAGCATTTTTCCTAATACTGTGAACTGCGGAGTGACACTCAGCGTGGCTTTTCTTTACGGAAAAGCCACAAGAACTGCTGCCGGCCGGTCGACACCTATAGGAAAAATGCTTCAGCCTTCCTGCACGACGAGGTTGATCGCGCCGGAGAGGCGGTTCCAATTCTCTGTTTCGGAGGCCAGCTGCGCGCGGCCGGCGGCGGTGAGTGAGTAGAACTTGGCGTTGCGGCCGGTGTCGGTCTCGGCCCATTTCGCGCGGATCCAGCCCTGCTGCTCCAGCCGGTGAAGCGCAGGATAGAGTGAGCCCTGCTGCACCTGCAGCACCTCGCCGGAGATCTGCTGGATGCGTTTGGCAATGGCCCAGCCGTGCTTCGGCTCGAGCGAGATGGTTTTCAGGATGAGCAGGTCGAGTGTTCCCTGCACGAAATCGCTTGGTTTCCCCATAGTGTGACTATCTACAATCTAATTGTAGATAGTCAAGGGGACTGGCCGTCCCGCCACTGAATCGCGCAACGAACCTAACGAACGTTCTCCGTGGCGTCGAGCCCGTCAGCGACCAACGGGAGCGCCCGCCGAAGGCGCGGTGCCTGGACGGCCAGTCCGCCGGTTTCGCCAGTCAGGATGGCCACTGGCAATCCGCTCCGCCGCTCCATACAATAGGGAGAGACATAGACAGCGAGCGGGGACGCTGGCGTCGAGACAAAAGGAGCAGGCATGTACCCAGAGATTATGGTGATCCCGATGCGCGAAGAGTTGACGCGCGCGGGCATTCAGGAAGCGCGCACAGCGGCCGAAGTGGACGCAGCATTGGCGAAGCCGGGCACGACGATGGTAGTAGTCAATTCCATCTGCGGATGCGCGGCGGGCAAGATGCGTCCGGGCGTGCGGCTCGCGATGCAGAACGCAGTGAAGCCGGAGCAGAGCATCACCGTCTTCGCTGGACAGGACCGCGAGGCAACCGACCGGGCGCGCTCCTACTTCGAGGGACAGCCGCCGACATCGCCGGCCATCGCTATCCTGCGCGATGGCAAGCTGGTGTACCTGATGCAGCGCTTCGTCATCGAGGGCGCAACAGCACAACTCATCGGTCAGGAACTGATGCGTGCGTTCAACGAATACTGCGGCGCGGCTACGACAGCGTAAAGCTCCAACCAAGATTCATCAGAGACCCGGCACCGCGCCGGGTTTTTCTGTTGCCGCGGCAGTAATCTCGTCCCCTGCCATGTCTGGGTCATGCATGTCCGGATCATGCATTACGAGGAAGCTGCCGGCCGCGATGCCGCGGGTGAGCGCGAGGTGCCACACATCGCTCACCTGGGAGGTGTGATAGCCGGAGCTGGGCCAGGTATCGAGCAGGGTGCGCAGCCGGGCTGTATCGAGGATGCGGCAGGCGAGAGGCGAGCGCTCGATGCGTGCGAGCTCGACGGAGAGTTGGGGACGTGCGGCTCCGACCGTCAGATACCAGTCGGCGGACTGCAGCCCGCGTGTTGTGCGGCGCAGCGTGGAATCAGGCAGGCGTCCCTGCATCGCACGGCGAATCAACGAGCGGCTTTGCCCGCCGGCCAGGTACTGCTCCATGGGAATGCCAAAGCAGAATTCGAAGATTCGCTTGTCCTGCGTCGGATCGCTCTGCTCGATCTGC
>DASYBK010000045.1:0-32379 GCA_036500805.1 Acidobacteriaceae bacterium | reverse complement strand
TTTCTCTCTTGAAGACAGATGCCGGCAGCAGGATTGTTGAGGAGTTGCTAATCCAGATTGACGAAGGCATGTTCGTCTAAATGATCCTGTGGCGGATCAGCAGGCATCGTGATTTAAAGGGCCTCGGCGGATTAAAAGCTGCTGGACGCTGGCACCATGCCGGCCATGCGATTGTCTACATGGCCGAGATCCCCGCTTCTGCATTGCTCGAAGTGTGTGTTCATACGAGTGCCAATGACGTCCCACCCGAATTCACCTTGTTAAAGTTTGAAGGCCCAGGTGTCGAGACTCCATCTATCGAAATCGACACTTTACCGAACGACTGGCAGACGCAATTGGAAGTGACTCGCGATTTGGGCACCGCTTGGCTCGAAAAGAATGAGAATGTATTGCTCCGAGTACCAAGCGTGATCGTCCCCGAAACGGCCAACTTTCTGTTCAATCCATCGCACAAACTGGCGACGACGTTTCGGATCACGGACGTGTTCCCCGATCCATTTGATCTTCGTCTCAAGAGCTAAACAATCGATTGAGAGCAACCATCGAAGGAGCAACTCCCCGGAAGCCACGATCTCTGTCGTGACGCGCTCATGCGGCCTTCAGCCCATTCTCCTTCGATTGTGGGCCGCCCTTCGAGCTCGAGGCCGAGCTCCCGAAAGAAAGCCTTTCAAGCGTCTCGTCGATGTCGTCCACGGCGAACATCACGCGGAGGTAGCCTAGAGCGTTCACCGGAGCGTTGCGGTGATCCGCGAGGCAGGCGGCGTGAGGAAGCGGGAAATCGTTTGTGATGTCCGCTTCTGTATCCGGCAAATCGCTCCAGAATGGAACGGTGAAAGACTCCGCACCGGCCTGAAGTTGCGATGACATCTCGCCATTACTCACTGCAACGCCTGATTGAAACAGCGCAGTACTCACCATGCTGTTCTCGAGAATATATGCGCTGAACTCCGACGGGACGATTACGTCTGCAAGCTGTGCTTGTGCCATAGGCAAAACCTCGAATCAAGATTTGGCTTGATTCGCTTTGCCGACTGGCTAGGCTAACTTCCGACTGGAAGGCGTTCCATGTTGCAGATGTCCGACTGAACAGGGAGACAGTAGCGCAGTTCTTCACAGGATGCAAGCGCGGTGTGCTCGTATACATTGAGGGACACCAGCGGACTTGAACAATAGGGGGCTACAAGGTTGACCATCGCTCGCGATTTCATTGATCGACTGCGTGTTCATGCAAGCAAGAAGTATCTCGACTGGGCAGAGAATGCACCGAAATTCAATGCGGGCCTTGTAAGCCGCCTTCAGTTCACTCGTGTAGAGCAGAGATCGGACGCGCAAGACTTTTATCAGAAAACGCGTCCGGCAGAGGGGACATCTTTCAGGTTTGATCGACTGATCTTGATTGATTATTTTCCAATCGAGGACTTTGATCTTTTAGAAGATCAACTGAAGTCACTTTTTCGGGACACACGAGATTTTCGGACGAAGCTCAACGAACTTACCGATAGTGCAGGAGCTCTGACTTCGGGCGGGTGGGGGTATTTCGGCTCGGTTTCACGCGATCCCTCAGTGATCGACTTACCGCCACCCCTCCACGGTACCAAGCCAGACCTAGCGTCTTACGTTCAACATGTTTCGATTTGGGTGAGCAAGGTGCTGCCCTCCCTATTCGGAATTGCGTATGAGGCGAGGATGAATGCTGAGGCCACTCAAATACTGAAATCAGAACTCGACCAGACGCATCTGCCGCGCGTGGTATACAGTGGCCTTCTACCGTTTCCACGTACGTTTCGGCGTTCAGCACACTACGATTCTGAATGGGTACTAAAAGAGAAAGTAGCCGATAAGCTAGCAGCCATCCGACTCGAATTAGAACGTAGCTTAGTTCGGCGCTTCCAAGGGCCCTTAGCGCGGAGGCTTCATTCTCGTCCAGTACTGGAGGCACTTGCGATCTATGTTCTCGAAAACCCGGCATTTGAGAGCGTACAGGCCGCTTACGATGCCAACCGGGTTTGGTTGGATTGCATAGGATCTCAATCCGCTAGGATGATCGATTCGTTTTGGAACAACGATGTTTCACTTCAATGGAAGTCGATTGGGCGTTTTGACCATGAGCCTTCATCCCTGTTCAGTGCATTTGTCCGTGCTCAGCCCGACTCCCCGAATGCACCGGTGGTGAGAATCACTGAACTGCAGATCACTTCTCTCGTACGAAATGTATTTCCGTTGATTGCCTTGCTCACGGTTATTGAGAACGCTGAGAGAGATATTCAGAAATTGAGAGGTCTGGTTTACCGAACGATCGCGAGGCGCAAGGGATTTAAGAGACTTGCGAGGGAGATCAAACTCAATGATCGAACTCAACTTCAGCAAATGATTTTGCAGCGCCTTCGTTTCGAATGGAAGTCCTCTAGGGAATTCGTCAAGAACAAAAGAACGGTCGAATTGCGAGATTTGTCCAGAACCTATGGCCACGAAACAGTCACGCTGGGCGAGTCGTTTGTTAACCGGATTGATTGGTTTCTCAAACGAGTGCACGGCCACGGTGCTGTCATTTCGACGCTGCTTGCGGATTACCTCCAAAGACGAAATTTGATTATCAACTACCGCTTACAGCGAAGGTTGCTTTGGTGGACAGTTATTGTGACGCTTCTGACTGCCTATGGAATCGTCAAGGACTGGCAAAGTGTGGTTCACTTTCGGCACATCATTGAACGTCAGTTATCACGCTTCTAAAGCGCACTACGGCAGAAACCTACATTATTGGGGTATACCCCAATTTGCTTATTGGACCCGGATTGACGGTGACGCATCCACCGCCGATTTCGAGCGCCAATCTGGGGGGGGGGGGTCTCTATGCCGTACAGGAATCCTGGGCAGCGCACTAGAGTCACGCAAAGCCGTCTCATCGCACAGTTCTGCAAGGCTTATGACGTATGCATGACGTACGAGTTAACTAGATGGCTACGGTGAAGCTTGCAAAACAGTGATTCTATTGGCGTCCCCGACGGGATTCGAACCCGTGTTACCGCCGTGAAAGGGCGATGTCCTAGGCCACTGGACGACGGGGACGCAGGGTGGGTTCGCGGATGCTGCCGGGCGGCAGCCGAATACCCACTGGAGGCTGACTTTGAGGCTACCAAGGGGTGGGGGCGGTGTCAAAGAATGCCTGCCGGTCCGGAGGCAGTTCTGTTTCGTCCCGCGAAGATGGAAGGCGTGACACCCAAGATTCCTCGTGGTGGAACAGCGCGGATGCTATAACCCAATCACATGCGCAAGTTCCACTACCTTGATACGCTGACGATCGTCTTCGTCGTCGTTCTGGTAATTTCCAATCTCGTGGGCCCGAAAATGTGCCAGGTCGGCCCGTTCAAGTTGAGCGGCGCGGAGTTGCTCTTTCCCATCACCTATATCTTTGGCGATGTCTTCACCGAAGTGTACGGCTATGCTGCATCGCGGCGGGCCATCTGGATGGGCTTCCTGGCGATGGGGCTGCTCTCGGTCTTTGGTGAGATCGCGGTTGCGCTGCCGCCTGCGCCGGACTGGCACAACCAGCAGGCCTTCGCGACCGTCTTCGGACTGGTGCCACGCTTCGCCATCGCCAGTCTGGTGGCCTACTGGGCCGGTGAGTTCACCAACTCCTATACGATGGCCAAGCTGAAGCTGCTGACTAAGGGCTCGAAGCTATGGACGCGTACCATCGGTTCGACGCTAACCGGCCAGGCGGTCGACACGACGATTGTGATCTTGATCGCCTTCTATGACGCGCCGTGGGCGGCGAAGGCCAACATCATCATGTCTTCATATCTCGCTAAGGTGGTCTATGAGGTGTTAGCGACGCCGCTTACCTACGCGGTGGTGTACGGGCTCAAGAAATCGGAGCATGTGGACACCTTTGACGATCACACATCCTTCAATCCATTTCGCCTGCGCTCCAACTCGGTCGAGGAGAGCAGGGACGCGTGCCCGCGATAAAGCATTTTCCTGATGCTGTGAGTAGCAGAGTATCTCGGCGTCACCTTTCCTTAACCAATGGCCGCCAGCTTCCGTTGACCGCTCCACACCTGCAGGAAATGCTTTAGGCTCACTGTATGAACGTAAGAGAAGAGCGCATGCAGGCCATCGTGGTCAAAGAGCCTGGCGGCGCGGATGCGATGCGCGTGGCCGAGGTTCCGCGGCCGGCGCCCAGGCCAGGAGAAGTACTGATCAAAGTGGCAGCCGCCGGCGTGAACCGCGCCGATATTGTGCAGCGCAAAGGACATTATCCTCCGCCAGCCGGTATAACTGACATCCTGGGGATGGAGGTAAGCGGACATGTCGCCGCGACAGGCACGAATGTGGCGCGATGGAAAGTCGGGGATGCGGTATGTGCACTGCTGGCGGGCGGCGGCTATGCCGAGTATTGCGTGGCGCCGCAGGGGCAAGTGCTGCCGATTCCGGATGGCGTTTCCGTGGAAGACGCTGCGTCCTTGCCGGAGGCGGCCTTCACTGTGTGGGCGAACTTGTTCTTCGACACACAGACGCTTCGGACGCGGGAGTCGCTGCTGATCCAGGGCGGATCGAGCGGCATTGGCTCGTTTGCGATTCAGGCAGCGCGGCACGTCGGCGCGCGTGTGGTGACCACCGCTGGCTCAGCGGAGAAATGCGCCTATTGCCGCGAGCTGGGGGCGGAGGCAGCGTGGAACTACAAAGAGGAAAACTGGATGGCAGCCGCGTGGGCGTGGTCTGAGGGCAAAGGCATCCAGGTGATCCTCGACATGATCGGCGGCGACTACTTCGGCAAGCACATTGAGCTACTCGCGCAGCGCGGACGGCTGATCCATATCGCCACAACGAAGGGCGCAGATGTGAAGCTGGATTTGCGCGAGATGATGCGGAAGCGGCTGATTGTGACCGGCTCCACGCTGCGGGCACGCCGGCCGGAAGAAAAGAGCCTGCTCCGCGAAGGCGTCGAAGCGAAGCTGTGGCCGGCGATCGCGAGCGGTGCGATACGGCCGACGGTGTACGCGAAATTTCCGCTGGCGGATGCGGGAGAGGCGCACCGGCTCATGGAGTCGAGCGCGCATCTTGGCAAGATCGTGCTGACGCTCTAACGGACACGATCGAGCATGCGTGTGGCGTACACTGCCTTCGCCTCCCAAATCTCTATCTGGAGCCGGATGATGATCGCCGTTCGCCGCTCAGCTTCTCTCTGTCTATTCGCCGCTGTTGTCCTTACTTTGCACGCTGAGAGCGCGGGCCCGAACTCACGCACGCCCACTGCTCCCGAGAGTGTGACCGCTCCTGAAGGCGCTGCCGGCACTCCAGTGAACATCCCCGACTTGCTGAGCACGGTGCGTCTCGGCGGCGCCTCATGGTCGCCGGATGGAAAGCAGATCCTGTATTCCGGCAATGCGTCAGGACGCATCAACCTCTGGGTCATGAATGCGGACGGAACAGGCGCGCACCAGCTTCTGCGCTCGGATGATGCGCAGTCGGGGGCCGTCTGGTCGAAAGACGGCCAGAGCATTGTGTACCAACAGGACCGCGGCGGGGACGAGATCTACGACCTCTACACCGTAGCCGTTGCAGGAGGCACGCCGCAGAATCTGACTCAAACCGACCAGATCAGCGAAACCAATCCGCACTTCTCACCCGATGGCAAGCTGCTGGCGCTTCAGCATAAGGAGAAGACGGGATCTTCCGTGAATCTCGCTATTATGGACTGGAACACGCATCAGGTGCGCCTGCTCACGCACGAGAAAGATCCCAAGCGGTCATGGGAGATCGTTGCCTGGAGCTCCGACGGGAAGACGCTCTACGCGAACCGGGGCGATCTGCACGAAGACTCGAGCGTATGGCGTGTGGATGTGACGACCGGCGATGCGCGTGAACTGACGCCGCACAAGGGCAACGTGCTCATCGCTGCTTCCAGCCTGTCTCCGGACAGCAAAACGCTCCTGATCGGATCGAATGAAAAGGGCGGCTATAGCAACGTCGCTTTGCTGGACCTGGCAAGCCTGCAGAAGATGTGGATCACCGACACGCAGTGGGAAGCGGAACCGGGCAGCTTTTCGCCTGCGGGCGATCTATTCACATGGTCGGTAAATGCGGACGGACGCACATCGATTCATTTCACCGATGCGAAAACCCACAAGGAGATACCACGCACGATTCCTGAAGGGCTGAACTACGAGAATGGCAACCCAACGCCTTTCGCGAAAAACGGCGAACTGCTGTTCGTCCACCAGGATTCGACGCATGCGCCGAACTTCTATCTGCTCGGCGCCAGCGGTGCGCCTGCGCAGATCACGCATGTCGAAAGCCCGGGGCTTCGCAATGCGGTGCTGCCGCCGACGCAGCTGGTGCATTACGCGAGCTTCGACGGCAAAGTCATCTCCGCATTCCTTGCCATGCCATTCAATCTGAAGCGCGACGGCATGAATCCGCTGATCGTGCTGCCGCACGGCGGCCCCACCGGGCAGGTCGTAGACAGCTTTTCACCGCGCATCATCGCGCTGGTCTCGCGCGGATACACGGTGATCGCGCCGAACGTCCGCGGCTCAACCGGCTATGGCGTTGCGTTTGAAAAGGCGAACTATCAGGACCTGGGCGGCGGCGATCTGCAGGATGAGATCTATGGCGTGAAGTTTATGGAAGCGACCGGCTATATCGATCCGAAGAAGGTCGGCATCACCGGCGGCTCCTACGGCGGCTTCATGACGCTGATGGCCATCGGCAAGGCGCCCGATCTATGGGCAGCGGCGGTCGAAGAGTACGGCATCATCGACTGGTACACCATGCTGCAGCACTCCGATCCGCTGCTGCAGGAATACGAGAAGTCGCTGCTGGGCGATCCGGTGAAGGATCGCGCGAAGTACGAGGCCGCCTCGCCCATCCAGTTCCTGCGCAAGGAGCGCGCACCGCTGCTCGTCATGCAGGGTGACCGCGACATCCGCGTGCCCCGCGAGGAGGCAGCGCAAGTGGTGGATATCCTGAAGAAGGAAGGACGGACTGTGGATGTTGTCTACTATCCGCAGGAGGGACACGGCTTCATGAAGCGCGAAGATCAAATCGACGAGATCACGCGCATGGTGGCATGGTTCGATAAATATCTAAAGGGCGCACACTAGAGTATCGATGAGCATGGGACACAGGATGGTCAGACGCATTGCCGGCAATTGCTGAAGCCCCGCCAAGGCGACGGTGGCGCATCGCCTGGCTGCTGGGGCTGGGCGTGCTGGTCAATTACTTTGACCGCGTCAACCTCTCGGTCTCGCATGGCGCGCTGTACACAGCCTTCGGCATCTCCGATGTCGCGTTCGGCTATCTCTCGGCCGCTTACAACTGGAGTTACGCGCTGTGCCAGCTGCCAGTCGGCGTGGTGCTGGACCGCTTTGGCGTGCGGCGCGTGCAGCGCATCGGCATCTTCATCTGGAGCATGGCGTCGTTCGCCGCGGCCATCACACCGAGCCTGCCAGGCTTTTTTGCAGCGCGCCTGTTGCTCGGCGTGGGTGAGGCTCCGACCTTCCCTGCAAATGCCAAGGCGATCGGCGCCTGGTTTCCGGCGCGCGAGCGCACTTTCTCGACATCGTTGAACGATGCAGCGGCCAAGCTGGCTTCCGCCATCGGAGTGCCGCTGCTGGGAATTCTGCTGTTGCGTGTCGGATGGCGATGGAGCTTTGCCGCCACGGGCGCGATCAGCTTGTTCTATCTGCTCATCTTCTGGGTTGTCTATCGCGAGCCCGAAGAGGACGCAGAGCTAAGCGACAAAGAGCGGCAACTGATTGCGGCAAGAGCAGAGAATGAGGCGCCTGCAGCCGAAGGTCCTGCTCTGTCGCTGAGCACGCTGTTGCGGGAACCCAAGATCATCGGACTCTCGCTTGGATTCGGCTCTTACAACTATGTCTTCTACCTGCTGCTGACCTGGCTGCCTACTTACCTTTCGGAGGCGTTGCACATCGATCTGCTGCACTCCTTCCTGTATACCGGCGTCCCGTGGCTCTTCGCCACTGCAACAGATCTGTTTCTCGGCGGCATGCTGGTGGATGCCCTCGTCTCGCGCGGATGGAATGCTTCGCTGGTGCGACAGGTTGTGCTGGTAACGGGCACAGCGTGCGGATTGGGTATTCTCGGTGCGGCCCACGCGCACAGTGCCGCGCAGGCGCTCACCTGGATTGGCATATCGATCGGCGGACTCTCCGCAGCTGCCCCTGTCGGCTGGTCGGTTCCGGCACTGATCACGCCGCGCGCCAGCGTGGGCAAGGTGGGCGGCATCGTGAACTTCGTGTGCCAGGTCTCCGGCATCACCGCGCAGATTCTTACCGGCTATATCGTGAAAGCAACGCACTCCTACGCGCTGGCCTTTGGCGTTTCGGCGGGGTATCTGCTGCTCGGCATCGCAGGCTATCTTTTCCTGCTGGGACGCATTGAGCCCATGAAGACGCTGCCCGTTCACTTCCCTGCTGCGTAATGCTTCTCGACACCGGTGCGACCGTTGTCCACTGTGAAGCTGCCGTCGCGGCTGGCAGTGACTTCAATGTCGTGACCGGCGTCCGGTCCATCAAGATTGGCGATGTACTCAGCCGCCGTATTGTGCGCGGCACCGCCCTCGTCCGAGTAGTGTAATTGCCACAGCGCCTCAATACCTGGAGCGTGGCGCACGGTGTCGAGGACAGGTACGGAGCCGCCCTTCTTCTCTCCATTATCCATAACAGCGACGCGTGAATGAATGGCATCGACAAGGGCGGGGCTCGAGCTCTGATACCAGCCGTGGTGGGAGACGACGAGCAGATCGACCTTGCCCAGCCGGTTGTCCGGGCACATGAGATCGCGTTCTTTGTCCCATGTGAGGTCGCCGAGGTCAAGTATCTTCAGTCTGCCAAAGCGAATCATCACGCCGAGCGAGCGCGCATTCTCCGTCTGATCAGGCGGCCGAATCTCGCTTTGCTGGCAAAATGGGTTTCGCTGCTCGGCACCGGCTAACGGCTTCTGGATTACGTTGCCGTCGCCGCTGACAACGGTCACATCGATTCCCTGGATCGGTAGACGATCTTCCGGCTTTGCCACGATTTCCTTCGTCTTCGTCTCTGCGAGCACCTTCCGGAATGCGGCATAGCCGCGCTCGGTCACGCCGTGATCCAACTCGCGGTTCGGGCCGTGGTCGATGAACGTCCCAACAGGGATACGCTGCACAAGTTGCGGCACACCGCCTACATGGTCGTCATGATAGTGAGTGATGAGCACATAATCGATGCGGCTCAGGCCGGCTTTCTTCGCCGCTGCCACGATGCGGTCAGCGTCGCGGAAGTTGTTATCCGGCCATCCGGTATCGATCAGCAGCGACTGCCCGCCAGGCGTGACGAACAGCGTGGACTGGCCACCCTCCACATCGATGAAGTAGATGCGCAGCTTGCCGGCTGCTGCTTGTGCATGCAACGTACATGCAACTGCCAGAGTGGCAAATATACCGGAAAGCAAGCGGAGACGAAGCATCATAAGCGGCTGCCTTTGCTGGGTTCAGAAACCGTGGCCCGCGTAGCGCCGGTCGAGATGCCGCCATCGACCAGCAGCGTCTGGCCAGTGATGTAGCGGCTGGATTCGGCGGCGAGAAAGACGATCGCTCCGTCGAGGTCGTGCACGTCGCCCGGGCGCTTCACAGGAATGCGATCCACAAGATAGTCCACCCACTCCTGGTTTTCGTAGAGCACCTGGTTCTGCGCGGTGCGGAACCATCCCGGCGCCAGACAGTTCACGGTGATGCCGTGGCGACCCCAGTCGTCAGCGAGGCTCATCGTAAGCTGGCGCACACCGCCGCGGCTCGCGCCGTAGGGCGCAAGGCCCGCGTAGCCGAACACGCTGGTGACTGAGCCGATGTTGACGATGCGTCCATAGCGATGCTGCACCATCCCACGCGCGATCGCCTGCGCAACGAAGAAGGTGCCGCGCAGATTCGTATCGAGCACCAGGTTCCAGTCCTCCCAGCTCACGTCGAGCGCGGGCTTCCGGACATTGCAGCCGGCGTTGTTCACCAGGATGTGAACCTGCGGAAACTGGCGCTGCACCTCTTCCGCCATTTGCGTGATGCTGGCCTGCTCGCGCACATCGAGCGCGATGGGACACGCACGGCGGCCGAGCGATTCGATTTCGGCGACGAAGGACGTGAGATCTTCGGTCCTGCGGCTGGTCAGGATCAAGTCCGCTCCGGCACGCGCCAGTGCGCGCGCGAAATGCTGGCCGAGGCCGCGGCTGGCTCCGGTGACCAGCGCCGTCTGGCCTGTGAGATCAAACAAAGCCGTCTCTGGTCCGGGATTCACACGTCCAGGGCTCACGCGGAGCGGCCTTCCTGGCTGCCGTCCGATCCCTGATTCCTTCTCGGATCGAGCACCACCTTCATCAGGTTCGGCTCGCGCGCGTAGAGCCGTTCGAACCAGGATGGGCCCTCCTCCAGCGGCGCGACCGCCGTGATCAGCGGCGCGACATTGATCGTTCCTGCCGCGAGCCACTCCATCGCCTGCGGATATTCGCCGGCCGAGGCGCAGGAGCCCTGCAGGCGTATCTGCCGTGTCACCACTTTCTGCAGCGGAATGGAAACCTCCCGCGCGATGTTGCCGACCAGCGCAACCGTGCCGCCCTTGCGCGTGCAGTCGATCGCGGCTGCGACGGTCTCGGGACGGCCGACCGCTTCAAAGACCACATCAACGCCACGGCTGCCGGTGAGCTGGTGGATGCGCGATATCAGCGCCTCACCGGACTCTTCGATTGTGGCGTCGGCGCCCAGCGAGCGCGCGAGCTCGAGACGTGTGGCATCGATATCGGAGATGAAGACGCGCGAGCAGCCCGAAGCGCGCGCTGCCTGCAGAATGAGCAGGCCGATCATGCCCGCGCCGATGACCAGCACCCTCTCGCCGCCCTCGACCCCGGCGACACGCACCGCATGGATGGCCACAGAAACGGCTTCGAGCATCGCCGCATCGGAGAAGGAGAGATCATCCGGCAAGCGGTAGAGAATACGTTCAGGAACAGTTACGTATTCGGCGAAGGCTCCGGCGCGGCGGTAATCGCCACAGGAGACGCCCACCACCTGGCGATCGTTGCAGAGGTTCACCTCGCCGCGCCGGCAGAACTCGCATTTCCCGCAGTAGACGGTGGAGTCGAAGGTGACACGATCCCCGGCCCGGTAGCCGGCAACCCCGTCACCAACCGCGGCGACAACGCCCGCCGCCTCATGGCCCATCACAATGGGCGGGATACGTCGCCCGGAACCGCCATCGTAGCCATGGACATCGCTGCCGCAGATTCCGCAGGCTGCCACGCGAATGAGGACCTCACCCGCACCGGGAGTGGGGGTCGGCAGGTCGGCGATCGCCAGGTGTTTGTAGTCGGTGAGCAGCAGGGCCTTCATGCGCAATTTTTAGGGTACAGCAGAAAGCCCCCGGCCATGGCCGAGGGCTTGGGTAAGCAATTTTGTGTGGCCTATGCGCTGAAGGATGACCCACAACCGCAGGTGCTCTTCACATTCGGGTTTTCGAACTTGAAGCCGGCCGCTTCGAGTGTCTCCACGTAATCGACCACGCAGCCGTTTAGGTACATCAGCGATGTGGCGTCCACGAAGACCTTCAAATCGTCGAATTTAAAGACCTTATCCATCATGCCCGCCTGGTTCTCGAAGGACATCGAGTACTGGAAGCCGGAGCATCCACCGCCGACGACACCGATGCGAAGACCGGCCGGCAGCGGGTCCTGCGTCGCCATAATCTCCCGCACTTTGGCGATGGCTTCATCCGTCAGATTCAACGGCGACTGCTTGGGCGGGTTGGACTGGTCGGTCAAAGGCTGCGCGATGGTTGCCATATCTCTGGTTCTCCCCTGGAGATGCGATCTCCTTTTATTCTAAGACGGCAGCAAATCCCGGACAAGTTTTATCCGAATTACTTTCCTTACCAGTGAGATGCACCTGGCACTAGGATCGTCGCAGGATTGCGGATGCCGCGCAGCACATCCATCTCCCGCTCGACCGACGAGCTATTTGGCTGTGATTTTGCCTGAAATCCGGTCGTATTGCTCCTGGGTCAGCAGACCGCGCCGCACCAGCGCATGCGGGCTGTGATAGGGACGCCCCTGAACAATGTCATGAGCCTTGCTGATGCTGACTCCAGGCAGCATGGCGATGCGCGCGGTGGATGCGCTGTTGATGTCCACCAGATCGCCGTTTTCTCCCGGCTTGTTGCTGTTCACCCCCTCTTTCACGCCCTGCGCGGCCGCGTTGACGCCGTTGACGGCATTCGCGGCGGCAACTTTGGTGTCTGCGGCAAGCTGCTTTGCGCCCTGCCGCACATCACGTGTAGCCTCTGCGGATTTCTGGCGGATCTGCTGATCGTTCTGGCTGGTTGAGCGGTTGGTACAGCCGATGAGTGCAACGGCCAGTATGCTGAATGCGCAAAGCGCCGCAATGCTGAGCAGCCGGTGGGGTGGTGGGAGCGCGTTCTTCATCTGCGATATCTCCGTAGGCGCGGCCTCTCTGCTTCAGGCGAGGACCGCGAACCCACAGCATGGGATGTCCGCGGCCGCATTCAGGCTGGCCGCCGAATGCAGATTTCAGCTGCGGCAAAAACGCTTCAGGCTGCCGGCTGGCGCGGATGCAGCAGATGCGCAATGGCCGAAGCGCTTCGCCAGGCCAGGCTCATGGCGCGGTCATGCACCTGCGACCTGCCAGGCGTGGGGGGTGAAAAGCCTGCACGACGCAGCCGCGCGTTCAGCTTGTAAGTATCGGCAACGATGTCCACGCGGCGCTTGAAATTTATGCTGACGGAAACAGAGACCTCGGGGCCGTTTTGCAGCCAATGGGGCGAGCCGGCAGGAACATGAACGGCCAATCCGGGGACAAGAGGCACGCGGAACGCCCGGCTCTGCAGATCCGGATTCCACCCGAATGCCTGGGTATCCCCGTTCCAGAAGCGCTCACGCGCCGCCTCCGGGAAGATCGCCGTGTCCTTGCCGTCAAAGACAGATATCTCCTTGGGCCCCTGGATCTGCAAGAGCAGATTGGTGTCGTAATCCACGTGGCATGGCGTGACGCGATTGGGCGAGGTCACCAAAGCGGTGAGGATGGGATCGTAGTAGCGCGCGAGAACCCGATAACCGACCAGCAAAGATAGCTCATCGAGCACTTCGTGCATCACGGGCGTATACATCGGATCGAGATTGAGGCGGGTCAGCACCACCCAGAAGCTGTTCTCCCGGATGGAATCGATGGCCTCGCTCAGGCTTGCCGGTTTTACGGCTCCGGGGGCGCTGCCCCACTTGGCTGAGGGCACGGGGTTTCCGCTCTCTACGTAGGCGGGCCCATGACGTTTGCCAACACGTTCGGCGGCTTCTCGCAGAGACTCGAGCGAGAAATAACTGGCGAATTTGCGGTGCAGGGAGTGATGGAAGGAGAAGCTGGCCGAATCGTGGCAGGTACGAAAGAGCACAGCTTCGTCCTGCCCGCTTGCCAGCAATGCGGGGGAATCGGAACTCGACAAACGAGTCCGCACACTACTTTGAAGAGAACCCATTGGCATGGCCCTTTGCGGCAAAATACCGGCCCTGCCACCAGTAGAGAAAAACCCATTCGCCGGACAGGCGGCACTGACAATGAGGCAAGATTCGCAGATTTTCAGCAGAACTTGAGTCACTCTTCAGTAATAAACCCTATGATTACCTTCTTGTCTCCCGCTGGCCGGGAAGAATCTCAGGGCGGGAGTTATCCCGCGAGCACTGCAACGCTTTCGGAGATAGATACTCAGGCCCGAAATAAACATTGAAAAATGTTGTCAACAGTATCGAAAAGAGACTACCGTTCACTCCAGAACGGCCCCTCTATCCCCCAGAGACCGGCTGTAATGCAAGGCTGCGTTTTGCCGCATCTGGCACCGGCACTGGGACCGCTCGCGAATGAACCGGAGGTGCTGTATGCACTATCTGACTATTGTTTTCATCGCGTGGGCAGTCGCTGCTACCGTTCTGCTTGCACTGCTCGCCTATCGGTCTACTCTGACCCGCTACGAAGAGGATTGCCTCTTCCTGGGAGACTGCAACGACCATCAGCATAAGGAACAGGAGAGCATCCTGGCGCGTGTGCGGAAGGTGCAGCCGGCGGTCCGCTTCATGACCGTGGCAACCTGCGTCATGTCGGTTGCGCTGGTAGGCACGTTCCTATTCCAGTTGATCCAGCAGTTGAACACGCCGGCCAGCTAGGCGGGTGCGCCGCGCGGCAACAGGATCAGAAGAGGCGAGGCGAATGCCTTGACCTCGGGAATATTTAGGCCGGAGCTATTTTTTGCGCTTATGCGCTTTCTATGCCCAACGACAACACAGCTGTTCTTGAGCCACGCGAAATTCGTTAGTCTCCATATCTAACCGGGACTTTCCTCATCGCTGTCATTCGACGGATTGCCGGGATGCATCGTGGCAACGGTGCGGATGGTTCCCTTTGCGTTGACGTCCACCTCTACTGTTTTGCTTAAGTGGAAGAACGAGCCGCGCGGGTTCTTCATTCCCCACTCCACGTAAGGAACGCTGAAGTGCGTGGTGGCGCTGAGCACGTTGCCCACGCGGACCAGGTGCACCTTCATCTGCATGGGATGATCGGCGCCATGGATGTTCAGCGTTCCTTCGGCAATCACATCGGAAGAGCCGTCACCCTTTGGCACTTGCCCGCGCAGATGCTCCGCGTGAAAGAAGATCGACGGATAGCGCTTGCTCTCGAGCACCTCATCCTGCATCTCCCTGTCGCGGGCCGCGCTGCCGGTGCGGCCCGTCGTGGCATCTATCAGCAGTTCTCCCTGCGCAAGCGTCGAGTCGGGATCGATGGCGAGCGCGCCGCCCTTGAACTGAAAACTCCCGCGCACATCGCGCGGCAGGCTGCCTACCTTGAATCGGATCTGCGTGGATTGCGGATCAAAATGAATTTCGATGTTACGTGCCGGGATGCCGGCAGAGGGCTTGGAATGCGGCGGCATCTGCTGCGCGCCTGCCAGAGAAGCGGTGAACAGGGCGACCGGGAGAACAGGAAAGAGCAGGAAACGGGCACGCAGCATCATGCGGACACGTCCTTTCTGCGACGCGAGTCTATGAAGGACTGATGAAACGGAGATGCGCCGAACCGGATGCAGGTTGGAGCGATCCTACTCGGCCATGGCGAGTTGGTGCCGCACGTCCGCGCCGCGCACCCAGAAGATGACGTCGGTGGCAATGTTGGTGGCGTGATCGGCGATACGCTCCAGGTTGCGCGCGGTAATGACCGCATTCAGCGCCTGGAGGCTCGCATCCGGCGACTGCTGCATGACCTGGATCAGATCCAGATGCGCGCTGCGATTCATGTGGTCGATGTCGTCGTCCATCTCGCGGACCGTTTCGGCCAGGAGAGCATCGGCTTCGATCAGCGCCTGAACCGCGCGCCGGATCATATCGGTCGCGTGCAGTCCCATGGCCGCGATATCCACAGGCAGGGTCGCGGCCGGGACGCGAAGCATATCTTCCGCGCGGCGGGCGATGCTCATGGACTGATCGCCGATGCGCTCCAAGTCCGCGTTGATCTTGATCACGGAGAGAATGAAGCGCAGGTCGATGGCCATGGGCTGCTCCTTGGCCAGCAGCTCATAAGCCATCTCGTCTACATCGCGCTGGGCCAGATTGATGGCCGTCTCGTTCTCGCGGACGAAGGTGACGAGCCGCTCATCCCGATCCAGGTATGCATCCACGGCGTACTCCACAGCCTGCTGCGAGAGCGCGGCCATGGCAAGCAGCTTGTCCTTCAACTGCTCAAGCTGCTGATGGAAATTGGTGCGGGGCACAGGCAGAAACTCCTTCATCGCATTGTGCATGAGCGCAAGGTAAATCCGCATGAAAATATGTGCACCTTTTGTGGCAGAAGGAGCCGTCCGCCGTTATAGGCACATCTGTCTGGACCCGGGCGGGATCAGCCCAGCCGAGACCGGGCCTCACGCGTGGCTTCGTAGATCTGGTCGAAGGACTCGACCGCGTAGAGCACCTTTTGCATCTCCGAGATGTTGAATTCGCGGTTCAGGACTTCGTCCAGATTGAACTCGCGAATCTCCGGGCCGCCGGAAAGTACGTAATTCGACTCGCCGTGCGAGGAGATCAGGCCTGAGCCGTAGAGCTTGATCCTGCCGTTCTGGCGGATGACGCCGAATTCCACCGTGAACCAGAAGAGACGGCCCATCCGGTCTATGTCTTCCTTGCGGGTGAGGCCGGCGCAGACCTGACCATAGCTCTGGAGGAAGTCGGCGAAGACCGAGTGCGCGTGCATCGGCACGTGACCAAAGACATCGTGGAAGATGTCTGGTTCGGGTGTGTATTCGAGCGATTCAGCGCTGCGGATGGTCACCGTGGTAGGAAAGCGGCGGGCGGCGAGCATCTCGAAAAACGCGGCCGCAGGGAGGTAGCCGGAGACGGGGGTGGAGTTCCAGCCGGTGCGCGGCGCCAGCAGCGTGTTGACCTTCGCGAGGTCGGGGATGTGGTCCTGGCGCAGGCCGATGTTGTGGAAGCCGTCGATGTACTCCTGGCAGGCATGCTCCTCGAGTTGTGGCATGCGGCGGCTCACCAACTCAGTCCACACGGCGTGCTGCTCCGGGGTATAGGCTTTCCACTCCTGCTGGATGAGGTAGGGCGCAGCAAGCGGAAGGCTGGGAGCAGAAACGGTGGCGGCCATGGTGAAGTCCCTCTCTGTGGTTAAGAATAGAACGACTTGCGAGGCGTTGCGTAACACGGCAAAACCGGGCGAGCAAACCTGTGAGCATTGCAGCCTGGATCGATTCGTGTCAATGCGGGAGTGGGTCGTTACCCACCCCTCCCCCTCCCCCCTCCGGTGCCGGGAGCATGGACCGGAAGTCCTTTTACAGCATCGATTTAGATGGTCTTCGGAGACTCAAATATGTCTTTCTAAACGGCTTACACGCAAATTTGTCTTTCTAAAGGACTTATCGGCTCTATTTTGCACCGACTGCAGGGCAGAACGGCCTCTTCGGACGCTAAACGATTCATTCGGAAATGCTTGCGGCTAAATTAGTCCAGTCGAAGAACTTAGCATGGAAGCGAGTCAGCAAGTCGGCGCGTCAGCCATAGAGTGGTCAGCGAAAAGCGGCTGCAAATGAAAACGCCCGCGGGATGATCGCGGGCGCCTAGTATCTCTCTATTTCCAGTGTAGCGAAATGGATGGGGTAAAGTGGCAGTTTTTTGAAAATTGTTCCTGCCTCAGTTTCAAATTGAACCGCTGCTTCCATGGCGTTCGGTCCCATCCTCAGTCATGACTTCTCTTCCCGCGGTGTTCGTTCGCTATCGACCGGCCGTCACCTATCCAGTAGTGATTTTCCCAAATGACGGATGCTCAAAGTACGAGCGCTCCGGCGTTGGCATTTCGGAGCAGTCGAATACCGAGGATGAAGCAGAGACACAGAGTGACTCCTATGCAGAGAACTGCAGCGTAGCCTAGGGCCTTTGAGGCGTTCCAATGGATATCCATACCTAAAGACCCCAGCAGGACGCCAAACTGCAGCATCGCTGCGAGTACAAGGAGCGGTGCGAGTACGAGAAGCGTCCCGATTGCTGTTCGCCACGTTCGCAGCGCCTCAGCACCACGAATCGCGACCATCGCAACACCCGCACCTGCAGCCACAAGGAATATCGGAAACAGGAGAAGAAACAGCAGCGCCATCGGAGACTGGAAGCCAACGATGAACATATGGTGAAGGAACCACTCGAACAAGGCGGACACGAAGATAAGGCCGAAACCCATTGTCACCAAGCTGCCGCTCATGATTCCTAGCAGAACGTGTTTACTTGAGTCCCTCATTTCCGTGACCCTCACATGGCACGACCATCAGTCTAATCAAGGCACTTGTCCGTAAAATGGGCCTTGCAGAAACACTTATTGCAACGACTGCCGATGTTATTCGCAGGTCGTCGTCGACCGGCTCGCTTGAGATACATGGGCTTCCTCTTGGCCCAATGGGATCACGTTTGAGTCTTCCGGCCGCCCATCTGGCCAACCAATCGCCCACCGGTATATCGTGGAAGGTTGGGCAGCGGTCGGTCGAATGGGCACCTGTGCTGCTGCGCGATTGGAGGGTAAGCAATGGCGACGATGGTGCATCCCGAGGCTCAGGCGAAGACGGACTTCCTGCCGCTGAACGGCACGGATTATGTCGAGTTCTATGTCGGCAACGCGCGGCAGTCCGCGTACTACTACCGGCTCACCTTTGGCCACAAGCTGGTGGCCTATGCGGGTCCGGAGACGGGGCAGCGCGACCGCGCTTCCTATGTGCTCGAGCAGGGCAAGATCCGGCTGGTGCTGACCACGCCGCTACATCCCGAGGGCGAGATCGCGGCGCATATCCTGAAGCACGGCGACGGCGTGAAAGATGTCGCGCTGTGGGTGGATGATGCCCGCTCGGCGTGGCAGGAGACGACCAAGCGCGGCGCGAAGAGCGTCCGTGAGCCATTCGAACTCAAGGACGATCACGGCACGGTGGTGATGGCGAGCATCGCCACCTATGGCGATACCATCCACACCTTCGTCGAGCGCAAAAACTACAACGGCCCGTTTCTCCCCGGCTTCCGCGCAACGCCCGAGGACCCGCTGGCGCGCCCGGTAGGCCTGCTGCATATCGACCATATGGTGGGCAACGTCGGCTGGAATGAGATGAACAAATTCGTCGACTTCTATCGCGATGTGATGGGATTTGGACTCTATCAGCACTTCGATGACGCCGATATCTCGACGGAATATTCCGCGCTGATGTCGAAGGTGATGGCGAATGGCAATGGGCGGGTGAAGTTCCCCATCAACGAGCCGGCGGAAGGACGCAGGAAGTCGCAGATCGAGGAGTATCTGGACTTCTACGGCGGCCCCGGCGTGCAGCATCTGGCCCTGGCCACGGATGACATCCTGCAGACGGTGGCGCAGTTGCAGCGGCAGGGCGTGGAGTTCCTGAAGGTGCCGCACAGCTACTACAGCACCCTGCAAGAACGCGTCGGGAAGATCGACGAGCCGGTGGATGAACTGGAGAAGCTGGGAGTCCTGGTGGATCGGGACGATGAAGGTTACATGCTGCAGATCTTCACCAAGCCGGTGGAGGACAGGCCAACGCTCTTCTACGAGATTATCCAGCGCAAGGGCAGCCGCTCCTTCGGCAAGGGAAATTTCAAGGCGCTGTTTGAGGCGATCGAGCGCGAGCAGGCCGAGCGCGGCAATCTGTAAGAGACGACAGAGGACCACTACAGACAGCGGCAGGCGGCAATAGAGGACGAATATCTTCTGTTTTGACTGAAGTTGTCTGTTTCGCTCTGCTGTCGTTTACTCGAGTCATGCTCAGCTTCGATCCCGCTCACGAGTCTGTTCAGAACATATACAAACTAATGGTGGGGGCGATCGTGCCGCGTCCGATTGCGTTCGTTTCCTCGCTGGACGCGCATGGCGTGCATAACCTGGCGCCATTCAGCTTCTTCAACGGCGTTAGTGCCGATCCGCCGGTGGTTCTGTTTTGTGCCACGGTGAGGCGCGAAGACATGAAGCGCGGACTCGGCGCGCACAAGGACACATTGCTGAACGTGATCGCCACGCGCGAATTCGTCGTCAATGTGGTTACAGAAGCGATTGCCGAAAAGATGAACCTGACCTCTGCCCAGGTGCCGCCGGAGGTGGATGAGTTCGAGTTGGCGGGGCTGACGCCCGTGGCGAGCGAGCTGGTGAAGCCGCCACGAGTGGCGGAAAGCCCGGTGCATATGGAATGCCGCCTGCGGCAGATCATCCAGGTGAGCGACCGGCCTCAAGGCGGCAGTATTGTCCTGGGGGATGTGGTGCGCTTCCACGTGCGCGAAGAGTTGGTGGATAACTTCCGCATCGACGCAGACAGACTTGCTGCCATAGGCCGTATGGGAGGTCAGACATACACACGCACACGGGACCGTTTTGATCTGAAACGGCCGGAATAAGCGGGCTAGGACTCGTCCGGTTCAGCGACGGCGCTGGCGCTGCGGCCACCCGGTCCGCGCTTGAGGGGAACCCGCACACCAGCATCGGGCTCCCCGGATGGAGGCGGGCTGGGCCGTCGGGGCAGAAGCTTCCGCAGACGATCGAGAATTCGCTTCATAGGGAAATGCTACTCCTTCGATGTACAACAAAGACTGGACAGTCTGCCGAGGCGTCTGCTGAGAGGTCCTGCCCGCGCGATGCGAATCCTCGAATATCTGGTCGAGATGTTTATCCAGGGCTTCGGTATTACACGGCCGACCGAGGCGCAGCGCAGGCGCGTGACATTGGTGCTGGGCGGTGTGCTGCTCACTCTGGCGCTGCTGGCAGTCGCCGCGGGGGCGGGCATGGCGGTTTATCTGCACAACAGCCGCTAAAGACTGGGGTTGTTACCATCGTCTACGCAGTTCGCCTCCGTTGACGGAAGAAATTGCCGGTGTAGGATTCCGGCGGGGAGGTTGCCATGCAGATGCGAGGGGTCCTTGCAACGATATCCGGCCTTGTCGCTGTACTGGCGATGGCAGGGCGGCCCGCGATGGCGCAGCGGTCGATTGCCTGTTCCTCCGATGACGGAAAGCGCCACTACTGCGCGGTAGACACGCGAGGCGGCGTATCGATGACGCGGCAAAAAAGCGATGCCGCCTGCGAGGAAGGCTATAGCTGGGACTATGACCGCCGCGGTATCTGGGTCGATCACGGCTGCCGGGCGGACTTCGTTGTCAACTCAGATTACGGCGCGCCTCCCGCTGGGTCCAGCGAGCGGCTGACAATCGCGTGCACGTCGGACAATGGCAAACGCCACTACTGCCCCGCGGATACCAGCCACGGGGTGCGCATCTTCGATCAACGAGGCAAGGCGCACTGCACCGAAGGCTATAGCTGGGGCTTCGATCGCCACGGCATCTGGGTAGATCATGGCTGCCGCGCCGATTTCCGCCTTCACGACGGAATCCGCTGAGAGAGCATTTGCACCTTATCCGAAGACCAGGGTCGCCGCTCCGCCGGTAATCAGCAAGCCGCCGATGATCTTGTGCACGGTGAGCCCTTCGCCCAGGAAGATCCACGCGAAGAGGATGACCAGCACGACGCTGAGCTTGTCGATGGGCGCCACGGCCGATGCGGGACCAAGCTGCAATGCACGGAAGTAGCAGAGCCAGGAGAGGCCGGTCGCAATGCCGGAGAGGAACAGGAACAGCCAGGAGCGGCTGCCGATTGCGCCAATGGCATTGTGCCTGCCCAGCGCGATGGCGATTGCCCAGGTGAAGACCAGCACCACGGTGGTGCGGATGGCGGTGGCCAGGTTGGAGTCGATGCCGGCGACACCGATCTTGGCCAGAATGGCCGTTGCTGCCGCGAAGAGTGCAGAGAGAAGTGCCCAGAGAAGCCAGGTCATGGAATCAGCATAGAGCGGAATCTCCGCGGGATTTTTCTCCGTCGCGCGCGAAGCTGCCCAGGCGCCCGGATGAGCGAACTCTCGTAATCTAGGGAGAATGTCGAGTTCGACCCTCACTGCAGTCGAACGCGCGAAGACCGCGCAGCGCGCCGTGGCAACGTACTTCCTGGCAAATGGCATGGTGATGGGCGCGTGGGTGCCGCACGTGCCGGATCGCGCGCGCGAGCTGCACCTGGACCCTGCCGCTTTGGGCTGGACCCTGCTGGCCAGCGGCCTGGGGGCGGTGCTGGCCATGCCGCTGGCTGGCCGACTGACGGCGCGGCGCGGCAGCCGTGCAGTCAGCCGCGTTGCGGGCATCGCCTTCCCGGTCATGCTGAGCGCGGTGGTGCTGGCGCCGACTGCGCTGCTCATGGGGCTGGCGCTGCTGTGCTTCGGCATCGCGGGTTCCAGCATGGATGTCTCGATGAACGCGCAGGGGATTGCGGTAGAAGAGCAGCTCGGCGAACGCACGATCTCGCGGCTGCATGGCATGTGGAGCATCGGATGCTTTACCGGCGCGGCGATCACCAGCTTCGCCCTGTCGCGGCACGTGCCGGCATGGGGCATCGTGCTCAGCTTCTCCGCGGTCGTGGTCCTGCTGGTTGCGGCAGCCACGCCCTCGCTTTTCACGCGCGCTGAAGAGGGTCTGCATGATCAGCCGCTTACTCTGCGTCCGCATGGGCGGCTCCTGCTGCTGGGCCTGGTTGCCTTCGTCTCCATGGTCTGCGAGGGCTCGATCGCCGACTGGAGCGGGCTCTATCTGCGAGTAGTGCGGGATGCGGGACTGGGCGTTTCGGGATATGGATATGCCGTCTTTGCGGCGCTGATGGTCACCGGGCGCCTCTCGGGAGATGCGATCGTGGCGCGCCTCGGGGAGGAACGGACACTGCTGGTAGGAGGCCTGCTTGCAGCCGCGGGTTTAGCGGTCGTGATCGGCACCGGTTATGCTCGTGTGCCGGGTGAGCTCTGGTGGTTGCTGGGTTTCGCGCTGGTGGGTGCGGGGCTGGCGAATGGCTCACCGGTGATTTACCGCACGGCGGGACGGGTGCCGGAGGTGCCGGCCGGCGCGGGCATCGCAACCACGGTGGGGATCGGATACGCGGGGCTTTTGGCCGGGCCGCCGTCACTAGGATTTGTGGGGAAACATGCCGGGCTCACATCGATTCTGCTCTGTGTCCTGGTGCTGTGCTGTGTAATGGCCGCCAGCGCGCGGCTGGTGCGGGGCCTGGCCGCTCCGGCGAAACCTTAATCCGCTGCTATTGGACCGGCGGCGCGATCCAGTGGTTCTGCTGCATCCAGCTTTCCAGCAGCAATGTCCAGAGGTGCAGAGCCGGCAGGTGTGCTGCAAGGTCCACGCCGTGGTGGCCATGCTCAAACATGTGGAACTCCACCGGTACCCCGGCGCGCTGGCAGGCAGCCACGTACAGCATGCTGTTCTGCGATGGCACGACGTCATCGTCGTTCGTCGTGAAGACAAAGGCCGGAGGGCTCATCGGCGTCACATGGTCTTCGGCGGAGAGCAGAGCGACCAGCGCCGGATCGGGCTCAGGGCCCAGCAGGTTGCGCAGCGAAGCGGCATTGGTGATCCCGGGTTTCATGCTGATGACGGGATAGGCAAGGATGACGAAATCCGGCCGGTCGCTCGCGTGCTCGACCGCATCGGGGCTCGCGGGCACACCATTGTCGAAGAGTGTGGCCAGAATGCTGGTGATATGGCCGCCGGCGGAGAAGCCCCACGCGCCGAGGTGATCCGGCGCAAAGCCGAATTCGGCAGCGCGGCTGCGTAACAGACGCATCGCCCGCTCCGCATCGCCGATCGGCGCCGGGTATTGGTAGGGCGCGACGCGATAGTGCAGGACGAAGGCTGCGACGCCGCGCTGCGCCAGCCACTCCGCCGGGGCGGCGCCTTCGCGGTCCGCCACCACGTCGTGATAACCGCCCCCGGGGATTACCAGGACCGCGGTATGGGTCGGATTCGTGCTGGGCAGGTAGACATCGATCGTCGGCCGGTCCGCGGCAGCATGGCCGAGCGCTCCGGGCACGGCACCGGGATATACGTTAAGAGTCTTACCGGGGGCGGTCTGCGCGTTCAGGAAGGTGGCCGTGGACAAAAACAGGAACAGCAGAGAAAAGAAGCGCATGGCGGCAAGTGTAACCGTGTTCCTCCTCTGGCGTGCGGTCAGGCGGAACCTATAGGAAGTAGGAAGCTACGTGGTGATTTCTGCGCCGCGCGATTCTCGCGCGAACGACATGACAATCGCGATGAACAGCGCAACAGCAATCATCGTTACGGCGAGGACGGGTCCATAGCGACCGGTGCGCTCAGCGGCTCGCGCCTGCAGATTCGGGACCTTCGAAGCAATGAGATTTCCAATCTGATAAACGACGCCGGGGAAGGTGGCACGCACCGGGCCGGGCGAGATCTCGCTGAGGTAGACCGGGATCACTCCCCATGCACCCTGCACCATGAATTGCACCAGGAACGCTCCGGCAGCAAGGGCGACACGGCCCTGCGAAAGCGTGGCCAGCGGCGTTATGGGAATGGCGAGCAGCGCCGCAGCGATGATGGCGCGCTTCCGTCCCCAGCGCTCAGAGAGGGCGCCGAAGAACACTCCGCCCGCGATGGCTCCCAGGGCAAGCACGATGCCGATCACGCTGACCGTGTGCGGATCGAAGTGATGATCGCTCTGCAGAAAGAGCGGGTGCAGGTCCTGGCTGCCATGACTGAAGGCATTGAAACCGGACATGAGCAGAACGAGAAACAGGAACAGCGGCCAATAACTGCGCACACCTTGCCAGAGGCTGGTGAAGGAGATTCCCGCGCCGCGCGCGGCGGTGCCCTGCTGCCAGGCCGGCGACTCTTCCACTTTGAGACCGATATAGCCGGCGACCAGTGCAGGCATGGCGCCGACGAGGAACATGCCGCGCCAGCCGATGGATTGGAAGAGCAGGCCAAAGACAGCGGCGGCCACCAGATAGCCGATGGCATAGCCCTCCTGCAGCAGCCCGGAGAAGAAACCGCGGTTCTCCTTGGGCAGGGTTTCAAAGGCCAGCGCCGCACCGACGCCCCACTCGCCGCCCATCGCGATACCGAACAAGGCGCGCAGGATCAGCAGGACGTGGAGCGAAGGGGTGAATGCGCAGGCCAGCTCCAGAACCGAGTAGCAGAGAATATTGACGATCAGGGTTGGCCGCCGTCCGATGCGATCCGCCATCCAGCCGAAGAGGAGAGCACCCAGCGGCCGGAAGGCGAGCGTAAGGAAGAGCGCTTCCGTGACGGCGCTTTTCGCGGCATGAAAATCTGTCGCAATGGCGGATACACAAAAGACGAGGATGAAGTAATCGAAGGCGTCGAGAGACCAGCCAAGGAAACAAGCGGCGAAGGCATGGCGCTGCTTCGCAGTGAGAGTCCGGAATGGGGCCACGAGGTTTAGCAAACAGCGCCAGCATAGCAGCAGGTGTTCGGGTGGAATCCGAGCCGGAAAATGAGAAGGAGGCCGAGCGGCCTCCCCTGCAATCAGTGGACTTCTTTGATTTGCGGATTTGAGAAGGCTACTTCTGTGCCTGCGCCGGTTGCGGCGAGGGAAGCGGCGCGAGCACTGCATCGCCGCCTTCGGCATTGATCGCGCCATCGGCGAACTTCTTATGGAGCTGATGGTGCAGACAATAGAGCGCCAGCTCGAGCCGGTCCGAGACGCCGAGCTTGTCGTAGATCTTGCGCAGATAATTCTTGATCACCTGCTCGGTTGTGCCGAGCTGGTAGGCAATCTCTTTATTGCGCTTGCCCTGTGTGATGCAGGTGATGATCGCCATTTCCTTTGGCGAGAGGCGCGGCTGGCTCTTCGGACTGGTGAGCGCGGTGGCCTGGGAGCGGTAGGCCTCGATCACCCAGTTCACGGACTGGTTATCGATCCAGGTCTCGCCCTGCGCGATCTTGCGCACGCACTTGACCAGCAGGTCAGGTGAGATCGACCGCGGAATAATGCCGCGCACCCCGCGGCGGTAGAGCTCGACGGTATTCTGCTCGTCTGTAGAGACAGCCTGAATGATGATCTTGACCTGCGGGTTGCGGCGCACGATCGCGGGGATGGCATCCGTGGTGCCGGAGATGAGGCCGCCTTCGAGGATTACCAGATCCGTTGGGAACCTCTGGATGGCTGCCTCCAGGTTCTGGAGGTTATCAACTTGTGCAACGACCCGGATGTCGTCTTCCAGGGCAAAGATTTTGCGCATGCCGACGCGATAGATCGCCTGCGAATCCGCAAGGATAATGCGGATGATGTTCGGTTCGGTGGATGCAGTGTGCTCTACCGGATCGTCGGCAATGGTCTCGTCAAGCATGTCAGGCTTGGCTGCGCTCATAAACAATTCTACTGACTGAAGTAATATTCGTCGATAACTGCCGCGGCACGCCAGCAGGTCTCGCTGGTGTTGCAGCGTACCACACGTCCTGTGCAGTGAACTACTACATCTGTCGGGGTCCCCATGGCTTCCGCCGGCATCTTCATTGTAAAGCGCACCTGAGTCTGCGGATCGAGGGCCCTGGTCAGGGTGAATGCGACGCCGGTGGCGGAGATGTTCTCCGTCATCGCGGCGATTTCGCCTGCCGCGGTGAAGAGTCGCAGAGGAATCTGGAGCGGAAATCGGACGGCATTTCTCAGCTCAACCGGGGCATCCGCTTTTGCCTGTGCCGAGAGTGCGGGGGTCATGGCGTCACTATAGGTTGCGGCTGCGGTTCGGGACATCCCACGAAGAGAGTAGCGAGGCATCGGCGAGGTGCAGTTTTTTGCCCATGTGACTCTTCTACTCCGTTGCGTCAGCGATGCGTGACGAGCCCGCTAGAGACGCGTAGACGATTCAGTACATAGGTAATATTACCAGTCTCTACAAAGTTAAATTCCACCAAAGTTGTAGAAACCGCCCCCAGCCTCGGCTAAGGTTCGAAGTACGTAGGCGATACGCCACGAGTACGTACCCCCTGGGAGGCCCTGCCAATGAAGTCATTTTCCGTTCTTGTTCTGTCCGCCGCACTAGCAGTACCGTGCTTTGCTAACTCGATAGTATCTGCCGGCAGTCCCGGCATTCCTGCTCCTCGCACGCAAGGCAGATTCGTCTCCGCCATGAGCAGCCCAGGCATTCCTGCTCCTCGCACGCAGGGCAGATTCGTCTCTGCTATGAGCAGCCCCGGCATCCCTGCTCCTCGCACGCAGGGCAGATTCGTCTCCGCCATGAGCAGCCCCGGCATTCCTGCTCCTCGCACGCAGGGCAGAAGCTAAGAAGCCTCCCCAAGTCAGCCTAGATGGAATTCCCGGAAAGCCCTCATGTTATGAGGGCTTTCTACGCTTAGACGACAATTTCGCGTATGCTCACCGAGAGACCATCTCGGGAGCGGTGTATGCATGGGGTGACAGCCGATAGCGTGCTCTGGGCGGCGACACTCGCTGCGGAAGCGCTCCTGACGGTTGTCATCCTCAAGAGCGGTATGCGCAGCAGCTATCCCATCCTGCTGACTTACTTAATCGTTAACCTTGTGGAAGACCCTTTGGCGTGGATTCTATTCAAGGGGCCAAAAGGTATTTACTACCACTTCTATTTCACGGTCACGGTGCTCGACTATCTACTGCAATTCTTGCTAGTGGTGGAGATCGGCCGGAACGTTTTCGCGCCATCGAAGCGGTCCATCCCCTTTCGTCTATGGCCGGTTGTCACTAGTGGCGTTCTCATCTGCACTATTATCGCTGCCATCTTCTCCCCGCGATTCCAAGCGAATGGACTGAATGCCTCTACCCAGTGGTTTGCTACCATTACCCTCGGTCTCGCAGTGCTGAAGGTGCTCCTTTTCGTTGCGCTGGCAGGTTTCGCACAGCTTCTGGGCATAGGGTGGAAAAGCAGGGTATTGCAGCTTGCCTCTGGCCTGGCATTTTATGGTGCCGCTTCACTTCTGGTGCAACTAGCGATTCACCATATCGAATTCACGAACCAAGCGTCTTATGAGTCTAATTATGTGAGACTTACCCAGATTCAATCTGGGGCCTATCTCTGCACTCTGGTCTTCTGGATCTGGGCGTTTTCCCGAAATGAAGCACCACGCAAAGATTTCACTCCACAAATGCAAGAAGTTCTGGTAACAATAGCTGAGTCAGCCAAACGTACTCGTTTAGCCGTTACTCGGAGCGGTGATCGCAGATGACGTTCTCGTTATTCCAGATTCTGCTTGCGGTATCCCTACTGGTATTTGTGGGG
Source organism: Acidobacteriaceae bacterium (assembly GCA_036500805.1). GTDB lineage: Bacteria > Acidobacteriota > Terriglobia > Terriglobales > Acidobacteriaceae > KBS-83. Next base: position 4,699 of record DASYBK010000045.1, on the reverse strand, counting down.
CTGTGGCGCCACGCCCAGGCGAAGCGGAAGCAGCGCAGTTGGGATGAGATTGTTACCGCGCTCCGGGCCAACGATTGGGGACTCGACGAAGTCTCCGAACGTTATCTCTATCGCGGCGGCATCAAGGCGACTCCCGCAGACATCTGGAAGAGGATTGATGGCGCGCGCGGTCTGTGGGCGATGTACTGCAATGCGCCGCTGCTGGTCCAGCTCGCCGACTACGCTGCGGAGCATGGCTCTAATCCGGATGAGGCGCTGCTCGAGGGGCTGCGCAGCGATGCCTTTCAGATCCGGCTCTGCGTCCTGATGGCACTCGCAAAGTACGCGATGTCTCACTCGACTGTGGGTGCGTCGGTGAATGCACATCGCGCAACGGCTCTCTACAGCGAAATGCTCGCGCACCTGACGACGCTCTTCCAGGAGAGCGCGGGGCAGCTCTTCCCCAAATATCTTGAAGCGATGTGATTCCCCTCCCCTTTGTTTTCAGAGAGCCTGCCAATCGGCAGGCTCTCTGCATTTGGAATCTCCACACAGACGAGCGTGTCGTCGCAGGCTTGCGGAAAATCGTTGATTCCGCCATACTTGATGGGTTGGGAGTGGTGCGGGCACGCTGCCCGCTCGCATTGCCGCCGCTGGCGATCGCCGGCTGGCCGTCAGGCATCCCGAGATGATCCTTAAGAGTTTGTTGAAAGGAACAGAAATCCTGTGCTGATGATTCGTTTGGCGCGCTTTGGAGCGCGCAAGCAGCCGTACTACCGCGTCGTGGTGATTGAGAAGGACCGTGCGCGCAATGGCCGTTCGATCGAGGTGGTGGGCACCTACAATCCGCGCACCAGCCCGGCGAGCGTGCTGCTGAAGAAAGACCGTATCGAGCACTGGACCGGCAATGGCGCCCAGGTCTCAGATCGCGTGGCCAAGCTGCTCAAGGATTACAAGGAGTCACCGGCGCCCGTCCCGGCCGCCTGATAGCTCGCTTATGCGTTCCGGCGCTTCGCCGGACGCGGTCTTTCCTTCGCCACACGCTGGAGTTTCATGACCCACGACGAGAAGCTGGACGCCGCTGAAGAGCTGATGACCCAGATCGCCCGCGCCCTGGTGGACCACCCGGACGAGGTTTCCGTAGAAGCCGTGGAAGGTGACGAGGGCGATGAGACGACGGTGCTCGAAATGCGCGTCGCTCCGGACGATGTGGGCAAGGTGATCGGCAAGCAGGGGCGCACGGTTCGCTCCATGCGGACGATCCTCGCCGCGGTCGGGCAGGGCCACCATCTGCGTTACGAGCTCGATGTCATCGAAGACGAGGACGAAGCGGACGACGACGAGGATGCGGACGGCAGCACGATTGGCGGCAGCGAGTCCACCACCGCGGGCTGACGGCGCGTGCCGTTTTCACAAATACTGTGTTTCGTGCGCCTTTTGTGAAGCGGTTTAGCAGCCATGCGCCCTGAAGAACCTGATCGCGATTTCGTCCTGCTGGCGCGACTGGTCCGCACCCAGGGCCGCCATGGCGAACTGATCGCCGACATCCTGACTGACTTCCCCGAACGATTTCGAGAGCGGTCGCACGTGTGGCTGTTGCCGCAGGATGCGACGACACGTCCGCGTGAAGCCGTGATCGAGCGCCACTGGCTGCACAAGAGTCGTATCGTGCTGAAGTTCGCGGGCATTGACTCTATCTCCGATGCCGCGCAGTTCAGCGGATGGCAGGTTGCCATTCCGCGCGGGCAGCGTGCTCCGCTCGTGGATGACGCGGTCTATGTTGCCGACCTGATCGGTTGTCACTTGATCGATGAAGCGAACGGCGACGCGGACCTGGGTCCCGTGCTGGATGTAGCACGGGGCGAAGGCGAGGCGCTCGATATGCTGGTGCTGAATCCTGGCAATGAAGAGCTGTTGATCCCCTTTGCGAAGGCGTACCTGATCGAAATCGATATCGAAAAGCGCGTGCTGCGGATGCGGTTGCCCGCTGGACTGACGGCGATCAATGCGCCGCTGACGGAGGAAGAGCGCGCGGCACAGCACTCGGCAGTCCATTCGGATGAACATGCGACGCAACATTCGACACGACATTCGGCACAACGTTCGACACGCGGGCAGATGAGCAAGGAGGGAGACAGGAATGCGGATTGATATCCTCACCATCTTCCCTGGGTTCTTCGATGGCTTTCTTACGCATGGCGTGGTGCGGCGCGCGCTGGAGAACGGCATCGTGCAGTGTGAACGGCATGATTTGCGCGACTTCACCAGCGATCGTCATCGCACCGTGGACGATCGGCCGTTTGGCGGCGGCGAGGGTATGGTGCTGAAACCCGAACCGCTGGCTGCAGCCATCGAGTCGCTGGGAGTGAGTGCAAAAGCCGAACGTGACCGAGCGCGCGAGAGCGTGATTCTCCTGTCGGCGCAGGGTGAGCGATTCACGCAGCCGCTGGCACGTGAGCTGGCGCAACTGGAACGCATGGTGCTGATCTGCGGGCGATACGAGGGCGTGGACGAGCGCATCCACACACTCTTCTGCGATCGTGAGCTGTCGATCGGGGACTACGTTTTGACCGGTGGCGAGCTGGCTGCGGCGATCGTGATGGATGCGACGACGCGGCTACTTCCCGGTGTCCTGGGCAATGAAGCGTCTTCGGCGTATGAGAGCTTCGGCATCCCGGATGCAGGCGCATCCGATGCAGGCACGCCGCCTCGTTCTACGCACGGCAGCGGCGGTTTGCTGGATTATCCGCATTACACGCGGCCGGCCGAGTTCCGCGGGTTGGCGGTGCCGGAGGTGCTGTGCGGCGGCGACCACGCCGCGATCCGCAAGTGGCGGCGCGAGCAGGCGCTGCTGAAGACGCTGCGCAACCGTCCGGATTTGCTGGAGGACGCGGAGTTGAGCCCGGCCGATCGCACTTTCCTTGTGCAAGCCGAGCGGCAAGGCTAGAGCATTTTCGGTGAGGTGTAGACCGTTCAGCGGCCGCTCTTGTGGCTTTTCTTGAAGGAAAAGCCACGCCGATTGCGTCTCCGCCGGACACAGTATTACCGAAAATGCTCTAGCGCTGCGTAGTATCCGTATTCTCTGCCCAGTAGCTTCTTCGCGCGGTGATCTGCAGGTTGGGATAGTCCTTCAACTGCAGCTTGAGCGTGTGCATGCCGGGGTGTGGGGCTTCCGGGCGGAAGCTGAGCACGTATCGGTTGGGGACGTGGTTGGAGACGGTCAGCATTCCCTTCTGCAGGGTGCGCCGGTCTTTGAACGAGTAGTATTCGCCGCCGGTGAGGCGCGCCACCGTCTCCGAGGCATTTTGGCGCATGGCGCTCACCGCCAGAAGCGTTGCGAGCTTTGCCACGCGCAATGGGGGTACGAGTAGACCGATGCAGTCATAGGTCCTTTCAAATTTTCCCTGAGCTTCCGAAGGATCTTCATTTGGATCCTGCGCGAGACAACCACCGGGAGGGGCTGGATCCTGATGAGGGGGAAATTTCTTTGGCCTGGGTTGCAGGATCTTTTTTGTCGACGAGAAGGCGAAGCTGTAGATGATGGTATTCGTGTCACTCACCGCGCGCACTGCGTCTTCCAGCGGGATGCGGCTGCCGTGGTCGACGGTTTCGCTGAGCAGCAGGATCGCCCGGCGATATTCCGGAGGCTGCTTCTGTAACTGCTCGACGGAGAATTTCAGACTATCGAAGATGGCGGCTCCGCTGTCTCCGGACGCGAGATCGTGCAGACCGGCTGCGGTTGCATTGAGATCGGGCGTGAAGTCCTCGAGCAGGCGCGGCTCGCTATCGAAGCCGACCAGCGCGACGCGATGCGGGACGTTGCCGACCAGGGCTTCGATGGTGGAGCCGAGATTGCGATAGTCGTCGAGATGGCGTGCGCCCGCACCTCCGATCTCTACGGCAACGACCAAGGCCAGCGGCTCGCTGTCGGTATCCTGCTCGAGCGAGAGCTTCTGCGGCACATCGTCGTCGGTGAGCGTGAAGTTCTCGGCGGTCAGGCTGAAGACCGGCTCGCCGGATTTGGTTCGTACCAGCGCAGGAACCAGCACCAGGGTTGTGCCGGCGTGGAAGACCGGACCGGTTTGCTGGGGCATAGCCGGGCTTTGCGCAGCGGCCGGCGCTGGCGCTTGCGCAGTTGCAGACGCGCATGCTGCGAGGATGTAGCCGAGGGTGAAGGCCCGGGGGAGGGATCGCATACAATGAACTCGTCTCGCAGTGTAGCCCGCCATCCTTCCTGCTGCTTTCTAATGCCAATACCAGCAAAGTTGTGTACACTAGAAGTTCGAACAATCCTAGGAAATCAGTCATGTCCATTCATCCAGTCATGCAGCGCCTTGCCGAGAAGCTCCAGCGTACGGACCTTCCCGATTTTGTTCCGGGCGACACGGTACGCGTGCAGGTAAAGATCAAGGAAGGCGAAAAGGAGCGGCTGCAGGCCTTTGAAGGCATTGTGATTGCCAAGAAGCACGGCCCGCAGGGATCCTTCACCGTCCGCAAGATGAGCTTCGGGCAGGGCGTGGAGCGTATCTTCCCGCTGAACTCGAAGGTGGTGGACAAGGTCGAGAAGATCCGTTCGGCCCGTGTCCGTCGCGCCAAGCTCTTTTACCTCCGCGGCCTGCGTGGCAAGGCTGCCCGTCTGAAGGAAGTGGAGCGCACTTAGCGTCTTCGTCAGCATTTCGCGAAGGCCCTGGGGCGCTGCCTCAGGGCCTTTCTCTTTCTG
>DASYBK010000044.1:0-10192 GCA_036500805.1 Acidobacteriaceae bacterium | reverse complement strand
GAACTGAAGACAAACGCCGGAGGGCACGATCATGTGGAACTCACGACGGCCCCAAGCTTTCATTTCTAGGGGTCCTACTTTTGCAGCGGTATCTCTGTATTCGTTATAGAGCATCTCCAGGTTGGAGACGCCAATGCTCAGACTGGTGTTCTCGATCCACTCGCGGTTGCTGTTTTCAACCAGGTTGAAGGCGACTGCACCGCGGGCGATGCCGGCTCCATGCTCCGCCGTCCATTGCACCGAGAATCCCATCTGCTCCGTATAGAACTTGAGTGCCTCGACAAGCGGGCTGCCAGTCGGGATCATTGGCGTGACGGACAGAAAATCCGGTGGTCGGCTGGGCACGAACCCAATGTACTCCAACTCCACGCAAAGCATGGCCCAGGGCCGTCGCGTCCGACGCTTCCACTGCGCGGCGTTTTGCCACACGCCGGTCAGGATGTTAGCGTGGACGGTTGTAGGTAGCGAGACGCAATCCACTCCACGGAGCACCCGGTCCTCATGCAAAAGAGCTACAACGGCGTGGCCCTACCCCAGGGCGGCGAGGCGATCCAGTATGTCAACGGCAAGTATCAGGTGCCGGATCATCCGATCATCCCTTACATCGAAGGCGACGGCACCGGCCGTGATATCTGGCGCGCCTCGCAGCGTGTCTTCGACGCCGCGGTCGAGAAGGCCTACGGCGGCAAACTCTCGATCCGGTGGTTCGAAATCTTCGCCGGCGAGAAGGCCTTCCGCCAATTCCAGAACTGGCTCCCCGATGATTCGGTGAACGCCGCGCGCGACCTCCGCGTCTCCATCAAGGGACCGCTCACTACGCCGGTGGGGGGCGGCATCCGCTCGCTCAACGTTACGCTACGCCAGGTGCTCGATCTCTACTCCTGCATCCGCCCGGTGAAGTACTACACTGGCGTGCCCAGCCCGGTGAAGCATCCGGAGAAACTCGATGTCGTGATCTTCCGCGAGAACACTGAGGACGTCTATGCCGGCATCGAGTTCCGCGAAGGCACGCCCGAGGCGAAGAAGCTCATCGACTTCCTCAACAACGACATGGGCAGCAAGAAGAAGGTACGCGCCGACTCTGGCGTCGGCATCAAGCCCATCTCCATCACCGGCACCAAGCGGCTGGTACGCGTCGCTATCCAATATGCGATCGACCATAAGCGCAAATCGGTCACGCTCGTGCACAAGGGCAACATCCAGAAGTTCACCGAGGGCGCCTTCCGCGAGTGGGGCTATGAAGTCGCGGCCGATGAGTTTCGCGACCAGACCGTCACCGAGCGCGAAAGCTGGATTCTCGGCAACCTCGAAGCCAACCCGAACCTTACCGTCGAGCAGAACGCCGCGCTGATCGAGCCCGGCCTCGAGTTTGGCAACGATGCATTCAAGCAGGCACTCTATGCCGAGATCAAATCCGTAGTCGACAAGATCGGCAAATCGCACGGCGGCGGCAAGTGGAAGCAGAAGGTGATGATCAACGACCGCATCGCCGACTCCATCTTTCAGCAGATCATCATCCGGCCCGAAGACTACAGCATCCTCGCCACACCGAATCTGAACGGCGACTACATCTCCGATGCCGCGGCAGCGCAGGTGGGCGGCCTCGGCATCGCGCCCGGCGCGAATGTCGGCGATGGCTACGCGGTCTTTGAGGCGACCCATGGCACCGCACCGAAGTATGCGGACAAGGACGTCATCAACCCTGGCTCGGTCATGCTCTCCGGAGTCATGCTGCTCGAATTTCTCGGCTGGAGCGAGGCTGCGAAACTTGTCGAATCGTCGATGGAAAAGACCATCCAGCAGAAGTACGTCACCTACGACTTCGAGCGCCAGATGCAGGGCGCGACCAAGGTGAAGACCAGCGAATTCGCCACACGAATGATTGACAACATGTAGCACGGCAAGAGACAGGGTTTGATCCGCATCGTCATCCCGACCGAAGCGGAGCGAAGTGGAGGGATCTGCTTTTCAGGCAAGATCCGGATCGACTGCAAAGGAGAGACATGCGCAAGAAAGTAACGATCGTTGGAGCAGGAAATGTCGGCGCGACCGCCGCGCACTGGATCGCCGCCAAGGAGCTGGCGGATGTGGTGCTGATCGATGTAGCCGAGGGCATCCCGCAGGGCAAGGCACTTGACCTGCTCGAAGCCATGCCCATTGAGAAGCGCGATGTGCACGTCATCGGCGCAAATGACTACGCTGAGGCCGCCAACTCCGATATCGTCGTCATCACCGCGGGCCTGCCGCGCAAGCCCGGCATGAGCCGCGACGACTTGCTGCACACCAACTACAAAATCATGTCGGACGTAGTGAACAAGGTCACTGCCGTCGCGCCCAACTCCATCCTCATCATCGTCTCGAACCCGCTCGACGCCATGGCGCAGGCCGCATTCAAACAGTCGAAGTTCAATCGTGAGCGCGTCATCGGCATGGCCGGCGTGCTGGATTCCGCCCGCTATCGCACCTTCATCGCCGAGGAGCTCAAGGTCTCCGTCGAAAACGTAACCGCCTTTGTGCTCGGTGGTCACGGCGACACCATGGTGCCCCTGCCGCGTTATTCCAGCGTCGCCGGCATCCCGATTTCAGAGCTCATGGACAAGTCGACGATCGATCGCATCGTCCAGCGCACCCGCGATGGCGGAGCCGAGATCGTGAAGCACCTCAAGACCGGCTCCGCTTTCTACGCGCCGTCGGCCGCCGCGGTTGAGATGGTCGAAGCCATCCTCAAGGACAAGAAGAAAATCCTGCCTTGCGCCGCCTATCTGCAGGGCGAGTACGGCATCAGCGGCTACTATATTGGCGTCCCGTGCAAGCTGGGCGAGCGCGGCCTCGAACAGATCATCGAGATCAAGCTCACCCCAGAAGAGGAAAAGGCGCTGAAGAAGAGCGCTGACGCTGTGAAAGAACTATGCGCCGTTATTGGCGTTTGACATTGACTCCGACGGTGACACCTCTACCAGTGTCATCCTGAGCAAAGCGAAGGACCTGCAGTTTTTTATTCCGATCCATGAGGCAAGAGGAAAGCGAGGCTACGGCCTCGCCTTTTTCGTGCTCGCTGGCCGCTTCTGCCGCACCTTGCGCGGAGGAATGTAGTGGAACCGGATCAGATAAATCCTGTCGCCCTTGCCATGTTTCGCGATCTTCAGCAGATCGACCACTCCGAGGAAACCTGATTCCCGCGCCAGTTGCGGCGTGATATCCGGCAGACCTATCGGCGTGATCGAATCGATCTCAATCTCGCCTTCCTCCATACGATAGCGGTTGCCCACGATGACATGAGGGCGCGTCCAGATGCGCACACTGCAGGTAATGCGGCCCTCACGAACTCCGTCGCGTAGCCGTTTCGTAAAGGTCATTTCGCACCCTCGCAGCTCATGTCCAGTTTCAGCTGGTCCGGGTCTCCATACGATGAGATCTGAATCGTCAGATCGTCTGGAGAGGCCACACGTGAAGGATCGATGCGCGATAGGTAGATTCCACCCGGGGTGGTCTTCACCGTGAGTCCTGCAATCTCCTGCGCAGTCACGTTATGCAGCACCGGCGGAAGAGAAATCTTGGGCGCATCGACCGAGTGATAGATCGACCCCCCGTAGCCGTAAGCAGCAGGTTTGCTGAAGGCGACCCACAGCGCCTCGCGTAAGTCCACGCTGATCATCTGTGCGATTGACTTCCGGCCGGTGCGGTAAACGGGAAAGCGGTGTTGCAAAACATCATTTTGGTGCGGCGTGACATCCGGCGCAGTCAGTAGAAATACGCCATCTTCCTGGTTGAGCGTGTAGTGAAGCTGCTGGGCAACTCCTTCCAGCGCGTTCCGCGGTTCCTCGCCGAGAAAGATAAAGGTTGTTTTCGTTCTGCAAAGAGCGCCCGGATCTTTACCTGGGATGATCCCGATCGGCACTCGCGTTTGAAGCCCGATCTCCGCCAGCGTCTCAAGCGCCGTTGCCTTCACGGAAAGATTGACGAGTGCAGGAGCCGGAGGGACGGTTGGAGCGGCTTTTCGCGGCGCCTTGTGCGCAGACGCGGACGCTAGTAGGCAAAGCGTCGCCAATGCAAGACGTGATCCCATCCCTGCCTCTAACTGCGCAACGAGCTTACGCTTCGTATGTAAAAAGCAGAAGGACGAAGCTAGGAGCTTCGTCCTTCTGCGATCGCGCCATTTGCTTTAAGCTACGCGCTCGATGGTCACCGACTCCAGCACTACCGGCGTCTTCGGCTTGTCCTGCGCGCCGCGCGGCAGGCGGCTGATCTTCTCCGCGATCTCCTGCCCCTCCACTACCTCGCCAAAGATAGTGTGCTTGCCGGTCAGCCATTCCGTATTCGCGGTGGTGATGAAGAACTGCGAGCCGTTCGTGTTTGGCCCGGCATTTGCCATCGCCAGCTTGCCCGGCTTGTCGAAGCGATGCGCTGAGTCCTTGGTCTCGTCCTCGAACTTATAGCCCGGGCCGCCCATGCCCGTGCCAGCCGGGTCGCCGCCCTGAATCATGAAATCCGGAATCACGCGATGGAAGACGGTTCCGTCATACAGCTTGTTGCTCGACTTCGCGCGCGTCGTCGGATGTGTCCACTCCCGTTTGCCCTCGGCAAGCTCGATGAAATTCGCGACCGTCTTCGGCGCTTCCTTCTCAAACAGCCGGCACACGATGGTGCCCTCGCTGGTCTTCAATGTGGCATAGGTGCCTGGTGTCTGGGACATTCATGATCTCCTTTGTGAATGATTGGCAGGGCGGCCCGGCCGAAGCCCGGGCCGCGAAGATAGCTCGGAATCAGTTGGGCCTCGGCGCCAGAACCGGTGGAGCGGCCGGTGCTGCGGGCGTCGCGTTCGTTGCCGGCGCCGAAGCCGGCGCAGATGACGCGGCAGAACTTGGCGGCGCCGGCAGCGGCTGGCCTACCGGCACAATCGTGACCTTCTTCAAGATTACCGGCGTCAGCGGCTTGTCGCGGGCATCGCGCTCCACGCGCGTGATTGTCTTCACTACCAGCACCGAAGAAGGATCGCACTGCCCGAAGACCGTGTAGTGGCCGTTCAGGTCGGGCTGGCTCTCCTCGGTGATGAAGAACTGCGAGCCATCCGTATTCGGCCCGGAGTTCGCCATCGCCAGCCGCCCCGGCACGTCAAACATCAGCGAGGGGTCGATCTCATCCTGCATGAAGTAGCCGGGATCGCCCATTCCCGTGCCCAGCGGGTCGCCGCCCTGCGCCATGAAGCCGGGAATCACGCGGTGAAAGATCGTGCCGTCATAGAGCGGCTTGCCATGTTCCTTCTCGCGCGTCGCCGGATCAGTCCAGTCCTTGGTGCCCTCGGCCAGCCCAATGAAGTTCGCCACCGTCTGCGGCGCCTGCTTGTCGAAGAGCTTGCACTTAATGCGCCCCATGCTGGTGTCGAAGACGGCGGTCGGCCCGGTCGGCTCAAGCTGAGTAGGCACCTGCGTGCCTGGCGAATCGGGCAGGTCGGGTGCTGTGCTCGATGGAGTGGCGCCGGGCGCACTCGGTGCCGTTGGGGCGGGCGGTGGCGGCGTCTGCTGTGCGGAGGCGAATGCGGTAGAGAAGTAAAGCGCGAGGACGAAACGGCGGACGAATGGCATCAGTAGATCCAACCCGTCAGACTAACGCATGCCCTTATAACTACGCCACTGGAGCCAGCCGCACCTGCGGAGAATACAATGCCCGCAGGCCCTGGTTCCGCATCGCGCCTATCCGCATCTCAGCAATTCAGGAGGCTTCCATGGGATACATCAAGCGCACCGTTATGTTCTACGTCACACGCTGGCTCATGCAGCGCCGCTGGGGCCGTCGCTTGCTCTTTGTCTGGGCCATGCGTGCCATGCGCACGCGTGTGCGGCAGTTCCTGCGCGACCTCGCGGATCTCTATCCCATGCTCAGACCGGCAGCTTCGTGGATCTAATGTGGATGCGCCTTGCACAAGCTCGAGCGCACGCTGCACTCGAGCGGTGTGAGCCTTTCAGATCCTTCCCGCCGCTCGCAGCGTACCGATCTCCTCATCCGTGAACACCCGCGAGCGGATGAGGAAGCGCACGCCTTCCGGCCCTTCGAGCGAGAACATGCCGCCACGTCCCGGTACCACATCCAGGATGATCTGGGTGTGCTTCCAGTACGCGAACTGGCTGCGGCTCATATAGAACGGCGTATCACCCAGCGTCGCCAGCAGCACGTCGCTATCACCCACGAGAAATTCACCGCGCGGATAGCACATCGGCGAGCTACCGTCGCAGCAGCCGCCGGATTGATGGAACATCAGCGCGCCGTATTTCGCGGCAAGCTTCTCCATCAGCGCGGTGGCCGCTGGGGTCGAGACGACTTGGGCTGGTGCCTCCTTAGCGGAAGCACCAGCCGGCCTTGCCTCCGTGTTGGTCATTTCACTCATTCCCGCCAAATCCTGAATACTGCTCTCGTCATTCCTCGGTCGCACGACACACGCTTGTCATCTCGACCGGAGCTGGCTCGCAGAAGCGAGCTGGCGAAGCGGAGAGATCTGCTTTTTCCTGATCCCTCCGCTCCATCGGAGTCTCTCTAGAAAAAGCCCATTGCATTCGGGCTATAACTGATGAGCTGGTTCTTGGTCTGCTGGTAGTGGTCCAGCATCACCTTGTGCGTCTCCCGCCCGATGCCTGACTGCTTGTAGCCGCCAAAGGCCGCGTGCGCCGGATACAGGTGATAGCAGTTGGTCCACACGCGTCCCGCCTGGATGCCGCGGCCCATACGGTACCCGCGGTTGATATCACGTGTCCACAGGCCCGCGCCCAGGCCGTAGAGCGTGTCGTTCGCCAGCGTCAGCGCTTCTTCCTCATCCTTGAAGGTCGTCACCGAGACCACCGGTCCGAAGATCTCCTCCTGGAAGATGCGCATTTTGTTGTGGCCCTTGAAGATGGTCGGCTCGATGTAGAAGCCCTCCGCCAGGTCGCCATCGAGCGAAGCGCGCTTGCCGCCGGTCAGCGTCTCTGCGCCCTCCTGCTTGCCAATGTCGAAGTACGACAGGATCTTCTCCATCTGCTCGCTCGAAGCCTGCGCGCCCAGCATGGTCGTCTTGTCCAATGGATTTGCCTGCTTGATCGCCTTCACCCGCTTCATCGCACGCTCCATGAACCGGTCGTAGATGCTCTCCTGGATCAGCGCGCGCGAGGGACAGGTGCAGACCTCGCCTTGGTTAAACGCGAACATTGCGAAGCCCTCGAGCGACTTGTCGAAGAACGCATCGTCAGCCTGCATCACGTCGTCGAAAAAGATATTCGGCGACTTGCCGCCCAGCTCCAGCGTTACTGGGATGATGTTCTGCGACGCGTACTGCATGATCAGCCGGCCCGTCGTTGTCTCGCCGGTGAACGCCACCTTGTTCACGCGCGGGCTCGAAGCCAGCGGCTTGCCCGCTTCCAGACCAAAGCCGTTCACCACGTTCAGCACGCCCGGAGGCAGCAGGTCATGGATCAGCTCCATCAACACGAGGATGCCGAGCGGCGTCTGCTCCGCCGGCTTCAGCACCACAGCGTTGCCTGCCGCTAGTGCCGGTGCCAGCTTCCAAGCCGCCATCAGCAGAGGAAAATTCCACGGGATGATCAGCCCCACCACGCCCAGAGGCTCGTGGTAGTGGTATGCCACCGTGGTCTCGTCGAGCTCCGAGATGCCGCCCTCCTGCGCGCGAATGCAGCCGGCGAAGTAGCGATAATGATCGATCGCCAGAGGCAGATCAGCGGCCATCGTCTCGCGGATTGGCTTGCCGTTGTCCCACGTCTCCACCGTCGCCAGCATCTCCAGGTTGTCTTCCATGCGTTGCGCAATCTGCTCCAGAACGCGGGCGCGCGCCGCGGGCGACGTCTTGCCCCACTCGGTCTTCGCCGCATGCGCCGCGCCCAGCGCCTTGTCGATATCGGCCGCATTCGAGCGCGGAATCTCGCACAGCACCTGCCCGGTAACCGGCGTGACGTTCTCGAAGTAGCTTCCGGAGACGGGCTTCGTCCACTCGCCGCCAATGTAGTTCTGGTATTGCTTGCGGATGTTTACCGGGAAGCCATATGTCTCGGGCCGCAGCGCGGTAACGGTCGCCATAGTGTTCGCTCCTTTCCGGAAGAACGGTTCTCGATCCCGTTCTCCGGCACGGCGGGATTCTAGTCCCGCCGACGGAGCTTTGTCTGCGGGTAGCCGCCAGATCCCGGATTTACCTCCGCGTATTTCGTCCTAATTGATAATCAAGGAAGGAGGTGTGCCACACCGATCATGCGAACGATCACCCTTGAAGAGCATTACGCGACTCCGGCATTTCTGGATGGCCCCGGCAAGGACCTCAAAGAGCGAGCATCAAGGTTTGGCGGTCGCGCAGCGAAGCTCTTTGAACAGCTCAATGATCTCGGCGAAACGAGGATTGCGGAGATGGATGCCGCGGGGATTGATATGCAAGTGCTGTCGCTCACCGCGCCGGGAACGGAGCAGATGGATGCGGCTGCGGCAATTGCAATTGCGCGTGACGCGAACGACCGCATTGCGGATGCAGTGCGGGCCTTTCCGACCCGCTTTGCCGGATTTGCTTGCTTGCCGACAGGGGACCCTCAAGCTGCCGTGGCCGAGTTGGAGCGCACGATTCAGCAGTACGGTTTCAAGGGAGCGATGATTAACGGCCATGTTCAAGGTCGTTATCTGGACGATAAGTTCTTCTGGCCGATTTTGGAATGCGCACAAAAGCTCAACGTTCCCATCTACCTTCATCCGACGCAACCACCGAAGGCAGTCATTGAGGCGTCCTACGCTGGTTTCTCACCGATGGTGAGTGACATGCTCGCGGGCCCTGGGTGGGGCTGGCACATCGAAACCGCAATCCATGTGATCCGCCTGATTCTAGGTGGAGTCTTTGATGCCTATCCGCAATTGCAGATCGTGGTCGGGCACATGGGAGAAAGCCTGCCATTTATGTTGCAACGGCTCGACGTCATGGCTCCGGCTATGACGAAGCTCAATCATCCAATCAGCTTTTATCTCCGCCAAAATGTTCACTACACCTTCAGCGGCTTCAACTTCACGCCAACTTTCTTAGATCTCTTGCTCCAAGTAGGCGTCGATCGGATCATGTTCTCAGCGGACTATCCCTATTCGTCCATGGCGCAGGCGCGTGCGTTTCTGGATCAGCTACCGGTCAGCGCCGCCGATAAAGAGCGGATCGCGCACGGCAACGCGGAGCACCTTCTGAGATTCAAGTGAGCCGTAGCCCTACGTCCCGGGTACACTCTGCTGCGAACGGATTCCACCGGCCGCACCCAGAAGCGCGCCCACTACGAGCGCAGTAGCAATCAGTAGGTGTGTTACCTGTTTGTAAACTCCTTCCCGACTATTTTTGATTTCCAACTATTTTTGGTTTGTTCGCTTGTGCAGGCTAAGTAGCAGGACTACTATCATCGCCGGTCCGAGTTCCCCCAATATCCCATCTCCCTCTATTCCAGACAACAACATTGCAGGCAAAGGAGAAATTCATGTTTGATGGTTTGAGCGTTATGCATCGTCGAAAGATCCATGGCAATTCTGTGCGATATCTCATCGGGTTGGGGCTGCTGTCTTTATTCGGAGCTTCCAGCCTGGCCGCCGCTACTCTATGTGTAAATCCTAACGGAAAAGGCGGCTGTAAATCCTCGATCTCAGCGGCCGTCAAGGCAGCTTCCCCCGGCGACACCATTCAAGTGGCGCAAGGCACCTATAAGGAGCAGGTTGTCATTACCAAATCGCTCTCACTGGTTGCATCGGACAGAACGCAACCTGTCATCGACGCGACTGGTCTGCCGAATGGCATCTTCATCAATGGTATGGCAGCAGCTCCCAATGCGGGCGTGGCGAACGTGCTGATATCCGGCTTCAAGATTAGCAACGCAAACTTCGAAGGCATTCTGATCGCAAACGCCTCCGATGTCACCATCGTCGGCAACCATGTCCTCGACAACGATAAGTCACTCGATATCGCGGCGGGGACATGCCCCGGCACTCCCGCTTTTGAGACCAACGAAGATCTGGACTGCGGCGAGGGAATTCACCTGATGGCCGTGGATCATTCCTCGGTGGTGCGCAATGAAATTGAGCAAAACTCCGGTGGCGTTCTCATCTCGGATGAAACCGGGACAACTCGCGACAACCTCATCAGCGGCAATTCCGTTCACGACAATCCGTTCGACTGCGGGATTACTATTGCCTCCCACGGCCCCGC
>DASYBK010000043.1:0-18221 GCA_036500805.1 Acidobacteriaceae bacterium | reverse complement strand
GCGATGCAGCGGAAAGCTGAGGGCGAAGACCAACGCAATTCGCTGGTACGTCAATGCGGTCATCGAGCGCAGCATCCAGCAAAGCGGAATCAGGAGTGCCAGGTTCGTCAGTATCCACAGGTGTTTGGCAGTGAGTGGCGGGAGGCCGGTGAGTGGCCACATGATCAGCGTGGAAAACGGGGTTATGGGCAGAAGTCCGGTGGCTCTGATGTCGAGCGCACGATGGTCCTTCTGGCGTTCGAGCCATACCCATTCATATTCGCGGGCAGTGTCGAAGCCCTCATGGGCAAGCCGCGCTGACATGTAGTAGTTCGGGAAATCGGTATTCAGGTTGCTCCATGCACGCAGCATGGTGTGCAGGCACAGATAGGCAATCAGCAGGAATAGCACGCCGCGCTCGACCCAGACGACGATGGGGTGATCCTGACATACGGTCACGGCTCATTGTGGCCGACGCGCCCGGCGTTTGTCACCAGCTTGTCAATCCACGGTCCATTGGACTGCTGTGTGTCTGGCGCTGCGGCCAGTTGCTCTGCAGGGCTTGGAGATGGATTCCGGCGGCTTGTCAGCGGCTGTACTGCGTGTCATCGCGTTCGGCGCGTCGTTCCAGCGCCAGCTCGATCAGGCGATCGATGAGATCGGAGTACTTGAGGCCGGAGGCCTGCCACAGCTTGGGGTACATGCTGATGGAGGTGAAGCCGGGCATGGTGTTGATTTCGTTCAGATAGAGTCGGCCCGGCTTGCCGGTGCGGCTTTCGGGCTCAAGCAGGAAATCGACGCGCGCGAGGCCAGAGCAGTCGCAGGCGTGGAAGGCGGCGATGGCCATCTCGCGGACGTCCTTCGCCTGCGCCTTCGAGAGACGCGCGGGAATGATAGGGATGGAGCCGTCGCTCTCGTACTTGGCTTCGTAGTCGTAGAACTCTTTGGCGGGCACAATCTCGCCGACGACAGAGGCCTTCGGGTCTTCATTGCCGAGCACAGCGACTTCGAGCTCTCGGGCGCGCTCAGCGGGTTTGTTCTTTGCGGCCTTGCCGCCGACGCCCTGTTCGATGATGATCTTGCGGTCGTAGCTGGCGGCGAGCACGATGGCGGGGGCGAGCTCGGAGCGATCATGGACCTTCGAGATGCCGACCGACGAGCCGAGATTCGCCGGCTTGACGAAGAGCGGATAGCGGAGGTTCGCTTCGATTTCCGCGATCGCTTTGCGCGGCGATTTCTGCCATGCGCCGCGGAGCAGCGTGATGTGCTCGACGATGGGAAGCCCGGCAGCCATGAAGAGGCGCTTCATCACGTCCTTGTCCATGCCGGCAGCGGAGCCGAGGACGCCCGAGCCGACGTAGGCTTTGCCGGCCAGCTCGAAGAGACCCTGGATGGTGCCGTCTTCGCCGAAGGTGCCGTGGAGCACGGGAAAGAGGACATCGACGCCGAGCGCTTCTGCCTGCTCGTTTGCTGCAGATGCGGGTACATGCAGGAGGCCTGCGGGATGCGCTGTGGGCACAAGCGAGCTTGGATGTGCCGCGCGGCCTTTCGCAATATGGGTCGCCGTGACGGTGGTGCCGCCGGCGAGCATGTGCTGCGCCTCGTCGGCGAGGAGCCAGTGGCCGGATTTCGCGATGCCGATGGGGACGACGTCGTACTTCTTTTTATCGATGGCGGCAAGCACGGAGGCGGCGGAGCGGAGCGAGACTTCGTGCTCGCCCGAGCGGCCGCCAAAGATGATCCCGACGCGGAGTTTGCGGGGCATAGTGGCCAGTCTATCTTCCGGTGCATGGGAGCGTCAGTGGCTCGAAACGGTGAGGTATTCGGCGTGGCACTAACGACGTGATATGGGCCCCACGACACTGCTCATGGCTGCGACGCGGCACCGGCGTAGGATGTTGGCGATGGGAGGGGGAACGTTTTCTATGGGCAATCTGACACGCCGCCGATTTGTGCAGAGAAGCCTGCTGGCCTCCGGAGCGCTTGCCGTGGGGCATCGTGCGACCAGCGCTGCAGCCGCACCGATGCATCAGACGCGGCTCTCTCCGGTGACGTATGAACAGGTGCGGCTGCTGGATGGGCCGCTGCGCGAGCAGTTCGATCGCAACCATGCATTCTTCCTCGCGTTGAGCGAGGACAGCCTGCTGAAGCCGTTCCGGCAGAAGGCTGGGCTGCCCGCGCCGGGTGAGGACATGGGTGGCTGGTACACCTTTTATGCGGATTTCAGTCCGAAGGGACCGTTTCATGGATACATTCCAGGCCATAGCTTCGGCCAGTACGTGTCGGGACTGGCGCGTGCTTATGCGCAGACAGGCTCGAAGCCGACGCAGGAGAAGGTGCACCGGCTGGTCGATGGATTTGCGAAGACGATCACGCCGAATTTCTATGTGGATTACCATCTGCCGGCGTACACCTTCGATAAGACGTGCTGCGGGCTGATCGACGCGCACCAGTTTGCGCACGATCCGGTGGCGATGCGGGCGCTGGGACCGGCGACTGATGCGGTGATTCCCTTCCTGCCCGGACGCGCGCTGAACCGCAAGGAAATGTATGCACGGCCGCATAAGGACGAGGCTTACTGCTGGGACGAGACGTACACGCTGCCGGAGAATCTGTTTCTGGCGTATCAGCGCAGTGGTGAGGCGCGCTATCGAGAGATGGCAAAGCAGTACATCGAAGACGAAAGCTGGTTCACGCCTCTTTCGGAAGATCAAAACGTACTGCCCGGTGAGCATGCGTATAGTCACCTGAACTCGCTGTGCTCGGCAATGCAGTCGTACCTGAATTTGAATGAGGAGCGCTATCTGAGAGCGGCGCGCAATGGCTTCCGGATGATCGAGGAGCAGAGCTTTGCCACCGGCGGCTGGGGGCCGAATGAGACCTTTGTGAAGCCGGGCAGCAGCACGCTGGCCGAGAGCCTGACCAAGACGCATGCCAGCTTCGAGACGCCGTGCGGCGCGTACGGCCACTTCAAGATCACGCGCTATCTGCTGCTGGAGACGGCAGACAGTCGCTACGGTGACAGCATGGAGCGTGTGCTCTACAACACCATCCTGGGCGCGAAGCCGCTGAAATTGGATGGAACGAGCTTCTATTACTCCGATTACAACGACAACGCGCAGAAGGGCTATCACCCGGACAAGTGGCCGTGCTGCTCCGGGACGTTTCCGCAGGTCACGGCGGATTACGGCATCAGCGCGTACATGCGTCGCGGGGCGGATGTGTACGTGAATCTGTATGTGCCGTCCGAGCTGCGTTGGCGGCAAAATGGCGCGGCGTGCACTCTTACCCAGACGACGGAGTATCCAGTGTCCTCGCAGAGCACGATAGTGCTGACGCTCGATCGACCGCAGAGTTTTGCTGTGCTGCTGCGCATCCCGCAGTGGGCGGGAGTGAAGACCCGCATTGCAGTGAATGGGCGCGCGACGGATGCTGTGGTGCAGCCGGGTACGTTCGCGCGCGTGGAGCGCACGTGGAAGAGCGGCGACCGCATCGAGTTAGAGATGGATATGCCGCTGCGGCTGGAGACGATTCCCTATCAGCAGCCAGGTGGCGAGCGTGTGGCGCTGATGTATGGACCGGTTGCGCTGTTTGCTGTCGGCGATCTGTCCGCGCCGGTAACGAAGGCGCAACTGCTGGCGGCGGAGCGACCTTCGAAGAGCAGCACGGACTGGAAGGTGGCGACAGCTCATGAGTCGATGACTCTGCGGCCATTTGCTGCGATTGGCGATGAGCATTACCGGCTCTATCAGACCGTGATGGCTTAGTTGCCGGGTGCGGCGGCAGTGGTGAAGCGCTTCAGCGGATGGCCTTCGGTATTGAAGACGAAGTGGTTCCAGTCCACGGTGTCGCGCGGGGCGTAGAGGAGATAGAGGTACTTGAGCGTCTCGGCGAAAAAGAAGCTCTCCATCTCGTCCTTCTGCTGCTTGGTGCGGACGTCGGTGAGCGCGGCGTAGGCAACGGGCGTGCGGCACCAACGGACGAGCGAGTCGAAGTAGTCCTGGCCCATGTGCAGATAGATGGGGTCGCCGGTGAGGTGGTGCAGGTAGTAGGTGGACTCGATGATCTCCGGCCGCAGCGGGTAGCCGGGATTGGGTGTGGCCAGGCGGATGTAGTCGAGCGTATCGGGTTCGATGCCGTAGAGCGTCCACATCTGGAAGCTAGAGCGTTGCAAGGCTTCGGCACGGGGGAGGTCGCCGCCGAGCGCGAGCACAGCAGGGAAGAAGGCGTCGAGCGCGCCGTACTCGTGCGAGAGGCGCGCGCCGGTGCGCATGTCGGCCTGTCCGTACCAGAGGCCGAGGCGCGTTTTTTCCGCGAGATATTTGTTGATGGAGACGATGCTCTTCTGCCACATCTCCAGGCAGTCGCGGTCGCCGAAGAGCAGCCAGCTTTTGAGCAGGTATTCGTCGAAGGAATCGACGCCGCCGCTGATAGTGGCGGTGGCGTCCGTCCACTCGCCGGTTTCGACGTTGATGCCGAGGCCCACCAGATCCAATGAAGACCGGCGCTTCCATAGCTCCGTCATGGCGCGCTTGGCGGTGTTGTAGTAGATCGGGTCGCCGGTGAGCTTCGAGAGCGTGCCGAACTCCGGCAGCAGCGCCACCTCGGCTGGATTTGTCACGGCGCCACGCACCTTTCCAGTACGCAGGTTCACGAACTCATAGGGCATGCCGGTGGGCGAGTGGAAGGCGGGCAGCAGGCGGCGGCCGAGGTCTGTAGCGAGCTTGAGAAGCTGCGGGTCGTTGGTGGCCTCGTACTCGCTGAGCAGGCCGCCGAGGCAGCGGATGGTGATCTCGAAGTTCTTGACGTAGATGTCCTGGTTGAAGGAGAGATGCTTGTCGATGTCCTGCTGGGCTTCGGTGGCCTGCTGATTGAGTCCCATGAGGATCATGGTGTCGAGACCGTCGATCTCACTCATGTGCAGCGAGACGCCGTACCAGTCGTGCGCTTTCTTGGAGAGCGGCATGAGCGCGTCGTGGCCCCAGGCATATTCGTGATAGCCCTGCCAAGCGTGGAGATACTCAGCTTTCACTTTGGCAGCCATGGCGTCGCTGTCAGCGGGTGTGCCGAGAGTGGGGGCCGGCTGGGCAATGGCGGTGAGGCTGATGCATAGCAGTGCAAGGGTGCAGCACCTCAAAGACAAGGCAAAGCGGCGCAGGAAATTCCGTTGATTCATTACCAGGGACTCCAATGGTTTGCCGGTCCATGCTATCCGGTTGCGGCAGTGCCCGGATAGACAAGCGACGCGGAAGCCACCACACTGGAGGCAATCCATCCACGCACGGAGGAGACGTGAACCGTCGCGACTTTGCTCGCCTTTCCGCCTTTTCATTCGCCGCAACGCAGATACCGGCCGTCGCAAGCTCGGAGCCGACGCGCAAGATCGGCTATGCACCGGTTGGGCTGGGGCAGATCTCCAGCATCTTTATGAGGGCGGTGGCGAACTCGTCGACGACGAAGATTACTGGCCTGGTCAGCGGCCATCCGGAGAAGGCCGCGCGATTTGCCGATATGTACGGCGTGCCGCACTCCTCGATCTACAACTACGAAAACTTCGATCGCGAGAACCCGGATATCGATGCAACGTACATCGGGCTGCCGAACTCCATGCATAAGGAGTTCACTGTTCGCTCCGCGCAGGCAGGGAAGCATGTGCTATGCGAGAAGCCGATGGCGATCTCGTCGAAGGAATGTCACGAGATGATTGCCGCCTGCCAGCAGGCGCATGTGAAGCTGATGATCGCTTACCGCATTCACTACGACCCGACACACCTGAGGGCGGTGGAGTTTATCCGGCAGGGGCGCATCGGCGACATTCAGTATTGCGAGGGAAATTTTGGCAGCTATTTCCACCCGAACCAGTGGCGGCTGACACGCGCCATGGGCGGCGGTGGACCGCTGATGGATATGGGCATCTATCCCCTGAACACTATCCGGCTTTATATCGGAGTGGATGCTGTCCGCTTCGCTGCCTTGACGAGCACGATGGATCACAAGAGCGGCCGATTCCAAGATATTGAGGAGTCAATTTCCTGGACGATGGAGATGGCGTCGGGGGTGCTGGCGAACTGCGCGACGAGTTACACGACGCGGCTGCCGGGGTACATCAAGGTGATCGGCAGCAAGGGCCACATACTGGTCAGCGATGCCTACAGCTATGACGGGCTGCATCTGGACGCGCACCTGGACGATCCGGATGGCAAGTCCGGCGTTGACATCCACGAGGATGCGACCGGCAAGATGCCTTTCCAGTTCCAGATTGAGGCGGAGGATTTCGCTGAGTGCATTTTGCAGAACAAGCAATCGCGAACGCCGGGCGAAGAAGGGTTGAAGGACCTGGAGGCGATTGAGCAGATTTACATCACGGCGGGTCACCCGATCGCGTAGCTAGAGAATCTTCTTACCGAATGCGGAGGAGATGAGCTCGACGGCGAGATGGGCAGTGCGGTTGTGTTCGTCGATGACCGGGTTCACTTCGACGATCTCGAAGCTGAGCATGCGGCCGTGGTCGGCGAGGATCTCCATGGCGAGGTGGGCTTCGCGATAGGTGGCGCCGCCGCGCACCGGGGTGCCGACGCCGGGGGCGTCTTCGGGATCGATCCAGTCCATGTCGAGCGAGACGTGATAGCCCGCAGTGCCGCGGCCGGCGGCACGTAGCGCTTCTTCCATCACTGTGCGCATGCCGCGTTCGTCGATGTCGCGCATGGTGTAGACCTCAGTGATGCCGGCGCGCTTGATGTTTTCCTTCTCGGTGACGTCGATGTCGCGCACGCCGATGAGCACGACATTGTCCGGCGCGATTTTGGGTGAGAAGTCGTAGATGTCGGATAACTCCTTGGGGCCAAGGCCGACCAGTGCAGCCAACGGCATGCCGTGGACGTTGCCGGAGGGCGAGGTTTCGGGTGTGTTGATGTCGGAGTGGGCGTCGATCCAGATGAGGCCGATCTTCTGCTGCTTGCGGCGATAGAACTCGGCGACGCCGGAGACGGAGCCGGCCGCGACGGAGTGATCGCCGCCGAGGATGACCGGCGTGGAGCCTGCTTCGAGCGTCTTCACGACGAGGTCGGCGGCCTTGACGCAGGTTTCGCGGATTTCTTTCAGGTACTTTGCATTCTGCTCGCCAGGTTTTTTGGTTTCGGCGATGGCGACGCCGATGTTGCCCCCGTCCGTGACCACGTGGCCGAGCGCTTCAAGATGCGCTTCAAGGCCGGCGACGCGAACGGCGGAGGGGCCCATGTCCACGCCGCGTCGCGATTGGCCGAGGTCGAGCGGCACGCCGATGATATGGATGTGGCGCGGCGGCAGTGCCTGCACGCCGGTGTACATGGGCTGGTGGCCGCGGGAGGTCTCTGCCTGGATGATGTCTTCGTGCTTGGTCATAGAAGGAATGCCCGGCCCGAAGAACTCCGGCTAGAGCAAACCCCTAAGGATAGATACGGTTCAGCGTTCGGGCAAATGGGATGGTTTCGCGGACGTGTTCGAGGCCGCAGATCCAGGCGACGGCGCGCTCGATGCCCATGCCGAAGCCGGAGTGCGGCACGGAGCCGTATCGGCGCAGATCGAGATACCACTGGAAGGCGTCGATGGGCAGATGATGATCTTCGATGCGCTGCTTCAGCAGCTCGTAGGAGGCTACGCGCTGCGAGCCGCCGATGATCTCGCCGTAACCCTCGGGCGCGAGCACGTCGACGCAGAGTGCGTACTTGGCGTCGTCGGGATCAGGCTCCATGTAGAAGGCCTTCACCGCGGCGGGATAGCGGTGCACCATGACGGGGCGGTCGAATTGCGAGGAGATGTAGGTCTCGTCGGGTGAACCGAAGTCATTGCCGTACTCGAACGCGTTTTCGAGCAGACCCTTGGCGTGCGCTTCGTTGAGCATGGCGACGGCTTCGTCGTAGCGAAGGCGCGGAAAGGGCGCCTGGATTGACTGGAGCTTCGCGATGTCGCGCTCAAGGACCTTGAGATCGGGGAGGCGACGTTCGAGCACGCGGCCGACGATGAAGCTGAGGAAGTTTTCCGCGAGCACCATCAGGTCGTCGAGACCGCAGTAGGCGAGCTCCGGCTCGACCATCCAGAACTCGGTGAGGTGGCGGCGCGTCTTCGATTTTTCGGCGCGAAAGGTTGGGCCGAAGCTGTAGACCTTGCCGAGGGCGAGCGCGGTGCTCTCGATGTAAAGCTGACCGCTCTGCGTGAGAAACGCCTCATCGCCGAAGTACTCGACGGGAAAGAGCGTGGATGTGCCTTCGCACGCGGCGGGCGTCAGGATGGGCGGATCGGTGAGGACGAAGCCGTTGTCGTCGAGATAGTCGCGGGCGGCCTTGATGATCTCCGCGCGAATGCGCAGGATGGCCGACTGGCGCGGCGAGCGAATCCAGAGATGGCGATGCTCCATCAGGAAGTCGACGCCGTGCTCCTTGGGGGTGATGGGATAGGGCTGCTCCTCCGGCACGCGCTGCACGACTTCGACGTTCTCGACGTCGAGCTCGTAGCCTCCAGGGGCGCGCTGATCGGCGCGGACGCGGCCGGTGACGATGACGCTGGATTCCTGGGTAAGGTGCTTTGTCGTCTCCCAGACCTCGGGAGTGACGGCGGCTTTGGGCATGATGCCTTGGACGGTGCCCGAGCCATCGCGAAAGATGGGGAAGAGCAGCTTGCCGGAGGCGCGCATGTTGTAGAGCCAGCCGTGCAGGATCACGGTTTGGCCTTCATGCTGCTTCAGGGTGGCGATGGTGGCGGGAATAGCGGTATTCGCGGAAGTATCCATAGCTAATTTGAGAAGAGTGGACTTGCAAGAAATGCTGCGACGAAAAGAAAAGCAATTCCCCAGAGCTTACTGATCAAAGTAATTCCTGATGCGGCACTTCGGTCGATTGTGCCGACATCAACGGAATTCTTGAGGCGCGGAATGAGTCTAGACATAAACCAGATCGGCTTTATGCATGCTGCTGCGCCGAAAACTGCCAAGAAGATATCGACAATTAAGAGTGCCATCCCGTTGAGATTGGATCGAAGCGGGTGTATGTGTCCCGTTTTTGTCAGCTCTCCGAAAAAGTGCGGCGCGAAAAACAGCAATGAAATTACTGCAACTGTCACGATCCTGTCGGCGTCAGGTCGCGCTTTTCGCGCAATCCGAAACAAAGTCAGATCATTGAAGAAACCGGGAAACAGGATCATGCAACAAAGCATGGCCAGTAAGGCAATGAAAATGACGATGCTCATCGTCAGATGCCGAATTTCTCGAATGTCTCGGCGGCGCGTTTGGCGATCGTGTCGGGCGTTTCGCCCAACTCGTAGTGAATTTCGAGCAGTGCGGCGGGTGAGCGCGGCGCTGATTTCAGTGCGGCGATCGGAGCGTCCCACGCGATGGTGCCGTCGCCGGGCCACAGGTGCGCATCTCGGTCGTGATGGTTGTCGTGCAGGTGCGTGGAGCCGATGAGCGGCAGCAGGGTTTCTAGCGTGGAATCGACGCCCTGCATCAGGTGCGCGTGACCAGCGTCAAAGCAGACACCGACGTTCGCGAAGTGGCCAGCACGGATGATCTCGACCAGATTTGCGGGGGTGGTCACGTCGTTCTGGATGTTCTCGAGCAGCAGCTTGACGCCGAGCGGGGCGCCGAAGGCCTTCAAGTGCTCGATGGCTGTGAGCGCGTGTTCGAGCGTGCGCTCGTCCCACTCCGCATCGCGGTCGCCGAGGTGCAGGATGAGGAATTGGTAGGGAAGGATCTCCGCAGCTTCGAGCGCGCGCTTGACCTCATCCATGCTGTCGATGCGGCGCGACTTGTCGTGGTGGACAACGTTCACAGAGGGCATGCCGCCGCGGCCCATTTCCGAATCCGCATAGAGCGGACCGTGCAGCGAGTGCGGCTTCACATCGCTGGACCGGAACCAGTCGGCGATCTCCTTGATGTGCTGACGGCTGGTGTAGTCGAAGTGCTGTTTGGCGGCGAAGACTTCAATGGCCTGAGCGCCGCCGCGAGCGAGCGTGTCGAGCAGGCCGGGATGCAGCCGCTGGCGGAGGAAGACATGGGTGGAGAGGGCTCGGAGCATGGGTGAGTTAGTCCGATGACTATTCTCTCATCCGCTGGGTCGGTTCACTCCGTTCCTGGCAGACCCGCAATCCTCATGTGGTATTCATGTCTAAGCCAAATTCACTCCAGGTTCAGGTGTCTTCCCTCATCCCAAACTCGTCTGCATCCGAACCAGCGGCCTCTCCGGAACAGCAAGCCGCTTCGGGTTCTGAGGTTCTTCCCGAGGAACAAATTGTTGCGGGCAATACTTCCCATACGCGCCCCGAGAATCGTGCCTTTTATCCCGCGCTGGATGGTCTGCGGGCAATCGCGTTTCTCATGGTTTTCTTTACCCACTACTGTGCCATGCCTTGGGGATGGGCCGGCGTAGATCTCTTTTTTGTGCTTTCAGGCTTTCTCATTACAGGCATTTTGTTCGACACGCGAGAGGACCGACATCGCGTCCGCAATTTTTATGTGCGCCGAACGCTGCGTATTTTTCCTTTGTATTACGGAGTTATGCTTCTAATTCTTCCGTTTACGTATCAGGGGCTTTCCTGGTCCTGGCTGGCGTGGCCAGCCTATTTGGGCAACTACGCAAGGATGATTGGCCCGTACACAGTTGGCTCTCCGCTACAGCGCCTTGCAGACTTTCAACCCGTTGTACATATGACCATTCACAGAGCGCATCCTGCACATCTGGCGCTGGGTCATTTCTGGTCATTATGCATCGAGGAACAGTTCTATCTTCTTTGGCCCTGGATCGTATTTCGGATACGTGAGCGCCGGACGCTTCTCTCGATTTGCGCATCGTCTATTCCGATATGTGTGGCGGCGCGCCTGCTTGGACAACATCTACTCCCAAGCTGGATGTTGCACAACGAGGTTCTCTACAGAGTCACGCCATTCCGGCTGGATGCTCTGCTTCTGGGGGGATTCCTGGCCCTTTGGATTCGTGGTCCGCACCGCGATTTGCTTCTACGTGCCGCTCGCGTGGTTTGGCCGGTTGCTTTGGTTCCCGTCGTCATGGCGGTAATGTGGCGGCATTTTTGGCGAGATCCATATCCGGAATGGCGCTTCACCTGGGGTCTATTGGTAATCGACCTGGTGAGCGCATTGGCGGTTGCATGTGCGATTCAGCCGGGATCGGTGTTGTATCTCGCTCTCAACTGGCGTCCCTTCCGATGGCTTGGCCGCATGAGTTACGGAGCGTATGTTCTACATGATATTCCTCGTGACCTGTACATCGGAGTTGCCCATTGGCTCGTTCCAAGCTATGTGCCACAAGCTGCTGCTTTGTTAGCTTTCCTCTCCACCTGTGTACTGTCATGGCTGAGCTATCGGTTTTTTGAAAGTCCATTCCTGAATCTTAAAGAGCGCTGGACGATACGCAGCGTGGCCTGAGCGGCGGGCGTGAACTGCTCATTCCGACATCTCTTCGTTCTCAGTATCCAGCAGCTTTGCCGTAGTGGTGACGGTGGTCCTGGCCACCTTGCAGTTTGCCTGTAGTCGGATCGACCGCGATGCACTCACCATCGCTCCAGTGGCCGCCTTGCTTCAGCGTGTAGCCCCAGGTAGTGAGCTTTGCGGCGGTGTCTGCGGGGAAGCCGGCTTCGACGTAAAGAATGTCCGGCAGGTACTGGTGGTGGAAGCGCGGCGCGTCGACCGCCTGCTGAACGTTGAGGCCGCCCTCGGCGGTGCTGAGGAAGATGTTGAGCACCGTAGTGGTGATGCGCGGGCCTCCAGGTGAGCCGAGCACCATTCGAACCTTGCCGTCCTTGAGCACAATAGTCGGGGTCATCGCAGAGAGCGGCCGATGATGGGGCGCGATGGCGTTGTTCGGGCCCTGGATGAGGCCATACATGTTCGGCGCGCCTTGTTTCGAGGCGAAGTCATCCATCTCATCATTGAGCAGGAAGCCGAGACCGTTGGCGGTGACATGCGAGCCGAAGCCATTGTTGAGCGTGGTGGTCACGGCGACAGCGTTGCCTTCGGCGTCGAGCACGGAGTAGTGGGTGGTGTCGGTTGATTTTGATTCCGCAACGATGGCAGTGGGCGGCGGTGGCAGGAAGCCGGCAGGGCGCTGCAGCTCCTTAGACGGCGTGGGATGGTCGGGCATGATGCTTTTGCGCCAGGCATCGGCGTATGCGGGATTGAGCAGCGCGGCCTGCGGAATTTTCGCGAAGTCGGGGTCGCCGAGGTAGTCAGTGCGGTCCATGTAGGCGCGGCGCATGGCTTCGGTGATGAGTTGGACTTCCGGAGCGCTGCGATCGCCGAGCTTAGCGAGATCGTACGGCCGCAGAATGTTGAGCATCTCCATCAGCGCGATGCCACCGGCGGAGGGCGGCGGGGCGCTGACGATCTCGTAACCGTGATAGCTGCCTTTGACAGGAACGCGTTCCTTCACCTGGTAGTGCGCAAGATCAGCTTCGGTGATGAGGCCGCCGTTCGCCTTCATGTCGGCTGCGAGTTTCTTTGCAATCTCGCCGTGATAGAAGTCGCCGGGGTCGGCGGCGATGCGGCGGAGCGTATCGGCAAGCTCGGGCTGGCGAAAGGTGTCGCCGGATTGATAATACGAACCCCGCTTCGCATCCACCTGGAAAATTCTGCGGGATTCGGGGAACTTGGCGAGGTCGGGATCGTGGAGCTCTTTGGCTTCCTCATCGCTGAGAACGAAACCGTCTTCGGCGAGCTTGATTGCCGGAGCCATGACTGCTTTCAGGTCGAGCTTGCCATAGTGCCTTTCGGCATAGGCAAGCCCCGCGACCGAGCCGGGAACGGCGACCGATTTGTAGCCGAGAGTGCTCAAGCCGGGGATAACGTTGTGCTGGGCATCGAGATACATGTCGCGCGAGGCGGCGCCGGGCGCTTCCTCGCGGTAGTCGATGAAGAGGTCGCGCCGGGGACCTTTTGCGAGATGCACCAGCATGAATCCGCCGCCGCCGATATTGCCCGCGACCGGATGCACGACGGCGAGCGCGAAGCCGGTGGCGACGGCTGCGTCGACCGCATTGCCGCCCTGCTTCAGGACGGCGACGCCGGCGTCAGTGGCATCGTGGTGCACGCTGACGACCATGGCGTGATCGGTGATGACCGGCGTTTCATTCTGTGCGAGGGCGAAGGGAGCAGCAAGCAGAATGCAGGCGAGGGCACCTAGGGTCCGTGGCATGGGGGAAGTTTAGAGGCAGTCATTAGAATGACCAAGGCATGTCTGTCACGCTGCGCTCGTTTGCGAAGATCAACCTGGGATTGGCGATTGGTCTGGCGCGGCCGGATGGCTACCACGCGCTGACGACGGTCTACCAGACGATTGCGCTGCACGATCTGGTGACGGTAACAGCGCGGCGCGCTGCGAAGAGGCATATCGTCATCACCTCGAACGATGAGCGCGTGCCCGTGGATGCGCGCAACACCGCGTGGAAGATGATCGAAAAGGCGCTGGCCGCGTTGGGCATCGCGGCCGAGGTCGAGATCCACATTGAGAAGCGGCTGCCGGTGCAGGGCGGGCTGGGCGCGGGGTCGGCGAATGCGGCGGCTGCTCTGGTTGCTTTGCAGTGGCAGATCGGCGCTGCTCTGCTGGCCGAAGAACGCATGCGCGTGGCGGCGGAGGTTGGGTCGGATGTACCGCTCTTCCTGGTGGGCGGCGCGGTACTGGGGCAGGGACGGGGTGAAGTGGTGACGCCGCTGCCGGATATGCCGGCGATGTCTTGTGTGGTGGCGGTACCGGAGATCGGGGTCTCCACGCCTGCCGCATTTCGGGAATGGGACACGCGCCATTCCGCATTGACCCCCGCCGCTTCAGCCGATAGACTTGAAAGGTTGAGTCGGTCTGTCTCTGCAGCATGGGGTCAGCCGCACTCCTCCGGTGTCTCCTGGGGCATACCTTCTGGGCCGATTCGGCCGAAAGAGGATGTACCTGCGAAGGGAGACCTGGCCGAGACTCCGCTTCTCGCGCTTGTCCGCACCGGGATTGCAAACGACTTCGAAGAGGTCGTCTTTGCGCAGTATCCCTCTCTTGCCGACATTGTGCGTGTGCTTCGGGGCCCCGGGCATTCTGGTTCAAACCAGCCTTCTGGTTTAAACCGGTCTGGGGATGCGGCAGTTTATGCTGCGCTTTCGGGTTCGGGTTCGGCCCTCTTCGGGCTGTATGCGAGCGCGGAAGCGGCAGACCGGGCGGCAGGGCGTCTTCGGGATCGCGGCATTGTGGCGCTGCGCACCGAAACCTTGCCTCGCGAGCAGTATTGGCGCACGATGTGGGTGGAAACGTAGTAGCTTCCGGCGAAACTGCTGGCAGCAAGCCATCCTCTCTCCGCCAGCAGCCTGTTGGGCGATCGACTCATGGTAGGTCAAGTGCCTTTCTGTCCAATCTGGCCAAAAGCGGGCCAGATTGGAGGGCCTCCAGGGTCGAGGAGTTGAAAAGTAGTTCTTAGTGGGCGATCGACTAATGGTAGGTCAAGTGCCTTTGGAGCACTTTGTCTAGGTTCGAATCCTAGTCGCCCAGCCACTCTGTTCCGGTGCACCGTGCACCGGAGCCCTGCAGCGGATGCAGTTGAAGCCGCTGCGCGAGCCAGCGCAGTTCACCAACGCAAACCAGCTTGGGAGATTGTGATGAAGCAAGAGACGGCAGTGGCGACCGAAATCGAGCCGGAAGCGGCGAGCAGCAACAACTTTCAGCCTGCGCCGGAACGCAAGCGCAACCGCGGGCTGAGCGAAGACAAGCGCTTCAAGATCTTTGCCGGATCGGCGAACCGGCAGCTTGCCGAAGAGATCTGCAAGCAGATCGGCGTGCCGCTGGGCGAAACCAAAATCCAGCGCTTTGCCGATGGCGAGATCTACTTCCAGCTGCTAGAGAATGTGCGCGGTGTGGATGTCTTTGTCGTCCAGCCGACGTGCAATCCGGTGGACTCGAACCTGGTGGAGCTGCTGATCATGATCGATGCGTTGAAGCGTGCGTCGGCCGGCCGTATCACCGCCGTGGTGCCGTACTACGGCTATGCCCGGCAGGACCGCAAGGACCGCCCGCGCGTCGCCATCTCGTCCAAGCTGGTGGCTGATCTGCTGGTCACGGCGGGGGCGAACCGCGCGCTGTTCATGGACCTGCACGCGGCGCAGATTCAGGGCTTCTTCAACATCCCGGTAGATCACATGTTTGCGAGCCCGGTCATGGTGGGCTATTTCAGCAAGAAGAACCTGCCGAATCTGACCGTTGTGTCACCCGATGCGGGCGGCGTGGAACGTGCGCGCTTTTTCGCGACCAAGATGGGCGCACCCATGGCGATTGTGGACAAGCGGCGCACCGACATCAACGTGACCGAGGTGATGAACGTGATCGGCGATGTGCGCGGTCGCACCTGCCTCATCATCGACGACATCGTGGACACGGCTGGCACCCTGGTGAAGACTGCGCACGCCCTGCTGGATGTGGGGGCTGTGGAGGTATACGCCTGCGCGTCACATCCGGTGCTGTCCGGTCCGGCGGTTGAGCGTATCGCCAGCTCGCGCATCAAGGAGCTGGTGGTGACCAACTCCATTCCGCTGTGCGAAGAGGCGAAGGCGGTAGACAAGATCAAGGTGCTGTCGATTGCCGGCCTCTTGGCCGCGACCATCGAGAGCATTCACATGGAGACGAGTGTGAGCTCGCTCTTTAACTAGAAAGCAAGAAAGGGAGTAGAGAGCGGCGACCGCCGCTCTCCATGACCGAAAGGAAAACGGAACAATGGCAAGCACAGAACTGGTAACGGCGGTGACCCGCGAGGGCAAGTTCAACAAGAATGCGGCACGGCGCGTGCGTGTGGGGGGGAAGATTCCCGCGGTCATTTACGGCGCCAAGGAACCGTCGATTGCAATCGAGCTCGATCCCAAGCAGATCCTGCGCATCCTGCACTCTGACTCCGGCCACAACACCATCTTCGACGTGGACGTGAAGGGCAGCGCACGCGTGAAGGCGATGATCGTGGATTGGCAGTATGAGCCGATCAAGGGCAGCCTACTGCACATCGACCTGAAGCGCATCGCGATGGACAAGGTGATGGTGGTCGAGGTGCCGATCCACCTGGAAGGCGTTCCGGTCGGGGTGAAGACCGAGGGCGGTTTGCTCGATCAGGTGCTGCGCGAGGTGGAGATCGAGTGCCTGCCGGCGGACATTCCGCCGCACATCACGCTCGATGTGAGCGGGATGAAGCTGCACGATGTCGTCCGCGTCTCCGACCTGCCGCACGGGGGCAAGTTCAAGTTCATCACCGACGAGGACGCGACGGTGGCGCACGTGACCGTGATCAAGGAAGAAGTGGCGCCGGAGCCGGATGCGGTGGCAGCGGCAGTGGCACCCGCTGAGCCGGAAGTGGTCAAGAAGGGCAAGCAGGAGACGGAGGAGGCAGCGGGCGGCGAGGCTCCGAAGGCCGGCGGCAAGAAGTAAGCAGTGCGGTTCGGAGCGAGGGAGCCGGAGGGTGCAGCGCGGGAGCCGTTTCTGGTCATCGGACTCGGCAATCCCGGGATCGAGTACCAGTGGACGCCGCACAACGCGGGGTTCCTGGCGATCGACCGGCTGGCCGAGCGGGCTGGGGCAGTGGTGAGCAATCGCCGCTGCCGGGCACTCACCGCGACGGCGCGCATTGCCGGCCGCGAGGTAGTGCTGGCGAAGCCGGAGACCTTCATGAACCTGAGCGGGCTTTCCGTCCGGGCGCTGGTGGAGGAGTTCGGTATCGGCAGCGAGTCCGGCGAGGACGATGCGAAGCGGGGTTCCAGCTTGCTGGTTCTCTACGACGAGCTGGCTCTGCCGCTGGGCACGATGCGGGTGCGGACCGGGGGATCTTCGGGCGGCCACAACGGCGCCCGGTCGATCAATGGCGCGCTGGGCACGGAGGAATGGGCAAGGATACGGATCGGTGTGGGGCCGGATGGAATAGATACGGCGTCGCGGCGGGGGAAGGATTACCTGCTGACGCCGATGCGGAAGAAGGAACTGGCGGTGCTCGACGAGGTGCTGGATCGCGTCGCCGAGGCTGTAGAGACGGTCATCGTGAGCGGAGTCGGCGCGGCGATGAACAAGTGGAACGGACCCTCGGGGAATGATTCTCCGAAGGCCGAGTGAAGCAGAGATCAGTATCTGGAGTTCAGGTTTAAGGAAGAGAGAAACGCATGCAACGTAGCTATGAAGTGATGTTTATCGTGCGCCCCGATATGGAAGAGGCGGATGTCGACAAGCTGATCGCAGGACTGGAGCACACCATTACGCAGGGTGGGGGCGTTCTGAAGTCGACCGAGAAACTGGGCCGGCGCAAGCTGTCCTACACGGTGCGCAAGTTCAATGACGGCAACTATGTCCTGCTGGTCATTCAGGCGGAAGGCAATCTGATTGCCGAGGTGGAGCGCCGCCTCCGCGTGACCGAGCCGGTGATCAAGTTCATCACCGTGCGCATGGACGAGGAAGAGAAGCGGGCGGAGAAGATCAAGGCGATCCGGGCGACGCGCAAGAAGCTGAGCGCGCAGCCGGCCGTCGCCGCTCCTGCTTCTGAAGCCGAAACGCCCGCCGCCACGGAAGCCGCGGCCAGCGCCTAGACCTCGCCGCCTTTTGAATTTAGCGCCGGCCCACGCGCCGGCAAATCGCAGCCGGTCCTGTTTACGCAAAGAAGCCGACAGCAGGGCCTGTCCCGCCGACTGAATAGCTGGGCGGGAAGAAAGAAAAGGAAACCATGGCTGAAGAGACCAGCACAGCAACAGCAACATCGCGCCCGCCCGAGGGTGCAGCAACCGAGCGTCCGGCAGGAGACCGTCCCGACCGGCCAGCAGGCGATCGCCCATCGGGAGACCGTCCAGACCGTCCTGCGGGTGATCGTCCTTCCGGTCCAGGCGGCCGAGGCCCGGGCGGACGTGGCCCCGGTGGGCCTGGCGGCCCGGGCGGGCGCAAATTCTTTCGGCGCAAGAAGGTCTGCAAGTTCTGCGTGGAGAAGATTGATTCCATCCACTACCGCGATGTGCGGCTGCTGCAGCAGTTCGTCGCCGAGCGGGGCAAGATTGTTCCCCGCCGCCTGACCGGTGTCTGCACCACACACCAGCGGAGACTCACGCGCGCCATTAAGCAGGCCCGCAACATCGCCTTGCTGCCATTCGCGGCGCGGTACTAGTATGGCCGGTTCCAGCTGCGCGGCAGCCACGCTCGCCCGCAACGCTGGTGCGCCACAACACTGAGGAGAGTTATGGAAGTCATTCTGAAGGAAGACGTCGACACACTGGGTCA
>DASYBK010000042.1:0-11760 GCA_036500805.1 Acidobacteriaceae bacterium | reverse complement strand
GGTGGGACTCTCCGCAGCTCTTTAGGCATTCCGGACTGGCGGACACTGCACACCGAGCCAATTATTCGAGTCGAGTCCCTGTTCAATGAATATAGGTTCTACCAGCGTTAGCTCCGCACCTGCTTTGCAGGCCGGTTTCTGACTCGGATGCTACCGAGCGGCGCGGCGGTTTGCAAGCTACCCGTTTGGGGGATGGCGATGCCGCTGTCCCGAGGTTAGACGCAGACGCCGTGGTTACGTCCCGCCGCCTTCATCCTGATCGACTTGCCCGGAGCCGATTTCTTCGAAGATGCCGACATCTTCTGCGCGCTGCGTCAGCGGTCGCGGCAGCCGCTTGGCGGGCTGCACGCCGAGCGCGCGCAGCATCTCCACCTGGCGCACGAGGTTGCCCCGTCCGCGAGTGAGCTTGTCGAATGCCGCGTCGTAGGCAGTGCGTGTCTGCTCGATGCGCACGCCGACTTTGCTCAGGTCATCGACGAAGCCCACGAACTTGTCGTAGAGCTCCGCGCCGCGCTCGGCGATCTGCTGCACGTTGCGCACCTGCTCCTCCTGCCGCCACAGATGCGCCACGGTGCGCACGACGAAAAGCAGCGTGCTGGGCGACACCAGCAGGATGTTCTTCTCCCACGCGTCCACCCACAGATTGCTGTCGGTTTCAAGCGCCAGCAGGAAGGCGGGCTCGATGGGCACGAAGAGGATGACGAAGTCCAGCGTCTCCAGTCCGGGCAGGCGGTGATAGTTGCGCCCGGCAAGGCCCCGGATATGCTCGCGCAGTGATACGCAGTGACGTGCGGCGGCATGCTTGCGCAGCGCTTCATCCGCGGCTGAGCAATAGGTGCCGTAGTCGAGCAGCGATACCTTGGCATCGATCACCAGCTTGCGGTTGCCGGGCAGGTGCAGGATGACGTCCGGCCGCGCGCGCGTCGCGTCTTCGCGCGCAATCGTCTCCTGCATGGTGTACTCGTGGCCGCGTCGCAGCCCGGCAGCTTCGAGGATGCGCTCGAGCACCACCTCGCCCCACTCGCCCTGCGTTTTGCTGGAGCCCTTCAGCGCCTGGGTCAGATCCTTGGCCTCGGCGGCGAGGCGCTGATTCATCTCCAGCAGCGATGTGACCTGCTGGGCCAGCGCGCTGCGATCCTTGCTCTCCTGCACGTAGACCTGGTCGACCTTGGTCTGGAACTCCTGCAGGCGCGTCTTCAGCGGATCGAGGAGTTGGCCCAGATTGGTCTGGTTCTGCTCCGTGAAGCGACGCGATTTTTCTTCCAGGATGTCGTTGGCCAGCGCACGGAACTGATTGCTCATGCGGTCGCGGGCATCGTCCAGCAACGCCAGCTTTTCCTCCTGTCCGGCACGCTCGGCGGCCAGCGTGGCCTCCAATGCCGCAGTTTGAGCGCGCAGTCGAGCGGCTTCCTCGGCCATGGCCGAGCGGCGGGAGAGTGCGATGAGATATCCGAGAAGCCCGCCGATGGCGAGGCAGGCCAGCACAGTGAAGAGATAGACCATGGCGTCCATGAACCCGATTGCTTATTCGCACTCTATCGTTTCCGGGCGCGATTGTGGCGGCATTCGAGCTGCCGCTGCCTTTACACCCCCGGACCCCCTCAGTAGACTTGAAAGTTCGGGACCGGCATCCACACACCGGGGTGGAGGCGTGCCAGCGGTGCGTGCGCCTGCGCCTCGCGTACCTGATAGTCTCAAAGGGATTCAGTTCATTCGATTCGGTGGTCGAGGAGATACGCATGGCAGCAGTGGACGAGAAGGTAAAACAGATCATTGTCGAACAGCTTCAAGTAGACGAGGCGGAGGTGACACCCAGTGCCTCTTTCCAGGAAGACCTGGGCGCGGATTCGCTCGACGTGGTGGAGCTGGTAATGCAGTTTGAAGAGGCCTTCGACATGGAGATACCGGACGAAGACGCCGAGAAGATCAAGACGGTCAAGGACGCGACGGAATATATCGAGAAACACGCGAAAGGCGGCAAGTAACCTTGCGTTGCGATCGACGGGTGGTGGTGACGGGGCTTGGCCTCATTGCCGGACCCGGAAATACGGCACCGGAACTGTGGCGGAACCTGCTCGCGGGCAAGAGCGGCATGGCGCCGATCACCGGCTTCGATGCCACCGCCTTTCCCGTTACGTTCGCGGCCGAGGTCAAAAACTTCGACCCACTGCAGTTCATCGAGAAGAAGGAAGCGCGCAAGATGGGGCGCTTCATCCACTTCGCCATCGCCGCCACCGAGGAGGCGATGAAACACAGTGGCGTCAAGGTCACGCCGGAGAATGACGAACGCATCGGCGTTCACATCGGCTCGGGCATCGGCGGATTCGACATCATCGAGCGGGAGCACAGCAACATGCTCAATGGTGGTCCGCGGAAGATCTCTCCCTTTTTCATTCCTGCTGCGATCGTGAACCTGGCCGCCGGCCAGGTGAGCATCCGCTACGGGGCAAAGGGGCCGAACGAGGCGACGGCCACCGCGTGCACTACCAGCGCGCACTCCATTGGCGACGCATATCGCATCATCCAGCGGGGCGATGCGGACGTGATGATTGCCGGCGGCTCGGAGGCGGCGATCACTCCGATGGGGGTTGGCGGCTTCGCCGCGATGAAGGCGCTCTCGACGCGCAACGACGATCCGGAACACGCCTCCCGCCCCTTTGATAAGGATCGCGATGGCTTCGTCGTCGGCGAGGGCGCGGGCATCCTGATCCTCGAAGATATGGAGTACGCGAAGGCACGCGGCGCGAAGATTCTGGCCGAGATCGTCGGCTACGGCATGAGCTCCGACGCGTATCACATGACGGGCATGGCGCCAGAGGGCGAAGGCTGCTTCCGCGCGATGAACAATGCGCTCAAGTCTGCCGAGCTATCGCCGGACCAGATCGGTTACGTGAACGCACATGCCACTTCGACTCCGCTGGGCGACGCGCTGGAGTCAGCGGCGATGAAGAAGCTCTTTGGCGAGCGCGCATTGAAAGGCGTAATGCCGGTGAGCTCGACTAAATCGATGACCGGCCACCTGCTGGGCGGCGCGGGCGGGCTCGAAGCGGGCATCACGGTGATGGCGCTGCTGGAGCAGACCGCTCCGCCAACGACGAATCTCGCATGTCAGGACCCCGCCTGCGAGCTGCATTATGTGCCGAATAAGCCGCAGCCGATTCAAGCGGAGTATGCGCTCTCGAACTCGTTCGGCTTCGGCGGCACGAATGGCTCGCTCATCTTCCGGCGTTGGACTGAGTAACCGACCTTCCTGTACTCCCAGCCACAAGTCAGCCGATGTTAGTCCACGCGCCGGCGGAATGGATATACTCGTGGCACTTCCATGCCCACGAGCTTAGAGTCTGAAAGCCGCGATCCTTGGCAGATGTTAGTTGAGAGCCGTGGGGTTGCGATTTTCTTGACTCTCTCAGCGTGCTGGACCCTCTACTTGAGCGTCCGCCACCTATCAGCAAGATTCCTCATTCCACACTACTTTGCTATCAAGTGCAACCTGTTCGGAAGCAGCGGCTGGGCTTTCGGAAGCATCGGCTGGACGCTCGACGTATTCGTCTACATGGGCACCGCATATCTTTTCTTTAGCCTGCTCGACTCATTACGCGACAAAGTGCTGAGAGGTTTGATCATCGGATCAGTCGGCCCCATTTTGATCAACCCCGTGAAAATGCTGGTTCCGAAGTATGCATCCGCAATTTGGTGGATCGAGCTATGCCTTACGATGATGTTCTTTGTGACATCACTTGTCCTATTATTGAGAACCGTCCGGAGGAACTCCGTTTCTGGTGTTTCTCCCGATACATCCGTTTCTGATGTTTCTCCCGATACAAACGATGTACTTGAGCAGCCAGGCACTGAAATCTAGGACTACTCCAGGGAAGGTATCGGACGCGCTTCGAGGATCGAAACGTCCATTTCCTTCACCGGAATGTTGCGCGCGAGCGTAAAGCCTGCCTCTTTCAGCAGCTGACTCCATTCGGGCTCGCTGCGCTCGCGGCCGCCGGTCACTGCCATCATGTTCAGGTCGCTCATGAAGCGGATGACCAGCTCCGGCGCCGGCTTGGAAACGACATCGGGCAGAACGAATTCAATCACCAGCAGGCTTCCCGTGGATGGCAGGACACGGCGGCAATTGCGGAGTACCTCGACTGCCTTCTCGTCGGTGTAGCCGTGCAGCACATGCTTGAGCATCAAGACGTCGGCGCCGGGCGGCACGGCCTCGCACAGATCGGCGGCGATCCGCTGGCACCGATCGGCAACTGGAGACAAGTTGAAGATCTGTTCCGCGTTGGCGATAGACTCCGGCCGGTCGACCAGCATGCCGCGCAGCCCCGCATGCCGTTCGAGCACAGCCCGAATGAGCGCGCCGCCGCCGCCGCCAAGATCTGCGACAACACCACTCGTGGGAAATGGCCACGCGTCTACGATGGGCGCGTAGTTCTCCGCCGGAGCGGTGCCCATCACCGCGCGAAAGATGTCGCTTGCGTTGGGGTCCTGCGACCAGCGCGGAATCCTGCCCGATGTCTCCATCACCCGCGCAGCGTTCTTTCCGGTGCGAACACACTCGCCAAGCTGGGACCACATGTCGGCCAGCAGATCGGACCAGAAGATCACCCCGGCCCACCCCGAATCGGGCGCATCCTTGCGCAGCGCCTGGCCCATCTCTGTAAGGCGGAAGTGCTGCGGCTGGGTCTCCGTTAGCAGACCGTGTACCGCCATAGCTCGCAGCAACCGATACATCGATGTAGCGTCCGCCTGGCACGCTGCGGCAATATCCGATGCGCTGCGTTCTCCGTCACCCAGCGCATCGGCCACACCCAGCCGGGCAGCAGCGCTCACCATGCAGCTTGGTCCAAAGGCCATCGCCATTTCCAGCAGCTCACTATTTGCTGTCACATTTCCGATTCCGCGCTTCACCGGCATCGTGTTCCTCCGCTCAAGAAAACTCGCCACCCATGCTATCGATCATGGCACCGGCATCGGTCGCACTGCTTGTAAGAAACGGATGTGCGGTTGTTCAGCGGACGCCGGAGGCCATCAATGCCGAAGATCTCGGCGACGATGGGAAACTCCGATGCGGCGCCATGTAGGACTTGTAAACGGAGATGTGGAAGCAGGATTGCTGGAACTCCTCTTCTACATCGATCTTGCCTGCTGTCTGCAGCGGCAGCAGGTAGGCGCGCATCCAGGCGACTTCCGATGGCGTGAGCCCCTTCTTTGCGATGTCCACGGCTTCGCCGGTGAGATGCGGCGAGGCGACGTCGCCTTCGGCCGGCGCTGCATTGCCGTTGATGCGCAGCAGATGACGCTGATAGTCCACGGTGCGGACGGCCGAGTTGATCTGCAGCGGCTTATGGAAGCGCGAGTAGTGGACGCGAGCGAGATCGGCGAGGAAGCGGCCGGTCCACACGCGGCAGTAGCGGCGGTTGGCCGGCAGACGGCTGTCCGCGTGCATCGACGCGAGTTCCGGCAGGGCAACCAGCTTGCCCTGGCGACGCAGTGCCAGAAGATCGTCATCGTCCTGTACGCGCAGCAGGCCGTCCTGCTCGGCGCGCTCGTTCTGCCGCACCAGCGACTCATGGCTGCCGCGCAGTGGCGGCAGATTCATTGGACCAAGCGGCTCTTCCGGCAGCTTCAGCGATGCCGACTCGGCGTCGTCCGTGCCTTCATCGCGTGCGACGCGTGCCGTCTCTTGACGGGCTGCGGCACGGACCGCCTCCGTACCGTGTTTGCGCGCACGCCGCAGAGCCCGCGCCGTGTGCGGCCGCACGTGATGCCGGCGCGCACGGCTGGACAGATGCGGGTGTGCCGCGCGATGCCGCGACGCCCGTGCCGCAGCCGGCAGCAGCAGAAGCCCAAGGCAGAGAAGCGCAGCTATAGCCGCGAAATGACGGTGACAAGGGTGAAGACAGCGCATGCCCGGGAGCAGGTACGCGAAGAATGCCAGAGGTCTTCATCCTAGCTCCGCCGGCACGGATGGCGAAGTGCCCAGCCGGATACGTGCCGCTGCGGAAGGCTGCCCTTGCGATGGATTTTTTATTCACGTTCCGGATTCGTAATCGCAGCCGCTACGAACCGAATGCCGCCGCGCCTGCTTCGGCAACGGCGTGGTCCTGATCGCCGGAACCGCCGCTCACGCCAATCGCGCCCACCACCTTGCCGCCCTTCTTCAACGGAATGCCGCCGGCGAAGATCATGACTTTGCCGCCGTTCGATGCATGAATCCCGAAGAACTGGTCGCCGGATTGCGAGTTGCCGGCCAGATCCTTGGTCGAGATATCGAACGCGCGCGCCGTCCATGCCTTGTTGATCGAAATGTTCACCGAGCCCAGCCAAGCGCCATCCATCCGCACATGCGCCACCAGGTTGCCTCCTTCGTCAGCTACCGCGATGTTCATCGGCTGGCCGATCTCCTTCGCCTTCTTCTCCGCTGCCGCAATCACGCGGCGCGCTGCGTCCAGCGTCACTTCACTTGCCATAATCTCCTGCCTTTCTGACGGTGTAAGGGCTGGCATGGTTTGACGGGCTTGATGGCGCGCCCGAGGCCTGCCTCACTCACTACGATGCGCGGGCAGCGACCGTGGCTAGTTGCGGCTACGCGTCCGGTAGATGGCGCAATCTTCCGCGCTCGATCCAATGCGGTCGGCAAGGCGGTCGCTCGCGTCCATCTCCACCGTGGCACTCCATGCCTGCTCGAGGTAGGGCATGCGATCCAGGGCGCTGCGCAGCTCATGATTGATATAGATCACGGTAGCGTCTCTCGGCTCCTGCGCAAGAGAGCGGCCAAGGTTGCGAAGCACCTTCTCCAATACAGGGCGGCAAAAGGGATGGTAGAGATACACCATCAGCGGCCCGGAGGGAAAGCGGTAGTGTGCCGCATCTTCCAGCAAAATGGAGATCGGTGCCGCGGCGGATCGCTCCTCTGCGTTGCGCAGCGCGGTATAACGAGCAGCGTTCTCCACGGCGATGCGATGAAGCTCGGGCGAAATCTCCACGCCGAGAACCTGGGCAAATGGGTACTCCGAGGCCAGCAGCACAGCGCGGCCTTTGCCGCAGCCCAGATCGATGAATGTGGCGTCCCTCTGCCAGGATTCCGGCACCTGCGCCATGACCCGATGAAAGACCGAGGGGGGAATGGCGTAGTACGCGGTGTTCCACGCATCGCTGGGGCTGCCGGTCTTCAGATCCACGCCCCAGACGAGTCCGCTGGTATCCACGCCATATCGGCGGTCGAACTCGTGCTCGGCGGTGGGCAGCCAGGTGATCTCCTGTGGTGATGCGGGTGGCGGCGCATAACGCAACCTCTTCTTCAAACGGTCGCGCGCCGTCCGCATGGCCGCGGCCCAGCCATGGTTTGCGACCATCTGCCGCATCGCCCGTGCAGTACGCCTTGCATGCATAGCTCTTCCATTTTGCACAGTGCGGCAAGAGGAGACGCTACTTGCGGAGCAGAGTTGACTTCGGCCTTCTGGACGGCCAATTCGGTAACCGGGTAATCGCTTCGTTATTCAATAAATAAACAGTTCACAACAAGGTGCCTGATTTCTATTATTTACAGTGACAAAGAAGCCTCGCAATGGCAAAATTACATTACACAAGTACTATTTGTACGCACTGGACCACCCCGGAAAGTGTAGTCCCCCGTAAGGGGTTAACCATACCGATTGCAGGCGTTTCACTTTGCGATTTCCGCGATGCATGGGATTCTCCAGTCACGCGTAATCGCAGATAGCAGCATTTGAAGTATGGGAGGCACCACATGAAGTATTTTCTCGTTTCGCTGGCACTTGCCGCAGCGTCGGCAACCTGCCTTGCCCAATGCCAGAGCAACCGGATCTCTTTAAGCGAGGAGCTCAAAGACGCCGGAACCACCATGGTTGGTACCGTCGAAGCCGCTGCGCCGGTTCCAGATTCCTCGTTTCACCTGGACGGCATCGACTACGTTGTGCACGTGGATCGCGTCATCAAGGGACGCATGATCAACACCGACGTCGTGCACATTTTCAGCGAAAACAGTCCGACCAAATTCCCGATGCAGGCGGGCAAGCAATATCTGCTCTTCGTCCACCGCAACTTCAATGACTACGAAGTGGACAACTGCGGCAACTCCGGTCTGCTGCAGGCATCAAACATTGACAGCGTCGCGAAGCTGAAGGAGTACGCGAAGAAGGAGTAGCGCGGCTCGCAGCTTCGGTCGTCTGCAACACTGCTGTCTTTGGTTCTCCAGGCTAGTCGTTTTGATCAGGCAGAGCGAGAGCGCCTTCCCGGGCGCTCTCGCTGCGTCTGCGTCAGAGCATTTTCGGTAACCGTTCAGCGGCCGCTCTTGTGGCTTTTCTTGAAGGAAAGCCACGCCGAGTGCATCTCCGCCGGACACGGGATTACCGAAAATGCTCTAATGCACCCGTTCATGGCGGTAGCCCGCTGCCGTCAGCGCATCGGCGATTGCCGCAATGTGGGCGGAGCCGCGGGTCTCGAGCGTGATCTCGATGACAGTGTCGCCCAGATTCACCCCGTAATACGAGCGGTTGTGACTGGTCTGCACGATGTTCGCTTCGCACTCGGTAAGGATGCGGGTGAGCTGATGCAGCGATCCCGGACGGTCGAGCAGATACACGCGGATGCGCAACAGGCGTCCGTCCTTGGCCAGGCCGCGCTCGATGATGCGGGAGAGCAGCGTGACATCGATATTGCCGCCGCATACCAGCGCGACCGTCTTCTCCGCGCGCAGATGCGTCTTGCCCTGCAGGAGCGCGGCCAGCGCCGCGGCGCCAGCGCCTTCGGCGAGCGTCTTCTCTTTTTCCAGCAGCACCAGGATGGCGCTCGATATCTCTTCCTCATCCACGGTGACGATCTCGTCGACATAGCGCTGCACCAAGGGAAACGTGCGTTCACCGGCGCGGCGCACGGCGATGCCATCTGCGATGGTGGCCTGGGCGGGCAGCGTTACCGGCGCCCCTGCTTCCACCGCGCGCAACATGGAGGCAAGCCGCTCTGTCTGCACACCCACAATGCGGACGTCGGGCCGCGCTTCTTTTACGGCACAGGCGACGCCGCCGACGAGCCCGCCGCCCCCGATCGGGACGACGATCGCTTCGACATCGGGAAGCTGCTCCAGCACCTCTAGCCCGATCGTGCCCTGTCCGGCGATGACCTCATCGTCATCGAAGGGATGAATGAAAGTGAGCTGTTTTTCCTGCTGCAGACGCGTGGCCTCGTCACACGCTTCGTCGTAGTTCGCGCCGTGCAGAATGACCTCCGCGCCGAAGCCGCGCGTGGCGGAGACCTTTACCAGCGGCGTGGGCTGCGGCATCACGATGCGCGCGCGAATGCCAAGCCGCGCCGCATGGAAGGCCACGCCCTGCGCGTGATTTCCGGCGCTTGCCGCAATGACGCCATGTGCGCGTTCCTGCGGCGTAAGCTGCAGCAGCCGGTTCAGCGCGCCGCGCTCCTTGAAGGCGCCTGTGCGCTGCAGGTTTTCGAGCTTCAGGTAAATAGGATGGCCGGCCAGATCGGAGAGATCGTGCGATATCTGGCACGGCGAATAGTAGAGGAAATCGCGGATGCGCTCTCGAGCGGCCGCGATACGTGCAGCGGTCAGCATGAATGCATTTCATTATAGGTGGCTTGTCTGGTTGTATGATTTCTGCTCTGGAATGACAGAGCAACTTGCAGGCAGATGCTGTGTCTATTCCGGCAGCAGTCTACCGGACTGCAGGAGAGATAAGGACCATGAGAAAGCTTTTCGTGGCTGCACTCTTTGCATCGGCGCTCGCCGTGGGCACCGCACATGCTCAAGTCACTGTCCGTATCGGTCCGCCACCACCGGTTGTGGAGCACTATGGACCTCCGCCGCATCGGGGGTGGGTCTGGCGCGGCGGTTATCACCGGTGGGATGGACGTCGGTATGTCTGGGTTTCAGGCTCATGGGCCCGTCCGCCTCGTCCGCGTGCGGTCTGGGTTCCCGCTCATTGGGTGCGGCGTCCGCGCGGATGGGTCCTCGTCCAGGGACACTGGCGCTACTAAGGACAAGAAGATCGTCCCTATAGGTGAGAGCGGGGCAGCAGATTGTCTCCGCTCTCACATGGTCGAAATTCCTTAACGATAGTAGCCGCGATGAAGGCATCCGTTCCCGCATTTCGGTCGATGAGTGCCGCGGCGGCAACCCCGGAACTGAGCAGCTTCTCGAAGGCGAGTGCAATGATGCTGCGCTGCGGCGGGTTATTGTGAATCGCGCCGCCGCGGTTTTATTGCAGTAAAGACCCGTTTTCCGGCTCGATCTTGGCTTCCTCCGGCGGGATGACGACCGCCGCTGCCACCTTGTCTTCGGGCTCCAAGTTCAGCAGCTTTACGCCTTGCGTGGAGCGGCCCGCTGCCCGGATGGTGTTCGTGTCGATGCGGATGATCTTGCCGAACTGGCTGATCACCATCAGCTCGCTGGTGTCGTCCACAAGATTGATAGCAGTGACTTTACCGATCTTCGGCGTCGCCTTCATGTTGATGACACCCTTGCCGCCGCGGGACTGGAGGCGGTACTGGTCGACGTCGGTGCGCTTGCCGTAGCCGTTCTCGGAGACCGAGAGGATGAGGCAGGGGGTGAGGCCTAGCTTTTCGTCGAGTTGGGCGAGCTTGGCCGCTGCCTTTTCGGAGACGACAGGAGCGGCGAGTTCGCCGGGTTCGGCAAGTTCGAGGGGCTGCGCCGAGGTGGAGTCTGTGGCCTCGTCGATGGCGGCTTCGACCTGCGAGGTGAGGCCTTTTTTGGCGGCGCGCTCGAGGCGG
This sequence comes from Acidobacteriaceae bacterium, assembly GCA_036500805.1. GTDB lineage: Bacteria > Acidobacteriota > Terriglobia > Terriglobales > Acidobacteriaceae > KBS-83. Next base: position 990 of record DASYBK010000042.1, on the reverse strand, counting down.
GCTTTGTTACGGGCTTCGTTGGATGGGGTGACGGCGGCACCGATGAGGTAGTCGCCTTTGCGGAGCATGATGCCGCGGTTGCCGGTGGCGGGACGGCCCATGGGGCGGAGATCCTGCTCGGCGAAGCGGATGGCCTGGCCGTCGTGGGTGGCGAGGAAGATGACCTGCTGGCCGTCGGTGATGCGGGCGACGATGAGCTCGTCGTCCTTGTCGATGTTGATGGCGATGATGCCGCGGGACATTACGTTCGAGAAATCTTTGAGCGCGGTCTTCTTGACGGTGCCGTTGCGCGTGGCGAAGAGGACGTACTTCGACTCTTCTTCGAGGTCGCGGACGGGGAGGATGGTGACAACTTTTTCGCCGGCCTGGAGAGCGACGAGCGAGGCCATGGCTTTGCCCTTGCCGGCGGCGCCGATGTCGGGGACTTCGTAGACCTTGAGCCAGTAGACGCGGCCGGTGTTGGTGAAGCAGAGAAGATAGGCGTGGGTAGAGTCGATGATGAGCTGGGCGACGAAGTCCTCTTCGCGGGTCTTCATGCCGAGACGCCCGGTGCCTCCGCGCCGCTGCTGGCGGTAGGTGGAGATGGGCGTGCGCTTGAGGTAGCCGGTGTTGGAGACGGTGACGGCGACCTGCTCGTCGGTGATGAGGTCTTCGAGCTGAAGCTCGGTGGTCTCGTCGACTATCTGGGTCCGGCGGGCGTCGCCGTACTTGTCGCGAATCTCGGTGAGCTCCTTGATGATGACTTTGCGGAGCTTCGCGGGTGAGGCGAGGATGGACTCGTACTCGGTGATGTTGTCGCGGACCTCGGCGAGTTCTTTGAGGAGCTCGTCGATGGAGAGCTGGGTGAGGCGGTAGAGCTGCAGTTCGAGGATGGCGTCGATCTGCTTGTAGCTGAGGATAAGCGTACCGGTGGCGGAGAACGTCATGTCGACGTTGTATTTCTTCGGATCGAGGGTGACGCCTTTGAGTTCAGTACCGCGGAGGTTGATC
>DASYBK010000041.1:0-38971 GCA_036500805.1 Acidobacteriaceae bacterium | reverse complement strand
AGCGCCGCAATACAGCATTCCGAAGATGGCGAAGAAAGCTACGACATGTCTGGAGCTCTGTAGGTTGGCCGGCGAGGCCTGCGGTAAAACCTCCTGCGCGACGGCGGTGCGCTTGTCTCCCAGGCAGAGGGCGAGAAGCGTACTCAAGAACCCGGCAGCGGCCATGCTCCAGAAAAGGCCGCGAACGCCGGCGCGATGGATGACAAACTGCACGGCGAAGGGAGATACAGCTGCGCCAGCGCTCCAGGAAAAGTTCAGGAGGGTGAGCATAGCGGCTCGGAGCTCCGGATACCGATCGCCTGTGAGGACGCTGTTGGCCGTCATGGCCAGGCCCAGACCCGTACCAAAGAGCAGGAAGAGGAAAAAAAGAGCGTGACCGCCGCCGAGAGCGAGGCCGGCCATGCTGGCGGCAATCATCGCCATGCCTGCAGCGAGATTGCGATGAAACGGCGCCCGCACCAGCATCGCGCCGATGGCCGAACCGGCGAAGACCGCGAGCAATAACCGGCCGGAGCTGGCATCATTCAGCCGCCAGAGCGCCGCCAATGCCGGGAGACTGCTGCCCAGCAGCGTGAGGCCGATGCCGGTGATCAGCTCCATGCCCTGAATGCCGAGGATAGGCCCGAGGGGGTAATGCGGCGCGGATTGACTTGGGTTCAGGCTGGAGGGCACGATGGTTCCCGCGTGGATTCGCGCGCCATGAGCGCGGGCTCCACTGCCACCTGGTCACCATACTCCTGCTGATTGCGGATGCGGCTGAGCACGATGCGGGCGGCCATGCGCCCCATATCCTCGAGCGGCTGACGGATGGTGGTGAGGCTGGGCGTAATGAAGGCGGCGGCGCGGATGTCGTCGAAGCCCATGACGGAGACGTCCTCCGGCACGCGGAGCTTGGCGTCGCGCAGCGCGCGGATGGCACCGATGGCAGCCACGTCGTTGAAGGAGAAGAGCGCGGTGAAGCGCCTGCCGGCGGCCAGCAACTGCTCGACGACAGGGTAGCCGAGCTCGGGTGAGGTGAGGTCGCGGTCAAGCTGCACGACGAGCGAGCGATCGATGACCAGGCCGAGTTTTTTCGCAGCGCTCTCGATGCTGCGCCAGCGGTCTTCGGAGTCGGAGCTGAAGGGCTGCCCGCGCATGAAGGCGATCGAGCGATGGCCGAGCTTGTAAAGATGACCGAGCGCCAGCTCCGCGGCCATGCCCTGGTCGAGGATCACATTGGTCACGCCTGCGATGTGGCGATGCGCGGCAACGGCGACCGCAGGCACCGGATAGTTGTGCTGCAGGGCGGTATCGACGAGGATCAGGCCTTCGGCACCGCGGCCTACCAGCAGGCGGGCATACTGCTCCACCAACTCGGGCTTGTGGCGATGATGCGCGGTGAAGTAGAAGTAGCCCTCCTGCACCAGTTGATCGCCGACACCGCTCAGCACCTGGGTGTGGTAGCCCTCGCCCAGCTCCGGCACCAGGATGCCGATAGTGTGGGTGCGGCGGTTGCGCAAGGAGCGGGCCAGCAGGCTGGGCTGATAGTTGAGCTTGTTCGCGGCCGCCTTGATGCGATCCCGCGTTGCCTGCGGAATGGAGCGGCCCGGCACGTCGTTCAGCACTACGGAGATGGTGGCTGGACTTAGCCCGAGGTGCTCGGCCAGCGTCTTCAGGCTTGCCGGCTTCTCTCCGTGCTGAATCTGTTTCTTCTTGCGCGCCATTGGTCTCCGTCTGGATGCGTGAAGGAGATAGTAGAGCATTTTCACTGTTACTGTGTACGGCAAAGCTCCGCGAAGTGCGGCTTTTCTTGACGGAAAAGCCACGTGGATAGTCGCGCTATTGTATACACCTACAGTGACAATGCTTGAGCCCTGCGACCGCATTTCGCGTACCCGGGAAATTGCTTTTTCTCACCCCGGAATCGATACCGCGAGCGAACCGCGCCGGATAAGCAGGCAGATTATCGTTTGTTTTAGACCCGTTTTCACAAATACACTATCCTCACCCGCATCCGCGCGGAGCAGCTTTTCTTAACGGAAAGGCTGCGTCAGTACTGATTGCAGGTCTTACACTTTTTGTGAAAACGGCCTGGCGCCGCACCCGGCACGAGGCCGGCGATGCGCCCGGAGGCACGGTGATGCGTTTTCTGCTGCTCTGCGTTCTCGCTCTATGGACGGCCGCACCTTGGAATTCGCTCGAGGCCCAGCCGGCGTCGTCCGGCTTTGTTCATACGCAGGGCAGCGAGCTGGTGGATGCCGACGGGCATGTCCTGACGCTGCGCGGCACCAACCTTGGCAACTGGCTGGAGCCCGAAGGCTACATGTTTCTCTTCGAGGATGGGCCGAGTTCGCCGCGCGAGATCGAGGATTATTTCGACGAGCTGATTGGACCGGAGCAGGCGAAGGTCTTCTGGCATCAGTATCGCGACGCTTATATCACCAAGGCAGATATGGATCTGCTGAAGTCGACCGGGATGAATTCGGTGCGCGTGCCGATCCACTACAAGTTTTTTACTCGCGGGAACGATGAGGGCTTCCGGCTGCTGGACCGGGTGGTGGAGTGGGCGAAGGCCGACGGGATGTACGTGATCATCGACATGCACATGGCGCCGGGCGGCCAGACCGGCACCAATATCGACGACAGCTACGGCTATCCGTGGCTCTACGACTCGCCGGGAGACCAGTCGGAGCTGATCGACATCTGGAAACGGATCGCGGGGCATTACCACGATGATCCGACGGTGCTGGGATACGACCTGCTGAATGAGCCGATCCCGCATTATCCGCAACTGCAGAAGTACAACAGCCAGCTCGAGCCGCTGTACAAGCGCATCGCGGCGGCGATCCGCGAAGTGGACACGCACCATGTGCTGATTCTGGGCGGAGCGCAGTGGGATACGAATTTCAGCGTCTTCGGGCCGCCGTTCGACAGCAACGTGATGTATCAGCTTCACCTGTATGAGTTCAACACTCCGTGGAACGACGCTACCGCGGCAAAGGCGGAGACGTCGCTGGCGCGTTACATGGCTTTCCGCGACAAGTACCATGTGCCGATCTGGCTGGGAGAGTCGGGGGAGAACGATGACGACTGGATACGCAACTTCCGTCTGCTGCTGGAAAAGGACAGGATTGGCTGGTGCTTCTGGCCGTATAAGAAAATGGAGAAGAGCTCGGCGATCGTGTCGATCCAGCCTCCGGAGCACTGGGACGCGATCGTGAAGTATGCGAGCGAGCGCCGCGGCGTAGGCAATACGGAGAAGCAGCTTGCCATGCGGCCTTCGCCGGAGGTGGCGGCGGCGGCGTTGCATCAGTTACTGGAGAATGTGAAGCTGGCGAAGTGCCGCCTTAACACTGGGTACATCGAAGCGCTGGGACTGAAGGTGCCGGCGGGCGGCGTTCCGGCTCGGTAGTAAGCGATTCACTTGTAAATCAGGTGGATCTCTGTCGTGGTTTCGGGACACGTCACCGGTATGGTGGCTTTTTCGATGGGCGGCGCTACCAGTAGGACCTTCGGATTATTGGCGAAGCCGAAGCCTTCCTTGGGAACCATCAAGAGATTGCGATCCAGTTTGTCATTTTCATTCTCGTCGTGCAGGACGACCACGCCGTATCTTCCGGCAGGAACGTGATCGAAGCGCGCCGTCGCGTGGTCGCCTTCGATGGGAAAGTGAGCGTGGCGGAAGGACTTGCTGACATTTTCCGGCCAGCCCACCGACGAGGTGAAGAGCTCCGCGCCGAGGACGCCTTTCGTATTGCGAAAGCCGGTGACGTGGATGACCAGCGAGCAGTTGCCCTCATCGACGGCGGGCATTGCCCAGGCGGGCGCAGAACCAGGCAACAGAGCGCAGAGGAGCGCGGAGAGCACCGGCAGCGCCCGGCGCGGGCAGATCGTCATGCGAGATACATCTCCTATGGGTTCGACTGAGACGAACTGGATTGCACGCCCGGTGAGGGTGGCATAGAGGATGTGTCTTTGCGTAGGACGCTCTTGAACGGCCGAATGTTACCTCCGAAATGAAAGGTGGGCCCGACCGACCAGCGGAAGTCCCATCTGCCGTCCTTGAGAAGGTCGTTGAAGATGTGGAAGTAGACGATGTCGGTCTGCATGCGGATGGCGATGTGCTTTGTCGCGTTCAGGTCATAGCCGCCGCCGAAGCCGTAGAAGCCGGTCCAGTCGTGCTTCTGTCCTGAGGGAACGAGCTCCTGGGCGATCACAGTCGTGACTTGGTCATGCGGATGCGGTGTTGCGGTCTCATGCACCGCACCAAGCGACGGCCGGATGAACAATGTGATGCGGCGAAACCTGCGGTAGTTGAACTGCGGCCCAGCGGCAAAGGTCTGGGTGGTGGAGTCTACCGGCACGTAGACCTGGTAGGTCGGCGGGATGACGCCAGCCTGGATCAATTGCAGAATCTGTTGACCTAGCTGCTGCTGCAGCGCGGTGGGCAGCAGGTCCGGGGTCAGCTCTGTGTGGCCGGTGGTGACGGAGTAGTCGAAACCCTCGGCCAGCCAGGTTTTCTGGTTCCAGCCGGCCTGCAGGTGGTAGCCGCGGGTTGTGAGGTCCAATTTTGGGGCGAGTAGGTTGGCGTAGCCGTTGTAGATGTCGTAGCGGCCTACATAGTCCTGCTGGGCGCGTGCGTAGCCGGCGACACATGAGAGCAACAACAAAACGAAAAGCAGGCGAATGGCCCGTGGAGCTTTGAGCCTGAGGGGGAGCGGGGACATGCGGATGACAATCCTCCTTGGAGTTCCGCGCGCGGCAGATATGGCATCAGGTTGCGCGTGAAAAGCAGCCGAAGAGTATCGAGCCGTAACGATCTTTGACAAGCTAAATGTTACTGACTGGTCAGAAAATTACGAGATCGCGGGCGGCTGTGCGGGAAGGCCGTGGAGAAAGGCTGCGATCTGGTCGAGCACCACCTCCGGCTGCTCGCGATGCGGAGTGTGGCCGCTATCAGGAAGGTGGACGACTTGCATTTGCGGGGCGAGTGGCCGGAGCGCGTCGGTCTGCCGGGTGGTTGCGTATTCATCGTGCTCGCCTTCGATGACCAGCAGAGGGCAGCGCACCGGCGGCAGATGGGCTTCGAGCGGCAGAGTGAGCATACTGTCCGACTCGCGGATGCTGAGCCATGCGGCGAAGACAGCATCGGGATCGCGGTGGTGACGCGCGAGCCGTTCGCGAAAGTCGGTTTCGCGCCATGCGCGCTCGGCCATCGCCATTCCGATGCCGGCCGCGGGCTCGATGTGCAGGATCGGCGATTCCAGTATGAGCGCGCGCACCTTCTCCGGATGATGGACGGCCTGCTGTGCAGTGTAGACGAGCGCGATGGCCGCGCCTTCGCTGTGTCCGAGCAGAACCGGGCGGTCGATGGCGAAGTGCGCCAACAGGGCGGGAAGGACGGTCAGAGACTGCTGCTCGAAGTAGCGGCGGCTGCGCGACTCGGGCGGACCCTCCGACCAGCCATGGCCGAGGCGCGAGTAGAGGAGCACATCCATCTGGCAGCGCTCCGCCAGCCGCTGGGGAAAATCGCGCCAGTGGGAGACGGAGCCGAGGGCTTCATGCAGCAGGACGATCGTGCCCTGCGGGCGCGAGACTGTGATGTGCTGCGTTTCGAGCTTGCGGCCGGCGATCTCAACCAGCACGGCTTCGCTCATAGAGCATTTTCGGTATAGGTGTGGACGTCCAACGATCGCTCCTCTGGCTTTTCTTAACGGAAAAGCCACGCCGAATGAAACTCCCGAGACCAGCGTATTCCCGAAAATGCTACAGCCCGCGCGCCCAGAGGATCGACTTCTGGGCGGCGATCCAGCCATCGACGCGGGAGGCATAGCGCTGCTCGAGCGCATCGCGCTTGAGCTTCAGCGTCGGTGTGATCAGGCCGCTGCCCATGTCCCATGGTCCATCGACCAGCGCGAGAAACTGGAGACGCTCGTGCGGATCGAGCTCGGCGTTGACCTGGGTTAGCAGGCTCTCGAGCGAGCGCCCGAGCGCGCCATTCAGGCCGCTGGTTTCGCATTGCTTGCGAGCCTCTGCCGAGAGGACGGAGATGGCGAACGGGTGAGGCCGGCCGTCGCCCATGACGCAGGTGGCTTCGAGCGCGGGATGGATGCTGAGCCGTTTCTCGATGGGAACAGGCGAGACGTATTTGCCCTTGCTGGTCTTGAACTGCTCCTTGATGCGGCCGACGATCTTCAGTTGGCCGTCAGGCGCCAGCTCGCCTTTGTCTCCCGTGCGGAAGAAGCCATCGGGAGTGAAGCAGGCGTGCGTCATCTCCGGGTTGCGGTAGTAGCCGATCATGTTCATCGGGCTGCGCATCTGAACTTCATCTTCAGCGGCGATGCGGACTTCCACGCCGGGCAGCGCGCGCCCCACGTAGCCCATGCGAAAGTCTTCCGGCTGGGGCGCGTGGGTGATGGCTGTCTCCGTGAGGCCGTAGCCTTCGACAAGGCCGAGCCCCAGACGGCGATACCAGGCCAGGACCTCAGATGGCAGCGGCGCGGCGCCCGATGCGGCGAGGCGAACCGAGTCCAGGCCGAGCTGGCGCAGAATCTTTTGCTTCACAATGCCGCGAAGAATGGGGATGTGGAGCAGACGGTCGAGCTTGGGCTGCGGGACTTTTTCCAGCACTCCCTGGCGGAAGCGCAAATAGAGGCGGGGAACGGAAAAGAAGAGCGTGGGTTTGGCCCGCTTCAGGTCGGCGAGGAAGCTTTCCTGCCCGGCGGTGAAGTAGACGGCGCAGCCGATGTGCAGGCTGGTGGCTTCGATGACGCCGCGCTCCGCAATATGTGCCAGCGGCAGGTACGAGATGAAGCGCTCGTTGCTGTCCATGTTGGCGAGCCTGGCGATGCTGTCGCCCATGTGGGGGAAGACGGAGAAGCGGTGCATCACGCCTTTGGGCTGCCCAGTGGTGCCGGAGGTGTAGATGATGGTGGCGAGCTCGTCACCGGAGCGAGTGGGTGAGTCAGAGATCGGCGGGCATTCGGCAAGGATCTCGTCCCATCGCCGGTCGCAGCCGCGCAGCGCGTCGGGCGCGGCGTTGGGCATGGCGATGCGCAATATGCCGACGGGAATGCCCTGCTGCATGGCCTCGCGATCGTCCATGGCGCCGACAAAACAGGCACGCACGTCGGCATGCTGCAGCAGGGCGCGGATGGACTCCGCGCGCAGCGAAGGATAGAGCGGCACGGTGACCAGCCCGGCCATCCACGCGCCCAGCTCGGCGATGATCCACCACGCGCTGTTGCGCGCCAGCGTGGCGACGCGGTCGCCGGGCGCCCATCCGCGGGCACCGAGGAAGGTGGCGACGCGGCGCGCCTCGTCCATGGCCTGCTGCCACGTCCAGGAGCGGACGGTGCCGTCGGCCATGGGCTGGACGAGATAGACTTCGCGCGCGCGCGCTTTCTCCCAGTGATACGCCCTGCCGAGAGGGAGAAACTCATCGCTCCACTGCGCCATCCAGATCGCCTCCGTGCACTGAAGAGCAGCCTACTAGAGCATCTTCCCCGTTGCTATGCTCCGCCGAGTGACATTCGCGGCAAAGCGAACGAACTGCGGGTCCTTCACTTCGTTCAGGATGACACCGGGATTTTGCACGGGTACTACGCGCCCTTGGCCTTCTTCACTGCTTCGGTGAGCGCGGGGACGACTTCGAAGAGATCGCCGACGATGCCGTAGTCGGCTACTTCGAAGATGGGCGCATTCTCATCCTTGTTGATGGCGACCACGGTCTTCGAGCCTTTCATGCCGACCAGATGCTGGATGGCGCCGGAGATGCCAACCGCGAGGTAGAGCTTGGGCGAGACGGTCTGGCCGGAGCTGCCAACCTGCCGCTCCATGGGCAGCCAGCCGTTGTCGCAGATGGGGCGGGATGCGGCAAGCTCGCCGCCGAGCGCTGCGGCGAGCTCTTCGACCATCGGCAGGTTGTCCTGCTCCTTGATGCCACGTCCCACCGAGACGATGATGGGGGCGGAGCTGAGATCGACCGTCTGCGCGGCTTCGCGGAAGGGCGCTTCGGGCTTGCTGCGAATGGCGGTGGCGTCAAGCTCGGGTGCGAAGGCTTCGACGCTCGCGCTGCCAGCCTCCAGCGACTCGGCGCGGAAGGCGCCGGCCTGGACCGATACAAAACAGGGCCCGGAACCAGTGTGGCGATAGTCCGCGTTGAGCTTGCCCTGGAAGAGCTGGCGGACGAAGACGAAGCTGTCGCCCTCCTTGCGCAGACCGACCAGATCGGCGAGGAGAACCTGGCCGAAGCGCGCGGCGAGACGCGGCGCGAAATCGCGCACCTGGTAGGTGTGGGGGAAGACGATGAAGCTGGGATCAATCTTTTTGATGAACTGCTCGAGCGCGGATATGTAACCGTCGGCGGTGTAATCCTTGAGCAGCGCATGCTCCACGCGATAGCCCTTGTCGAGCTTCTTGTTTGCGAACTCGCCGGTGAATGATTCGAGATCGCTGCCCCCTTCGTTGCTAACCAAGACAGCAGCCGAGAGCGGCTGGCCGGACGCTACGGCGATCTGCTGTCCGGCGGCCAATGCTTCCCACGACATGCGGTTGTAACTACCGCCTTTGTGCTCGAGTATTACCAGGACTCCGCTCATATCACCCGTACCTCGAATTTCAGTTTCTCGACCAGCTTCGCGGCGGCCTCGTTGGGCGAGCCTTCGATCATCTGGGTCTCTTTTTTCTTCTCGGGCAGGTAGATGCGCGCGAGCGTGACGGTAGGCGTGGCGGCCTGCGGCAGATCGCCTGCCGCGATGCGGCGAACCTCTTTGGTCTTCGCCTTCTTGATGCCCATCAGCGTTGCGTAGCGCAGCTTGCTGATGCCCGATTGAATCGTCAGCAGCGCAGGCAGCGGCATCTGGACGTGCTGGAACCAGCCGTCTTCCAATTCACGTTTTACTTTGATCGAGCCATCGCCCGCTTCCACCTGCATGATGATGGTGGCGTGCGGGATGCCGAGCAACTCGGCGAGGACGACGCCGGTCTGGCCCAGGCCGAGGTCGTCCGACTGCAGGCCGGTGAGGATGAGGTCGGCCTTTTCGTCTTTGATTGCGGCGGCGAGACGGCTGGCGACACCGAGCGTGTCGAGCGAGGCCAGGTCATCGCACTCGATGTGGATGGCACGATCGGCACCCTTGGCCAGCGCTTCGCGGATGGTCTGCGAGCCGCGCTCCGGGCCGGCGAGCACAGCGATCACTTCGCCGTCATGCTTCTCCTTCAACTGCAGCGCCTCTTCGAGAGCGTAGGCGTCCGGCTCGTTGATCTCATAGCTGAGATCGTCCTCATCGATCCATTTGCCACTGGAATCGATGCGCAGGGTTGAGTCGCGGACCGGCACCTGCTTGATGGCAACGATGATCTTCATGCGTTTTGTGCTCCATTGGACGGTGTGGTGTTAGCGATGGACTGGGCTGCAATCGTCTGTGCGGTGATTTGCGCGATATCGAGCAGTTGCGGTGGCGCGTCGCTGGTGGCGGCCAGCGCATCGCGAAACATGGTATTGCAGAAGGGGCAGGCGGCGCCGACGATGCTCGCGCCGGTGGCAGCGAGTTCCCTGGCGCGCACATGGCTCACACGCTCGCCGGATTCTTCGCCGAGGAAAGCGAGTCCGCCGCCCGCTCCGCAGCAGAACGAGCGCTCCCGGGCGCGCGGTGGATCGATAACCTTGCCAGAGCGTGCGAGCACCTCGCGTGGCTGGTCGTAGGAGCCGCGATAGCGGCCGAGATAGCAGGGATCGTGGTAGACGATGCTGGGACCGTTTTCCGAAATTCGGGGCAGTTTGTCCTGATAGCGGGCCATGAACTCACTGTGATGCTCGATCTCGGGGGACGCGCCGTACTCCTGCCAGTCCTTGGCGATGGTGCGGACGCAGTGCGGGCAGATTGTCACAATCCTGGTGACCTTTTGCTGCTTCATGATCTCCAGGTTTTGTTCGGCGAGCTGCTGAAAGACGAGGTCGTTGCCCAGGCGGCGGACCGGATCGCCGGTGCATTTTTCTTTTTTGAGAACCCCGTATGACGTTCCGAGGTAGTCCATGACTTTCGCGAACGACGCGATAATTTCGCGCCCCTGCGGATCGTAGGCGCCCATGCATCCCAGCCACAGGCAATATTCCTGGGAGCCGTCGAAGATGGGCAGCTCCTGCTTCTTGATGAACTTGTCGCGCTCGGTCGAGCTCATGCCGAGCGCGTTGCCGTTGCGCTCCAGCGCGAGGAAGAGCTTGGTGCCGTGATCGTCCTCCCACGCGCCGGTATTCACGGCGCCGCGCCGCAGTCCGATAATGACCGGCAGATGCTCGATGCCGACCGGACATTGATATTCGCAGGCGCCGCAGGTGGTGCACTGGAAGGCTGCTTCCTGCGAGTTGTACTTGCCGAGCAGGGGCTCCTCGGAGTGCGGGCCGAGGTCGTTGAGATAGCTGCGCACGCCGAGGATGATCTCTTTTGGGTTCAGCACCTTGCCGGTGTTGTTTGCCGGGCAATGCTCGGTGCAGCGGCCGCACTCGACGCAGGAGTAGGCCTGGAGTGCCACGAGCTGCGTGAGATCCTTGCCGGCGACGAGGCCGAAGTCTTCATCGCCGGAGAGCGGCGGGATGTGGCTGAATTCACCGCGCGAGAGGAAGATGGTGAAGGGGCTCAGCACCAGGTGCAGATGCTTGGTGTGCGGGATGAGCGGCAGAAAAACCAGGATGCAGAGCGCGTGTGTCCACCACAGGCCGCGCGCCGCGGCCGAAGTGGATGGAATAGTGAAGGCTGCGAGATAGGTGGCCATGAGCGCGAAAATAAGGAACGCGATGATGCCGGACTCGATCGAGACTTTGCGGCCGAGCCAGATGGGTCGCACGAAGAAGCGGCGCACGAAGAGACCGGCGATGCCGACCGCGACGAGCAGCGCGAAGATTGCTGCGAACCAGAAGTAGAAGCCGCCGATCAGGCTATCGGCGTCGAGAAAGCCGAGCCGGAAGCCGGAGGCGAAGTGGTTGAGCGAGACCAGCGCGAAGGCGAGAAAGCCCCAGAAGACGAAGGCGTGGGCGAGGCCGGGGAGCGGCCGCTCCTTGATGACCTTGGCCTGGCAGAGCACCTCCCAGAAGAAGTCCCAGATGCGTCTGCCGATGGGCGCGAGGTGGAAGTCGGGGTCTTTGCGAGCGGTGAAGATGTTGCGCAGCACGCGATCGAAGCGCCGGAAGAAGCCAACCAGCGAAAGCACGATGAGCACGGCGAGCAGGACCATCTCGGCTGTCGAGAACGACGGCGGCTCCGCGTAGTGGAGCGTCGTAGCGAGCGCATGTGCGGTCAGCGCATTGTTCATGGTGCCGTAACCTGCCCTGCGCACTTATGCTGGTGAAACGCACTCGAAAATTCGCTTGCACAACCAGGGCGGGGGCGCGTAGAACGATAGATACATATTCTACCGGTGAGTAAGATATCAACCGGCAGCGGCAGTGTCAATTGGTGACGGAGTGGAACGATGTCCAGGCAGTCCGCGGCGCTGGGGCCGCATCGCCGGCTGTTCGCCGACCGCAGACGCAATCCGGATGGCAAGCGTGAGGCCGTACTGCATACAGCGGTTCGCATGTTCCTTGAGCGCTCCTATGCGCGCACGTCGATGAACGACATTGCCACGCAGTTGAACATTACAAAACCGGCGCTCTACCACTACTTCCGCAACAAGGAAGAGATGCTGGTCGAGATCTACCGGCTGGGAACGGACCTGATCGACGAGATGCTGGACGCCATCGACGCCGAAGAAAAGCCCGGACTGGACAAGGTAGCAGACTTTATCGCGGGCTACATCCGGATCATCTCCGGTGATTTTGGCCGAGCGGTCATCCGGCTGGATGATGGCGAACTGTCGAAGGCGGGGCGCAAGCTGCTGCGCGGACGCAAACGCGACATTGATCATCGCCTGCGCTTCCTGATCGCGGACGGCATGGATGACGGGTCGATCGCGTTGTGCAATCCCAAGATTGCCGCGTTCCTTGTCGCCGGGGCGATTCACGGCATGGCGAGCTGGTATGACCCGTCAGGGCCGATGGAGCTGACTACGATCATCGAACAGTATGTGCGGATGCTGAAAGGCGGCCTCGCGACAGGCGGTCTCGCGGGAGGGACGAGTCACGGCGCGGTTGAAGTCAGCGCAGGGGATCGCGTCCATGGATAGACATACCAGATAGACGTATCGACGAGGAGAGCAATGGGAGCTGTCGCTGAACAGGAAGCCACCACACAGGAAGCCAACAGGACGAAGGCCGGGATGCCGCTGCTGCTGCGCAAAGCGGCGGTGCTGGGTGCGGGGACGATGGGATCGCGCATTGCCGCCCACTTGGCGAATGCGGGCGTGAGCGTGCTGCTTCTGGACCTGGCCAGCGGCGACGACCTGGCCGCGAACGATGGGGCGCGCAACGCTGTTGCGGACCGGGCGCTCGATGCTCTCAAGAAGAGCAAGCCGGCGGCCTTCTACATGCCGGCCACGGCAGCGCGCATCCGCACCGGGAACTTCGAAGACGATCTGGCCGAGCTCACCGAGTGCGACTGGATCGTCGAAGCAGTGACGGAGAACCTGGAGATCAAGCAGCAGTTGCTCGCGCGGGTGGCGCCGCATGTGCAGCCGCATGCGTTTCTCACAACCAATACCAGCGGCATCCCAGTTGCCTCGATTGCGAGCGTGCTGCCGGCCGAGCTGCGCCGCCGCTGGTTTGGCACGCACTTTTTCAATCCGCCGCGCTACATGCGGCTGGTCGAAGTCATTCCCGGGCCGGATACCGATCCGGCAGCGATGGCAGCGCTCTCCGCCTTTCTCGACCAGAACCTGGGCAAGGAAGTTGTCCGCGCGCGGGACACGCCGAACTTTATTGCGAACCGCATCGGCACTTTCTTCATCCTGGAGACGCTGCGCGTCATGGAAGAAGAGGGATTGAACGTCGAAGAAGTAGACGCGCTGACCGGCACTGCGATTGGCCTGCCGCGCACCGGCACCTTCCGGCTGGCCGATATGGTGGGGCTGGATATCCTCTCGCATGTGGCGCGGAATTTTGCGAAGGCCCGGCAGGACGCCGGCGGACAGGCGGCGCTGCCGCCGTTTCTCGAAACGATGCTGGAGCGCAAGTGGCTGGGCGATAAGACGGGCGGCGGCTTTTACAAGAAGGAGCGCGGTGCGGACGGCAAGGATGTGCGGCTGGTTCTCGATCTGAAGAGGCTGGAGTATCAGCCATCGTCGAAGCCGAAGCTGCCTGCGCTCGACATGGCGAAGAATGCGGAGTCGCTGCCCGAACGGCTGCGCATCCTTCTGAGCGGAGATCAGAAGAAGGATAAAGCGGCGCGCTTCCACTGGAAGCTGCTGACGCGGCTGTGGAACTACTCGGCCGATTGTCTGCCGGAGATTGCCGACTCTGCCGCGAGCATCGATCGAGCGATGCGCGCCGGCTACAACTGGCAGCTTGGGCCGTTCGAGATGTGGGATGCGGTGGGCGTCGCCGATACCGTGAAGCGCATGCAGGCAGCGGGGGAGCGCGTGAGTCCGGTGGTCGAAGCGATGCTGGCCAGCGGTGCTGCGAGCTGGTACTGCGACAACCGCGCTCGGAGCTACGATCCGGCAACGCGGCGCTATCAGCCGGTCGCGCGGCCTGCCGGCATTGCGCGCATCGCGGATTTCCGCGCCAGTCACGGCGTGGTGCGCGGCAACCCCGGCGCTTCGCTCATTGATCTCGGCGACGGCATCGGCTGCATCGAGCTGCACTCGAAGAAGAGCGCGATCGGCGACGACATCATGCGGCTGATCACGAAGACGCTCGAGCCGGCATCGGATGCGGTGCGCGACTTCCGCGGCTTTGTCATCGCGAGTGATGCGGACAACTTCTCCGTCGGCGCGAACCTGATGCAGCTTTTGCTGGCCGCACAGGAGGGTGAGTGGGAGGACGTGGACCTGACCATCCGCGCCTTCCAGCGCATGACACAGTCGATCAAGTTCTGCCCGCGTCCGGTGGTCGTTGCGCCGTATGCGCTCTGCCTGGGCGGGGGCACGGAGATCTCTCTTCACGCTGCCGGGCGGCAGGCGCATGCCGAGCTCTACATGGGGCTCGTCGAAACGGGTGTCGGTCTCATCCCCGGCGGCGGTGGCACCAAGGAATTTGCGCTGAAGGCCACGGACGAGGCAGCCCGCGCCTTCGGCGATGCCGCGCGCGTAAGCATCTCCACTGAACTGGTCGACACGATGAAGCAGGCCTTCGAAACGATTGCGATGGCCAAGGTTTCAACTTCCGCCGCAGAAGCACGCGCGCTCAACCTGCTGACCGAGGAGGATGGCATTACGCTGAACCGCGAACGGCTGCTGCTGGACGCGAAGGCTGCGGCAGAAGCGCTGGCAGAGAGCGGTTATCTGCCGCCGGTGATGCGCACCGACATTCCCGCGGCCGGTGAGAGCGTTCTTGCGACTTTGAAGCTGGGCGCATACATCATGCAGCAGTCGGGCTATGCCAGCGATCACGATGTGAAGGTCGCGGGCCACGTGGCGCATATTCTGTGCGGCGGCCGCGTCGCGCCGGGCACGCGTGTGAGCGAGCAGTATTATCTCGATCTCGAGCGCGAGGCGTTCCTCTCGCTCTGCGGCGAGCGCAAGACGCAGGAGCGCATCGCCTACACCCTCAACAGCGGGAAACCGCTAAGGAATTAGTCATGCAGGATGCAGTGATCGTAAGCAGCGTTCGGACGGCGGTGGGCAAGGCGCCCAGGGGCAGCCTGGCTACGGCGCGTCCTGACGATCTGGCGGCAACGGCGATGGACGGAGCCTTTGCGCGCGTGCCGCAGCTCGACAAACGCGAAGTGGACGATGTCATCCTCGGCTGCGCGCATCCGGAAGCCGAGCAGGGCATGAATGTGGCGCGCATCGCGAGCCTGCGCGCCGGTTTGCCGGTCGAGATTTCAGCCATGACGGTGAACCGCTTCTGCGCCTCCGGTCTGCAGGCCATTGCGCAGGCGGCAGATCGTATCCGTGGCGGTGGCGCATCGGTTGTGGTCGCCGGGGGCACCGAATCGATGAGCATGATCCCGATGGGCGGGCACAAGATCAGCGCCAATCCATGGCTGGTGGACAACCTGCCTGCCGCGTATCTCTCGATGGGCCTCACCGCGGAACGCGTGGGCGAGCGCTTCCATGTCACACGCGAGGATGCGGACGGCTTCGCACTGGCCAGCCACCAGAAAGCACTGAAAGCGATTGCCGATGGACGCTTTGCGGATGAAATTGTGCCGGTGGAGTGGATCGAGCGCATGCCCCTGCCTGCCTCTCTGAAGCCAGGCTCGGCCAAACCGAAAGAGCAGAAACGCAGCTTCCAGATCGATGAAGGTCCGCGGGCGGACACTTCGGCAGAGGCGCTGGCGAAACTGAAGCCGGCGTTCCATACCAAAGGCACGGTGACAGCGGGCAATTCCTCGCAGACTTCAGACGGCGCGGCTGCCACCATCGTGACCACCGCGGAGCGCGCTGCCGCGCTGGGCATGAAGCCGATGGCGCGCTTTGTTGCATTCGCCACGGCGGGATGCGCTCCGGAGATCATGGGCATCGGCCCGGTGCATGCGGTGCCGAAGGCGCTGAAGATTGCCGGGCTGAAGCTCGAGCAGATCGGCCTGGTCGAGTTGAATGAAGCTTTCGCTGCGCAGGCGCTTGCGGTGATTCGCGAGCTCGGCCTCGATCCGGAGAAGGTCAACGTGAACGGCGGCGCCATCGCACTGGGCCATCCGCTGGGCTGCACCGGTGCCAAGCTCACCGCCACCCTGCTGCACGAGATGCAGCGCCGCAAGGTGCGCTATGGGCTGGTGACGATGTGCGTGGGCGGAGGCATGGGCGCGGCCGGTATCTTTGAGAACCTCAATTGAATTCGTAATGACTGGAGTGACATGATGGCAACGCTGGCGACACATCCCAAGACAACGGTCAAAGCAGCCGCTGGCGGCAGCTTCCTGTTGGAGGAGCGCACGCCCCAGGAGGTCTTCACACCGGAGGATTTCAGCGACGAGCAGCGGCAGATCGCCGAGACCGCTTCGAACTTTGCGCAGAAGGAGATTCTGCCCGCGGCAGATGCGATCGAAGCGAAGGACTACAAAGTCACGCGCGGACTGCTTGCTAAAGCGGGCGAGCTTGGCCTGATGGCGACCGACACGCCGGAGGAGTACGGCGGTCTGGCGATGGACAAGGTCACGTCGGCGATTGTGGGCGAGAAGCTCTCGGTGCTGGGCAGCTTCGCGACTACTTTCAGCGCGCACGTCGGCATCGGGATGCTACCTATCATCTGGTACGGCACGCCGGAACAGAAGCAGAAGTATCTGCCGAAGCTTGTCACCGGCGAATGGATCGGCGCGTATGCGCTCTCCGAGGCTTCCTCGGGCTCCGATGCGATGAGCCTGCGGACGCGCGCTGTGCTATCTCCGGATGGGCAGCATTACATCCTGAATGGCGAGAAGATGTGGATCACGAATGGCGGCTTCGCGGATGTCTATACCGTCTTCGCCAAGGTCGATGGGGAGAAGTTCACCGCGTTCCTGATCGACCGCGACACGCCGGGCTTTGCCGTGGGCGCGGAGGAGCACAAGCTGGGCATCCGCGGCTCATCCACCTGTCCACTCATCCTCACCGACTGCAAGGTTCCGGCTGGCAACCTGCTTGGCGAATTGGGCAAGGGCCATCACATCGCCTTCAACATCCTCAACATCGGTCGCTTCAAGCTGGGAGCGAGCGCGATCGGCGGCGCAAAGAACTCGCTAGCCAACGCTGTGCGCTATGCGAAGGAGCGCAAGGCCTTCGGCAAAACCATCAGCGAATTCGGTTTGATCCAGCAGAAGCTGGCCGAGAGCGCGACCGGCATCTTTGTGGGCGAGAGTATGGCGTATCGCACCATCGGGATGATCGATGCGGCGCTGGGCTCGCTCGAAGGCGAGGACGCGACGAGCGCGCGCGAGATCCAGAAGAAGATCGAGGAGTATGCCGTCGAGTGCTCGATCCTGAAGGTCTGGGGATCGGAGATGCTGGACATGGTAGTCGATCACACGGTGCAGATTTATGGCGGCTACGGTTACGTGGAGGAGTATCCGGCGGAGCGCGCGTACCGCGACTCACGCATCAACCGCATCTTCGAAGGCACAAATGAGATCAACCGGCTGATCATCACCGGCTGGCTGATGAAGCGCGCCGCGAGCGGGCAGTTGCCGCTGCTGGGTGCAATCAAGAAGCTGATGGCCGAGGTGATGGAGCCGCCTTCTTTCGAGGGCAGCGACGATGCGGATGACCCGCTCGCGGCGGAAGCTCAATTGCTGGCAAATCTGAAGAAGGCCGCCCTCTTCTGCTCCGGCGCTGCGACGCAGAAGTATATGCAGTCGCTGCAGGATCAACAGGAGATCATGGCCGATTTGGCGGATATGACGATGCAGGTCTTTGCACTCGAATCGGCTCTGCTGCGCGCGCGCAAGCTGGGCTCGCAGCCACAGGCCCAAAAAGCGCAAGTCCAGACCGCGCACGGGATGCTGAAGCTATTCGCCGCCGATGCTCTTGCCATTGTCGAAAAGGCAGCGCGGCGCGTGCTTGCAACGGTTGCCGAGGGCGATATGCTGCGCACGCAACTGGCCATTCTGCGCCGCTTGGTGAAGCATACGCCGCAGGACACCATTGCGCTGGGCCGGGCGGTGGCGCAGCGTCAACTCGACGCCGGCGGCTACAAACTCTAAGGGTGGAGCATGCCCAGCGAACGCACCCCGTAGGCGACCTCTTCGAGGAAGGTTTCGGGGTGCATGGCATTTGGCGGCGGCACCTTCATGCGCGCCGCGGTGGACGCGACCAGGCGCGCGGCAAGCGTCTGCCGTACTTCGAGCGTCATGTCGAGGCGCCGCTCGAGAAAGGTTTCAATCGCTTGCAAATCCGATGCGCCCAGCCGGCTGAGCGCATCTGCGGGAAGCCTCACCGCGCGCGGAGCGGCAGGTGCAGGCGGCGCAGCCTCGGTAAACAATCGAGTCTTTCCCAGCGAGGAGGGATCGCGTGTCTGCCCTTCATGGACGACGAGCGTGCCCGCGACGAGATCGCCGAGCCGCTGATTGCGGGAGGTGACAAAGATGCTGATGGTGCCGACGACATAAACGGTCGGCAGGAAATCGATGATGCGCACAAGATTGCGCGAGAGCGATTCGAAGATCGTGATGGCGCGGCCGCTCTGCTGGATGACGCGGATCTTCGCGACGCGCTTGCCCGGTGTCTGGCCATGCCACAGCCCTTCAAAGAGAGTGAAGTAGCCCCACTGCAGTAGAAATGGAATCAGGATCAGGATGGCGATCATCCACTTCGCGCTCGCGGACTCGAACTTCTGCATGCTGGGCAGAAAGAGCAGGGCAACAAGTATCAAAAGAAGGAAGCCGACAAACTGAAGCGCGTAGTCGATCAGGATGGCGATGAACCGGCTGCCGATTCCGGCAAGCGGAAATTCGAGGTCCACCAGCTCCGGCGTCTCGATGCTAAAAACCATGTCGGTATTGGTTCCGATCGTCAGCGGCCGTTCTTGTGGCTTTTCTTAAGGAAAAGCCACACCAAAGAATTTTCGCAGGTCACAGTATTACCGAAAATGCTTTAAGCTGATCAGCGAATTTCATGATCTCGAACCAGTGGATTGAGAAGCGCCGTCCTTACTGGGAGCGGCTGGCGACGTTGGCAGCGGAGTGCCAGGGCACGGGAGTGCGCAGGCTCGGGCGCGACGAGCTGCGTGAGCTGGCGCTGCTGTACCGGCAGGTGGCGAATGATCTCTCCGTGGTGCGGCAGGATGAGACGGCGCGTTCCACGGCCCATATGCTGAATCAACTGCTGGGCCGAACACACAATATCATCTACTCCAGCCGACAGCGGAGCTTTCGTGGCGTCGTTGCATTCCTTGCTAAGGATTACCCGCGGCACTTTCGCCGGCTGCTTCCATACACGCTCACGGCGGTCGCATTGTTCGCGGGCGGGCTGCTTCTGGGCGCCATCCTGACCCTCGCCCGGCACGGGTTCATGGAGAGCTTTCTCGGTCCTTCCATGGTCGCGACCATCCACCACCGCCAGATGTGGACGCACTCGATCGTCGGCATGAAGCCGCAGGAGAGCAGCCGCATCATGACCAACAATCTCACTGTGACCTTCATCACCTTCGCGGCCGGGATCACCGCCGGGGTGGGCACGGTCTGGCTGATCTTCTTTAACGGGCTGCTGATGGGCGTTATCGCGACAGCGTGCCAGCAGGCGCATATGTCGCGTGACTTGTGGAGCTTTGTCTGTCCGCACGGAGCGCTTGAGCTGCCGGCCATCTTCATCGCCGGCGGCGCCGGGCTGCGGCTGGCCAGCGGGATGCTCTTTCCCGGGATTTATAGCCGTCGCGATTCCATCGCGCGCGCGGGAAGCGAGGCGATACGGCTGGTCGCGGGCATTATCCCCATGCTGATTGTCGCGGGAAGCATCGAAGGATTTTTTTCGCCTTCGGGAGCGCCGGCGGGGCTCAAGTTTGGGGTGGGCGCTGCGCTGTTCGCTCTGCTGCTGGTGTGGCTCTTCTCTTCCATCGAGCCCGGCGTCGAGCCCGTCAAAACTACAGCAGGCCCTGCTCCTTCACTTCCAGATAACGGTTGAGCACCGAGCCGGCAAGCGACTCCGGCTGGGTTTCGAGCGTCATCGCGCCACGCTCCTCGAGGCGGCGCAGCAGGCGCTCGCGGCGATCGAGCAGCTCCTGCGCTGCGGCGGTTTCGAACATCGCGTCTATCGTCTCCGGGGTAGCTGAAGCCAGCCGCTGCACATCGCGCTGCGAGATGGCGATGAAGAGCAGCAGGTGCCGCCGCACGAGTTGCGCCGCGGCATCCAACACCTCGGGCTGCATCGCTGTCTCGGCAAAGTCGGTCATCCAGAGGATGAGGCTGCGGCGCGACTGGCGATGCATCAGGGTTGCGGTTGCGCGGAGATGGTCGGCTTCGAGCGGCTCCGGCCGCACCTGCGCCAGGGCATCGAGCAGCAGCCGCAGGTGCGCGGCGCCACGGCCGGGCAGCACAAGCTGCTGCGTCTCACGTCCGTAGGCGAGCAGGCCAACGCGATCGCCGGAGGTGAGTGCGATCTGCGCCAGCGCCAGTGCGGCTGCGGCTGACTGATCGAGCTTGGTGTACCGGCCTACGCGCGCTCCCTGCAGACGGCCCGCATCCAGCACCAGCCATACTGGCTGGCTTTTCTCCATCTCGTAGAGCCGCGTGACAAGCGAGCCGCGCCGCGCGGATGCGGTCCAGCAGATATCGCGGAGCTCATCGCCTTCGAGATAGTCGCGCAGGCTCTCGAAGTCGCGTCCCATGCCGCGCTGGCGGCGCAGGCGCATCTGCAGTTCGATCCGGTGATGCCGTGCCAGGTAGAGGCGATTCTCCTCCGGCGTGCGCAGCGTGGGATAGATGCGCACCGTCTGGGTGAGATCGGCGATGGCCCACCGCTCGGCAAGGCCGACCTTCGAGCGATACCGCAGATACAGCTTGCCGGCGGCGTGATCGCCGCGCTGCGCGGGTGTGAAGCGATAGCGGATGGTGGCGCGGGCCTCGGGATATGCGTCGAGCCGGTAGGTCGCAGGCTCGTCGAGAAATGCGGAGGGGAGATCATCGAGCAGGGTGCAGTGAATGATGCTTCCGCCGTGCTGCGTGAGGGCAAGCTCCACCTCCACTTCACGGCCCAGCGAAGGCGCGCCGAGCCATGCGCGCTGCGCATCGATGAGCCCCGGCGCCGGCAGCCGTGCTCCATCGACGATCGTAGCAACGAGCACGCAAAGATCCCACGCCAGCATGCCGAATGCGTAACGCGCATGAAAAAATCCCGGCGCCAGGAAGAGACAGCCCGCGAGCAGCAGGTAGAGCGCGCGCGGCGTGAGCGCCCAGGCAAGGTGGCCGCGCGGTTGCGCAGGCGCGCGTGCTCTATCCGGCTGAACGGTAAATTGATTCATGGGAACTGATTCATCCTGCCCGTTCTGGTTGCCGGGGGACAGGCACCGCCGCGATCACGTCGGTAAGCACGCGGTCGGCGTCGAGCCCTTCGAGCTCCGCCTCGGGCCGCAGCATCACGCGATGCCGCAGCACCGGCAGTGTAGCCTGCTTCACATCGTCGGGGATCACGAAGTCGCGGCCATCGAGCGCTGCATAAGACTGCGCGACGCGCATCAGGCTGATGGCCGCGCGCGGACTCGCGCCGAGGGTGAGCGACGGCCACTCGCGCGTGCGCCGGGTGATGCCGAGCAGGTAGTCATACAGCTCCGGCTCGATGCGCACCAGGCGCTGCTCGGCCTGCGCGGCGGCAAGGAGTCCGGCGGGCGCGCGTGTCAACTCGGTATGAGCGGCAGGGTCGAAGCCGGCATGATGCCGCTCCAGTATTAAGCGCTCCTGCTCGGCGGTTGGATAGCCGACGCGGATCTTCATCAGGAAGCGATCAAGCTGCGCCTCAGGCAGCGGGTAGGTTCCCTCGAAGTCGATGGGGTTCTGCGTCGCGAAAACAGTGAAGGTTTCCGACAGCGGCCGCCGCTCGGTATCGGTCGTCACCTGGCGCTCTTCCATGCACTCCAGCAGCGCGGATTGCGTGCGCGGCGGCATCCGGTTGATCTCGTCCACGAGGAGGAAGTCGGTGAAGACCGGGCCCGGACGGAAGATCATCTGCGCGCCGGCCGCCTGCAGGATGCTGGTGCCGAGGATGTCGGCGGGCATCAGGTCGGGGGTTGCCTGCACGCGGCCGAACTCGAGTCCAAGAACGCGTCCGAGCAGCTTGACCAGCAGCGTCTTCGCGATGCCCGGAACGCCTTCCACCAGCGCATGGCCGCGACTGAGCACGGTGATCAGCGCCTGGTCGATCAGCTCGGTCTGGCCGGCGATGACCTTGCCAATCTCTGCACGGCCGTGTTCCAGCAACTGCACCGTGGCTGCGATGTTCGGCGGCGCGTTCCCTGTGTGCGGCTCAGGCGGTGCGGCGCTGAGGGGAGTCTCTTCGGGAGTCGGTATGTTCGTGCTCGGGTCCAATGGTGTCTCGATCTTTCGCGGGATAGGTAACTGCGGTTGTACTCGATTCTGTTTGTCGCGTGATCCACTCGCTGTATGCGGCGAGCGCCTTGACCAGTGTCAATGCCTGGCGTGGCTTCAAGTGTGTCAGGCGGCGGGCATTCTCGCAGGCCTCGAGGTCGCTGCGCAGCGCGGGGTCAGTGATGCCGAAGCGCTCGCCGAGCGCCGCCGCCAGAGTGGCCGCATCCGCGCTCTGTGCTCCGGAGATTCCATAGTGCTGCGCCAGGCGGGAGCGAAAGCGCTCATAGGCGATGGTGACCGGCACGTCGTTTGCCCCCGACGCGCGATAGAGGCCGCCGAGCGAGCGCACAAACTCCATAGGAGACGTGCGAGCGACCGCGGGCAGCGGACGCAACGGGCCGCTGCGACGTCCGCGCGCCAGCACCAGCAGCACCCCGGCGAGAAGTAACTGCGCGAGGAGAGCGAGAACGATGCGATCCTGCAACGGATTCCATCCGGCCACAGGCGCCGCATGCAGCGACTCGTCCCACACAACGCGATCGCCGTGCTGGAGTTGCAGGCTGTTCAGCAGCAGTTCCAGAGAGCCTCGCGCGGCGATGTTCTGATTTTCAAGCGGGGAAGTGCTCGCCCACCAGACGACTGTGCCTTTCTCGACCGGGTAGCTGACGACCACGCCTTCTCCGGCGCACTGAAACGCGGCGCGCTGCGATGGCCGGTCCAGCTTCCATGTGACGCGAACTTCGCGCATCACAACCTTGCCGCCGGCGGCAAGCGGCGAGAAGCTCACCGGCTCGGCCTGGCAGATGCCGCCGATGAGTTGCGGCGGCGACTGATCGTCAAGGTTCTCATCCGGTATGGCAGCGGCGGCAAGGAAGCCCGCGGCCAGCACCCGGCCGCCGTGCGCCAGCACGCGCCGCACTGCGTCTCTCTCCTGTTGACTCGATGCGCGCGTCGGCTCCGCCAGGATGAGGACAGTATGTGCGTCCGCGCTGCCCGCCACTGAGTCGAGCGGTCCCTCCGCGCGCTCGACGCGGTAGCCGAGGCGTGCAAGCAGAAGGTATGCGGCCTTCGCTCCGTGCGGCGCGGTGGAGTAGGTGGATGGAATGTAGTTGTCCTGCTGCTCCTCGGGATGGACCAGCACCAGCAGTACCGTGGTGCACACCACCAGCACCGCAGTGATCAGCAGAAGGCGACGGTCGCGGCGATCGAGCGAATTGAGCAGCTTCATCGCGCGGCCAGCCTTTCGAAGAGCTGGCGTGCTGCATCGCAGTCCGGCCGCGTCGCGGTATCCGAGCCATACCAGCAGGATTCGAAGCGACGCGTCAGTTGGCGCAAATCGTCATGCTTGGGATGGCCGGGCAGAAGCAGCCGCAGATATTCGCGCGGAGTGCGGGCCCGGTCGGCAGGCCATTGGCCGCGCGAGTCGAAGCGCGCAATCGTCGCCCAGTAGTAGCCGCGCACCGCGTCGCGCCAGCGCTGCTCTGCGGCAGCCAGCTCGGCTTCCTGGCGCAGGCGCTCCCAGTTGCGCATGGCCGGCGCGTTCTGATCCTGCGACGCATGCTCCGCCCGCAATCCGCGGGCGCGCCGCGTCTGCCGCACAAACCAATACGCCAGCCCCAGGCAGGCCAGAGCGGCCAGCACACACTCCAGCAGAACGCCCAGCCAGCGGCGATGCGAGCTGTATTCGGCAAGGCGAGAGAGACGCAGGTTGATCCAGATCGCTACCGTCTCGAGCACACGCTGCATGAAAGAGCGGTCGGCGTGCCGGAACTCCGGGCGTTTGAGGATCGCTGTCAGCGCAGTGTGCTCCGCGTCGTGGCTGTTGAGCGCATGTGGCGCGGGCGTGGACAACCCTGCCACCGAAGAGCCTGGCGCCTCGGACTGCTCACGCTGGATGCGCTCGGCCGCGGCTTGGAGCATCGGCCGGGCATCGGCAGCGCCGATCTTGCGGCTTCCTATGAGCTCCAGCAGATCGCGCAGCCAGGTATACGGGATGCGCCGTGGCCCCATCTCTTCATTGGCAGTGACGATGTCGTCGGGACCGACTGCATCCGCGCTGCAGTGGGATGCGTCGATGTGCTGCCGGCATTGTTCGATCAGGGTAGCGAGCGAGTTCAGGTGATCGCGGTACTCGGCGAGGCTTCGCGGCTGCGGTGTGATGGGCGCCGCATGGGCAGAGCCGAGGCCGGCAAGGATACAGAATGCGATTGCCGCCAGACGCCAAACAATCGAGCCGTGTGCCATGCTGCGGAGCCGCGCCAGCCGCATCTAGACGGCCGGTCCGGATTGCAGTCCGGGTGGTTCGGTCTGCGGCGTCAGCGAACCGGGAACGCCGCTGCCGGAGAAGGACGCGTCGGCAGGGTTGCCGGCCGGCAATCCAGCCTGCTCCATCAGCCATTCCACGTCATAGCCTTCTTTGCGAATACGCTGGTCGTAATAGAAGAGCGTGAGCGCGATGGAATAGATGGGCAGCACGAACGCGCCGCTGAAGGATGATCCGAAGGACGCCAGGATCCGCGTGCTCAGCGTGGGAATCCCTCTGCTCTTCCAGAGGAGAATAAGCATGGGGATCTGGATCGCGTACTGGATCACCATCATGACCGCGACCACCAGCAGCAGCATGAGAAAGATGCGGCCAATTGCGCCCTTGGTGAGCACAGTGCTGCGTTTCAGCGCGCGATGCACCGTCAGATTCTCCATCAGCGCGGCAGGAATGGAGAGCGCCCAGCGCAACAGCCACCAGCAGGCAACGAAGATGCCGGCGAAGACCATGAGCGCTGCGAGTCCTATAACCAGAACTCGAGTCATTCCGACTGGAAGAAGCACGCTCGCGGCGCCGATCACAATCGCCAGCCCCACAATCGGCAGCAGGGCATACGTGTCCATTGCCAGCAGGATGAGGATGTAGCGATACCAGCGGCGTCCGACGCTCGCGTACGCTTCGCGGATGGTACACGTCTGCCCCAGGTAGTTCCGTGCGACGGCGTGCATCACAGCGGCCATCGCGAGAGCCACCGGCAAGATGGCCAGAAGCCCGATGCCGGCGCCCACCCCTACGCTCAGGCTGGCATGGAGTCGTCCGCCCGCTTGTATGTGGGAATCGAAGAGCGCAACATCGGCAAGCAGGCCGAGAATTAGGACTCCCGCATAGGAAACCGCCGCGATCCCGAAGTAGAGCAGGAAATGGCTGCGGTACATCTGCGCCGTGCGGTCGAGAATCTCACCGAGGCTGGAAGGACGGAGTTCTGCTCGCATGCGGCTACCCTCGCTTGCCGGTTCCCTGTTCTTGCAGGTTACCCGGTTTGCAGGCGGATCGTACCACAGGGCCGCGGATATTCGCGATCAGAAAGGCTATGCCGGCGGTTACGCAGGGCAGCTAGTGACGTGAGTCGGGAATTCGCCTCATCGAGCCGCGCTACCGTTCAGGATGACAAGTTTATGCAGCGAAACTGACGACTCACCACACTAGGTGATCGCGCGGGTCTTCAGGTTCAGCGTAAAGGTGTCGTCCGGCGTTTTGGTGGTGCCGCCGTCCTCTGCCGGATGGAACTCCATCGTGAGCGTGGTCGCGTTCACAATCACCCGCATGTAGCCGTAGTGGGTGTCGTCATAACTTGCCAGCGTCAGCCCGCTGTCAACCGTCATCGGCGTGCGGATGGTGTTGCCGCTCGCGGTCGGTCGCATCTGCGTCAACCCGTGGCCGCCCATGCCGGCAACGATGTAGGGAATCGTCAGCCCGGAGACGGTGCGCGTGTAGCGCTGGTAGTTGTGCGAGTGCGCGGAGAGCACCACGTGCGGCCAGAATCCGGCCTTCGTCGCGGCGTCATCCATGTCCTGCAGCATCCGCGGGCTGCCGCCGTGGTTCACGCCGCCGGTGAAGGCCGGATGATGAACCGCCAGCAGCACCGCGCCGGTAAAGTTCTCGCTCTTGCAGCGGGCAAGCGCCGTCTGGAGATACGTAAGCTGATCGTCGTTGAGCGTGGGGCGCGTGCCGCCTTCGGTCGAGATCACGCCCGGATCTTCGAGCGTATTGCTGTACACCCCAAGCAGACGGACGAACGGGGCCTCCAAGGTGTAGTACGCCCCGGGCTGGATCATCGCTGTGCGCGACAGGCCGGCCGCCTCGTCCGTGTGCACCGGCGCAGTGGAGCAGAAGTTGCGCAGATACGCATCCAGCGTAGGCACGCTCTCTTTGGGATAGGTCACGCCATCGTGATTGCCGGGGATGCTGAGAATCGGCGCCGGATAGTTGCGATAGGGCTCGTAGAACTGGTCGTAGTAGTACGCCGCTTCGCCGAAGTTATAGACCACATCGCCCAGGTGATAGAAAAACGAAGGCACATCGGCAGCGTTGTTTTCGGTGAAGTCGGTCACCATCTTGTCGGCAACCTGCGATTGCGTCGAAGGCCCCTTCGCGCTGCCCGTGTCACCCACGGTGTGGAAGACGATCTGCCCTGCCTTCTGGATTGCCGCCACGCGTGCAGGGCCCTGCGAGCCCAGCGTATCCGCGAATTGCAGCACCGGCTCGGCAACCCCTCCGCGCGGCGCGGGAAATGGCTCGACCGTTCCTACTTCCTTCAGCTTTTGGTCGGTGACGGGATCGCGAAAGCTGGTGGGATCGGGCGTGGGCGACGGCTGTGCAAAGACGGGATCGTTGCCGGTGCTTGGCTGCGTGACGGTTTTTTTAGTGGAAGCAGCTTTCGGGGCGCTCGATTGAGCAGACTTCTTCACCATTGGGGGAGGCTCCTTGAGAATGCAACCCGACCATTGTGCTACCGCGGCATGAAGATCGTGCAAATCGGCGGCTCAGTCCTCGACCAGCAGCACATCCAGAAAGCGTGGTCCATGGACGCCCTTGATGCGCGTCATCTCGATATCCGCCGTAGCCGACGGGCCGGAGAAGAAGGTGACCGGCCGCATCGGATCGAGGCGCGCGAAGGCCTCGGGCAGCGTCTCTACCACCTGCGCCGCTTCGATGACGCAGAGATGATAGTCGGGCAAAAGCGTGAGAATGCGGCGGCCCTCTGCGGGACCATGCTGCAACGCGATGCTGCCCGAGACCGCAACGCCGACCGTGGCCGCGGTCATCACGCCATCGACCGCGTTGAGCACGTCGAAAGAAAGCTCGTGGTCGGGAATCCACTCGATGCCGTCCGCGCGCCACGCCGACGGCAAGCCATCGGGAACCGCGATGCGCTGCCGCCCGGCCGCTTGCAGGATCTCCGCTGCCTTCGCGCCGATTTCATCGCGGCGGACAGGGAAGATACGCGCGTCGTAGTCGCGCAGCCGCTCCTCGAAGAGCGCGACGATCTCTCCGGCTGGTTTCGTGCTGTCGCGGTCGTACTCGCGCGGGATGGGTTTCGGCGCGGCGGCGGCGCGCAGATTGGCTCCTCTGATGCGCTCGAGCACGCGCTCGCGGCTGGAGCGCCGTGCGCCGTTCACGATCGCCTCCGCTGCCACCACTCGCGAAAGGTCTGTTGCGGCAGCGGTGCCAGATCGCGCGTCTCCGTCCATCGTCCTGCCATGCCGGGGAGCCAGTGGTACCAAGCGTCGCCATGACGAACCGCGCGCTGCGCCGTGCGCGCGAGCCGCTGCGCCGCTTCGTAACGGCGACGGTTCGCAAAGACGGCGGCCGCCATCATCATTCCGGCGCGCTCCTGATCGAAGAGCGAGGCCAGCTTGCGGCGCCGGCGATCGACCACGCGCGCACGCAGATAGACCAGCACCTCGGGGATGTTGATCTTCACCGGACACACCTCATAGCAAGCGCCGCACAGCGAGGACGCGTAGGGCAGCGACTCGGCGTGTCGCATCTCCTCGAGCTGCGGCGTCAGGATCGCGCCGATCGGCCCCGCATACACCGAGCCGTAGGCATGGCCGCCAGTCTGCCGGTAGACCGGGCATGCATTCTGGCACGCGCCGCAACGAATGCACTGCAGGGCCTGGCGTCCGATCGCATCGCGCAGCACGCGGCTGCGGCCGTTGTCGAGCAGGATGACGTGCATGTGCTTCGGCCCATCGCCCGGCAGCACGCCTGACCAGATGGAGTTGTAGGGATTCATCCGCTCGCCGGTGGCCGAGCGCGGCAGCGTTTGCAGCAGCACTTCGAGATCGGCGAAACGGGGGATCACCTTCTCGATCCCCGCGATGGCGATGAGGGTGTCAGGGAGCGTGAGGCACATGCGTCCGTTGCCTTCCGACTCGACGATTGCAACGCCGCCGGTCTCGGCAATCAGAAAATTCGCGCCGCAGATCGCTGTCTTCACCCGAAGGAACTTCTCGCGCAGATACTGCCGCGCGGCTGCGGTGAGGGCCTCCGGATCATCGCTCAGATCGGGCAATCCCATGGTGTGCGCGAAGATCTCGCGTACCTGCTGACGGTTCTTGTGCAGCGCCGGAACGACGATATGCGAGGGCTGATCGCCACCCAGTTGCAGGATCAGCTCGGCAAGGTCGGTCTCGTGCGCAGTTACGCCATGCTGCGCGAGAAACTCGTTCAGGCCGATCTCGGCCGTGGTCATCGACTTGATCTTAATGACCTCCTGCGCCGCACTCTCGCGCAGCAGGCCAAGCACAATCCGGTTTGCTTCCGCTGCATTTGCGGCCCAGTGCACTGTGCCGCCTGCGGCCTGGAAGCGTTCTTCGAACTGGAGCAGATAGCGATCGAGATTCGCCAGCGCTTCGCCGCGAATCGCCGCGCCGGCATCGCGCAGCGCCTGCCAGTCCGGCTTCTCCTCGACAAGCGCGGCGCGCTTGCGCTGGATGGTATCGGTGGCGCGCGCTACATTGCGGCGCAACTGTGTGTCGCGAAGATCGGCCTTGGCCGCCTCCGGGAAGGGCGGCGCCGTCTTCGGATTAACTGAGCGGGGATCGAGCGAGCGGGGATCGAGCCGCACCAGATTCATGCGCGATCGTCCTCCGTTCCGGCCAGGATCTCGGCGATGTGCAATGTGCGCACGCCGGCGAACTGCCGATGCAGCATGCCCTGCATGTGCATCAGGCAGGAGTTGTCGCAGGCGGTGCAAACCTCGGCGCGTGTATTCAGTACGGCGCGGGTCTTGTCCGTCAGCATCGCGGCGGAGACATCCGCATTCTTTACTGCAAAGGTGCCGCCGAAACCGCAGCACTGCTCCACGTTTTCGAGTGGGACCAGTTCGAGGCCACGCACTGCGCGCAATAACTGCAGCGGCTTGTCTCCAAGATGCAGGCTGCGCAGTCCATGGCAGCTTGCGTGATAGGTGACGCGATGGGGGAAGTACGCACCCACATCCGTCAGGTCGAGCCGGTCTACCAGCAGTTCGCTGAACTCGAAGACGCGCGGCAGCAGCCGCTCGACCGCAGCGGCCATCTCCGCATCGTCGTTTTCACGAGCCAGCGCCGGATAGTATTCGCGGATCATCGCGACGCAGGAAGACGAAGGAATGCAGACGGCCTCAGCGCCGGAAAAAATCTCTACGAAACGCTTGGCCAGCGGATATGCTTCGCGACGATACCCGGTGTTGAAGTGCATCTGTCCGCAGCAGGTCTGCTCCAGCGGGAACTCGACCGTGTGGCCACGCCGCTCCAGCACGCGCACCACCGACTGCCCGGTGCGCGGAAACAGCGTGTCGTTGTAGCAGGTGATGAAAAGGGCTATGCGCACGCGATCTAATCGAGCTTCGTCTCCTGTTTCAGCGGAAGGTCGCGGGACGATCCGCCGACAAGGAAAGTGTACTGCCCCGGAACGAGCTTCCAGCCCTGCTGGTCGTATATGGAAAGATACTTCGGATCCACCGCGACCGTGACCTCGCGGCTCTCACCCGGCTTCAACGCCATGCGCGCCCAGCCCACCAGCCGCTTCGGCGGCTCCTCTGCCGAAGTCGGCAGTGCCGCGTAGACCTCGGCGATCTCGGTGCCGGCGCGGTCGCCCGTATTCGTCACTGTGAAAGAGACGTTTCTCGCCTGGTCGGAAACCTTCAGGCCGGAATAGCGATAGCTGGTGTACGAAAGCCCGTATCCAAAGGGAAAGAGCACCGGCTTGTGCTGCGCGTCGTACCATTTGTAACCAACGTCGACCCCTTCGTCGTAGTGCACGCTGAAGGTTGGCCTGGCTTCGCCCGTCTTCTGCACGGCCTCTTTGCCGGTCGCGCCCGGCGGCGGCGTAACCAGGTGCGGATGCGGCAGGTCCGCCATGGTGCGCGGGAAGGTCATCGGCAGCTTCGCGCTGGGGTTCACCTCGCCGAAGAGGACGTTCGCGAGTGCCTTTGCGCCGCTGCTGCCCGCATACCACGCCTCTACCACGCCATCGACTTTATCCACCCACGGCATGGTCACGGCTGTTCCCGTCTCCAACACGACGATGGTGTGCGGATTGGCGGCGGCGACCTGCTCGATCAGCGCATCCTGATTGTCCGGAAGCGAGAGATCAGGCAGGTCCATGCCCTCGCTCTCCCATTGATAGGCGAAGACGATCGCGACATCCGCATTCTTCGCTGCTTCTGCTGCGGCCGCAGGCTCACTGCCGCCATAGCGCACTGTCGCTCCGGGCGCATGCGCGGCGATCGCCTTCAGCGGCGACGTGGGGAACCATACATGCGCCTGCCACGGAGCCGGCGGACGCCCCGGAGCATCCACCTGCGCGGAGCCGCCGCCGGAGATCATGCCCGTATCGGCGTTCACCCCGAGGATCGCAATCGAATGCACCTTCGCCGGATCGAGCGGCAGAATGTTGTGCTCATTCTTCAGCAGCACGATGCTGCTTTCCTCGATGCGCCGCGCTGTTTCAAGGCCGCCCAGCACATCGACCACGCTCTTCTGCACGGGGTGGTCCACCAGGCCGGCTGCGAACTCCGCACGCAGCACGCGATGCGCATGATCGTCGATCTCGGAGATAGGCACCTGTCCGCTCTGAACGGCTTCCTTGAGCTTCGCACCGTAGAACAAATCTTCCGGCTCCTCGTTATCCAATCCGGCGGCGGAAGCCTTCACCGTGCTGTGGGTGCCACCCCAGTCGGAGACCACAAAGCCTTTGAAGTTCCAGTCCTTCTTCAGCACATCGGTCAGCAGATACTTGTTCTGGCAGGCAAAGTCGCCGTTGACTGCGTTGTAACTGCACATCACGGCCTGCGGATTGCCGACCTTGATACCGATCTCAAACGCCAGCAGGTCGCTCTCGCGCATCGCGCGCTTGCTGATCATCGCGTTCACTTCGTTGCGGCCGCTCTCCTGGTCGTTCATCGCGTAGTGCTTGATGTCGCCGATGACGTGCTGCGCCTGCTCGCATTTGATGCGGTTGCCGACCATCGTTCCGGCAAGTACCGGGTCTTCGCCCATGTACTCGAAGGTGCGGCCGTCGCGCGGCTCGCGCGTCAGGTTCACGCCGCCGCCCAGGGTCATGTTGTAGCCCTGCGCGCGCAGTTCGCGGCCGATCAGCGCGCCGTAGTCGCACGCGGCCTGCGGGTCCCAGCTTGCTGCCGAACCCAGGTTTGACGGAAGCGCGGTCGAGTAGCGGCCATTCTCCGCGCTGCTGCGCACGCCATACGCGGCATCGCTCATCTGGATGATGGGGATGCCCAGCCGCTCCACACCCAGGGTGAAGCCGGCGCCTCCGTTGCCGAGATACGCGTTCGGGCGCGGCTTGCCCCAACCGGGCATGCCGTTGCCGTGCAGCAAATCAATCTTTTCATCGAGCGTCAGCTGCTTCAGCACCATGTCGGCGCGCTCATCGGGCGACAGGCCGGGCCGCATCCACGGCTCATTCTGCGCCGGTGATTCGGACTGGTCGTGATGATGATGCTGCGCGTGCAACGAGGTACCACCGGCGACTGACAGGGCTGCAGCCAGAAACAGCGAAAGGGACTTGCTCATCGGGTGGACCACCATCCAAATCGTTATTGTGCGCACCCATCATAGTCACAGGGAAGCCGCTATGGACATTTTTTATATGCCCGGAGCTTCGCACAATCGATTGATTAGAGCATTTTTAGTATAGGTGTAGACGGTTCAGCGGCCGCTCCTGTGGCTTTTCTTTATGGAAAAGCCACGCCGAGTGCCTCTCCGCCGGACACGGTATTACCGAAAATGCTCTAGAGGGAAACCGGCGCGCTCTCCCGGTTGCGCAGCAGATCGTGCAGGGGCTTGCTGTAAGTGCGGCTCACCCTGAGATGGGTGCCGTCCTGCAGCGTGAGCCGGCAGTCGCGGTTGGCCAGCGGCTCGATCCGGGTGATCCGGTCCAGCTTCACGATCGTCGACCGGTGGATGCGCAGAAATTCGCTGCGATCCAGCCGGCACTCCAGCAGGTGAAGCGGCTCGCGCAGCAGATGCATCTTCTTGCTGACGTGCAGGCCGGCGTAGTCGCCGACCGCTTCAATCCAGTCAATCTCCGACGATTGCACAAATGCCACCTGGTTTCCGTTGCGGATGGCGAAACGCTTCGCCGGCCCTCCGTCATTGCGTTCGGAGTGCAATTCCAGCAGCTTCTGGAAGCGGCTGTGCAGCAGGTCCTGCTGCTGCAGCGCGAGGATGCGCCGTGCCCGCTCGAGAGCGATGAGAAACCGCACATTGTCGATCGGTTTCAACAGATAATCGAGCGCCTGCACCTCGAAAGCAGCCAGTGCGTACTCGTCGTATGCGGTCAGGAAGATGATGCAGGGGAGCGACCCTTGCGGCAGCGAGCGCAGCACCTCGATGCCGCACATTCCCGGCATCTGAATGTCGAGAAAGACCAGGTCCGGCTTGAGGGTAAGAACCGACTGGATGGCATCCTCACCGTTGGCGCACTCCCCGATCACCGTCATGTCAGGATGCTCCGCAAGGCGAAGAGCGACACCGCGCCGCGCCAATGGTTCATCGTCCACGATCAGGACTCGAAGGTTCACTGTGCCTCCAGCATCTGCAATTCGGAGATTGTCTCCACGGTGCTGAACGGCATCGAGATGCGTACCTCATAGGTGCCGTTCGCGGTGGCATGGGTTTCGAGCGTCGCCTCGTAGGCATACATCTGCTCCAGGCGCGCGCGTGTGTTGGTCAGCCCGACGCCGCGATGGGGCGTTGTCGTGCTGCGGTTCAGGACCGGCTCGTCGTCTTCCGCTCCATCGTTTTCGATTCTTATCCGCAGCCGTCCACCGGCCATGTCGGAGTGCAGGACAAGCGTGCCTCCATCCGGCCGCTTGGCGATGCCGTGGCGAATCGCGTTCTCCACCAGCGGCTGCAGCAGAAAGCGCGGCACCAGCGCCTCCTGCGTCGCGGGATCGATCGCAAAGGTGACCGTCAGACGAGGGCCGAAGCGGATTTTTTCCAGCGCCAGGTACTCCTTGGTGACTGCGATCTCTTCCTTCAGCGAGACCTGGTGCACATCCGGAGACTCCAGCGTTCTGCGCAGCAGGTCCGCCAGCCGCGCGATCATCTGCGTGGCAATTCGCGGCTGATTGTCCAGCACCAGCGTGGAGATCGCGTTCAGCGTGTTGAAGAGGAAATGCGGCTGAAGCTGGTAGCGCAGAGCACGCATCTGTGCCTCACGTGCCATCCCTTCTAATGCCTGCAGGCGGCGCCGCTCCTCTTCGAGCGCGTGATAGTGCTTGATACCGAAGTAGAGAAAGCTCCACGCCACCAGGACGAAGCAACTGCCCATGGAATACGCAAAGGCATAGTTCCAGTGGAAGTGTTCCTTCGTGCCTCCGAACCGGACCTCCGACCACACGGATACCGCCGACGAGACGACGCCCAATATATAGGCGACGACGGTGCAAATGGCCAGAGCGCGATAGAGAGATACGCGCGCTTTCCATAGAGCGTGGCACACACCATACATTGGGAAGCTGCAGATGAATCCCGTCAGCAGATACGCGGCCTTGTACGCCACCTCATCCCGCATATTGCGCAGCGGGACCATGGACGCCGCGTTTGCCGTCGCATAGAGTAGCCAGCCTCCAAGCTGGTATGGCCAGAACGACCGAAAGCGCGGGGTCGAGGTAGGTTGCGCCACATTCATATTCTATTGGCCGGCGCGGCGATTTCCCGCACCGTCCTGGCGCAGGAAATGCACGGCTCGTCGCAAACCGGGGTCGGCTCGTCGATACCCGCTGTAACCGCGTCCCAGCCCCGTCTTAGGCTGTGGCGCATGCGACAGTCATTGCGCCCTTCTCTCGGTCTTCTGGCAATGAGCCTGACTGTTTCTCTGGGCCAGGCATTCTGCCAGCCGGTCACTCTCACGCCGCCATCAGGTTTCAGCTTCGCAGGCTACTGGCAATGTTCCGGCAGCTTTGAGGGGAGCGGCCGGCAGCATCGCTCCGTCTATCATGGCGAATCCAGCGCCGACGGCAAATGGGTGGATCTCACCGAAACCGACATCGAACCCAAGGGCTACGTCGGCCGTTACGAGCTCGGAACCGATGCCACCCGCGACAAGCTTGTCTTCATAGACATGAACTCGTCCGGCTATGCCATCTTCGACAGCCCCGGCTGGGACGGCCGCACCCTGACCGTGACCAGCACCGATGTGCTGCGCTACGCGTCAGCGGCGCCGAAGAACCGCTTCCTCTACACGGTGCAGGATCCGCAGCACTTCGATGTCGAATGGCAGTATCAGAAGGCAGGCGGATGGGCCTCCGGCGACCTGCAGCACTGCGCAGCGCAGACTCCGCGGCTGGCGGTGAACTATGCGCCCCATGCCCATGCTGAGAGCATGTTGTCTACCATCGTGCGCGCCTTCCTCGAATCCAAACCGACGCTCCTTCTTATGGTGCAACTGCCCTTCTGATTGGAAGGTGCATCGCGGCGGCGTCGCTTTCGACTCAGCACTGCAGACGCGCCGATCTGTAGAATATCCAGGTAGAGGAGCTCGATGTCTCTCCCGGAGTTTTTGTGACCGCGACTCCCGCTCGGCCGCTCGAAACTGCTCAGACCCCCGAGGGAAGTACCGCGCGCTTGCAAGGAGCCATCGCCTGGTCCAGCTTTTTCTTTGCGCTGCTCCAGAGCGTCTGCACGTTTTTTGCGGCGGCCAACGGCCTGCGCTTTGTCGTCGGCGTCGGCTCGCTGGTGCTCAGTGCCGGCGCGGGCAGTATGGTGGACCGCTTCCACGCCGACGCACTCCGCATCCCCATGGTCGGCGTGGCCCTGGCGGGTTCATTGCTGAACCTGGCTATCCTCGCGCAGATGCGGCGACTGCGCCTTCGCCCTGCATCCCAGTGGCGCGTGCGGCCGCCGAGCGCGCACAAGCTCCGCATGGAGCGCCTGCAGGCCTTGCTCTCCTGGGCGACCCTGGCACTCATCGCAGTGGAAGAGATCTTCCACTACCACTACCTCGGTCACCTATAGACCGCGAGCGCGTCTGGTCATACTTTCCAGCTCATCCAGCGTGCGCGGCCAGTCCTTGCCCAGCAGACGCGACAGGCTGCGGTCCGCAAGCACGCGGCCCTCCGTCTGGCACCGCGCGCAGTAATTCGTCTCGTTGTCCGCATAGCGGATGCGCTGGATCGCCTCGCCGCATCGCGGACACGGCAGCCCATAGCGTCCGTGCACGGCCATCTCCTTGCGGAAGGCGGTCACTTTTTCAGGGAAGCCGGCCTGCGCCTCTGCGTTCAGTCGCTCGATCCAGAGCTGCAGCGTCTCACGTGTCGCCGCGAACAATCGCTCCCACTCCCGCGGCTCGAGCTTGTGCGTCTGCTTGATCGGCGATAGCTGCGCGGCGTGAAGAATCTCATCGGAATACGCATTGCCGATGCCGCTCACAATCCGCGGATCGGTCAGAGCCCGCTTCAGCGTGCGGTTCTCCGCCATCAGCGCAGCGCGAAATGCATCCAGATCGCACGCGAAGACCTCGATGCCGCCCGGATCCATCGCCTGCAATCCCTCGTCTCCACTTACGACATGAAGGGAAGCTCGCCGTTTCGTACCCGCTTCGGTCAACACCAGCGAGCCACTCACAAAATCGAAAGCCGCCAGATTGTTCCGGCCTGCCAGCCGGGCTCCTGCCGGCCGCCAGTGCAGCCGTCCCGCGATCATCAGGTGAAGCACCAGCCACAGATCGCCTTCCAGGCCGATCGCAATGCGCTTGCCCACGCGGCGCAGCTCGCCCACCATGCGGCCCTCGGCGCTGCTGAGCGGCGGCTGCACCGTGCGCAGCAGAAATGCGCTCGCAATGCGCACCTGCTCCAGCCTCTGTCCAACGATGCGCGGCTCAAGCGCGCTGAGATACGCGGTGATATCCGGCAATTCCGGCATGCGCATCAGCTTGCATGTTGCGGATGCAAGCTGGCAACTCCCAAGCTGGCAACTACACGGAAGAGTGCGTCATCCTGCTGAAAGTTTCCCTGCTCACGCGTACGGAGCCGGCAGGCGCAGGGCAAGGCGATGTTTTCGCATGGCCCACTCCTGATGTGTGCGGATGCGCACCTCGCTTCGCGGCATGGCGCAGCAAAGCAGAACGTAGCCTTCCGCCGCATCCTGCGGGAAGTAGGCGTCAGGATGGTCGTGTTCCACCGCACCTTCGAGCAACCGGCCCGCGCAGGTGAGGCAGCGCCCGTGATGACAGATCGCAGGCAGAACGATACCGTTTGCGGCGGCGGCGTCCCAGATGTAGTCGTCGTCGCCGCAATCGAAGCTGCGGAGCCCTTCGGGAGTCTCTAAGGTGACCGGATAACTCCGCCGCGCGGTCATCTTCGGTTCGATGCTTTAAGGGTTATAAAAGCGCCGATTTTTGCTGTATGGCGCCTCTCCCGGTTCGCCGCGGCGGAAGTGTCCCGAAGGTATCGATTTTCCATCGCGCTCATGAGCCAGCAGCTCGATAAACCATGCCTCATGTTCGATCTCTTCATTCAGAATGCGCGCCGAGAGATCGTAAGTTCGCGGGTCTTTGCCGAATGTCATATCGCACACCGCGCTCCAGCTTCGGATCGCGCATCGCTCGGATTCCAGCAGCAGGGTGAGAATGTTTACAGCCGTAGGCGGATCGGGCAGCTTGGCTGCGCGGCACCCCGCCTGGTCGTGAAACTCCTTCAGGTCATTGGGAAGATGACCTCCCAACTCGTAGATGCGGGGAACGATCAGCTCCCAATGGGCGCGGTCTTCGAGCCTCGCGTCCTCGCAAATTTCCTTGTAGTCCTCATACCCAGCCAGATTCATCCTAAGGATGGTGTAGTAGTAATAGGTGCTGGCGAATTCCGCCGCAGCATTGGCGACCAGCATCTTGATCAGTTTCTCTACATCCACGCCTCGAGCACGGATGACCTCGACGCCAACGCGCTGCGAGACGTCGCCGGGTTGCACTGTCCCTGATGTAGCCATCGGATCTTCCTTTCACAATTCATTGAAGTCGGGGTCTCGCGAAAGACCGCAAGGAACAAAGGCGTCCCGCGCCGACGAGGACGCTGACGCAGCGAGTCCTTGCTTGTTGAGAGCAGCGTGAGTGCCGGCACGTTGCCCGGCCAATGCCTCTCAAAAGTGCCCTGAGTCCGAGCGCCGCCGCCCGGACGGGCCGGCACTTACCAGACGCGGCAGACATTCTCCGGATACATCGGCGAGCCCTTCTTGCAATGAAACGCCTTGCCGAACTCATCGAAGTTCTCGACCACTCCATCCACGCGGAACTTCCCCGGCGAGTGCGGATCTACCTTGACCATCATCCGCGAGTACTCCGGGCGGCGGGTCTCGCACCAGATCTGCCCATACGAGATGAAGAATTGTTGCGCCGGCGTAAAGCCATCCTGCTTCCGCCCATCGAGGTTCTTGCCCTCCGCCGCCAGCGTGTTCTGAAGCGCCAGGAACGCAATGCGGATGCCGCCGTTGTCTGCCGTGTTCTCACCGAGGGTCAGCTTGCCGTTCACGTTCGCGCCCGGCTCCGGAGCGAAGCCGTCATACTCCTTCACCTCGCAGTCGGTCCGCTCGGTGAAGGCCTTGCGATCCGCCGGTGTCTGCCACTCGCGCAGGTTGCCGTGGCCGTCGTACTTCGATCCCTCATCGTCGAAGCCGTGCGTCATCTCGTGCCCGATCACCATCCCGATGGCGCCGAAGTTCTCCGCCGGGTCTGCCTCGAGCGAGTAGAACGGCGGCTGCAGAATGCCCGCGGGGAAGTTGATGTCGTTCATGCTCGGGTTGTAGTAGGCGTTCACCGTCGGCGGCGTCATGCCCCATTCCGTCTCGTCCACCGGCTTGCCCAGCTTGTTCAGGTTGCGTTGCCGCTCGAACTCATCGCCGCGGTTCACATTGCCCAGCAGGTCGCCGCGCACCACCGTGAACTTCGAGTAGTCGCGCCACTTGTCCGGATAGCCGATCTTGTTGCGATAGAGCGCCAGCTTCGCTTCGGCCGCCTTCTTCGTCTCCTCGCCCATCCACGGCAGTTGCTGAATGTCCTCGCCCAGCGCCTTGTCCAGCGAAGCCACCAGCTTGGTCATGTTCTCCTTCGCCGCCGGCGGAAAATTCTTCTTTACCCAGTCCTGCCCCACTGCTTCGCCCAGCGCCATGTCGGTCAGCTTCGTACAGCGCTTCCAGCGCGGCTGCAGCTGCTTCGCGCCCTGCAAAGTCGCGTTGTAAAAGTTGTAATCCTCCTCGACGAATGCATCGCTCAGCCACGGCGCAGCGTCATGGATCGCATGCCACCGCAGATAGCTCTTCCACGCATCCAGGCTCTCGTCTCCGAGCGTCTTGTTCAGCGCTTCGACGAATCCCGGCTGTCCTACATTCAGCGATTCGAACGAGCCGATTCCGATCTTCCCGAAGTACGTCGACCAGTCGAAGCCCGGCGCCATCTGCTCCAGCTCCGCCAGCGTCTTGATGTGGTAGCGGTTCGTCGGCTCGCGCAGATCGGTGCGGCTCAACGAGCCTTCAGCCAGCGCTGTTTCAATCGCCATCACGCTCTTCGCTTCTGCCGCGGCCTGTTCGGGCGTGTCACCGGCCAGCGTGAACATCTTCGTCATGTGCTCGACATACTGATCGCGAATCTTCGCCTCGCGCTCCGACTTCTCGATGTAGTACGAGCGGTCTGGCAAACCCAG
>DASYBK010000040.1:0-40546 GCA_036500805.1 Acidobacteriaceae bacterium | reverse complement strand
CGTTTATATCGCCACCGTGAGCGAAGGCGGCAAGCTGGATATGGAAATGCGCCTGAAACGCGGGCGCGGATACATTTCGGCGGACAAGAATTTTGACGCCGACCT
The DNA here is from genome assembly GCA_036500805.1 of Acidobacteriaceae bacterium. Lineage (GTDB taxonomy): Bacteria > Acidobacteriota > Terriglobia > Terriglobales > Acidobacteriaceae > KBS-83. The sequence continues at coordinate 40,441 of DASYBK010000040.1, read as the reverse complement.
CGGCATTGGTTTTATTCCTGTGGATTCGGTCCATTCGCCTGTTCGCAAGGTGAACTATGCCGTGGATGCAGCTCGTCTGGGACAGATCACCGATTACGACAAGCTCACGCTTGAAGTGTGGACCAATGGTTCGGTTCTTCCCGCGGATGCGGTGGGATTGGCGGCAAAGCTGCTGAAGGATCACATGAGCATCTTCATCAACTTTGAGGAAGAGATCGAAACGGACAGCCATACGGAAGACGGCCGCGGACAGCTGCGGAACGATAATCTGAACCGCTCGGTCGAAGAGCTCGAGCTTTCCGTACGCAGCTACAACTGCCTGAAGAATGCCAACATTCAGACTATCGGCGAGCTGGTGCAGAAGACCGAGCCTGAGATGTTGAAGACCAAGAACTTCGGCCGCAAGTCTCTGAACGAGATCAAGGAGATCCTGGCGCAGATGGGTCTGTCGCTGGGCATGAAGATCGACGAGAACGGCAACGCCGTCCCCGGACCGACTTCGATCCTGCCCTCGCAGGCGCTGGCGCAGAGCTACAACAACCGTTTCGAGGACGAAGAGGATGATCTCGACGTGCTCGAACCGATGCAGAACGAGCCGGAAAACTTCTAACTAACTTCCGCCGGAGAGAGGAAGCTCTCTCTGGCGCATTGATTCCGGCGGCCCCCGGCCGCACGTAAGTGAGAGATTTGCCATGCGCCATCGCAATGCTGGATACAAACTCGGACGCAACACCAGCCACCGCCGCGCCCTGCTGCGCAACCTGGTGACGTCCATTCTGCTGGAAGACCGCGTCGTCACCACTGTCACCAAGGCCAAGGCCGCGCGTCCCCATGTGGAGAAGCTGATTACCCTGGGCAAGCGTGGCGACCTGCATTCCCGCCGCCAGGCTCACGCATACCTGATGACGGATGAAGCGGTGAAGCGCCTCTTTGAGACTGTCGCGCCGCGTTACGGCGATCGGCAGGGCGGCTATCTGCGCATCGTGCGCACGGGCTTCCAGAAGGGCGATGGTGCGGAAAAGGCATTCGTCGAGCTGCTGGGCGCCGAGAAGCTTCTCGACGAGAAGCGCACGAAGCGCGCCGAAGCGCGTCAGAAGCGCCGCGAGGAGATGGAAAAGGTCATGGCCGAGCAGGGCCCGGCCGAGGGCGAAGCCGAGAAGTAGACCAACGAGTCAATCCAATGAATCATCAAGCGCATCCTCGGGTGCGCTTTTTTCTTTGGCTCACGGTGTCTGGTCATCTGGGCAAAAAAGAAGGGAGGCGATCTGCTCGATCTACCTCCCGGCACTGAGGGAGGCCAGTGCCTTGAACAAAACCGCGGCACCTGGGCTCGAATCGAAAACGCGATAGAGTCCGATGATAGTGCCCGGGGCTGCTTTGCGAGCGCAGGGCGCTGTAGACAAACGTTCACCTGAGTCCGCCAGGAGATTGGCAACGATCACACACGACGCCGGGTAGCGTTGTCAAGGGAGTGATCGTTATAGGTCCAATTGTCACTTTGGCGTTCCGAATAGCGGGACACGCGCGCGTTGGGTCAGGTGGCGTCCCGATTGGACCCTGGCTAATATCGCGGCGGAGGAGTGACGCGGGCTGCCGGACCCGGCGCAGGGACGAAGCGGTCGCCGGGAAAGCGAGGGATACCGAAATGGCCGCGCAGGTGCAGCAGGTCCAGTGGGCTCAGGTTGCCGGAGAAGGCGATCAGGTTCAGGTTCGTCGGGCTTTGGAAGAGCACGACCGCTCCGGTGGCCCGCATGTGGTGGAAGCTGATCCAGAGATCGGTTGCGCCGTCCGTCGAAGCTGAGCGCGCAGTGACCAGGTGCTGCCATCCCATAGCACTGTACTGCCGCCGGACCGCGTCCAGCAGTCGCGGATCGTACATGCCGGGCGCCGCGTAGTGGTAGCTGTGCACAGAGATGCCGTCCAGCCGGCTAACCGCGTCCGCCAGGCCGGGATCACCCGGGCCTTCCCATATGCCGCTCGCCAGTTGCAGCATGGAGCGGTCGAAGGTGAAGTCGGTGTGGAAGGCCGCCGTACGGCCGAGTGCCTCCATGCCCTGCGGAACCCAGTTGAGGTTGCTGCCAGAAGGCGGATAGGCCGACGCGTCCTGCTGCGGGTAGGATTGCTCCCCAGATTGTGCGTTGTCTGGCGGATAGGGTGAGGGTTTCTGATTCGGAGGCGCCTGCTGACCCTGCTGTTGCTGGTCAGGCGCCGACTGACCGCTATATTCCGGCTGGTCCGTCTGATCAGGAGGCGCGGTGTGAGGCGCGTTCTCTCCCGAAGCCGGCGGTGGTGGTGGATAGTTTGGGTAGACTGGCTGCTGCGCCAGCGCAGGAATAGCCAGGGAGAGAAGGGCAGTGGCAAGGAGGGCGCGACGAGCCATAGTCCTAATGAGAACGCGGAAGCTTACGGAAAGTTGTGAAGCAACCGCCCTCATTTTTCGACGCCTGATGCTATCTCCGGCAGGCCTGGGAACGACAGAGGTCTGCGGCCATGGAACTCCTACTCCACGTGATAGTTAGGCGCCTCGCGGGTGATCATGACATCGTGGACATGCGATTCACGCAGACCGGCGTTTGAGATGCGGATGAAGCGCGCATTGTTCTGCAGCTCTTCGATCGTGCCGCAGCCCAGATAGCCCATCCCGGAGCGCAACCCGCCGACAAGCTGATAGACCATCGCCTCCAGCGGTCCACGATGAGGCACACGGCCTTCAATGCCCTCTGGAACGAACTTGGCCAGGCGGTTCTGCGTCGCGCGCTCGCGCTGCGCCACATCTCCCTGCGGCCGAGCCTCGGGCGCATCATCCAAGTCGCGGGAGCTCTGAAAGTAGCGCTCGCCCGAGCCCTGCGCCATCGCGGAGAGCGAGCCCATGCCGCGGTAGGCCTTAAAGGACCGCCCCTGGTAGAGGATGGTCTCGCCCGGGCTCTCGTCCACACCGGCAAAGAGCGAGCCGATCATCACCGAGGAGGCGCCCGCCGCGATGGCCTTGGTGACGTCTCCCGAGTACTTGATGCCGCCGTCGGCGATGACAGGGATCTTGCGTTCTCGTGCGGCGCGGAAGCACTCGGAGATGGCGGTGATCTGCGGCATGCCAGCGCCAGTGACCATGCGCGTGGTGCAGATGGAGCCGGGGCCGATGCCGACCTTCACTGCATCCGCGCCCGCATCCATCAGGGCGATGGCGCCCTCGTAGGTGGCGACGTTGCCGGCCAGCAGGTCGGTCTCCGGAAAGCGCTGCTTCACCAGGCGAACCGCTTCGAGCACCCGCGACTGGTGACCGTGCGCGGAATCGATAGAGAGCGCGTCAACACGGCTGCGGACCAGTTCTGCGGCTCGTTCCAGAAAGTCGCCAATGGCTCCGATGGCGGCCCCGACGCGCAGGCGGCCCTGCTCGTCCTTGGCGGCGTTGGGGTATTTGAGCTTCTTCTGGATGTCCTTGACCGTGATGAGGCCTTTGAGCTCGTAGTCGCCATTGACCACCAGCAGCTTTTCGACTCGATGCTGGTGCAGGATGGCCTCGGCTTCTTCGAGCGTGGTGCCGACCGGGACGGTGATGAGGTTCTTCTTGGTCATCACGTCGCCGACCGGAATGTCGGTGCGGCTCTCAAAGCGAAGGTCGCGGTTGGTCAGGATGCCGACCAGGCGCTTACCCTGGGTCACCGGCACACCGGAGATTTTGTAGCGACGCATCACGTCCAGCGCGTCCGAGATGAGCTGTTCCGGCCCCACGGTGACCGGATCGACGATCATGCCGCTCTCCGAGCGCTTCACCTTGTCCACCTCGCCGGCCTGCTGCTCCATGGACAGATTGCGGTGGATAATGCCGATGCCCCCCTGCTGCGCCATCGCGATGGCCAGACGCGACTCGGTCACGGTATCCATGGCGGCGGAGAGCAGCGGTGTGTTGAGCGAGATGCGTTGGGTGAGGCGGGTCTGGGTCGAAACCTGGGCAGGAACGACTTCGCTGTAAGCAGGAACGAGGAGGACGTCGTCGAAGGTCAGTGCTTCCGGTACAGTGCTCTCAATCATAAGTGTCTTAGTAGTGCCAGAGACACCGCGGCCGGATGATCTGCGTTTATTACCGTTTTCACAATGGAATGCCACGGATAGTAACCGCGAAGAGCAGCTTTTCTTAACGGAAAAGCTGCGTCGAATTGCTCTCCAAGGCGGCCCTTATTGTGAAAACGGTAGAAGGGACGAAGACAGCGGCGGATGTCTTCGCTTCATTGTAACGCGCTTCTGCCGAGTACATTTTTGGAACCTGGCCATGCGATCCGGCGTATGGCCAGCACAGAAGTCCGGGCAGCGGATTTGGGGAGGGGAAAGTGAAAGCTCGAGTTGCGCGGTGGAGCTTGCCGCTGCTGGTGTTGTGCGGGATGGGAGTGGCCGCGCAGGCGGAGAACAACAACTGCGGCGAGCCGCCGCAGCAGAGCCGCTACGTCGCTCAAAGCGGCGATACCGAAGACGCGCAGCACTTCGCAGTCGAGCGGACCTTCACCGGGCAAGGCCGGCTGGAGCTGAATGTGTGCTCCGGCGAGTTGCATATTGAGGCGGGGCATGGCGACAAGCTGAAGCTCCGCATCCAGACCGCGTCCACTCCGTCGCTGAAGATGCGCGCATATATCAAGACGCTCGATGTAACCAACGATCACGCGACCATCAGCCTGGAGTTCCCGCACAAGCTGCATGCGGTCGTAGTGTTGGAGCTGCCCTCGTTTCCAACCCTGACCAGCGAGATCAATCTCGGTGCCGGGAAGCTCTATTTCGATGCTCAGGGCATCAAGGGCAATCGCGAGTTGAACCTGGGAGCGGGCGAAGCGTATCTCGCCATGGCGGGTGATCGTGACTATGCGAGCTTCGAGGCTAACGTGGGGCTGGGCAGCTTCCACGATCACCGCCCGGGCGGCGTCAGCTCGCATTTCATTATCAGCCGTGAGTACGAGGGCAAGGGCGAAGGCAGCCTGGAAGTGAATGTCGGCGCGGGATCCATTGACGTAAACCCCGCCAAGGGAGAGACGATATGAAGCACCTCATCACGATGGTCTTCCTGTGCGCGCTCTTTGCGCCGGGCATGGCGGCGCGAGCGCAGTCCGCAGGCGGCGACACCCCTCCACTCAATAGTTCGCGGCACAAACTCGACATTGCCAAGCCCGATCCGGTCGTGCGCGAGGCGGCATTTGCACAAGGCGGCGTCGTCATCGTCGATGCGAATGTCGGCGATTTGCGTGTGGAGCCGGCAGCAGACGATGGCCATCTTAAGCTCGTCATCACATCACGCACATTCGACGACGCAGCCGCGGCGCCGCGCTGGATCCGCGAATTTTCGGTGAACGGATCGCAGGCCAAGATCGCGCTCGAGATGCCGAAGCATGGGCACCATGACTTCGACGTGACGCTCTATGTCCCGAAGCGCAGCGATCTGCGGCTGAACCTGGAAGTCGGCGATCTCACTATCCACGGCATCGCGGGCAACACCGACGCCGAGGTCGGGGTGGGCGATCTGCACGTGACGGTGCCCGATCCGCACGATTACCGTGCCGTGAGCATGTCTGTACACATCGGCGATGTGGACGCGACGGCCTTCCACCTTGAGCCGCACGGCTTCCTTGGCAAGAGTGTGAACGGCGAGTTCAACGCCGGCAGCTACCGGCTGAAGCTGCACACCGGGATTGGTGACGTGAGCTGCGTGGTCGGCGGAGCGTAGACAACGGCAGACCATGACAGACAACACCACACCACAGCAGACCTCGGCAGTCTGTCGTTATCTGCATTCGTCTGCTGTTGTCTACGCACGCATGCTGTACCATAAGCGTTCCTTTCACATTCATCCAAGCAGGTAGCGAAAATTCGATGAAGACGCGTGTGCGCCTGGGACAGATTGCCGCTGTAGCAGCGCTGGTATTGTGCGTTGCAGGGCTGCAGGCGGAGGAGCCAGCGCCGCGCCACGCGTACGTCCGCGTTGTCGTTGGCACGGATCTACCCGGCCCGGTGAGCGGCCGTCTGCTGGTCTTCGCGAAGCGTGCCCCTCAGGCTAACCAGCAGGACGAGCATCCGGGAGGCGGCAAGCGGGAAGTCAATATCAGCGAGTTTCATCCCACCGACACGTCAGTAGCCGCCGTAGAAATCCATGACGCCGCGCCGGGCAGCGCGATGGAAGTCGATCTGGATCGCACTGCGTTTCCGGCGCCATTTTCGACCATGCCGCGCGGCGATTACGAGCTGCAGGCGGTGCTCGACACCGGCCACAATTACAACCACGGCGGCCGGGGGCCGCAGGATTGGCAGGGCGAAGTCGTCGACGCCAGGGGCTGGGAGCCGGGCGTCGGCAGCGAGCCTGTACTCACGCTGAGCGAGCACCCGGAGTCGGGGCACCGCGCCGAGATGGCGGTCAAGGCGATGGCGGAAGTGAAGCCGGGCGAGGCGGAAAAGGCCGAGCTCGAAAGCCCGCTGCTCTCGAAGTTCTGGGGCAAGCCGACCTACGTTCGCGCCTGGATCATACTGCCGCCCGGATATAACGCACGGGCGAAAACTACCTATCCGACCTTCTACTGGACCCATGGCTTCGGGGGCAACCTGGACTCTGCGCTGGTCACGGGGCTCGGATTGCGCAAGGCGATGGTCGAGCACAAGGCGCCGCCGATGATCTGCGTGATGCTCGACGAGTCGCTACCCGAGGGGACGCACGAGTTTGCCGATTCCGTGAACGACGGCCCGTGGGGCTCGGCGCTGACCAAGGAATTTATCCCCTGGCTCGAATCGAAGTATCGGATGGATGCCCGGCGAAAGGGGCGCTTCCTGAACGGACACTCGAGCGGCGGCTGGGCCACCTTGCAACTCCAGGTGAACTATCCGCAGGTCTTCGGCGGGACGTGGTCTACCTCGCCCGATCCGAGCGACTTCCATGACTTCACCGGCCCGGACCTCTACGCTCCGCACGCGAATGTGTATCGCAAGCCCGACGGCAGCCCGTGGCCCATCGTGCGGGACAAGGGCAAGGTGGAGGCAACGCTCCAGCAGTTTGCGCAGCTCGAAGCTGTGCTCGGACCGTATGGCGGGCAGATGGCTTCCTTCGACTGGGTCTTCTCCCCCAAAGGCCCGAGCGGCGCGCCGGAGCCGATGTTCGACCGCAAGACCGGCAATGTCGATCCGCAGGTGGTTGCGTACTGGCATGATCACTATGATCTCGCGCACCTGACGGAGGAGCACTGGGCGAAGAACGGCGATCTGCTCAGGGGCCGCATTCACCTATTCGTCGGCACAGCAGATACGTTTTACCTGGATGGCTCGGCGCATCTCTTCGAGGCGCGGCTGAAGAAGCTCGGCGCAGAGCCGCACTTTACCTACATTCCAGGCCGCACACACATGGACCTGTACAAGATCGGCGACGACCGAATGGGCCTGATGTGGCAGATCATGTCCCAGATGTATGCCGTTGCCCGGCCGGGTGACTGGAAGGCCGCAGCGAAATAAATCTGCGTACCGCTAACGCCGCGCCGCACGGTGCGTCCGTGTGGGCGTAGCATCATCGCGGGGTAACGCCGATGCAGACGCGTCTGTACGTCGCCGCAATGATGGCGGGAGTACTGCTGCCATCGCTCTTACTCGCGAAGGACAAGCCAAAGTCCACTCTGCCCACCTATGTCCTGCAGGCGCGGACGGTCTCCGTCATCATCGACCCGAATGCCGGTGAGTCTCTGGATGATCCCCGGGCAAACGAGGTGGCGCAGAGAGATGTGGAGACGGCGCTGGCAAACTGGGGACGTTTTCAGCCCATCCTCGCGGGCGAGTACGCGGACCTGATCATCGTCGTGCGCCGCGGTACCGGGAAGGCGGCTAGCGGGACAGTGCATGACCCACGGCAGGGCCGGCGCCCGGTGGCGATCGATCCCACGGATACCGGGATCGACGTCGGGGTGCAGCGGGGCCAGCTGCCACCCTACGGCGACGGTGTTCCCGATGCGTCGCAGGGGTCTTCGATACCCCCAAACGGAACCCAGAATCAGCCAACGTCAGACGGCCGGCCTCACCCGCAAGCCGAGATCGGCAATGCCACTTCGGAGGACAGCTTCCTGGTCTATCGAGGGCGGATCGAGAATCCGCTGGACGGGTCTCCGGTCTGGCGATATGAGGCAAAGAACGCGCTCAAACCGCACAGCGTGCCGGCGGTGGATGCCTTCCGCAAGGCCATCGATGACGCGGAGCAGGCTGCGGCAAAGCAGCCGTGAGGCAGCCGGTTGGGAGGTCGTCACGTTTCAAATTGGGACAACGGCTGCGATGGGCAGTGGATCAGTTTGAATGCACAGAACTTCCAGATGCGAAGGACGCTAACGCAGTAACTCGGGTGGTGTTGAGGGATGTTTTGGGCTATTCGGAACCGTGGGTTCAAAGTGCCTCCTCGCTGCGCTCGGAATGCGGTTGGCAAGCGGCCAATCGCGGCGTATCATTGATTTAGACACGTTTGCTTCGCGCGTGAGGACACCGGCGAAGGAGATGGTGGGCGAAAGCCCACCTTTTTCTTGCAGCAAATTTCTTGCAGCAAACGTGGCGCGGGCGGCGGATGGCGGTAGAGCTGGAAAAAATTCGTGCGACGGCGGAGCGTGTGGCGTCCAGCTATGGGCTGGAGGTCGTGGACGTCGAGTTTGTGGGCGGCGGCAAGCACCGGGTGCTGCGTGTCTCGATCGAGAAGGATGCGGCGGGCCGGGAGCGGCTGGCTGCCGAGGCGAAGGCTGCCGCAGAGCGCGGCGCTGGTGGAGACGAGGGAGTGGTTCCAGCGGCTGTGCTGCGGGGAGAGCTGAGCACGGAGCACCTCTCCGGCGTGACCCACGAGGATTGCGAGCGTTTCAGCCAGGACTTCGGCACCGTGATCGATGTAGAGGACCTGGTTCCGGGTGCGGAATACACCCTGGAAGTCTCCTCGCCGGGCCTGGATCGCAAGCTAAGCCGGCCCGCGGATTACGAGCGCTTTCGGGGCAGCCTGGTGAAGCTCCAGACCTTTGAGCCGGTTGCCGGGAATCGCCATTGGCAGGGACGGCTCACCGCCGCGGACCTGACTGCAAGGAATGGGGGCAGGATCACGCTCGACCGTTCTGCCATCCAAGCGAAAGGGAAGGCCAAAAAGGCGGCGGCAGCAGCCGATGCGCTGGTGGAGATCGAGCTCGCCAATGTGGAGAAGGCGCAGCTTATCCCGGAACTGTAATCGAGCAAGCAGCAGGCAGCAACGAATGGCCGCGTGATGGACACCGCGGCGCGAGATTGAGCTGAAGAGATTGAAAGAAGAGAAGGAACGAGAGAGATGGCGAGTCAGCTATATCAGGTAATTGAAGGATTGAGCCGCGACAAAGGGATTGATCCGCAGATCGTGGTGGCGGCGGTCGAGGATGCGATCGCGCTGGCGACGCGCAAGTACTACAAGACGCAGGAAAACATGCGCGCCGAGCTGGACAAGGAGACGGGCGAGATTCGCGCGTACGTGTACAAGACCGTGACCGCGACCGATGACGAGATCGAAGACGATCTGAACCAGATTGCGCTGGAAGAAGCCAAGGAACTGGCGCCGGATGTGGAAGTGGGCGGCGAGATTCGCTACTACAAGCCCACCGATGTGCTGGGCCGCATCGCCGCGCAGATGGCGAAGCAGGTGATCTTCCAGAAGGTGCGCGAGGCCGAGCGCGACACCGTGTTCAACGAGTATGCGCATCGCACCGGCGAGGTGATGACCGCGATGGTGAAGCGGCTGGAGCTGCAGGACGTGATCTTCGACCTGGGCAAGGCGGAGGCGCGCATGCCGCGCCGCGAGCAGAGCCGGCTGGAGCAGTTCAGTGTGGGCGAGCGCGTGCGGGTGATATTGCTGCGCGTCGACCGCGCCTCCAAGGGACCGCAGGTGGTGGTCTCGCGCGCGGCGCCGGAGCTGGTGCAGAGCCTCTTCCAGAGCGAGGTACCGGAGATCTACGATGGCACGGTCAACGTGCGTGCGATTGCGCGCGAAGCGGGGGAGCGGACGAAGATTGCCGTGCAGTCGCGCGATAAAGATGTCGATCCGGTGGGCGCGTGCGTGGGCATGAAGGGCATGCGCGTGCAGTCGATCATCCGCGAGCTGCGCGGAGAGAAGATCGACATCATCGAGTACTCGGACGAAGTCACGACCTTCGCCGAGAAGGCGCTGCAGCCGGCGAAGGTGAGCCGGGTCAGCATCACCGATCTGACCGAGAAGCAGCTTGAAGTGATCGTCGATGACACACAGCTCTCGCTGGCGATTGGCAAGAAAGGGCAGAACGTGCGGCTGGCGGCGAAGCTGCTGGGCTGGAAGATCGATATCAAGAGCGAGGAAGAGAAGCGGCAGGAAGTGGAGCAGCAGATGCAGGCGCTGAGCGGCGGTCCTTCGACGCCGATCGAGCAGGTCACCGAGCTGGGCGAGGCGATTCTTCAGAAGCTGGTCGCTGCCGGTATCACGACGGTCGAGTCGCTGGCCGATATGACGCCGGAGCAGCTCGAGGAGATCCCGGGCATCGGCGAGAAGACGCTGGAGAAGATCTCGACCGCGGTGCGCCACTACTTCGGCCAGTACGAGGAAGGCGAGGAGCGGCCTGAGGGCGTGGCTCCTGCTGCCTCGGCCGAGGCGGAAGAGCGCTCGCCGAATGCTGCCGACCTGGCAGCCGTGGAGGCAGATATGTCACTTGAAGAGGAACGCGCGAAGGCCGACGCCGAGCTGGGCGAGGAACTGGATGCCCTGGAGGTGGATGAGGCGGATGGTGGCGAGGAGCGAGCCGCCGCGGATGGCTCGGGCCATGTGGTGGATGAGGTCGCGCGCGAGCGGGTGGAGGAACTGACCGAGTCCGGGAAGGAAGCGGGCGAAGTCGGGGTTCTGCCGCAGGATGCGGGCCAGGACGACACCAGCCGGCGCCTGGAGCGGAACAATCCAGAGCCCAGCCCGCTTCAGGGCGGCGAGGCGGAGGAAGAGTCTGTTCTACCCGACGCCCAGCCGCAGCGGGACGACGACGGTGTGTAACGGGAAGAAGGCCTGGTTTGCGGTTTTCGCGCGGTGCGGATCTTCAAGAACACGCAGCACGGATTTCCGGTTTTCAGGCGATAATCAAATGGGACGGCATGTGACCCCACTGACCAAGAGGTTGTTATGAACAGCTGAGGGACGGCAGGCAGAGTGCCACGTAAAGGGACGGATGAGTAAAGTTCGCATCAACGATTTAGCAAGAGAACTCGAAGTTAAGAGCAAGGCGATTCTGGACGTACTGCGTGAAGTCGGAGTGACGGACGCCAAGACCCATTCGAGCTCGCTCGAAGCTGACGAGGCGCAGCGTGTGCGCGCGCATTTCCAGCGTGGGAGCAGCCGTAACGGCGGCTCGGGCGCAGGCAAGGGCGAAGCTGGCGCTTCGCCAAAGATCGACTGGTCGCGGGTGTCGAAGCCCGGCGATGTATTGAAGGCGATCCAGCAGCGCAAGGAAGAGGCTGAGCGTCCGGCGCCACGGCCGCAGGCTGCGCCGCCAGCCGTGAAGCCTGCCTCCACGCCTAGCTTGTCCGCCAGTGCGGCTCCGCCGGCGAGCGCACCTGCTGCGCCGCCGCCCAAAGCAGAGGCTCCAGCAGCGCCACCGCGCCGTGTTGTCATGCCGCAGCCGCGCCCGGCACCGCCGATTGTGACCGCGCCTCCGGCGGAGGCTCCAGCGATTGCTGCGAAGCCGCCGGCGGGCCCTGTCGTCGCTCGTCCTCCGGTAACGGCGGCTCCGCCCCCCGCAGCGCACGGCGCGCACCGCCCGGCGATTGCTGCTGCGCCGCCCCCGGCTGGCCCGATGATCGCCAAGCCTGCTGCCGCGGCTCCGCCGCCAGTGGCGCCGGCTCCGAGCGCGAGTGTGCCGCCTGCCGTGACTCCTGCAGTGAATGTGCCTCCCGCGGCGCCGCCGCCGGTTGCCGCGACTCCGGCTGCGGCGACTCCGGAGCCGCCGGAAGTCTCTGCCGCCGCGTCCACGCCGATCAAGCGCGTCATCATGCCGCAGACCGGCCCACGGCCGGTCTACAGTGCGCCGCCGCCGCGTCCCGCTGCGCCACAGAGTGGCCCAGCCGGTCCCGGTGCTATCCAGCGTGGCCGGCCTATCTTCCAGCGTCCCGGTGGTCCGGGCGGCTATCCGCCGCGTCCTGGCGCCCCGGCGGGAGCCGGTGGTGGCTTGCCCGCAGGACGCCGGCCCATGCATCCCACGCGCTCCGCACCTAGCGGCGCTCCCGGCGGACGTCCCGGCTTCGGCCAGCGTCCGGGGGGTGGCCGTCCGGGCTTTGGTCCGCGTCCTGGTGGCCCCGGCGGTGCCGGTGCAGGACTGATGCCGCCTCCGGGTGAAGCACCGCGTCCGCAGCGCCCGGGTGGTCCGCCACGCGGCCGTGGACGGCAGCAGTATCCGAAGACCAAGGAAGGCCCGATGAAGGGCTTTGCTCCGCCATCGCGTTTCGGCGGAGCGCAGATTCCGCAGGAGCCGTTGCCCATCACCCGCACCATCACGGTGACCGAAGGCATCAGCGTGAAGGACCTGGCGGAGAAGCTCGGCGTGCGCGGCAAGGACCTGATCGCAACGCTGCTGATGCGCGGCGTTCTGGTCACGGTGAATCAGTCACTCGATGCGGAGCTGGTGAAGGATGTGGCGCGGCAGTTCGGCGCCGACACGACCATCATCAGCTTTGAAGACGAGATGGCGAACGAGGCGCTCGAAACGCTGCTCGGGCAGGAGCATGCCGGCGAGATCGAAGTGGTGCGTCCGCCGGTGGTCACGGTCATGGGGCATGTCGATCACGGCAAGACCTCGCTGCTCGACGCGATCCGCGAGACCGATGTGGCGGCGGGCGAGGCGGGCGGCATCACGCAGCACATCGGCGCGTACAAGGTTCGCATCACCAAGGCGGATTCGCCGGCGTTTGGCCGCGAGATCGTCTTCCTGGATACCCCGGGCCACGAGGCATTTACCCGCATGCGTGCGCGCGGCGCGAAGGTGACGGATATCGTCGTCATCGTGGTCGCGGCGGATGACGGCGTGATGCCGCAGACGCTCGAGGCAGTCGATCACGCGACGGCGGCGAACGTGCCGATCATCGTGGCGGTGAACAAGATTGACAAGCCGGAGGCGCAGCCGGACCGCGTGAAGCAGCAGTTGGGCGATCGCGGACTGGTCCCCGAAGCCTGGGGCGGCTCGACGGTCTTCGTCGATGTCTCGGCGAAGAAGCGACTCAATCTCGACCTGCTGCTCGAAATGATCTGCCTCACCGCGGATCTCGGAGATCTGAAGGCGACGCCCGACCGGTCGGGTCTGGGCACAGTGCTCGAAGCGAAGCTCGATCGCGGCCGCGGCGTTGTGGCAAGCGTGCTGGTGCAGAATGGCACACTGCGCAACAGTGACAGCTTCATCGTGGGTAACACCTTCGGCAAGGTGCGCGCGATGTTCGACGATCGCGGCCGAGCCATCGATGAGGCCGGCCCCTCGACACCGGTCGAGATCCTGGGCCTGGAAGGCATGCCGGATGCAGGCGACAACTTCCTTGTGGTCGCGGATCGCGACAAGGCGAAGGGCATCGCGCAATACCGCAAGATGAAGGAGCGCGAGTCGCAACTGGCGAAGAGCTCGCGTGTCTCGCTCGAAGGCCTGGCGGAACAGATCAAGCAGGCCGGCGTGAAGGACCTGCCGCTTATCCTGAAGGGCGATGTGCAGGGCTCCGTGCAGGTGCTCTCCGACTCGCTCAGCAAGATGTCGACGGAAAAGGTGCGGATCAAGATCCTGCACTCCGGCGTGGGTGCGATTACGGAGAGCGACATCCTGCTGGCCTCGGCATCGAACGCCATCGTGATCGGCTTCAACGTGCGTCCGGAGCGCAAGGCCGCCGATCTGGCCGAGCAGGAAGGCGTGGAGATCCGGCTGCACTCGATCATCTACGAGCTGCAGGACGAGATCACCAAGGCGATGCTGGGATTGCTCGAGCCGGTCTTCAAGGAGAGCTACCAGGGCCGTGCGCTGGTGCAGGAGATCTTCCGCATTCCGAAGGTGGGCACGATCGCGGGCTGCCGCGTCACCGACGGGTCCATCCGGCGCGATGCGGAAGTTCGCGTCATGCGCGGCGGTGTGCAGGTCTTCAAAGGCAAGCTCGCCTCGCTCAAGCGGTTCAAGGACGATGCGCGCGAGGTCACCAACGGCATGGAGTGCGGCATGGCCATCGCCAACTTCAATGACGTGCAGCAGGGCGACCAGATCGAGGCCTTCGTCACCGAGAAGGTCGCGGCGGAACTGACTGCTCACTAAAACGTAATTGCTATCGTGCAAGGAAGAAGCCCGGTCTTTGGCCGGGCTTCTTTTGTTCTTGCAATGAAGCTCGTTACTTCTCAGCAGCCGCTGGCGTGAGCGGTTTCAGGATGTCGTCGATCAAATCCGGCGCACTCGCGTCCCGCTCCAGGTGCGGATACTTCTCGCCATCGTGGTAGTCCATCTTGAGCGCACGGAAGTGGTTATCGTTGGAGACGATGAACTCGATTGGATCGCTTGTTCCTTTCGCCTGCTTCAGGGCGTCCTTCAATCCGTCATCCGAGTAGCCGATGTCGTTGACCGCAACGATCTTCCACTGCGGCGCGAAGCCTGCCTTGTAGGCGGGTGAGAACATCTTTATGTCGCTGATGGTGCCATCCTTGGTGAGCCGCAGGCCGATGGAGTAGAAGGCATCTACGCCGCCGCGGCGGCCCAGCACTGCCTTCTCGAACTTCGTCGGCGCATCGGTATACACCAGCTTGTAGCCGCCATGCTCGATGCCGCCGAGCGGCGCGTGGTTGGCGTGCGTGGTGAGGCGTTCGGTCAGAAAGCCACGCCAATCATAGGCGACGACCGAGTTAAGATCGTTCACGATGTCGTCGAAGGTATAGGGCACCACCTTCGGCGGCGTGTTGCCGCCCACCGCGAGAAACTTCACGGCAAAGTCGTTGAGGGATTTTTGGCCATGGGTGAGTTGGCGAATCGTGGTATCGGCATCGAGCCACAACAGCTCGCCTTCAGGATAGTAGTCCTGACCGCGCCGCCAGTTGCTGTAGTTCCGCGTGTTGCCGCGCAGGATCTGCGCCGCGATGGCGGTGTCTTCAAGATTGCGCCAGGTGCGGCCGGGCTTCTGGTCGAGGTTCGCCGCGAACAGCGCCAGCGATTCCTTGAACTGTTCCGGCGTCAAGAGACCGCAGCGCGTGGCCAGCACGTCGCCCCAGTACTGCGTCATGCCTTCGTAGACCCACAGCAGGTCGTCGCGCATGGGCGTTGCATAATCAGGCGTCGCGAGGCCGATCGGGCGGCGGTATTTGCCGTTCCAGGAGTGCGTGAACTCGTGCGGCAACAGGTCGGCCTCGAGCATCTCCATCGATTCGTCGGAGAGCCCGTGCTCCGGCATGCCGTTGTCGCTGGACTGGTGGTGCTCCAGTCCCTCGCCGCGAATGTTGTCGCTGAGCGAGAGGACGAAGTGATAGGTCTCATAGTGGTGCGATTGATAGAGCGCCGAAGCCTCGCGCACCAGCCGCGAGAACGAGTTCAGGATGGCCGGTTTGATATTGATGTCGTCCGGAGCGTCGCCCGCCACATCGAGGTAGTGCTTCGGAGTGATCTCCGGCGCCAGCGGAATCTCGCGGAAGTAGCGGCCGGTGATGAAGGGCGAATCGACCAGCGTGTAGACCGACACTGTCTGGAAGCTGGTGTCGTTCCCGGAGTGTGATGCTGGCGTCAGCGCGGTGCCGGAGTTCCAGCCATCGGGCACGGTGATGCTGGCGGTGATGGGAATGTCGACGACTGGAATATGCGCCGGGTAGAGCACGACGGAGTTCCACTCCAGCACGGCCAGGTTTGCGCCGGTGGCGTCGTCTTCATCGGAGCCGGTGCCGCCGGGAACCGCGAGGAAATCGTAGGAGACATCGAGCGAGGTCACGCCGTCGGGCACGGTGAGGTGCATGCCGTACATATCGACTTCATCGCGCCGCCAGGGAATGTCCTTACCGTTGGCGCGGATGAAGACGCCGGCCAGGTTGTCGATGGGACCAGTCGGGCGATGGTCGCCGGGAATCCACTGCGGGTATTCGAGCGTGAGCGGGCCGGGCGAAACCGGAATCGTCTCGTGGGCGTGCAGAATGTGGCGCGGCGCATCGGTGAGATCGACGTGCAAGACGATCGGGCCGGTCATGTGCGGCGTTGCTGCTTCGTGGGCGGCGGGCTTATGTTTTGCGGCGAAAGCGGGAAGGCTGAGCGAAAGGAACAGCAGCAGGGCGGTGAAGCGGGGAGCGGCCTGGATCATGGACGCAATCATACTGCCAGGAACGGCGGAGCTCGCGCTCTCGCCGCGTGTCTGCGACGAAACACGCCTGTTAGTGACGCTCGAGCGCGGCGCGGTCCCAGCCGGCCTTATCCGCGGCTGCTGCATACGTGCTGTCCAGGAATGCGCGGACTGCTTTTTCCGGCGCGGCCTGTTTGCGCACATCGTTGTACTTCAACAGGAACTCCCCCATCTTGGTATCGAAGTATGCGGCCGGCGGCTCGACCTTCGCCTCGGCGAGCGCGGTTGGCGAAGGCGCCGCGTAGCAGTAGAAGGCGGCCTCGCCGTAGCCGCCATTGCCGGGCCAGAAGCCGGCGCTGATCACCTCGTGCGAGTAGGCTTCGCGCGTGATCGCGTCCGCGCCTTCGCGCTCCGGCGCCCGCTTGCCGGAGAAGCGTGTCACCGCCAGATCAAAGCTGCCCCAGAAAAAATGTACCGGGCTGACCTTGCCGATGAAGCCGGAAGAGAACTCCTGAAAGATCTGATCCGCATGCACCAGCACGCGCCAGAAGCGATGTGCGTATTCGGGATCGTAGGCGGCGTGCGTCACATCCAGGTCGAAGCGAATCGGGTCCTTGATCTCGACCGGCATGGAATAGATGTGGACCTCCACTCCCAGCAGGGTGAGGCACTGCTGGAACTCGAGATAGAAATCGGCTACCGTTTGCGCCCGCAGCGGAATGGATAGCGTCGCTCCGGTGCTGAGGCGGAAGTGCAGCTCATGGCTGACGAAGTCGAATTCGATGTCCAGCATTTCGCCGCCGGTCTGCATGGCGGAGGTGCTCAGGCCGCGCGCGCTGACGTAGAGCGGCACATTCCACCAGTGCGCCTGCATGGGGCTCAGGGCGAGCCGCACCTTGCCGACGATCTGCGTCCACATATGCAGCGTGGTGGCGGTCGGTTCCCATTTCGCCCAGTCAAGCTCCGGCCAGGGAGTCGATTTTGCGGACATGCAAGCACCTCACGGTCGAGGCTATGTTGCGATGCGGGCCTGCCTGCAGGCAAGCACAGAAGAACGAACAGAGGAGATCAGAAGAGAGCCCGCAGCCGCGCGAGGATGGCATCCGAGGCTGCGGGCATGGGGCCGGGAAGGGTGCAGCCGCTGGCATTTTCGTGCCCGCCGCCTCCGAAGCTTTCCGCTACCGTGGCCACGTTCACCGCGCCCTTGCTGCGCAGGCTGAGGCGCACGCGATGATCCGGCAGCTCGCGCAGGAAGACCGCCACCTCCACCCCAGCGATGCCGATGGCGTAGTTCACGATGCCCTCGCAGTCTTCCTCGGCGGCGTTGGTTCGCTCCATGTCGGAGGTGGTGACCCAGAGCCAGGCAACGCGGCCGTCGCGCCGGAGGTTGGCCAGCGCCGCGCCGAGCAGCAGCATCTTCGACATCGGATTGGAGAAGTAGACGTCCTGTGCGATCGCCGCGGGGCGCGCGCCGAGCCTCACCAGCTCATGCGCCAGCGAGAAGGTGTGCGCGTCGGTGCCTTCGTAGCAGAAGGAGCCGGTGTCGGTGAGCACCGCCATGTAGAGGCAGGTTGCCATCTCCGGCGTGACCCGCGTACCTGCTGCGCAGGCCAGGGTGAAGACCTGCTCGGCAACGGCGCACGCATCGGTATCGATCCAGTTGAGATGCGCGAAGTTGCGTCCGCTGGTGTGGTGATCGATGTTGACGAGGCGGCGTGCTTCGAGGCCTTTCAGACGCGTGCGCTCGATGCCATCGCACTCCAGCAGGATGACGAGATCGAAGTCGCCCTGTACCCGCTGCCAGTGCCGGATACTCTGGGCGCATGGCAGCCAGCGATAGATGAGCGGCACACGATCGCTGAAGGCCATCGTCGCGTGCTTGCCAAGCTGCTCCAGCATCATGCCGCAGGCGAGCACAGAGCCGACAGCATCGCCATCCGGACGCGCGTGCGCGGTCACCAGGATGCTATGGGCATCGTGTATCGCATCGAGGATGGGAGCGATCGCCGCGGGCCGCCGTGTGCTGTAGGCAGGTATGGAGTCTTCCTTCAGGGAAGGATCCGCAAAGGGGCCGACGAGTGCCGGATCGAGCTGCCGCGACATGGAGGCAGACTGCTTCATGCGCCTTTGCCGGCCTCCGGTGCTGATGCGGGTGCGGATGTCGCGGAGGAGCTGCTGCTGCTGCCCTTAGGACGTCTTCTGCGGCCCAGCAGCTCGTCGATGCGGGCGGTCAGGCGGTCTGTACGATCGAGATGAAAGCTGAGCTCGGGAACGTGACGGACGCCCATGCGCTCCAGCAGCTCGTGGCGGATGAAACCGCGCGCCGAGGCCAACGCTTCCAGCATTGGCTCTTCGTCTTCGGCGGGGCCGTCGTTGGCAACGTAGACCCGCGCCGACTTCCCGCCTGCGTTCAGCACCACCTCCGTCACATGCGCCGAACCGATGCGCGGGTCGGAGAGCTCTCCCTGGATCATGGTGCTGATCTCGTCGCGCAGGGTCTCGGCCACACGGTCCTGGTGATATTTGCGGGCGCGTTGCTCTGGCATAACGAACCTCCCGGGTAAACCCAAAAGGATATCAGAGTGGGTCAGACAGCACGGTCGCCGACAGGCGTTCAGACGAGCAGCAAGCGGATGATCACGATTCGACAAAGTCCCAGAAGGAATCCGTGACTTCCGCGCCGTGCTCGGCCGCGAGACGGTTCGCGGCGCTCTCCAGTTCGGCCATCAGGCCGCGCAGATAGTCGCGCGAGGAGGAGACCGCCGCGATACCGAGGGTCGCGCTCTGCCAGGTGATTGCCTCATCCATTTCGGCGACCGAGATATTGAAGCCCTGGCGCAGCCGATCCTTCATGCTGCGCACTACCTGCCGGCGGTCCTTCAGCGAGCGCGAGAGCGGGATGGAAAGCTCGATGGTGAGATTGGCGATCGCCATGGGATCACGGAGCGGATTCGCTGGGCGCAGGCTCGCTCGCTGGAAAGAACGGTGCGATCTGCTCGCGCCGCGGCGCCGCGGTCACTGCGCTGACCACGACCAGGCAGACGACCGACGCGATCAAAGCGGGAAAGATAGCGTCCCGCTCGGCCAGCACCGCCGGGAGATGGTGATGGATGAAATCTGTATCCCAGAAGACCGTGACGAACGTTCCCACGCCGATGGCAGAGACGGCGCCTCCGGCGTTGGCGCGGCGCGAGTAGAAGGCGGCCAGCACTACCGGCGTGAGCGCGGCGGAGTAGATGGTGTAGGCGTAGAGCGTCTTTTGCAGCACGGACTGCGTGTGCAGCGCCTGGTAGAGCGCCCAAAGCCCGAGCAGCACCACCATCAGCCGCGATACCAGCAGCACCGCGCGGTTCGATGCGTTGGGCGCGATGTAGCGGGAGAAGACATCGTTGACGAGGTTTGTCGCGGGCGAGAAGAGATAGTTGTTTGCCGTGGAGACGATCTTGGCGAAGACAGCGCCCATCAGCATCGGGCCAAGCCATGCCGGCAATCCGTGCAGCGCAGACCAGGCGATGATCTCGCGCGGATGCTCATGCACTTCGCCGGTAGGAAAGACGACCGACGCGATCACGGCGAGCGCGACGATGACCGTCTCGAGAATGATGGTGCCGATGACCCAGCCGACCACGGCCTGTCGTGCGGCCTTCTCCGATTTGGCGGAGAAGAACTTCTGGTACATCGACTGATTGCCCAGCATGAGCAGCATGGTGGGCAGAAAGAGCTCGAGCGCCTGGATGAAACTGAAGTCGCCCAGTATCTGAAAGTGCGTGGCGGGCAGGGCAGCATGCACGGCATGCCAGCCGCCGGCGCGATGCATCAGGAAGGGCAGCGCCAGAATGAGCGTGACCGTGGCCAGCACGCCGATCAACACATCCATGTAAGCCACCGACGACATGCCGGCGATGGCGGTGAAGACGATGACGAATGCGGCGATCAGGTACTTGCCCGCATCCGATGAGATCGCACCAGGAAAGACCATGTGCAGGATGTCGCCGCCGCCGATGAGTTGGTAGCTGGTGATGGCGGTGTAGGTGAAGAGCACAGCGATGACGCCCAGCACGCGCGCCGCCTGGTTGTAGCGGACCTCCAGCAGATCGGGAATGGTGAACTGCGCGAACTTGCGCGCGCGCGGGGCGATGAAATAGATGAGCGCAAGTCCAGCCCATCCGCCGGCGGCCTGCCAGAGCGCAGCGAAGCCGTGGTTGTAGGCGTTCTCCGCGCCGCCCAGCAGCGAGCCGGAGCCTATCCACGAGGACAGCAGCGTGAAGACCAGCACGACCGCCGGCAGCGACCGGCCGGCCACCAGGTAATCGTCCTTGGTGTGCGTCTTGCGCAGACGCGAGATCGAGACGGTGAGCAGGCCAAGGACGATAGCGGCGAGAACGCCGGCATAAAGATGATTCATGACTCGGGCAATCGCAATCAGCAACGATGCTACATGAACCGAGATACTCAGGCCCGGCTGTAATCGCGCGCGCCGAAGAGCGCGGTGCCCAGCCGGATCTCCGTTGCGCCTTCCTCGATAGCGACGGCATAATCGTGCGTCATCCCCATCGAGAGCGCGTCAAGCCGCAGCTTCGGATGTCGCCGCGCATACTCGTCGCGCAGCTCACGCAACCGGCGAAAGTAGGGCCGCACGGCTTCGGCATCGCGCAGGTACGGCGGTACGGTCATCAGCCCGCGCACGTTCAGATGCTCCAGCTCAGGCAGGCGATGAAGGAGCTGTTCGAGTTCGGCGCTCTCCGGCGCAAGGCCGCTCTTCGCTTCTTCATCGTTCAGCTTGATCTCGATCAGCACTGGCAGTGTACGGTTGAGCGCCCCTGCTGCTGATTCCAGCCGTTCGGCCACGCGCAGAGAGTCGAGGGAATCGATTGCATCGAAGAGCGCCGCGGCTTTTGTGGTCTTGTTCGATTGCAGATGCCCGATGAGGTGTGCGTGCAGCTTGTGGGAGTGACGGAGACCAATCCATTCTGGCTGTTTGGCTTCGAACTCCTGCACCTTGTTTTCACCGATATGCGTGATGCCGAGCTCTGCAGCCGCAGCGATGGCCGCTGCGGGATGCATCTTGGTTACAGCAATCAATGTGATTTCGCTCGGGGAGCGGTGAGCGTGGCGGCAGGCGGCTGCGATCGCCTCTTCCACCTGCGCCAGGTTGCGCTGCAACTCTTCGTGCGTATTCATGCTTCCGATGCGAGCTGGTCGCCGAAGTGAACGCAATCCTCGGCCAGCGCGGTGAAGTCGTCCATCTGGCTGCGATGGTTGGTGATGGCGACGCGCAACGCATAGTTTCCATCCAGCACCGTGCCGGAGACGATGTAGCGGCCCGACTCCTGCAGCTCGATGGTCAGGCGGCGGTTCAGGGCATTCAGCGCGTCTGGAGTCAGATCGTCGCGCCGGTAACGAAAGCAGACGACGTTGGTGGGACGCGGCGCGGTTAGCTCCAGGCGCGGCGATGCTTCGATGAGTTTTTCCAGGTGCGCGGCCTGCGCCATGTTTTGCGCGATGAGGCGAGCGTAGGTGTCGACGCCATGCGCCTCGAACGACATCCAGAGCTTGAGCGCGCGAAAGCCGCGGGTTAGCTCGACGCCGCGATCGGCAAAGGGCAGACCGCCGGCCATGATGCCGCCCTCGGCCTCTTCGAGATAGCTGGCCTGGGTTGCGAACGCGGCGGTGTGCAGCTTGGGGTCGCGCACCAGCACACAGCCGATCTCAAACGGCAGATAGACCCATTTGTGCAGATCGAAGGCGAGCGAGTCCGCCTCTTCGATGCCGCGGACCAGCCCGGCATATTCCTTCGTCAGCCGCAGCAGCGCGCCGAAGGCGCCATCCACGTGGAACCAGAGATCGTGCTTGCGGCAGAGCGCGGCGATGGCCGGCAGATCGTCAATAGCGCCGGTATTCACCGTGCCGCAGTTGGCAATGACTACCGCGGGCCGGTGTCCGGCATCGCGGTCTCGCTCGATTTGTAACTCAAGTTGATCTAAATCAATCCGGTGTTGGTCGTTCACCGGGATGCGGCGGTAGGCATTGCGTCCCAGCCCCATCAGCTCGATGGCCTTCAGTGCCCAGGAATGGGTCTCCGTCGAGCCATAGATGAGCAGCTGGGGGTGGACGCAGCCCTGCAGGCCGTGCTCGCGGATGTCGTAGCCGGCCTTCGCATACCGTCCCACGGCGAGCCCGATGAGATTGGCCATGGTCGCGCCGGTGGTCAGCAGGCCCGAGCTCTCGGGCGGCATGCCCATCAGCTCGGCGAGCCAGCGCAGACATGTCGCCTCGACGACGACGGGCGCCTGCTGGCCGCCTGCGACGTGAGCGTTCAGCCCGGAGGCAAGCATATCGGCGAGCATTGCCAGCGGCGTGCCCGTACCGCGCACCCATCCCCAGGCGCGCGGGTGACGGTTCCCGATGGTGTATGGAACCAGGTGTTCGAGGAGTGTGCGGTAGACCTCAGCCGCGGGCCGGCCATGAGCGGGCAGCGGCAACGCGAGCGCCGCTGCGGACTCGTCCGGCAGCGGCCGCCACGCGGGTTGTTCGCGCAGGGTGGCCAGGCCGTCGAAGGCGTCGTCCAGCATGCGATGGCCCAGCGCACGCAGCTCCTGCCACTCTTCTGGCGTCGCCGGGTCCAGTGTGGGCGGTTGCGGCAGATCGATCTCTTCGCTGACGGAGGAATGCGCGGGCAAGGGCATAAACGGGAGACCTCGCGGTTCAAATCGGGCGAGGCACGCCGGATGGGTGTCAAACGCTCGGGTCCGCGTCCCCAACGTGGGGATCGCAGCGCCGTTATTCAGGATACCAACTTCGTCAGGAAGTGGTCAGTGGAAGGTCAGAGGGCCTGTGCGAGGCGGGGCAGCAGACCGGCGTGGCTGGTCTCGTAGAGGGCGAGCAGCCGCTGCCGCATCAGGTAATACGCGGCGGAGGCCTCGTGGATATAGAAAGGGATGCGCAGGCTCTGACGGCGCAGCAGCATGGCCATTTCAATCTGCGTGATGGCCTTCTGCAGCCGCGCGGCATCGCGGCGCATGATCTCGGCGACGACCGTGGCGTCTTCGAAGTTCCAGCGCTGGACGAAGACGGCGAGGTCGAGCATGACATCGGCGTTGCGGCGCAGGCGGGGCAGGCCATCGGCTCCGCCGAGCAGCCGCCACATCGCCTGCGGCTGCAGCTCCAGCTGATTGCCGCGCGGTTCGAGATATGCCTTCGCAATTTTTTCGAGATCGGAGAAGTTCAGGGGCTCGATGCGGGCAACCAGCGTATTCCAGGTTGTCTTCTGCTGTGAGCGGCGGCGCAGAAAGAACCGCAACTGGATTCCGAGGATTCCAAGGAGGAGAAACGCGACTGCGGCTAGCCCGACCACTTTAACGAATCTCCTTCTTCCCGGTACCCAAAACTTGTGCGAGATCGTAACTTACTTTATCGGTCAGATGCAAGATGGCATTACGCAGTTCTGGCGAGAGCGGTTCTTTTTCGGGCTCATCCCGCCAGAGGGCGACGATCCAGTAAGCGAGTATGCACAGATAGACGACCATCCGGAAGTGCTCCAGGCCCAGGTAGTGGCTATATCGTCCCCAGTAGCCGTGCAAAACTCCAAGGGTCAAGCCGAGTACCGCCCACACCATCAAGCCGTAACCAATCGACATCACGTGAGAGCGCCAATGGAAGCCCTGGCGCTGCGACATCAGGAGCACCAGCGTAAATGTCCCGCTGACGAACAGACTGGTGAACAGATCGCCGCGAATCTCCCACACGCCGGCGCGAGTGGGTGAGG
This sequence comes from Acidobacteriaceae bacterium, assembly GCA_036500805.1. Taxonomy (GTDB): domain Bacteria; phylum Acidobacteriota; class Terriglobia; order Terriglobales; family Acidobacteriaceae; genus KBS-83. The sequence goes on along the minus strand of DASYBK010000040.1, from coordinate 16,404 downwards.
CTGGATGGATCCACCAGACAGTGGCGAATGCAATCAGAGCTCCGACCGCAGTCAGACGTGCAAACCAGACTGCATTCTTCCGGGTGGAGTCACGAGGCCAGAAGACGATGTGGGCCACCTCGGCAACCACGCCGATCTGAAGAAGAGCGTCGAGTCCCTCAACGATCCAATAGGCAATCGCGTAGATGTAATGGGGTGCCTGTCGATAGATGAAGAAGAGGGCGACAGCGCTGAGAATAGTGAAGACACACCACGACGCAAGCACCGGAAAGGTGCGCAGTCTTCGCCGCAGGCAGATCACAGAGAAGAGGGCGGCATTCAGGAGAGGCCCTGCCGCCCAGAGTGCAGTGTCCAGTAAAGGGAGCCGCATGGGAATAGCTCCAGTCCTGGTCAGTATCTATCAGGCTTATAGACCGAAGAGTGAGAAAAAGATCGACACGTAGGATGCAGAGGGAGGAGGATTCGTACCCCCGGGTATGGAAGCAAACGCGGATCCAGTGGTTGCAACGAGGAGGGCTGCGGAAAGGGCGAGGGTACGGAAAGTGCGTGACATGATAAACGGCTCCCGGCGCAGATGCGCTCCAAGAAGCGTAACGAAAGTGCAGCAAAATGGGATAGTAGAATTACCAGAGGAATATCTAGCACTAACGTCCTCTTGCCGAATTGGGATCGGCTATGGTTATCGTCCCTGTTCCTCCAGGTACTTCTCCGCCTCCAGCGCCGCGGCGCAGCCTGAGCCGGCGGCCGTGATGGCCTGGCGGTAGCGCCGGTCCTGCACGTCTCCGCAGGCAAAGACGCCTTCTACCCGGGTGTGTACGTCGTCGTGGGTCACCACATAGCCATCGCTGTCGAGCTCGATCTGGCCGATGAAGGGCTTGGTATTGGGCTCGTGACCGATGCCGAGGAACATCCCGGTTACCGGCAGCCTGGAGACGATTGCGGTCTTTGTATGTTTGAGGCGCAGTCCGGTGACTTCTCTATCTTCGACGCCCAGAACCTCCTCAACTACCACATTCGAAAGGAATTCGATCTTTTCATGGGCGCGGGCGCGATCCAGCATGATGTGCGAAGCGCGATAGTTGTCCGAGCGGTGCAGCACGTAAACTTTGGTGGCGAAACGGGTCAGGAAGATCGCCTCTTCCATGGCTGAATCGCCGCCGCCGATGACCGCGATCTCCTTGCCGGAGAAGAAGAAGCCGTCACAGGTGGCGCAGGAGGAGACGCCGTGGCCAATCAGTGCCTGCTCCGAGGGCAGCCCCAGCCAGCGCGCGGAGGCGCCGCTGGCGATGATAAGGGTGCGGGTGCGGATTTTCTCTGAACCGAGGTTCAGCCCAAAGGGGCGATGGGAGAGATCGGCCGAGACCAGGTGGGCCATGCGGAACTCCGCGCCGAAGCGCATCGCCTGCTTCTTCATGTTTTCAATGAGTTCCGGCCCCTGAATGCCCTCCGGCCATCCGGGGAAGTTTTCGACCAGGGTGGTGATGGAGAGCTGGCCGCCCGGCTCGTGGCCCTCGAGGACCAGCGGTTTCAGATTGGCGCGTGCCGTGTAGATGGCTGCTGTGAGCCCGGCGCAGCCGGAGCCCAGAATGACTGTGTCACGAACAATGTCTGTCATGATCTTTATGCGTGCATCTTTGATTCTAGAGCCAAGGCGCGGATTCAAGGACGTGGTGGGAGCCGGTTCCGTGCAGCCGTTCCTTCACGGCTAGACTCGGATCGGACGGCTGCGTTCGGCACGGTGCGTTGGCTTGCATCGTCCGCGCCTTGGCGAATCATGCAAAAACGACTCCGCGGTGCCTGGTTGCGAAGGGAAGCTGCGGAGGGAAGAGGTGAGGAATGGCGGATCTGGTTCTGGTCTATGGAATGCGGCTGCTGCCGGCCGACGAGGTAAAGCAGGTCGGGGCGGCTCCTGTGACACTCAATAATGGCAATGAGGCGCAGGTCACCATGCATGTGCTGGAGGGGTCGCGGGAGCAGATCGAGAATCAGCTCAAGCAGAGCATCGACGCCTTCTTCGATTTTTATCCTGAGATCTAGATCTGTGGCCGGCAGGGTGAAGGATGCATCTTCTGGGAGCACGAACGGAGCGGCAATGAAGGTTTTCTGGATGTGGTGGAAGCGATGTGCCGTCCCCGCAGTGTCGATCGTGCTGGCGATGGGGGCCTTCCACGCCAACGCACAGGACACCGCCAGGGTCGAGCCGCAGGCGACGGCAGAGGACGTGCTGGCCTCGCTGGTCCACCACTCCGCGGTGATCTTCGCGGGCGAGGTGTATGCCATTCGCCTGCCACAGGCAATGAAGGGCGGCGTCCAGGGCGGCCTGCCGAGCTCGCGACCGGATGCGGTCGAGATCGAGTTTCGCGTCGACATGGGGATTCGCGGCGCCTCCATCGGCAGTAACTATCTGCTGCGCATGCCGGTAGCTGCGTGGCAGCAGGCTCCCCCGTTCACGCTGCATCAGCGCTCGGTGACGTTTCTGAAGCCGGCCGATGCTTCCGGCTTTTCGGGGCCGGTAGAGGGCGAAGCGGACATTCCGGGCATGGATCTGGGCGTCATGCCGGTCGACAGCTCCAACCAGGTGGACCTGAGCCGGTTGCAGCGGCTGGTGACTCATAAGACGATCACCGCGGCAAGCATGCTTCCTCCTGCCTCCGGTCCCGCTGCGCAGCCCCCGTCCGTGACCGATGTGGGGACAGCGCAGGGGGAAGACACGCTGATCTCGGGATCGGACGATGGGCGGATGCCGGAGCTGCGCAACAGCACCGTGCCCTTCCTGGCCCTGGTGCGGGATGTCTCTGTACTGAGCGGGGCGGAAAATCAGCAGTCGAACGCCACCGCGGCGGGTGCGCCGGCGAAGTAACGGGGAACCGAAGTTCACTTGCCATGCATCTCTCAGGTACAGGGGTGAGCGCAGGAGCGACGATGACCAATGGACAGAGCGCAATGAAGATGCCCGCACGGCCGCGCGTGGTCGTGTTGGGAGCGGGCTTCGCAGGGTTGAATGCGGCGCAGGCGCTTGGCGGCATGGCCGTGGATGTGACGGTGATCGACCGGCGCAATCACCACACCTTTCAGCCGCTGCTCTACCAGGTTGCCTCGGGCGTGCTGTCGCCCGCCGACGTCGCAGCGCCTATCCGCACTGTGCTGCGGCACAAGCGCAACGTCGAAGTGCTGATGGATGAGGTGATCGGCTTCGACCTTGCGAAGCAGACTGTTCAGTTGCGCAGCAGCGCTGAGATTCCCTTCGATTATCTGATCGTCGCAACGGGGTCGACGCACTCCTATTTTGGCCACGATGCATGGGCGAAGCTAGCGCCGGGACTGAAGACGGTCGAGGATGCAACCGAGATGCGCCGCCGCATCATGCTGGCCTATGAACTTGCAGAGCGCGAAGCGGTCGAGACGGGCAAGCATCCACCGTTGAACTTTGTCGTGGTCGGTGGCGGACCCACCGGCGTGGAGCTGGCCGGCGCCATTCGGGATATCGCGAGCCTGTATCTGTGGGAGGACTACCGGCACATTGACACGACGAAGACCCGCGTCATGCTGATTGAGGGCGGCCCGCACATCGTGCCCTCTTATCCGCCGGACCTGCAGCAGAAGGCGGTGGAACAACTGCAGTCGCTTGGTGTGGAGATCATGACCGGCAAGACGGTGACCGATGTCGAGCCGGGATACGTCATCGTCGGCAAGCCTCCGGAGACGGAGCGCATCGACGCGCTGGTGACGCTGTGGGCGGCGGGTGTGCAGGCGTCGCCCGTAGGCAAGATGCTGGGTGTGCCGGTGAACCGCAAGGGAGCGGTGGCGGTGGATGAGTATCTCAACCCGCCGGGACATAGAAATATTTTTATCTGCGGCGACCTCGCCGAAGTAACGGATCGCGGCAAGCCGGTGCCCGGCGTGGCGCAGCCGGCGATGCAGATGGGTACGCAAGCGGCACACATGATTGCGGCCGATATGGAAGGAAAGGCGCGCAAGCCGTTCCACTACTTCGATAAAGGCGATATGGCCACCATTGGCCGGAATCGTGCGATCGCGGATGTGAAGTGGCCATTCAAGGCGCACCTGGGCGGTTTGCCGGCATGGATCACCTGGGGACTGGTCCATATCTATTTCCTCATCGGTTTCCGGAGCCGCATCGCAGTGATGTTCCAGTGGGCGTGGACCTATCTAACGCTGGGGCATGGGGCGCGGTTGATCACCGGCAGCCAGAAGCTGCCGGGATGGGACGAGCAACAGGCTGCTCATCGACCAGTGCTTGAGGGACCGATCGATCTGGCGTCTCCTGCAAACCTTGATCCTGCAGTGGTGGCTGCGAGCGTGCCGCACAACACCGAGCAGATACCGGCAGCGCAAAGGCCGGCAGAACAGATGCCAGCGGCGGAGTCGAAGCGGCCCACGAAGGCAACTGCGTAGAAGGCAACTGCGTAGAAGGCAACTGCGTAGACTCGCGTCTGCAGCAAAGCAGACGAGAATATCGCCGCGCGGAATATGACCCCTTCCGGTTATGATCGGTGCTTCTTTCCGACACGTCTTACTGGGGGACCTCATGCTGTCTGCTTTTTTTCGCGGGGCACGCCTGTGCCTTGCTGCCTCTGCTCTGGCATTCATGACCGCTGCACTTGCGCAGCCCGCGCCGAAGCTCGCTCCCACGCGGCCGCTGAAGGTTCCGGTTCTTACCTATGAACGGTACACGCTGCCCAATGGGTTGATGGTACTGCTGCATGAAGATCACCGGCTGCCGCTGGTCGCTGTGGACCTCTGGTACCACGTCGGGCCGGTGAACGAGGCGAAGGGGCGCACCGGGTTTGCGCACCTGTTCGAGCACATGATGTTCGAAGGCTCCGAGCACGTGGGCGAGAAGGCGCACTTTCGCTACCTCGAAGGCGCGGGCGCGACTGACATCAATGGCACCACGGACTTTGACCGCACCAACTACTTCGAGACCGTGCCGAGCAATGAGATGGAGCTGGCGCTGTGGCTGGAGAGCGACCGCATGGGCTTTCTGCTGGAAAAGCTGGACCGCGAGAAGCTGACCAACCAGCGCGACGTGGTGCGCAACGAGCTTCGCCAGGACCAGAACCAGCCCTACGACACGAGCGATGACGAGGTCTACCACCAGCTCTTCGCGCCGGATCATCCCTACCACGCGGACGTGATCGGCTCGCATGCGGACGTGGAAGCGGCGCGGCTGATGGATGTGCGCAACTTCTTCCGCAACTACTACACGCCGAACAACGCGAACCTCGCGATCGCGGGCGACTTTGACAAGGCGAAGCTGAAGGAGTTGGTCGAGAAGTACTTCGGTCCCATACCCAGGGGACCGGAACCGCCGCCGGTCACGGTGACCACGGCGCCGATAACCAGCCAGAAGACTGTCACCGTGACGGATACAGTCCAGTTACCGCGGGTGAGCTTTGCGTGGCTGATGCCTCCTGCCTTCCAGCCCGGCGATGCGGATGCGGAGATGCTGATGGACATCCTGGGGGGCGGCAAGGCAAGCCGGCTCTATCGCAAGCTGGTCTATGAAAAGCAGATTGCGCAGAGCGCGGAGTGCACCTTGAATTCGCTGCGGCTGGGCTCGGTGGCGCAGTGCGATGTGATCGCACGCCCCGGCATCCAGCCGGAGGATCTGCGCCGCGAAATCGAGATCGAGCTGCGGGCCATTCGCGAGCAGGGCCCATCACAAGCAGAGCTCGATGGCGCGCGCAACACGCATCTGACCGGGCTGATCAGCGGGTTGCAGCGCCTGGGCGGCTTTGGCGGCGTCGCCGATCGCATGGATTACTACAACTACTACACCGGCGATCCGGGTTATCTGCCAAAGGATGTCGAGCGCTTCCAGCACGTGTCGGTTCGGTCGGTACGCAAGCTCGCGGAGGCGGAGCTGGTGGACGCGAAGAGCGTGGTCGTGACGACCGTGCAAGGGGAGAAGGTGACGCACGATGTACCGCGCAGTCCGGCGGATACGGACGCGAATGTCAAGGTCGAGAATCCGTATCCGGCGTCGTTTGAAAGTGCGCAGGACTGGCGCAAGAATGCGCCCGCGCCCGGTCCGCTGCCCGAGGTCCACCTGCCGGTGCCGAAGGTCTTCACGCTGGAGAACGGGCTGCACGTGTACCTGGTCGAAGATCATTCGCTGCCGGTGCTGAACGCGAGCGTGGTGACTTTGGCCGGCAGCGATGCCAATCCGAGGCAGAAACCGGGGCTTGCCGGCTTCACCTCGCGCATGCTGACCGAGGGAACGCGCGACCGCTCCGCGACCGAGATCGCCGATGCGGCGGATCATTTCGGGGCGAAGCTCCGATCGCAGGCGTTCGTCGACAACGCGAACACCTCGATCGACGCGCTCAGCAACACGACGGATGCGACCTTCGACCTGCTCTCCGACGTGACCGAGCATCCGGCGTTCGCGGCCGAGGAAGTGGACCGCGTCCGCAAGCAGCAGTTGACGGACATCCTGCAGGAGGCGGACGAGCCGATTGCGGCGACGCTGCGCGTGGCGGCGAAGGCGCTCTATGGAGATTCGTCGTACGGCTATCCCGCCGTGGGCACGACCGCGTCTGTGAAGACGATCACGCGCGACGATCTTGCCGGATTCTGGAACGCGCACTATGGCCCGCAGACCACCGCTTTGGTGCTGACCGGCGACATCACGGAGAAGGAGGCGCGCGAGCAAGCGGACAAGTACTTCGGAGCGTGGAAGAGCGCGGCCGCCGCGGCGGTGATGTCGGTGCCGGAGCCGAAGACGCCGGAGCGCAAGCTGATCCTGGTGGACAAGCCGGGCTCGCCGCAGACGGTGCTCCTCGCTTTCGGACTGGGCGTGCCGCGCTCCACGCCGGATTATCCGAGCATCCTGATCATGAACGATGTGCTGGGTGGGCTGTTCTCTTCGCGGCTGAATATGAACCTGCGCGAGACGCATGGCTATACCTATGGCGCCGTATCGCGCTTCAGCTTCAACCGCTTTGGCGGACCGATGTTTGCCGGAGCGCAGGTGCGCACCGACGTGACCGCGCCGGCGGCGAAGGAGCTGTTTACGGAGCTGGATCGCATCACCGCCGATCCGCCAACCGCGGCCGAGCTGAAGCTCGCGCAGGACTCGCAGATACGCTCGGTGCCTGGGCAATTCGAAACTGCGCAGGGCACATCCATGAGGATGGGCCAGCTCTACGTCTACAAGCTGCCGGACAACTACTATGCGACCTTGCCCGCTCAGTTTGCGGCGGTAACGCCGCAACAGGTGAGGGAGGCGGCGATCGACCACATCCATCCCAAACAGATGATTGTGGTTGCGGTGGGAGACCGCGCGAAGATCGAGCCGGGGCTCAAGGAGCTGAACCTTGGACCGATTGAGATTCGTGATGCGTCCGGGAACGTGGTGATGCAGCCGTAGTACCGTTACCGCCTACCCCACCCCCCTCCGGCACCGGAGGGGCTATCGTAACTTATGTCCTTTCATGTGCTTAGCCTCTCTTCCGAGGGTCAAAAATGTCATTCCAAAGGAGTTACTCGTATAAATGTCCAGGCAAAGGACTTAAGAGCAGCCAAAAAGCGGTTAGCTAAGAAGCGGTCAGCCAAAATGCAAAAAGCCCGCGGGGATGGTCCGCGGGCTTTCTTGTTTTCTCTATTTCCAGTCTAGCAATTTGTGCCGGTCAAAGTGGCAGGTTTTTGCGGGAGCGGATAGTTTGCGATCCAATTTGGGAAGGCTCGGGGTCGGGTGGGAGGAACGATCCAGAGGCCGAGTTAGAGAGTTAGTTTGCGCCCAGTGCATCGATACATTCACCGCTGTTCAGGACCGTCGCTAAGCGCGGGAAGATCTTCTCGGTGAGACAGTCGTGAATTCCCGGATCGAGGTCGGTGCAGCAATCCTTCACCACGATCAGGCGATAATCGGCGTCACTGGCATGAAGCAGCGTTGCGAGAACCACGCCGCTGGTTGCGATCCCGAACAAGATCAGCGTGTCGATCTCCTTAGCCCGCAGGATCATCTCGAGGTCGGTTCCGGTAAAGGCACTGATCCGGTGTTTGGTGACGATAATCTCCTCGCCCTGCGGCGCCACTGCAGGATGAATCGCGCCGGCTGCTCCCTGAAATAGCTGCTGGTGCTGGAGCGAAGTTTTGATGGCGCTCAGCAGCGGATTGCGCAGGCTGATTTCCGGAAAGCCGGGACGAAAGCCCACCTGCACGTGGATGACATTCAATCCCTGCTCTCGGGCCTTCTTGAGCACGCCAGCAGCGCCGGTGAGCAAGCCGGGCTGGCCCTTGGTGTAAATCGACACGATGGCAGTTTGCAGGTCCATGCTGAGGACCGCCGCGCGAGCGATATCAAGAGAAAATGGTGTCGCCATCAATTTGCCAGGGTTTCGCTGTGTCCGGCTGGAATCTTGCTCTGCAATTCCTTGAGGAGGTTCTTGAGACGAATCTCCTCGTAGGAATGCTGCCGAGCTTTGGGGAAGTCATGCCCGGCAATAGCCGCGACCATATTCCGGATGGCCGCATTGTGTTGCCTGGTGGCTTCTGCGATGGTCAGCGGTTCAGGTGCTGGAGTTGCTGGACAGGACTGAGCCGTACGGGGCTGAGACGTGTTGCGACGGATGGGAAGTATTTTCGTCATCCACATGGTGCATGCTCCTTTCGCAATGCCGGTGAACTCCGCCAGAACAAAAGCGATCGATACACTGCCTCTGTTCGCAATTCGCTCAACTACTCTTTGCTCGAAGACGCTCAGCATTTCCTCAGAAAACTGCTGATGAAAATCCCCGGGATATAGCCGCAGCAAGCCTCGGTAAAAATCGCTGATTCTCATTCATGCTCCTTTGAGGCGCAGTCGTGTCGTCGCCATCCGGACAAGATGACGCAAGCGAGCGATCTCCGTGTCAAGTTGCGCGCGACCTCTTGCGGTGAGGCGATAGGCCTGCTTGTCGCGGGATGTGTCTTGCTGTGCAAAGCGCTCAATCCATCCATCGTCAAGCAGGCGGCGAATCGCTCCATAGAGTGTTCCCGTGCTGAGCTTGACGCGTTCTTCGCTGAGCTTTTCCACGTCTTTCAAAAGGGCATAGCCATGCTTCGCCTCGGTAGCGAGACTCATCAGGATGAGCGCTACCGGCTCACTCAGGGGCTTCGTATCCAGTGCCTTATTCTCTTTCGCGACATGTCGCATGATGACATGTTGTACGACGAAACATCGGCTGTCAAGTCCTCTCTGATCTTGAAGGCAATAGAATCCTGACGGCAATAGCAAGGGCAGCCTCGTGTGAGGCTGCCCTTATGGAGAGCGTTGCGGTGTCAGGCGCCGACTGGTTCGGCGGCGCGCACGTTTACCGGCGTGAGCCAGTTGTAGCGGTCGGGCCGCGAGCCGTTGACGATGCCGAAGAACTCTTCGGCGAGCTGATGGGTGATGGGGCCGGTCTTGCCGTCCTTGACCAGGATGCGATCGACGGAGCGGATGGGCGTGACCTCAGCGGCGGTGCCGGTGAAGAAGACCTCGTCGGCGATGTAGAGGATCTCGCGCGGCAGCGGCTGCTCGACGACCGGGATGCCGAGATGGCGGGCCAGCGTAAGCACCGAGTCGCGGGTGATGCCGCTGAGGACAGAGTTGGCGAGCGGCGTGGTGTAGATGGTCGAACCGCGCACGACGAAGAGATTTTCGCCCGAGCCCTCGGAGAGGTAGCCGTTCACATCGAGCGCGATGCCCTCGTTGTAGCCGTTGAGATCGGCTTCCATGCGGATGAGCTGCGAGTTTAGATAATTGCCGCCGGCCTTGGCCATGGAGGGGAAGGTGTTGGGAGCGGCGCGATTCCAGGAGGCGATGCACACATCCGCGCCTTCGTCGCCAGGCACATATTTGCCCCAGGGGAAGTTTGCGATGTAGGTCTCGACCGGGCAGCCCTTGGGGTTGACGCCGATCTCGCCGTAGCCGCGGAAGGAGATGGGGCGGACATAGCAGGGAGCGATGCCGTTGGCTTCGACCAGCTCGATGACGGCGGCGTTGAGCTGTTCCAGCGTATAGCCCAGGTCCATGCGGTAGATGCGCGCCGAGTCGAGCATGCGCTGCATGTGCTCCGGCAGGCGGAAGATGGCCGCGCCGCCCGACTGCTTGTAGCAGCGAAGGCCCTCGAAGACCGAGGAGCCATAGTGCAGCACGTGACTCATCACGTGCACCTGAGCCTTCTCCCAGGGGATGAGTTTTCCGTTGTGCCAGATGTTGGCCGTGGTCTGGATCGGCATGCACACTCCTTGGTCGAACCGCGATGTTGATCAGCTTCGATTATAGGGGAGTGCGGATGACTCTCCGGATACACAGTGCTGGCCGCAGTATGGGACAAGGCCAATTGACAGGCAAGCGGTTGTAGCCTGTTGCGATGGATCGCAGACAGTTCCTCTTGCAGGCCAGCGCGGCCTTGGGATGGATGGCAGCTCTGCGAGCGCATGCCGCGAACTCGACGACGGCTGCGCCATCTGAGATTGCCCACACTTCTGAGATTGTCCACACTTCTGAGATTGTCCACACCTCTGTGGGCTCGCTGCGCGGACAACGCGGCGAGGATGCGATCGCCTTCCTTGGCGTGCCCTTTGCTGAGCCGCCGGTAGGTCCTCTGCGTTTTCTGCCACCACATCCCGCTCGTCCGTGGAGCGGCGTCCGGTCGGCGTTGCAGCTTGCGCCCGCGCCGGTAGAGCTGCGCCGCGCCAACATCAGCGAGGATTGCCTGTACCTGAACGTGTGGACGCCGGTCACTCCCGGCCCGCATCCGGTGTTGGTCTGGATTTATGGCGGCGGCAACACCAGCGGCGCGACCGGCGGCATCGCAGATGGATCGCACTTCGCGCGCAGTGGCGTTGTCTGTGTCACGCCCGCGTATCGTGTCGGAGCGCTGGGCTTTCTGGACCTTTCTGCGGAGCTTGGCAAGGCTTATGCCGGCTCCGGCAACAATGGCCTGCGCGATCAGATTCTCGCGCTTCATTGGGTGCGGCAGAATATCGCGGCCTTTGGCGGCGATCCGGAGCGAGTGACGGTGGGCGGCGAGAGCGCCGGGGCGAAGGATACCTGCGCGCTGATGGGCGCGCCTGCGGCGGCCGGGCTCTTTCAGCAAGCCATTATGGAAAGCGGCAGCGGCCAGACCATTCATACCCGGGAGAGCGCCGAAGCGCTGACGCGGGAGTTCCTCGCATGCGCCGGGTTGGATACTGGCAACGCAGCTGCGCTACGCACCATGCCGGTCGATCAGTTGCTGAACGCGCAGCGTGCTCTGATTGCAAAGGCCGGGGCATTTCCCTTTCGCGTTACGGTCGATGGTGTGGTGCTGGACCGCTCGCCGCTCGAATACGTGCGCTCCGGATCGTCGCGGGGCGTGCGACTGCTGGCCGGCACCAATCATGACGAGAGCAGCCTTTTCGTGCGCGGCGCTGCACTCGATCAGCCCGTCGGCCCGCGCGAGGTCCAGAATGCGACGATGGATCGCATGCAAACGATGGAGGCACGGTACAAAGCGACCTTCCCCGATCTGACGCCGGCACAGCGGAAGATACGGCTGCTGACGGCGGAAGAGTACTGGATCCCGACGCTGCGCGTCGCCGAGGCGCACACCGGGACAGGCGGCGAGACATACCTCTATCGCTTCGACTATCCGAAATCAAAAGGGCCGCTGGCCGGCGAGGTGCCGCATACCCAGGAGCTGAGCTTCGTCTGGGGCGACACAACCAACGACCCGAGCCACGATGCGCTGATGCGCTCCGTGCACGGCGCGTGGGTGGATTTCATTTTTGGCCGCACGCCGTCGCTCGCAAATACGCCGTCGTGGCCGCGCTTCAATCTCACCCAGCGGCCGGTGATGGTGATCAACCGCAAAAGCGCGGTCGTGCTCGACCCGGATGGAGCGGAGCGCCGCCTGTGGGATGGCTGGCCGTTTTCACAAATACGGTGAGGTCATCCGTAGCCGTGCGGAGCAGCTTTTCTTAACGGAAAAGCTGCGTCGGCGGTTCTTAATAACCTTCATCCTTTGTGAAGACGGCTGGCCTTCGTGATGCTCTACTCGTCGCGCAGCGCCTCTACCGGCGGGATGATCGATGCGCGCCAGGCCGGGATGTAGGACGCGGCTGCGCCGATGAGACAGAGGACGAGCAGGACGCCGGCATAGGTCCATACGTCGGAGATGGTGACGTTGTAGAGGAAGCCCGCGAGCAGCCGGCCGCTGAGCGCGGAGAGTGCGAGTCCAACGGCGAGGCCGATTGCGATCATCGCGGCGCCCTGGCGCAGGACCATCTGCAGCACGGAGGCGCGCGGGGCGCCCAGCGCCAGCCGGATGCCGATCTCGCGCCGCCGGTAGCCGACCAGTTGCGCGAGCACTCCGTAGAGCCCGGTGATGACCATCAAAGCTGCAAGGGCGGCGAAGGCTCCGGTGATGTAGAGGCCGAGACGATTGGTGAAGTCGCTCTTGTTCACCGTCTCGCTCAGGGTCTCGAAGTTGTCGAGCGCGTAGTCGGGCGCCTGCTCGCGGAAGACCGAGCGCGCGATGGGGGCGACCGCGACACTACCGCGCGTCTTCACCAGCATATTCACCACCGTCTTGAGCAGCGCGGGATAGAACAGTGAAGTCGTGGGAATCTGCTGATAAGGCAGGTACAACATCGGCCCGGCGGGTTTCCCGATGGCCGCGTCCTTCTGGTTTCCGAGCACGCCGACGATGGCGTAGGGCTTGATCATGCCGGTGTCTTTGCCGCCGAGATCGATCTGGTGGCCGACCGGGTCGCGATCCTGGAAGACCTTTCGCGCCAGCGCCTGGTTGATGACGATGACATAAGGCGCTGTGGCCGTATCGCTGTCGCTGATCATGCGGCCGCGCAGCACCGGCGTGCCCAGCAGGTGCGCATAGTCGGCACTCGCGGCCGACATGCGCGCGCGGTAGTTGTGCGCATCGTCTTCCGGCTCGCCTTTGACGCGCAGGCTGGTGCTCATGTCGATGCCGGAGAGGGGCGGGGCGGTGATGAGCGCGGCATCCTCGACACCGGGGGCATGGCGCAGGCGATCGAGTACCGGCCCGTACGCGGTGACAGCAATCGAAACCGGTGCATGCTCGGTGTCTGTGGAAACAGCCATACCGGAGAAGCCGGCGGCATCGGCGGGCATCGCGGTGAAGCCGGTGATGCGCTCGGTGGTGAAGCCGAGATCGGTGTGCTGCAGGTTCCAGAGCGTGTGGAAGAGCAGGCCGGTGGCGATGAGCAGCAGGGTGGAGAGCGCAACTTCACCGATGACGAGTGCATGCGTGAGCTTATTACTGACGCTGCGTGTGCCCAGACCGCGCGATCCCGTCTGCAGGGCGCGTTGGGGATGGGTGCGCGCGACCAGCACTGCGGGGAGAATGGAGGAGAGCAGCGTCGTGAGAGTAGCGATGGCGGCGAGGACGAGGATCACCGTCCAGTCGAGCGTAATTGCTTCCGCGCGCGGGATGGTATCGGCGGGCAGGGCATGGATGCCCTTGAGCATGAACCAGGCGAGCGCGATGCCGAAGCCGCATCCGAGCGCCGAGAGCAGGCCGCCCTCGACCAGCATGCCGCGGATGAGACGGCCGCGGGGGGCGCCCAGCGCGGAGCGGACGGCAAACTCCTGCTGGCGGCCGAGGCAGCGCGCGATCATGAGGTTCGCGACATTCGCGCAGGCGATCAGCAGCACCATGCCCAGCGCGGCTACCAGCCCGAGGAAGACGGGGCGGACTTGTCCGGTGACCGTCTCCAGGTAGGGAATCGCGTGCAGATCGAGGTTGCTATTGTCGGCCTTGGGGTTTGCCGCGCGTATGCTGTGCGCGGTGCGGTCCAGTTCGGCCTGAGCCTGGGCCTCGGTCGCGCCGGGGCGCAACTGTCCGAGGATGTTGTCGAAGCTGTAGCCGCGGTCCTTGAGCATGAGCGGCGTGGGCTGCAAGGGCAGCCAGATGGCCTTGCGTATATCCGAACCCATCGATTCAGGAAAACGGAAGGATGCCGGCATCACACCCACGATGGTGCGGGCTTGATTGTTCACCCGGATGGTCTGCCCCACGATGGCTGGATTGGCATGAAATGCCTCGCGCCATAGCCCCTCGGAGAGCAGAACGACCTTGGGCCCGTTTGCTTCGCCCTCTTGCGCAGTGAAGGTGCGGCCCAGCAGCGGCTGCACGCCGAGCATGGAGAAGAGATTGGGGCTGACATTGGGCGAGACGACCGAGGTGGGCGCGACATCGCCCTGAGGTTCACTCTGGACCACAGCGGATGCGGAGGAGGACAGGGCATTCCCCTGAACGTTTCCCTGAACCACGCCTACGTCTTCCGAGTAAATGGCGATCTGGGAGAAGGTATGGGTGGTCTGGTCGCGGATATCGCGGTAGTTCAGCCAGGAGGTGGTCGCCGGACGGAGGTCTGTACTGAGATTGATGAGCGTCAAGCGGTCCGCGTTGGCGTAGGGCAGGGGCCGCAGCAGAACGTCCTCCGCGACCGTGAACATGGCGGTATTGGCGCCGATGGCCAGCGCGAGCGTGAGCACCGCGAGAGCAGCGAAGCCGGGCGAGAGACGTAGCTGGCGAATCGCCCCGCGCAGATCCTGCAGCAGACCGGACGTCATGGATTGCCTCCAGACACAGAGAAACAGAACCTCTCCCAATGCACGCGAGGGACCGCCGCGTTGGCTCGAATTCACAGAGGCTTGCGAGAGGAACGATAGCAGAGTGTTCGGCTGTGACCAGAGATGTCCGGAAGTGAACACCTTGCCGGGGAAGAAGGGAAGAAGACAGATTATCGGCGACAATGTCGCCTGGGGATGAACGATGATCTTCGGTCCTGCGACGACGGCGCTCCATGAAATCAAAGAATCGGATTATGTGCGCTTCTCCGTGCTGGCGCTCTCGTCGATCTTCTTCCTGGTCGATCCGTTCGCGGCGATCGGGACCTTCATGGCGGTCACCGCGGGCGAGGACAAGAAAAGCCGTGCCCGCACCGCGCGTCGCGGCGCCGTGACCTGCTTCATCGTGCTGACCAGTTTTGCGCTGATCGGCAAGCTGATCTTCCGCATGTTCGGGATCACGCTGCCGGCCTTCGAGATGGCCGGCGGGCTCATCCTGCTGCTGATCGGCATCGATATGCTGGAGGCGAAGCGCTCGCCGACCCAGGAGTCCACGGGCGAGACGGAAGAGGCGGCGGCGAAGGACGATGCCGGGATCATGCCGCTGGGCATCCCGATGCTGAGCGGCCCGGGGGCGATCTCGAGCGTAATGGTGCTGGTGGGGCAGGCAACAAAGATCTGGGAGTGGATCGCCATCCTGGGCTCGATCGCGATCACCGCCTGGGCGAGCTATGGCGTGCTGGTGGGCGCGGACCGCATCCGCAGGGTGATGGGCGATACCGGCATCCGCATCCTGGTGCGCATCATGGGGCTGCTGCTGGTGGCGCTGGCGGTGCAGTTCTTCGTGAACGGGCTGACGGATTTGGGTGTGATCGCGCGGCAGTAGGGTCGCGGCGAACCCTGGTCCGAAGAAAGATCGTGCTTCGGCAGCAACTTATCAACAGAGGCCGGGTTCTTTTCAACAGCAGCGAGGTTGCGCTCGGCGGGAGCGCAGGATAGTATCCAAATTGCTGCGAGTGAGTGGACTGGGCGCGATCCGGTGCAGGTTGTACCGGAAGCAAATTCTTGGTACACTCGTAAAGCAGTCGCAAGGAAGCTCGATTTCGGATTGGCCGTGTGGCCGATGAGATGGAAATCGAAGCGTAATGTTCGCCGGGCAATAGCCCACAACACCGAACATCTCCTGCAGTAGGCAGACGGGTTTTGATAGCCCGCTGACGGCTTTACGGCCACTCCCCGCTTGAGAGCGATACGGAGCTACGATCTTTCAGAGTTTTGTGCTGCGCGCGTTGCCTCAGTCGCTTGGAAGAATCCCAAGAACGGGATTGACGAGAGGGTAACACTAAGATAGTGTTGGCAAGTGCGCGTAAAACGGTTCTGAGCCGCGCTGAGTGTGGCGGAACCGGCAGCACACAAGTTCGAGGGCCTGCGGCGAATGCCGTAGATCTCGATCCAGAAGGCCCGCTCAGGCGGTCACCGGTACGGATCTTTGACAATCAGGTTGAACGTGCCAGTCGTGAGAGATCAGCAGGAATAGGCTTGATCATTCTCACAAGGTAAATCTCTCCGGACTTTCGAGCTCCGGAGAGTGCGTGACTATCCCGGACCTCCGTCCTGGGATAGCACGGAATCAGTTTCAAACGAGAGTTTGATCCTGGCTCAGAATCAACGCTGGCGGCGTGCCTAACACATGCAAGTCGAACGAGAAAGTGGAGCAATCCATGAGTAAAGTGGCGCACGGGTGAGTAACACGTGACTAACCTACCCTTGAGTGGGGGATAACCTAGGGAAACCTGGGCTAATACCGCATAATACCT
>DASYBK010000039.1:0-1684 GCA_036500805.1 Acidobacteriaceae bacterium | reverse complement strand
TACGGCGTATTTGGCGACATCATTGTCGGCATCATTGGCGCAGTCATCGGCGGCTTCATCGCACGACCGCTGCACATTGGCGGCGGCTTCATCGTGACTGTCATCATCGCCATCGTAGGTGCGGTCATCCTGACCTTCCTGCTGCGCCTCATCAGCGGCAATCGAGCCTGACCTCCGCTGTGGGTCCGAAGCGGGCCTAAGAGTGTTTTCAAATAGGTATCTGCAAGAGTGCGACCGTCTGCGTGGCTTTTCCTCAAGAAAAGCCACCCTTGGCGGAGCTTGGCAGTACTCAGTGATAGTGAAACGCTCTATAAATCTGGGCCCGCTTTGCTTTGTGCTCTACACTGTTCCGCATGCGCATCGTTCGCCCTGTAACACTTATCCTGCTGCTGCTCCTTGGTATCTCATCGACAACTCTTCTGGCGCTGGAGCGCCAGCCAAACGCTATTTACCAGGCGCGACGCGAAGCACTTGCCCATGAGTTTCACGGCGGCACCGCCCTGCTCTTCGGCAACTACGAGCCTGTGTTGGAGTATCAGGACTTCCGCCAGGACGAAGACTTCTACTACCTCACCGGGTGGAACGAGCCAGGCGCCGCGCTCATCGTGGCGGATGCGGTTCCTGCGCGCGCCGGAAAGCCGGCACTCCCCTACCGTGAGGTGCTGCTGCTGCCGGAACGCAATCTGCGTACGGAGCAGTTCACCGGCGTCAAGCTGGACCAGGCATCACCCAGTGTGACCGGCATCACCGGCGTGCGCGAGGTCCGCTCCATCCGTGATCTGCCTGCGATCCTGAGTGAGCGTGGCCTCCATCCCGTCTGGACCCAGCTCGACAGCGAGCCCGCGAAGTCCGCGCTCACCTTCGCTGCGAGTAGCGCGGGCAGCGGCGATCCGGTCACACCGCAGGATGTCCGCGATTTGACCAAGACGCTTCGCTCCTTCAAGGACCCCGGCGAGATCGAACTGCTGCGTAAGGCCGCAGACGCCTCTATCAAAGCGCAGGAAGCCGCGATCCTCGGCATTCACCCCGGCGTGAATGAGCGCGCGATCTCCGGCGTCATCACCGGCACGCTGCTCGCCAATGGCTGCGAGCGCCCCTCTTACCCCTCCATCGTGGGCAGCGGCATCAACTCCACCGTTCTGCATTACATGGCCGATGACGGAACCATGCAGAGCGGCGACGTTGTGGTGATGGATGCGGCCGGCGAATACTCCATGTACGCCTCGGATGTCACGCGCACGATCCCGGTGAATGGACACTTCACCGATCGCCAGCGTGAGATCTATAACATCGTGCTGGGCGCGCAGCGCGCGGCCGCGGAGGCCTTCGTCTCCAGCAAATCAACCCTCTACAACCGGGAGCACCCGGAAGACTCCCTCGATGGCGTCGCACGCAACTACATCAAGACCCACGGCAAAGACCTGCACGGCCAGCCCTTGGACAAATACTTTATCCATGGGCTCAGTCACTCCGTCGGCATCGACGTGCACGATCCGATCGACTTCGCGAAACCCCTCGGACCGGGTTCCGTGTTCACCATCGAGCCCGGAATCTACATACCTGAAGAGAAAATCGGCGTCCGCATCGAAGACACTTTCTACGTCGATAAGAACGGCAAGCTGCAGGATTTCATCGCGGATCTGCCGCATACGGCGGAGGACATCGAAGCGCTGATGCAGCAGCA
>DASYBK010000038.1:0-18441 GCA_036500805.1 Acidobacteriaceae bacterium | reverse complement strand
CCGCTTCTACCGCGTGCCCAACCGCAGCATCCTGCGCGTGAAAGGCACGGGGCTCGGCCTCTTCCTGGTGCGCTCCATCGCGCGGCAGCACGGCGGCGATGCCTTTGCCGAGAGCGCCGGCGAAGGCCGCGGCTCCACCATTCACCTGCAGCTTCCGCGCATCCTCACCCCTGGCGGCACAATCGAAGGGGGCGCCAGCGTATGAGCACCACGTCATGAGCACTGCGGCGCATGTCCTAATCGTGGAAGACGAGGAGCACCTGGCCCAGGGACTGAAGTTCAACCTCGAGGCAGAGGGATATCGCGCCAGCATCGCACGCGATGGCGAGACGGCGCTCGAGATCGCCGCTGCCCCGGATGCCGCGATCGACGTCATCCTGCTCGACGTGATGCTGCCCGGCTGCGACGGCTTCGCGGTAGTGGAGCAGTTGCGCGAGCGTGACGATCGCACGCCGGTCCTGATGCTGACGGCGCGCGGCCGCTCGGAGGATGTGCTCCGCGGTTTTGCCGCCGGCGCCGACGATTATCTGCCCAAGCCCTTTGATCTCTCGATCCTGCTGGCGCGCCTGCACGGCCTATTGCGGCGCTGGGCGTGGCAGCGGCGGGAGCACGATGCCGCGGCCACTGCGGAAGTGGAAGCGCCGTACTCTTTCGCGGGGCGCACCATCGACTTTGCTGCGCTCGAGCTGCGCGTCCCTGACCATGACAAAGACGGCCGCAGCATCCGCCTCACCGTCATGGAAACCGAGCTGTTGCGCTACCTGGTGCGCCATCAGGGACGCAGCATCTCTCGCAAAGAGCTGCTGGAGCAGGTCTGGCGCATGCGCGAGGACACGGACACCCGCGCCATCGACAACTTCATCGTACGGCTGCGGCGTTACATCGAGGACGATCCGGCGAATCCGGTCTTTCTCAAGACCGTGCGCGGCATCGGCTATCGCTTCGAGCCGCAGCCATCTCACTCCTCCGGCCATTTGCATCTTTAGCCCGCATCCCGCATCCTATGGCTATAGGGGGTAGGGGTATATGACAGAGAAGCTCTCCCATGAATTTAGTTTTCAAATCGAAGGCATGCACTGCGGAGCGTGCGTTCAGCGTGTCACCCGCGCATTGAGCCAGGTGCCGGGCACGCAGGTAGACGAGGTGCGGGTCGGCGCAGCCCGCCTCCACGCAGACGCGCCCACGCCGGACAACTATCTGGCCGCCATCCGCAAGGCCGGCTTCGAGGCGCACCTTGTCGAATAGCACCCTCACGACCGGACCGCGCCATCCGGAAACCGCGCCGGCCGAGGCTGCGGTCGAGACCATCGTCCTGCCCATCCAGGGCATGACCTGCGCAGCCTGCCAGGCGCATGTGGAGCGCTCGCTGCGCGCGGCGCCCGGCGTGCTGGACGCGACGGTGAATCTGCTGGCGCACTCTGCGCGCGTGATGTACGAGCCGGCGCGGTCCTCGCCCGGCGATCTGGTGGCTGTGGTCGGCGATGCAGGCTATGAGGCAAACCTTCCTCAACAGACCGGCTCCACTACGGAAAGCTCCCAAGGCAACGAAGCTGTCCCCACGGCAGAGCGCCGTCCGCTCATCGTTGCGCTGTGCACTATCGCGGCGGCCGTCGCGGTCATGCTGGCAAGCATGCACCCGATAGGCCACGGACTTGCCATCGCACTCGGCGCAGTCACGCTGCTCGGCATGCTCACCGCGGGCGCTCCGGTCTATCAGCGCGCCTGGCGTGCAGCGCGCCACCGCAGCACCAACATGCACACGCTGGTCGCACTCGGCACGCTCGCGGCCTTCGGCTACTCGGCCGTCGCCACCTTGTGGCCTGCGTTGCTCACGCGCCACCACATCCGCCCCGATCTCTACTACGATTCGGTGCTCTTCATCCTCGGATTTCTGCTGCTCGGCAACTGGCTGGAGACGCGAGCGCGTAAACGCGCGCTCGACGCCGTTCGCACGCTCGCAGCATTGGAGCCTTCGCAGGCGCGCATCCTTAAAGAGGGCCGCGAGTTGAGCGTGCCGACGGCGACCGTCCTGCCGGATGACATCGTCATTCTTCGTCCCGGCGAGCGGGTTCCGGTCGATGGCATCGTGCTCGCGGGCTCGAGCAGCGTGGACGAGTCGCTGCTGACCGGCGAGTCGCAGCCGGCCCTGAAATCCGTGGACGACACGCTCATCGGCGGCTCGCTCAACTACGACGGCTCACTCGAATACCGCGCCACCGCCGTCGGCGCGGAGAGCCGCCTGGGCCAGATCCTGCGGCTGGTGGAGCAGGCGCAATCGTCGCGCGCGCCCATGCAGCAACTGGCAGACCGCGTCAGCAGCATCTTCGTGCCTGCCATCATCGCTATCGCCGTCGCCACCTTTGCCATATGGTCGTTCTTCGATATCAGCCGCGGCTTTGCCGTTGCCGTCGCGGTGCTGGTCGTGGCCTGCCCCTGCGCGATGGGATTGGCCGTGCCCGCCGCGTTGACTGTCGCCATCGGACGCGGCGCGCAGCTTGGCGTGCTCTTCAAGGGCGGCGAAGCGCTGGAGCGGCTGGCTCATGTGGACACCGTGCTCTTCGACAAGACCGGCACGCTCACCGAGGGCAAACCGACCGTCATCGCGGTGCTGCCCGTGAGTGGCTGGACGGAGGACCGGCTGCTGCAGCTCGCAGCCTCCGCGGAACAGCGCTCCGAGCACCCGCTCGCCCGCGCCGTGCTTCACGCCGCGGAAGCGCGTGGCCTCACACTCCTGCCCATCGAGAGCTTTCAGGCCCGGCCGGGCATGGGCTTGGAGGCCATGGTTGACGGCGCAGAAGTTCTCGCCGGCAATGCGCGGCTCTTCGAGGAGCACGCCATCACCACGCCCGAGCTTTCGCCCGAACCAGGCGCGACGCCGCTGCACATCGCGTACGCCGGCGCATATGCAGGCACGCTTCTCTGCCGCGACGTGCTCCGCGCCGATGCTGCCGGCGCTCTGCGCGCGCTGAACGAGCTGCACCTTGAACCGATCATGCTCACCGGCGACACCGCCGCCGCCGCCGAGCCGCTCGCAAACGCCCTTGGCATCCGCGAGGTCTACGCCGGGCTCTCGCCGGAGCAGAAACTCGAGCGCATCCGCGAGCTGCAGCAGCGCGGCAGGCGCGTCCTGATGGTGGGTGACGGCATCAACGATGCGGCCGCCATCGCGCAGGCCGACTCCGGCATCGGCATGGGAAGCGGCACCGAGCTGGCGCGTGAGGCAGGCGATGCCATCCTGCTGCACAGCGACCTTGCCGCGATGGTCGCAGCCCTGAAGCTGGCGCGCGCGACTCGCCGTGTGATGAAGCAGAACCTGGGCTGGGCAGCGGGATACAACCTGCTCGCCGTGCCCATCGCCGCAGGTGCGCTCTGGGCGGCCTTCGGCATCCTGCTGTCGCCTGCAGTGGCCAGCGCGGCCATGGCGCTCAGCTCGGTAAGTGTGTTGTTGAACAGTCTGCGCCTGCGGCGTTGGAGCTTTTTTCCTGCAGGGCTAGAGCGGCCGGCAGAAGCTCACGTGGCCTTTCGTGAAGGAAAGGCCACACCGAGATAATCTCCGCCGCCTTTCGGCATCAGGAAAAATGCTCTGGAGGACAACCATGAACGAGAGCAAGACGCGTACCGGACCATCGACGAAGAAATCCGCCGCCGCGTGCGAATCGGACGCGAAACTCGCCGTCGCCGTGGATCCCGAGCTCAAGGCCGCCGCGATTCGCCGGCTGCGCCGCATCGCCGGACAGGTTCGCGGCCTCGAAGCCATGGTGGACCAGGAGCGCTATTGCGCCGATATCCTGGTGCAGATCGCGTCCGCGCAGGAGGCGCTGCGTGGAGTGAGCCGCCTGCTGATGCGTAATCATCTGGAGCATTGCGCCACCATGGCCATCCGCGATGGCGGCGACAGCGCCAGCGCGATGTATGACGAGCTGCTCGATCTGGTCTATAGACACGCGCGCTAAGGCGCACCGCGTCACGCGCGCTAAGGCGCGGTGCCTCACATCACCTTGTCATCCCGAGCGTAACCGCTCGCATCACCTTGTCATCCTGAGCGTAACCGAAGGTGGAGCGAAGGATCTGCTGTGTCTAGCGTTCAATATCGGCGCAGAGCGCCGCTCGACCAAAATCCCACAGCGCGACGGCGCAACTGTAAACTAGCCGCAGGCCAACTTCCGTGCGCATCCTGAGACGCTACATCCTGAGTGAAGTGATCTCGCACGCCCTCATCGGTGGCGCGCTGTTCACTTTCGTTCTCTTCATGCGCGACCTGGGCCAGATTCTCGAGCTGGTGGTGCGCGAAAGCGCTTCGCTGAGCAGCGTGGGCGAGATCTTTCTCTTCACTTTGCCCAACAGCTTCAGTTACACGATTCCCATGGCCGTCCTGGTGGGCGTGCTGCTCGGACTCAGCCGTCTCGCCGCGGACAGCGAGATCACCGCGATGCGCGCTGCCGGCATCGGTGTCTGGCGCTTTGTCGGAATCGTCTCGCTGGTCGCGGTTCTGGGCTGGGGAATCTCTCTGCTCACCACGCTCTATCTCGCCCCCAAGGCGGCGGAGGCGCTGCTTCAGCTCGAGAACGCGTTGAAGACCTCGCAGGCTTCCTTCGAGATCCAGCCGCGCGTCTTCTACGAAGACTTCAAGAACTATGTGCTCTACGTGCAGAACGTGCGTGGTTCCGTAGGCGCATCCCGCTGGCAGCACGTCTTCCTGGCCGACCTCACCAATCCCGCTTCTCCGCTCATCATCACCGCCGCGCAGGCGACGGTCGTCAATGGTGGCAATGGCGAGCTGCGCATGCGGCTCCGCAGAGGCACGCGGCACGAGTTCGTTGCCAACGATCCCAATCAATACTCCATTTCCACCTTCGATGAAGCCGATCTTCCGCTCGAGATCGGCAACCAGGAAGACACGCATATCAGCCACGCCGACGCGCCCGTGCTGGCAATGTCCACACCGGAGCTTTACCGGAAATCCCAGCAGCCCGATGGGGTGTGGTATCGCATCGAGTTCTACAAGCGCCTCGCCTTCCCGGCGTCCTGCCTCGTCCTGATGCTGGTCGGCGTGCCGCTGGGACTTGCCTCCCGGCGTGGCGGCAAGAGCGCCGGCTTCGTGACCACGATCGCCCTGGTCTTTGTCTACTACTTCCTCTCGTTGACCGGCGTTTCCCTGGCACGCCAGGGCAAAATCTCTCCCTTCCTCGGCGTCTGGGCAGCCAATCTTCTCTTCGCTCTCTTTGGATTGATTCTCCTGCGCCATCTCAGCCGCGGCGGCCTGCCGCCGTTCGTATTCACCTTTGGCGGAACACGCACGGCAGGCAAAAAACCAAGACCGCGCCTGCCCCTCCTCGACTCGGCACTCCGTCACGAGCGCTCGGGCCGCCGCAGCTTTCCGCTCATCCTCGATGACTACGTGCTGCGCGAATTCCTGGCCACCTTCGCCATGGTACTGGTCACCTTCGTGCTGCTCATGCTGGTCTTCACCTTCTTCGAGCGGCTCGGCGACATCATCCGCAACCGCACGCCCCTGGTAACGGTCGGCGCGTATCTCTTCAATCTCATCCCCAGCATGGTCTACACGCTCATGCCGCTGGGCGTACTCGTCGCCGTGCTGGTGACATTTGGCGTGCTCAACCGCTCCAGCGAACTGACCGCCATGAAGGCGACCGGGATCAGCATCTATCGCGTCATCGTGCCCGTGCTGGTGATCGCGGCCGTTCTTGCCGTCAGCCTCTTCCTCTTCGATGAGAGCTACCTTCCCGGCGCCAACCGTCGCCAGGAGGCTCTGCTGAGCGTCATCAAGGGCAAGCCCGCGCAGACCTTCCTGCGTCCCGATCAGAAGTGGATCTTCGGCGAGCAGGAGCCGGGAAAGCCCGGACGCATCTACTACTACCAGTTCTTCGATCCCGACCACGACCGCTTCGCCAACATCTCCGTCTTCGAATTCGATCCGGAGACGTTCTCTCTCACCCGGCGCATCTTCGCCGACACCGCGCACTGGGACCCGCACCTGAATCAGTGGATCTTCGAGGATGGATGGGACCGGCACTTTCAGGGCGAGGCCATCAGCAGCTATGACCGCTTCTCCCTCAGCACCTTCGCCACCCTGACCGAGCAGCCCGCGTACTTCAAGAAAGAGAACCGGCAATCGTCGGAGATGAGCTTCATCGAGCTCTCCCGCTACATCCACGACCTGCGGCAGAGCGGATTCGACACCATGCGGCTGCGCGTGCAGCTCGATCACAAGATCGCCTATCCGCTGGTCACCCTGATCATGGCCGTGCTGGCGGTGCCGTTCGCGCTCTTCATGGGCAAGCGAGGCTCGCTCACCGGCATCGCGGCCGCTATCGGAGTCGCCATCGCCTACTGGGTGGTCGCCGGCACATTCGAAGCCATGGGCAACGTCAACATGCTTCCCGCCGTCCTCGCCGCATGGTCGCCCGATCTGCTCTTCGGCCTGGCCGGCGGCTACCTGTTGCTGAAGACGCCGACCTAGCGGTATGAGCATCGGCAGGTCAGAAGATGCCTTTCACTGCACGTCCTATTTCAGATTCGAACCAGATCAGGGAGACCCATGACATGATTCGCCATCGCATCCCAGCACTCATCGCCACCCTCGCCGCAACATCTCTGTCCAGCGCATTTGCATTTGCTCAAGGCACATCGGATAAGGTCGCCTCCGCGCAAAGCCAGGTGTTGCTGAAAGCCGATCACTCATGGAATGGCGTGCCATACACACACTACCCAAAGGGCCGCCCGGAGCTCACCATGCTCAAGCTGACCATCGCTCCGCATACGAAGCTGCCCTGGCACACCCATCCCTTTCCGAACGCAGGCTACGTGCTCTCAGGCGCCCTCACCGTGCACGATAAGGTCAGCGGCAAAACCAGGGTCTTCCATCAGGGAGAGGCATTTGCCGAAACCGTGAATGACATTCATCGTGGCGAAACCGGCGATGAGCCCGCCGTGCTGCTCGTCACCTACTCGGGTACTCCGGGCGTGCCGACGTCCATCCCGGTCAAGGGGCAGCAGAAAGAATACTAGATGGAGGGTGACGCAGTTCTGAGCTACTTGGTCGAATCCGAATGCGCGCGCGTATCGCCGGGCAATCCAATCTGCGGCACCAGCATGTCTTCCTTGCGATAGATCAGGTTGGTCGCGTTCAGCGTCGCCAGCTCAAATCCATGTCCGTGCGTGATCGCATCCGTGGGGCAGGCCTCGACGCAATAGCCGCAGAAGATACAGCGGTTGTAGTCGATGTTATAGACCTTCGCGTAGCGCTCGGCGCTCGAAATACGCTTCTCCTCGGTGTTCTCCGCCGCCTCAATGTAAATGCAGTTCGATGGGCAGGCCGCCGCGCACAGGAAGCAGGCCACGCACTTCTCCAGGCCATTCTCATCGCGCTCGAGCACATGCGCGCCGCGGAAGCGGTCCTGAAAGTGCGCGCCCCGGTTCGGCCCCGGTCCGTCCGGATAATTCTCCACCTCGGTCGGCTTGAACATCTCGCCGAAGGTGATCGACATACCCTTGGCGACGCCGGCTATGTTGCGCACAATAGACATACCCGTAGTATACGACGCGCGAATCGCCTCCCTGGCTAAGAACCACCCTGTGTCCTGGTCTGCTGCGCAACGCGCTCTCGCAACGCCGCTTCCGCTCGATCGATGTATGCGCGATACCCCGCCGGATCGACAAAGGGATTCGTAGCGCCGTCAGGATCGGCCGCGAGTGCCGCGCGCTTGCGGTCCAGGTCGAACTCCCACGGATGCGCGGCCAGGAAGATATCGCAGGGCAGCGCGCGCATCGTGGCAAAGCTCGCCGCGAGATCCTTCTGGATATTCGGATACTTCGGGTTGTTCACCACCTGGTAATCCGGCGTCGAAAGGCTGCAGGCGAAGACCACATGCCTCAGCTGCCCCCGATCGTGCACCGTCATGGTCCACGTGGTGCAGCCTTTGGTGTGCCCCGGAGTGAAGTGCGGCGTCATCGCCACTCCGCCCAGCCGCACCGGCTGCCCGTCCTTCAGCAATCCATCCGGCGTCACCGGCGGATACGAGTACTTATCGCCCCATGCAAAGTCGTCCCTGTCGCCATGCTCCAGCATCGGCGCCTCCGCCGGGCTCACCAGCAGCCGCGCGTGCGTCGCGGCCTTCATCGCCGCCACGCCGCCCGCATGGTCGAAATGGCCATGACTGATGACCATGATGCGAATGTCCTCGACGCGAAAGCCGAGCTTGCGAATGCTCGCCTCTACCAGCGGAACTGTCTCGCGAAAGCCCGTGTCCAGCAGGATGTCGCCCGCCGGCGTGACGATCAGATACGACGCCACACCCTCAGCGCCTACGTAATACAGGTTGTCCGCAATGCGAAACGGCGGCACCGGCTGGTTCCACTTCGCATTGGCCGGCGCATATTGCGCCAGAGCAGGGAGAGCAGCAGACAACATGCAGAGCAGAGCGAAAGCGCGCAACATGCCGCCACCCTAGCAGAACAGCGCCGGTGTAACGCGAAGGGAGCATCTTAAGGCTAATATGTCGTGATACGATATATTTATGAAAGAGGAAAGACACTCCTCGGCGAGTCTCATCGAGCGGCTGGCCGAATTTCGCTATCGCCTTCGTACCTTTGTCCAGTTCAGTGAGCAGGCCGCACACACCGCCGGCCTGCAGCCGCAGCAGCACCAGTTGCTGCTGCAGATCGCCGGAGCGCCGGCCGGCGCTGTCCCCACCATCGCTTATGCCGCCGAGCGCCTCGGCCTGCGCCACAACAGCGTGGTGGAGCTGGCAAACCGCTCTGTCGAGGAAGGCCTGCTCGAGCGCACCGCGGACGAAACCGACGCCCGCCGCGTCCTGCTCCGCGTCACCGCCAAAGGCTCCCGCCTGCTCCATAAGCTCGCCGCGCATCATCGCAGCGAGCTCGAAGTGATGGGCCCGAACCTGATCGAGGCGCTGACCCGGATCGATCACTGGGAAGACGACCACGCCTCGTCCACGCCCTCCGCAGCCCGCGCCGCCGCGCGAGGTGCTCGATGAAGAGCCACTCTTCCACCCTGCGCGACTTCACCGTCGACCGCCGCGTCTGGCTGATCTCCGCCCTCGCCATCATCGTCGGCATCGGCGGCGCTGGGCTGGCCGTGATCCTGCTGCGCCTCATCGCCTTCTTCACCAACCTCTTCTACTACCACCGCTTCAGCCTGGCCATGGTCGGGCCCGCCGGCAGCACGCTCGGCTACTGGATGGTGCTGGTGCCCATCGTCGGCGGCGTCATCGTCGGCATCATGGCGCGCTACGGCTCGGACAAGATACGCGGCCACGGCATCCCGGAGGCGATCGAAGCCATCCTGCTGAACGGCGCACGCGTAGAACCACGCGTCGCCGTGCTCAAGCCGATCTCGGCGGCCATCGCCATCGGCTCCGGTGGTCCCTTCGGCGCGGAAGGTCCCATCATCATGACCGGCGGCGCCTTCGGATCGCTGCTCGCCCAATGGGTCAAGCTCACCGATGCGGAGCGCACCACATTGCTCGTCGCCGGCGCCGCGGCCGGCATGTCCGCCACCTTCGCCGCGCCCTTCGCTGCCGTCCTCCTCGCGGTCGAGCTGATGCTCTTCGAGTGGCGCCCGCGCTCGCTCGTCCCTGTCGCCTTCGCCAGCGTCACCGCGGCGGTGTTGCGCGTCATCTGGCTCGGCGCAGGACCGCTCTTTCCGCTCTCCCCTGAGGCAATCCCCACCGGCGTTCGCTTCGCTGTTCTCGCCGCAATACTCGGGGCAGTCATCGGCCTGGCAGCCTCAGCCCTCAGCCGCATGATGTACGGCTTCGAGGACATGTTCGGCAAACTCCCCGTGCACTGGATGTGGTGGCCCGCCATCGGCGGCCTCGGCGTCGGCATCGGAGGCCTCTTCTTTCCCCACGGCCTCGGCGTCGGCTACGACAACATCGCCGTCCTGCTCGCCGGACACGCAACGCTCGCACTCATCTTCGGCGTCATCGTCTTCAAATCGCTGATGTGGGCCTTCTCCCTCGGCTCTGGAACCTCGGGCGGCGTACTGGCGCCGCTGCTCATGATCGGCGCGTCGCTCGGCGCCTTGTCCGCTCACTTGCTCCACATGCCTGAGGGCACGCTGGCCCTGCTCGGCATGGGCGCCATGCTCGCCGGCGCGCTCGGTTCCCCGCTCACTGCCATCGTCTTCTCCATTGAGCTGACGCATGCGCTGCCCACGCTCCTGCCGCTGGTGGTAGCCTGCATCGCCGCCTACACCATCACCTCGCTCATCATGCCGCGCTCCATCCTCACCGAGAAGCTCGGCCGCCGCGGCCATCACCTCACCCGCGAATACGGCGTCGATCCTCTCGAGATGGTCAGCGTGGAAGATGCGATGACCGATGTAGCCGACGAGCACACACCTGCCCTCACCGAGCTGCCGCCTGTTTACAGCTTCAACGACGAAACCTGCCGCAGCGCGGCCGAGCGCATGGCCACCACCGGCCAGATTCGGCTTGCCGTGCTCGACCGCGAGAGCATGCGGCCACGCGGCTACGTCTCGCTCGAGGACCTGCTCCTCGGCCGCCGCCGCTACCTGAAACGCGAAGAGACGCGAGAGCGCGTCTTCCGCCTGATGACATCGCGCACGCCCAAACACCCAGACCTGATCGTGACGCGAGAGGAGCACCCAGTCGAACACGTAGAACGCTAGGGAACCGAATCATCATCTCGACCGGAGCGGCAAAGCCGCACCCACACGTGTCATCTCGACCGGAGCGGCAAAGCCGCCACTCACACGTGTCATCTCGACCGGAGCGGCAAAGCCGCGCAGTGGAGAGACCTGCTGTTTGTCTACGCTGCAAGCAATCGGGGTCCCCTACTCTAGCCGAAGGCTAGGATGGGGGTGTTCCCGACAATTCAGTCGGATCGAAGCGACCTTCCGAATCCGAATTTGATCCGCGCTGCCATTACCCAAGGGAGAGCGGCAAAGCTGCGGGAGGATGCTTTAACCGCCCAGCTTGACCAGCGCCGCCGCGCTGGTCAGCCTGCGCTCCAGATGCCGCTCCAAAGTCTGCACCGAAAATCGCCGCAGATCCCGCGCCCGCTCCCGCGGCCACGGCTCGCTCCCGAGCGCCGCAGCCGGCGCATGAAAGATCTGCGCCGCCAGCCGCTGCGACTCCACGCTCAGCGTTCCCGAAGCCAGCCGCTTGTGATGCACGCACACCAGCCCATCCGATAACGCATGAAAATACGCTGGTGCGCCGTCCAGCGCCGCGCCGCAAATCATGCAGCGCCTGAGCTCCGGCAACCAGCCCATCAGCCGCGTCATCCACAGTGCGAAGTAGGTCACCGGCATCCAGATGCCGCCCGCCTCCGCTGCTTCCAGCATCGAGAGCAGCAGCCGAAAAACCGCGTCGTTCGGATCGTGGTCCGGCTGCGTCTCGTCAATCACCTCGGCAAAGAAGGCCAGCGCGCTCAGCCGTGTGTAGTCCACCGCCAGCGAAAGCGGTGAACGCAGGATTTCGAAATAATCCAGCCGCACCAGCTCCTGCCGCGGCTTTTCGGCAAAGCTCGCTCGCACGTGCGTCATCGGCTCGAGCGCGCCGCCGAAGCGTCGCCGGCTCTTCGCCGCCGATTTCGCCACGCCCTTCAGCTTGCCGAACTCCCGCGTGAAGAGCGCGACGATCTGGTCGGCCTCGCGAATCGGCCAGGTCCGCAGCACGATGGCTTCTGCATTCATAGTTTTGAGGTCAGAAAGCAGCAACGCGCAACCCGAAGGCTGCGCGTTGGCAATAGACAAGGTCTGTTCGATTAGCGGCCAAAGTGCGAGGCGTTCTTTTCCGTATACTCAGCCCACTTCTCCGGCAGGTCATCGCCCGCGAAGATAGCCGAGACCGGGCACACCGGGACACAGGCGCCGCAGTCGATACACTCCACCGGATCGATGTACAGTTGCTCCGCGGTCGCGTGATCGGCCTCGTCCTTCTTGGGATGAATGCAATCGACGGGGCAGGCATCGACGCACGCCGAATCTTTAGTACCGATGCAAGGTTCTGCAATGATGTAAGCCATGAAACCGATCTCCAGTGCGGGTGGGGTCACTTTGATTGTATCAGCGTTTGCGGCGCAGTTTCTCGTCCCTCAGTACGTCCCCATCCGGATGCGAACCACCGTATCCTCATGCCGCAGATTGATCCCGCGATCCGTCTGGTCGCCGTTCAGAATGCGCAGGAAGTGCCACTCGCCATTCTCATACCGGCCCTCCTCCGCGCGCAGAATCTGCGCATGTCCAGGCACGCCGTCGGCCAGCCGCAAGGTCACACGCGTATCGAAACCCGCCACCATGAATGTGTCCGGATCGATCTGCGCGATCAGCACCCGGCCCATGTGGTCCGGTGTCCCCGGCGCATGGCCGCCATCGCGCTGCGGAAATCCAAATCCCACCTCCGCCACCCAGCGCCCCAGCCGCATCGAGTCCTCTGTGTCGCCCACCTCCTCGGTCACGGCATGCAGCTTTCCCCCAAAATCCCACTGCGCCAGGTCGCGGTCCATCGGCTCAAGCAGCGCGTAGTTCTCCGCATGCAGCTTGGGAATCTCGTCCGGCTTCAACGACCATCCTGTCTGATCGGTAGCAAACGGCGAATAACCAATGCCTCCGTAACCCAGATCGTAGAAGACGCCCTTTGCAAAACTGTCGCCGAGGCCGGTCTCCGGAATCCATATCGGATTGTCGGGCCTGTTATACGCACCAAGAATCTCCAGAAACGCCTTCGTGTCACTGGTATAGATATCCGGCCCAATCATGTCGATGTGCGTCGCCGTCGCCTTCCAGATATCGATCACCGGCTGCGCCGGGCCGCCGCTGGGATAATCGAAACCCGGCCGGTCCCAGCCGCGAATCCGGTAGCCGTGCGGATACTGCATCCACACATTGCAGTACATCGGCAGTTGCATCTCGGCCTTGCCTGCCGCGGCCACTTCGCTGATGTAATGCGCCACCGAATAAGCCTGAAAATCCTCGTCGGCATCCGGACCAAAGACATCGCGCCACGTACCTGCGGACGTGCCCTTAGTCCCATCGGACGTGCCATTGTTAGACCCACCATGTTTGCCCAGGGCTCTCACCAGTGCGGCCGGCACCTGTCCGTCAAACTGTTTCTCCGCGGCAGGCGAGTGGTCGCGCACCGCGTTGATCGCGCCGGATTCGTTCTCCACCTGCACCAGGATCACCGTATGCTGCTCGCCATCGATCTCCCGCAGATGATGCATCAGCGCGCGGAACGCCGCCTTGTCCGCTTCGAGGTTCACATCCGAGTTCGCAGAGAGCACCTGCACCGGCTCGCCGCGCTCATTGATCATCCGCGGATACTTCTCCGGATGCGTCTTGATCCACTCCGGCACATAATGGTCTTCGCCGTTCTTCCACGTGCCGAACCACAGCAGCGCCATGCGCAGGTGGTGCTCGCGTGCGCCGGTCACCAGCGCGTCCACGGTCGAAAAATCAAACTGCCCCGGTGCGGGCTCCATCTGCTCCCAGTACACCGGCGCTTCGATCGTGTTCGCGTGCATCGCCGTCAGCGTTGGCCACACATCGGGCAGCGTCGCTGGCCACGAGCTCGAATTATTGATCTGTCCGCCCAGCACGAAGAACGGCTTGCCGTCGACCATCAGGGCATAGCGGCCGTCGCGCTTCACCAGAGTGGGTGCTTCAGCGGCTACGATGGGAAGAGTGAGTGCAAGGGCGGCAAGCGGAGCAAGGAGCAGTTTCAACGCGAACATGTAAGGCCTTTCATCGGCACAGACACGATACCGCAGCCCGCCTCTGAATTCAGAGTCACAAAGTTTGTCATTCCGACTGGAGCGAAGCGCAATGGAGGAATCTGCTGTTCGCAGTCATCACCACTAATCTGGGGTGCCTACTCCGGCCGTAGGCTGGGGTGGGGTAGTTCCCAATCATTGGGTCGAACCGAAGGGTCCACCGAAAATCAACAACGCCGCGCCGCTCAGCCTTCGAAAGCCTGCCGCCGTCTGGCAAACTCCGCCGGCGTCGGCACCGGCTCAATCTCCCGCCCAGCGAACATATCCTCGAAAAAATGTTGCAGCTCGGGTAACAGCAGCCCATTCGTCGCCAGAATTTCGCTGCTCTCCAGCCGGAATGGACTCCCATCGAAGCGGGTCATCTTCCCGCCCGCCTCGGTCACCATCAGCACACCCGCCGCCGTATCCCACGGATTCAGATTGAACTCCCAGTACGCGTCGAAGCGGCCCGCCGCCGTATACGCCAGGTCCAGCGCCGCCGCGCCCGCGCGCCGCACCCCATGCGAGCGCAAGGTGAGCTGCTGATAGAAATGAATATTCGGATTCTCATGCCGCTTGTGGCTGGGAAACCCCGTCGCCAGCAGCGCCTCCTGCAACTGTGCCGTCTTCGACACGTGCAGTTGCCGCCCGTTCAGGTACGCGCCGCTTCCCTTCTCCGCGACAAACAGCTCGTTGTGCACCGGCTGATAGATCACGCCCGCCACGATCTCGCCATCCGCATCCGGCGCCAGCCCCGCCGGCCGGTGCTCCAGCCCCAGCGACACGCAAAAGTACGGAAAGCCATGCGCAAAATTCGTCGTCCCATCCAGCGGATCG
Organism: Acidobacteriaceae bacterium; assembly: GCA_036500805.1. GTDB lineage: Bacteria > Acidobacteriota > Terriglobia > Terriglobales > Acidobacteriaceae > KBS-83. The sequence continues at coordinate 3,843 of DASYBK010000038.1, read as the reverse complement.
ACGTACCAGCGATACTCCGCTTCGAGCCCCGAGCGCGTCCCCTCCTCGCCAAAGATCCCGTGATGGGGAAAGGTCAGCCGCAGCTTCTCCACGATCAGCTTCTCGCTGGCGCGATCAGCTTCCGTCACCAGGTCGACATCGCCCTTGTACTCGGTGCGCACGCCGCGCTCGTAAAAGTCGTGAATCAGCAGCCCCGCTTCCAGGGCAATCGCCGCGGCAGGCACAGCCAGGCCCAAATTCAACGAATCCGGCAACTGACTATTCACGGCGCATCTCCTCGGAAAGATTCCGCGCAGCATCGTTCTTCGGCGTGCGTCGCCCCTGCTCGGTAATGGTGCGGATCTGCTGCTTGTAGATGAACAGATTCGGCCGCCCTTCACGCGTCAGCCGGATCATCCGCTCGTCAAAGTATTCGATCCAGCCGGAGACGCTCTCGCCATCGCGCAGCTTCACCGTCACCGGCACCTGCTTCTCCGAGAGGAAGCGAAGATACGCCGCCTCCTGCCCGGTATCGCCGGGCGGCGGCGACTTGCGGCTCCGGCGCGATGTCTTCTCACTCGCCATGCCGCGATTGTAGCCGAGCCTGGAGCGGTTCCACGGCAGGTATATCCGGCAGAAGTGAATTCCGCGCGGCTTTTCCGTCAAGAAAAGCCGCACATCACGGCAGAACGACGGGCAAGGCAACCGTGGAACTGCTCTAACGCGGCGCGTTGGCGTAATACCCCGGCCGGTTGCGCACGCTGTACTTCGCGTTGTTCGCCACATCGCTCATCTTCACCGCAATCGAGCGGAAGCCGCCATCCTCCCCGGGCTCGGGTTTGTGCGGATAGTAGCCCAGCAGGTATTGCGTACGCAGATCGTCCGCGATGCGACGGAAAATCTGGTCGAGCGACGCCTGGTCGGCATAGTAAGCACGGCCGCCGGTCTGCTCCGCCAGCGTGATCATCGCGTGCTCGCCGGCAAGATCGCGCCCCGCGCTTGCCGCCACCGGCACATCGATGACGCTATAGATCATCACCTCGTCGCGCACCGCCTCGTCCAGCGCATCCTGATAGCTCACGCCGTTCACCGTGTTGTCGCCATCGGAGATCATCACCAGCACGCGGCGCCCATGCTCCGGCTTCAGCAGTCCCGAAGCCAGCGAGACAGTGCTGTAGAACGCCGTGCCGCCCGCGCCCGGATGCAACTCGCCCAGCCCGCTCCCGATCCGCTTCGCGTCCCCGGTGAAGCCGGTCACCTCGCGCGTGCCGTCGGCGAACGCAACCACATCCGCGCGATCTTGCCGGCGCAGCACATCCTTCGCAAACCGCTGCGCCGCCGACTGTTCCTGCGCGAAGTCCTTATACACGCTCCCGCTCAGATCGACGGCGAGCACAATCGCCAGCGGCGCGGATGTGTCCCGCTCAAAGACTGCGATGTTTTGCGCCTTCCCGTTCTCGTAGAGCAGAAAGTCATCCTTCGTCAGGCCGCCGATCGGCGCACCCGCCTTGTCCGTCACGCTGACGAAGACATTCACCAGCGGGACCTCGACATGAAACGTCGGCTCCTGCTGAGCCACGCCCGCCGTCGCCGAAAGCGTAAGCAGCGCCAGTTCAGCGGCGAATCGCATCATGCTGCAGGACCGGGCTTCAGCTCTGCCGGAAACGGATCGCCGTCCGTCCACACCGCGCCATCGGCGAAGTGCTCCTTCTTCCACACCGGCACCGTACGCTTCAGCGTGTCGATCAGCCAGCGGCAAGCGTCGAAAGCCGCCGCGCGATGCGCCGACGTCACCACGATCAAGATGCTCGTCTCGCCGATCTCCAGCCGCCCCAGCCGATGCACCACGCCCACCCGGTCCACGGCGAAGCGCTCCCCCGCCTCACGCGCCAGCTTCTGCATCTCGGCCAGCGCCATCTCCTCATACGCCTCGTAGTCGAGATAGAGCGTCTTCCGTCCACGCGTGTTATCGCGCACGATGCCGTCAAAGATCACCACCCCGCCGTCGCCCGGCTGCTGCAACGCCGCCACCAACGCGTCGCGGTCGATGCGCTCGCGAGTAAGCGCCACAACGGGAGACACCGCAGCAGCATCCGCGCCGCCCGACACCGGCGGCAAGAGCGCTACCTCATCGCCGTCACGCAAGATCACCGATCGATTCGCATACTCGCGATTCACCGCAATCGCCAGCGCCGACCACACCGGATCTCCCGCGCTCCCAGCGCGGTCGGGTATACCGACGCCATTCCGCAGCCGTTCCATCAACTCTGCCACCGTTGCGCCCTCCGGCAGCGTCACCGCCTCGCCGCTCGACGCAAGAAGATCCTTGAGCACACCAAAATAGAGGACGCGCACCTGCATGTCGTTCCAGCTTAAGCGAAGCAGGGTTACTGTCAGAGAGGATCAAGGCTCCCATGAGGCTTTTCCTTAAAGAAAAGCCCATGTAGCTGTCCTCAGCCGCTTCACATCCCCCTGCTTCGCTTTTAGACGGTTCCACGGGTAGAAAGTAGTCGCGTGCATCGGGCGACGGCGGCGGTGTACCTTCAGTCTCGAAGACGTTGCCCCGCGGAGAGAAGACATGGCCAACCCGATGCTGATCGCGAAGCAGACCGACACGAGAACCGATCTGGTCCTGCTGCCCGGCCTCACCAACCGGCACGGCCTGGTCGCCGGCGCCACCGGCACCGGCAAAACCGTGACCCTGCAGGTCATCGCCGAGGCGCTCAGCCGCATCGGCGTGCCCGTCTTCGCGGCCGACGTCAAAGGCGACCTCTCCGGCATCAGCCAGCCCGGCCAGAACAATCCAAAGCTCGAGCAGCGCCTGAAGACCATGGGCCTTCCCGCGCCCGCCTTTGCCGGCTGCCCGGTCACCTTCTGGGATCTCTTCGGCGAGCAGGGCCATCCCGTCCGCGCCACCATCTCGGAGATGGGTCCGCTGCTGCTCAGCCGCATCCTCAATCTCAACGACACCCAGGCCGGCGTCCTCACCCTGGTCTTCAAGATCGCCGACGATGAAGGTCTTCTCCTGCTCGATCTCAAAGATCTGCGCGCCATGCTGCAGCACGCCGGCGACAACACCGCGCAGTACAAGACCGCCTACGGCAACATCTCGCCGGCGAGCATCGGCGCCATCCAGCGCAATCTCATCGCGCTCGAGCAGCAGGGCGGCGACAAGTTCTTCGGCGAGCCCGCGCTCAACATCGACGACCTGCTGCAGACCGATCAGAACGGCCACGGCGTCGTCAACATCCTCGCCGCCGACAAGCTGATGCAGTCGCCGCAGCTCTACGCAACGTTTCTGCTGTGGTTACTCTCCGAACTCTTCGAGCGCCTCCCCGAAGTTGGCGATCCCGAAAAACCCAAGCTCGTCTTCTTCTTCGACGAGGCGCATCTGCTCTTCAACGATCTGCCCTCCGCCCTCGGTGCGCGCATCGAGCAGGTCGTCCGCCTTATCCGTTCCAAGGGCATCGGCGTCTACTTCGTCACGCAAAATCCTAATGACGTTTCGCAGGTCGTCCTCAGCCAGCTCGGCAACCGCGTGCAGCACGCCCTCCGCGCCTTCACACCTAACGACCAGAAGGCCGTCAAGGCCGCCGCCGGCACCTTCCGCACCAACCCCAAACTCGACACCGCCACCGTCATCACCCAGCTCGCAGTAGGTGAAGCGTTGGTGTCCTTCTTAGATGAAAGCGGCACCCCCGGCATCGTCGAGCGCGCGATGGTCTGCCCGCCAGCCAGCCAGATCGGCCCCATCACCCCCGAGCAACGCCAGCAGATCATCGCCAGCTCACCGGTCGCCGGCGTCTACGAAAAGGCCATCGATCGCGAATCCGCCTACGAACGCCTCACCGGCAAAGCCCAGCA
>DASYBK010000037.1:0-14068 GCA_036500805.1 Acidobacteriaceae bacterium | reverse complement strand
CGTCACCAAGAACATCTGGATGGGGTCGACCGGAAACGTGACGAAGACACACTACGACATGGAGGACAACATCAACATCCAACTCCGTGGCCGAAAGGAGATCATTCTGTTCCCTTCGGCGCAGCTCGACGAGCTTTATCCCAGAAGCGCGTGGGACTACAAGTCGAACTTCAGCCGTGTCGAGATCGAAAAGCCGGACCTCTCCCGCTACCCACGATTCAGTCGTGCGACTCCGTTCCGTGCGATCCTCGAGCCCGGCGACTTCATTTACATTCCCATTTACTGGTGGCATCAGTTCCGCACGCTTGAGGCGAGCCTCAACGTCAATTTCTGGTGGCAGGCTCGCGTAGATCAAGCGTTGCGCCGACACGGCTTGCACTACTGGCCGCGCATGGCGAGGGACCGCTATCTTCACATTACTATCTGGCGAACTTTCGTCGACCCGATCGGGTCGTTCTTCGCACGGTGAGCGTGCTGTCGTCGTCATGACGGCAGGTAAGTGGCATCGGAAATCATCGCCGCGCAAACATCTGCAACCCGAGCACAAGGCGCTACCGAGGCTGAAAAAATCGAGCGGCTGAAGCTGGAGCGCCTAGTTTTCCAATAGCAGGGCCGCGACAGAGTTCAACTCACTAGCGAACCCGATTGGAACCGGGACAGTGATAAGAATCACCATCAAGATCCCAAGTCGCCCGTCGACGCCCTTCAGGAGCTGATACAGGGCCAAGGCCACTACGATAAAACTCGCCTGACCGACAAGATTCGCGAAGATGCCCCATCGGAACAAAGTTTCGGAGGCTGCGATATTGTGCGCTGTTGCCATGGGGTTGCCACCGACGAACAGCTTGCTGGGTACATACAGTAATGCGAAGAAAGCAGGAATAGATCCCAGCAGGTATACCAGCCCTGCGAATCTGCCGGGATAAGTTATTGAAGAGATTGGAGGCGCATCATTGATGATGGGATTGGAGGCGCATCCCCGGTGGCGAGCCGGATTCGCCTCCGCAGGAGAAAACCCCGCTTCGCAAAACGCTCCAATTCCCAATGCAGGGACGAGCCGTAGAAGCATTCCGGGTTGGGCGCATCAATGCTCTAGGAGCACGACACCCCAGCTGCCAAGCCCGAGCGTGCAGTGGGCTGCTTCAAAACGACTCCGAACTGCCCTTTATAGTTGAAACGCCGCAGATCAGGGCGGAGCGGTTCCGCCTCGCAAATCATAGATTGCTGAGCTGGAAAAGCTTGAGTGAAGGACCGGAAGCCCCAGCTAGCATCGACATCATCCACGACGAATGCGCCGATTGGTCCAGTGGCCGCCCAGGCCCGATCCAGTTCGAAACGTACGTTGCGTTCACTGTGAAGGCTGTCGTGGACGAAAAGATCGATCTTACCCAGGCGGGAAAGCAACTTGGGGAGGCGTCGCCGGCTCGAGCCCTCGATGTAGGACCATCGATCTGCATGCCCGTCGCCAACTGCTGCCGCGACCTGCTTACGCCAATAGCTCTCCGCCGGAGGAAGGTCAATACTCCAGAGATGACCGTCTCCGTTCCTGGCAAGCGCCTCCAGAATACAGCGCGAGGTGACGCCGTGAGCGACACCGGTCTCCACGATCTTTTTCGGCCGCATGTGGCGAATCAGACACCATATCGCCCGCACCATTCCGGCATCGCCATCATTCCACGCCTGAAAGCTCTCCGGACCGGGGCGAATTCCTTTCGTTTCCAGTTCTCGCATCACCTTAGGCCACAAAGTCCAGAACTCTGCAGCCTCCTTACACGGCCGTGGGACGCCGAGAGTCTCATGCAGTCGCTGTTCCCAGTCTTTATCGGACTCGTATTGGCAGGCGGGTCCGTTTCTCTCGCGGTCAGCCACGTACTGATCCTGGACCATCATCCAAATTTGAAGAGGATCTGCCGTCAGGTAGGCAACTGCAGTTGCGGGATGCTTTAGAAAATAACGGAGAGGCAGTCCAAGCATGATGCACACTCCTTCAGGGGAGAGGGCCCATGTGGCCGCGGCCACCGCGTCTATAGTTGGTCGGAAGCAACCTGAGGTCGTGCGCAGGCTGAGTTTATGGAATGGACCGGGTCCGGTCACCCGCGGCTACGAAGTCCGTCGCACTGCGAGATGACAAAATCTGCGCGAAGTCGTCAGGAAGACCTAACGACGCAAGGACTAGCGCGACTGTAAAGCATTTTCGCCATTGAGTTCAAGCCCGGATTCTCTGGACACGAAGGCCATGGCCCATGAAAAAACTTGAGGTATTCAACGCAGAGCGGATGATTGCTGAGTAGGAAAACTCACAGCCTGTGGCGGTGCAGTAATCCCCACAATTGTTTCAAGCGGTGCGGCTTCATAGCTAAGTCGTTGAAGTTTGGAGGCGCGGGTGAGAATCGAACTCACGCATAAAGGTTTTGCAGACCTCTCCCTTACCACTTGGGTACCGCGCCGTCTTGCGGAAGAGGATATAGCGGCAATGTGGCCAGCCGTCGTGCCGCCATCTGGAGCGGGAGACGGGAGTTGAACCCGCGACCCTCGCCTTGGCAAGGCGATGCTCTACCACTGAGCTACTCCCGCTGAAGTACCTGCTGAGTATAGCGATAGGCGCAGGCAGGGTCAATTCGGGCCCCTCTTCGGTAGTGTCTCAGTTTGAATTTTCGCTCACGACCCCTTGCGGATGTTCCTTCCGTCTGCGCCGCTCCACTCGATACCCAATTCCGTGTCAGTTCCTCCTCCCGAAACGGGCGCCAAAACACTGGATTCTATTCATATTCGCCGTGGTACGATGCCGAGCACGGAGAATCTCGCATGCCGCTCTCCCGCTTCCTTACCAAGCAGTTCATCGACGTCATCCAGTGGAACGAGCCCGAGCCGGGCATCCTCGCCTGGCGCTATCCCATGCTCGACCAGGAGATCCAGAACGGCGGCAAGCTCACCGTGCGCGAGTCCGAGATGGCCATGTTCGTCGACCAGGGCCGCATTGCCGACGTCTTCGGTCCCGGCCTCTACACGCTCAAGACCGCGAACCTGCCCATCCTCACCGACCTGCTCAACTGGGACAAGGACTTCCAGTCGCCCTTCAAATCCGACGTCTACTTCTTCTCCACGCACCTGCAGATCGATCAGAAGTGGGGCACCACGACACCCATCACCTTCCGCGACAAGGAATTCGGCGCCATCCGCCTGCGCAGCTACGGCATCTACTCCTACCGGATCACCGACCCGCGCATCTTCTTCAAGCAGATCAGCGGCACGCGCCAGAGCTACTTCGCCTACGAACTCGAAGACCAGCTCCGCAACTCCATCGTCGCGCGCATGACCGACATCTTCGCCAACAGCGGCCTGCAGTACCTCGACATGACCGCCAACGAAGCCGCACTCGCCCAGCGCATCTTCGACCAGATGAAGCCCACCTTCGCCTCGTTCGGCCTCGAACTCACGCAGTTCGTCGTCGAAAACATCTCGCTGCCCGAAGAACTGCAGCGCTCGCTCGACCAGCGCATCGGCATGAACATCGTCGGCGACCTCGACAAGTACACGCAGTTCGCCGCCGCACAATCCATGAGCATCGCCGCCGCCAACACCGGCGGAGGCGCAGGCATCGGCATGGGCCTCGGCGCCGGAGCCGCCGTCGCACAGGTGATGACAACGCGTCTGCAAGCTCCACCCCAAGCAGCAGTCGCGCCCACAAGCGCAGCCACCACCAAGTTTTGCATCTCCTGCGGCAACGCCATCCCACAGAACGCCCGCTTCTGCCCCGACTGCGGAAAGCCCCAGCAATGACGCGCACATCCCACCCACGCTGCGTCATCCTGAGCCGAGGGTGGCGCGCCCCGCGCCGCACGCAGTCGAAGGACCCCGACATACTTCACCTCGCCTCTGCCGTTCCGGGCCTTCTGCCAACACGCCCCTCAAAGGCCCACCCATGAACTGCCCCTCCTGCGGCGCACCCATGCGCGTCAGCGGCGACACCATGCAGTGCGACTACTGCCGAACCATCGTCGTGCCCGAAAAAAGCGACGAAGGCGTCACCGTACTCGGCGACGGCCCCGGCGACGAGTGCCCCATCTGCAACCTAGCGCTCGTGCAGGCCGCCATCGCGAAGACGCCCATCCTCTTCTGCTCGAAGTGCAGCGGCATGCTCATCTCGATGGATCTCTTTCCCGAGCTGGTCGAAACCCTGCGCGAGCAGCAGCACAACAAGGTGCCGGTCGGCTCAGCCGCCAACCCCGATGACCTCCGCCGCCACATCGCCTGCCCGCACTGCCACCGCCCCATGGACGCCCACTTCTACGCCGGCCCCGGCAACGTCGTGCTCGACTCCTGCGACTTCTGCAACCTCAACTGGCTCGACCACGGCGAACTCCTCCGCATAGCCCGCGCGCCAGAGTACTTCGACACCGCCGGCGACGACACGACCTACACTCTCACCGACTCCGACTCGTAGGTCCGTCGCACGACGGCGGCACGGAGATTCGTTGAGTATCGCCACAAAGCGGAAGGGCCGGAATCCATCCAATCCCGAAATTCAAACGGAGACACTACCCCCTTTCCACCTGCTTCCCAGATGGGTACACCGTCCTGGTTACCAGCGAAAGGGCCGAGTGCAATTTATTTCCTCTAGTCGAGTAAATATTTCGTTATCGTCGGTGATGTCATCGGTCCGCAGCGCTCTAGCTTGTTGATCAAACTTGATCCGAGGGACATCAGATGCTTAATTTTTTGCTTCGCCGTATTCCAGATGAGACTTCGCAGCCCAATATCCTGCTCATCGACGACGACCGAGACATCAGGACCGTTACCAATCTTGTACTCATGACAAGTGGAATTGGGACCATCCACGAAGCCGCTTCCGGCCAGGAAGGCTTGGAGATGGCCAGGCAGATTCGTCCAGATGTCATCCTGCTGGACATCAAACTGCCGGATATCGGCGGCGAAACCGTGCTTCAACTGTTGAAGATGGACCCTTGGACGCGGGAAATACCGGTGGTGCTTTTCTCCGCCCAGACCAAGAACCACGAGAACCTGCAAGCCTGGCCTGTAGCGGATGTGGTATCGAAGCCCTTTTACCCGCAGCATTTGTGCGAATCCGTATGCCGAGCGCTGGGTAAGCCTTATTCGATTGAGGCCGAAGGCGAGCGCGGGGGATCGTGGAGCATGCGATCCGGTCGTCCAGTGCCCACGGCGATTCCTGCCGCCACATAGCTCCGGTCTGGTTAGTTGGAAACGCGAGCGGCGGCCGCCGCCATCTCCTGCTCCAGCAGGTGGCCGTCCCGGATATGCAAAATACGGTCGCCGATGGCGGCCGCCTCCGGATTGTGCGTGATCATCAGCACGGTCTGTTGAAACTCCTGGTTCGAGCGCCGCAGCATGGTGAGCACGATATCCGAATTGGCGGTGTCCAGGTTGCCTGTCGGCTCATCTGCGAGCACCAGCGCCGGCCGTGTGATGAGTGCGCGCGCAATGGCGACCCGCTGCTGTTCGCCGCCGGAGAGCTCCGACGGACGATGATCCAGACGACCTTCAATCCCCAGCAGGTCGGCGAGGTGGGAAAGGAATTTCTGATCCAGCGGCGGCTGCTTCCCTCCGCTCTGCCGGCCGCTGATCTCGTAGGCAATCTCGATGTTGTCGCGGGCAGTCAGCGTAGGCAGGAGGTTGTACTTCTGGAAGACGAAACCGATCTTGCGGCCGCGCACGGCGGTGCGCTCGGCATCCGGCAGCGTCGCCAGGTTGATGCCGTCGATGAGCACCGTGCCGGCGGTTGCGCGGGTAAGCCCGCCGAGCAGGTAGAAGAGCGTCGACTTGCCGCTGCCCGACGGCCCGACGATCGAGACGAACTCGCCGCGCTCGACGGTGAAGGAGACATCCTTGAGGGCCGGGACTTCGATGCGTCCCGAGCGATAGACCTTGGAGAGTCCTTGAGCAACGATGATGGGCGAGGCTTGGGTGGACGGCACTGGGCGATTGTATCGTCTCTGCGCCGTCCATCGGTTGCAGGGGCTAGCTGGCCGCGGTTACTACATCGTGCGCCATCGGGGGCATGACAACAGGCGGCTGGTCGCGCTGCAGCACCTTGCGGGGCCCGCGCTTGCGCGCGATCATTACGCGGATGCGTTCCAGCACCTCGAGCGGCGTGCAGGCGCCCTTAGGCAGAAATGCATCGGCACTGCTGGCGCGCTCGAAGTTCTTTACGCTGCCGCTCAGGATGATGGCCGGCACTTCGGGAGCGATGGATTTCATCCGGCGCACCAGCTCATTGCCATCCATCTGCGGCATGATGAGGTCGCTCAACACCAGATCCACATTCCCTGCGGCGAAGATCTCGAGTGCGTCGGCAGCCGTGTGGGCCGTCAACACGCGATAGCCGCGCGTCTCCAGCATGAATTTGCGAACGGAAAGCGCCTGCTCGTTGTCATCGACGCAAAGGATGGTCTTGCGTGGCCTCATGAAACTTCCCTTCTGCCCCGCTGCGCGGGGCGAGTTGCTCCGGAATGCTCGAAGAGCGCGGCACACAACGTGTGCGGCTCCCGGAGAGGTTGGCCGTTGCCGCAGACCGGCCCTGGCTGGTGGAAGACAAAACGGCTGCGTCCACGTGCGGAAGGAGCTTCGTGAGAAGCTCGTCCATCCGCGTATCGCGGTGCCGCTGTCATCCGGGCACACAGGGCCCAGTTGCGGAGAGCAGAGGACGGAACGGGCATGGTTGCCAGCGCTCCTCGTGTGGACATGGGTCCGGGCCTACCGGCAACTGCATGCCGGAAATGCCGGACTGCGACCAGCCACGACGAGCTTTCCGTTTGCTCTGCATTGCCTAGAACGTGGGGGATACTTGATGCAGCGTTCTCGTCAGGAGAGGCTGCGCCCACTTCCGTTTTCCGGTCTACACATGCAGGAGCAATGGTTTTGCGCACACGCCGAAGCGCGCTCTGCTCTAACTCAAGTTGTCAGTCAAAAAAAGGCGAAAGCTGCATTGTCGATTCGCTCGACAACGTTCCCGAGAGTAAGCAGAGCCGGGGAAGTGCGCAACAGAGAAGATGCGGCGAATCTGCGCAGACTTTTGCCATTGCGTTTCGCAGAAAATTGCGCAGAGCGCGCTCTGCATGATGTTCGGGGCCAGAGCGATTGTTGAAACCATGTGAATCGCAATTGAAAAAGCCGTCCGCTTGCACGATACACGGTGCTCCGCCACTGCATTTTCGCGGAGGTGCTGCGGGTTGTACTTGCGGAGAGGAAGTTTTTCAGCTGTGGAGGAGGATGGGGGTAGCCGGTGCCTGCGATCGCTCCGGAAAGCCTGGCGGGGGAGTGGTGCGGCGCATTTGGACGGATGACCTGCTGAAGCACGCTGCGATTCCGATGGGAGACAGGAGCAGAACAGTGACTGCAAAGGAAACAAGGACGCTATGCAATGCCGGCCTCTCCTTGGAGGCTCTCCAAGATTGCTACAGGCGTGTGAATGCTTCCATGCCCCGAGGGGGGCAGAGCTTACAACAAACGAGTTACCGGCGCCACTTTCCGTCCCGTTTTAAAACATTCGCTGTTACGTGTACAGCCAGCTTCCGTGCGGTGTGGGCCTCTCTTGACGGAAAACCGCGCGAACGGTGCGCGCTCTAATCCTCCGCGTGCGGTGCCCCGTCTGTTGCACCCCCCAGCGGCTTGCGGGCGAAGTAGTAGAGCGAAAAGGCCAGCAGCGCGAACATCAGGACAGAGACCCAGTCGTGATGCAGCGGGTTGGTGACTGGGAACTGCAGGATGTCACTCTTGTCCGTAGCTGCCTCGTAAAGCTTGAGCGCCACACCAAGCAGGCCAACGATGCCACCGGCGGCGATCAGCCCTGAAGCATAGAGGGACCCGGGGCTGACCTCGCTCTCGGTCTCCGCGGTACGCCCGCTGCTTTGCGCCACGGCGCGATCGACCATCCATCGCACAACGCCTCCGCAGAAGATGGCGAGCGTGGTCGCAATCGAGAGATAAGCGCCCACCGCGAAGGAGAGCGAGCGAATGCCCAGCAACTCCACCGCGATCACCAGGAAGACGCCCAGCAGCACCAGCCCCCAGGGCAGCTTGCGGCTGAGGATTCCGCTGATCACCGTGGCCATGAGTCGCGCCTGCGGGGCGGCGGCCTTCTCACTGCCGATTCCCTGAATCCACTGCACCTCGATCTTGTGCGTGGCCGAATTGTAGAGATACTTGCCGTCTGCCAGCTCGCGCGAGCCGAGGGCGTTCAGCAGGGTGTATTGGCCGGCATCGCGTTCGTCTGTTGATTTGTCAGCGTGGATGACGTGGATGCGCGCATGCTGGAAGTGCTGCTGCTGCACCTGGACGCCATCGTGGAACGCGGAGATATCCCAAGCCCGCGAGGTATCGCGGAACTCCTCCAGACCCTTGTTCATCACGTTGAGCGTCGCGCCGATGACGAAGGTCGAGACCACCACGCCGACCATGAGAGCAAGCTGTTGCTTCCAGGGCGTGGCGCCGATGAGGAAGCCGGTCTTCAGATCCTGCGAAGTATCGCCGGCATTCGAAGCAGCCACGCAGACAACGCCGCCAATCGTGATGGCCAGTGCGCCGAAGGCGGGCGCCGTCCAACCCTTGACTAGAAAAATCGCCGTTGTCGCCATCAGGGTGGCGATGGTCATGCCGGAGACCGGACTCGCCGAGCTGCCGATGAGTCCGACGATGCGTGACGCGACGGTGACGAAAAGAAATCCGAAGATGACCACCAGCACCGAGGCGGCGAAGTTCGAGAGCAGCGTGGTCTGCGCGCCGGGCACCGGGTGGAAGGTGAGGAAGAAGAACATCAGCAGCACCAGCGCGGCAGAGCCGAAGATCACGACGCTCATGGGAAGGTCGCGGTCCGTGCGCAGCGCGGCAGTCTTCCCGGCGCCCTTGCCGAACTCCTTCGCTCCCGAGCGCAGCGCGCCCACAATCGTCGGCATGGTCTTGAGCAGCGTGATGAGCCCGGAGGCGGCCACCGCTCCTGCGCCCATCGGCCGGATATAGCTTGCCCATAACTCGGAGGGCGACATCATGGCGACCGGCTTGGTGCCGGGGTAGATGGCCTCCGGAATATGCGAGCCGAAGAAGTGGATCAGCGGCATAACGACGAGCCAGGAGAAGACGCCACCCGCAAAGATCACTCCGGCGACGCGCGGGCCGATGATGTAGCCGACGCCGAGATACTCCGGCGTGACATCAGCGCGGATGGCCGCGCCTTTGAGCCACTTTGGCTGATAGTCCGGCGTCCCCGGCCACGCGGAGAAGAGATTGTCGTTCTGAAAGAGTGTGTAGATGCCGCCGAGTCCCAGCCCAAGAAAGACGCGGCTGGCGAAGGAGCCGCCATGCTCGCCGGCGAGCAGCACATCCGCGCAGGCAGTGCCTTCGGGATAGGTGAGGGTGCCGTGCTCCTCGACGATGAGCTGGCGGCGCAACGGGATCATGAAGAGCACGCCGAGCCAGCCGCCGATCAGCGCGAGAAAAAAGATGCGCGAGTATTCGAGATCGAAGCCGAGAAAGACCAGCGCGGGCAGCGTAAAGATGACGCCCGAAGCGATGGACTGGCCGGCATTGCCGGTGGTCTGGACGATGTTGTTTTCAAGGATCGAAGCGCGGCCGAGAGCGCGCAGCACACTGATCGAAAGCACGGAGATGGGAATCGATGCTGCGACGGTGAGCCCGGCCCGCAGCCCCACATACACCGTGACTGCGCCGAAGAGAATCCCGAAGAGCGAGCCCAGCAGCAGGGCGCGGAAGGTCAGCTCGGGGCGCGTTTCTGTGGCTGGAACAAAGGGCTGAAATTGTTGCGGTGGTTCGGAGCGCTGGATGGTTTCGGGCACGGTAGATTCACCTTCTGTGACTGGATCGCGTGCGGGGAAGAGCGAGTGTAACAGCGCAGCATCGTCATTCGCAGGCTGGAATTGCATTTCCGGTGGTCTGCACCACCATCTGATAAGCCGGTCGCGGCTGGGCTATGGTGACCCGGATCGGCCAATCTGCTGCACTATCCTCTAACCATGGCCATGTCGCAGAAGACGATTCGGCTGCTGGCATACGGTGCCATCTATGTCTTCTGGGGCGGCTCGTTCCTGGCCATACGGGACATGGTCGCGGTGACACCTCCGCTCTTTTCCGCGGGAATACGCTTCTTTCTGGCGGGCGTGGCTCTCTATGCGTTCAGCCGCTGGCGGGGCAGCCCGCGAGTGCGCGGGCGTGCGCTCGTGAACTCGCTTTTTCTCGGCGTGCTGTTGTTCACCTGCAGCTACGGCTGCCTCTTCTGGGCGGAGACGCGCATCGACTCCGGAACGGCCGCGGTGATCGCTGCCATGATTCCTATCTGGATTCTGCTGGGTGAGGTCCTGCTCTTCCGGACGCAGCGCCTGAGCTTGTCGGTAGCCGGAGCGACGCTTCTCGGCATCCTTGGCGTCGCCATGGTGACGCGATCGATCGGCTTCAAGCATGCCATGGTGAATGGCGTCCTGGTGGAGCTGGCCGGCACCGTCATCTTTTCGTTTGCAACGTTGTGGAGCCGCGCTCTAACGCTGCCGGATGACCAGGGCGCACGAGCCGGTCTGCAGATGGCGCTCGGCAGCGTCGGCCTGTTCGTGATCTCCGCTCTAGCAGGGGAAACGCCGCGTATCCCAGCTGCCTTCGCCGCGTGGCAATGGCACACGGTGATCTCATTGGTTTATCTGGTCACCTGCGCGTCCATCCTGGCATTCACCTCCTACACCTGGCTGATTCACCATGAGCCGGCGACACGCGTGGCCAGCTATGCCTATGTCAACCCGCTAATTGCACTCATCGTCGGCGTCACCTTGGGCGGCGAGCATGTCTCCGCACTGCAGGCCGCGGGTGCTGCATTGATCATCTTTGGCGTGGCGGCGACCATGCTGTCGAAGAGCGCAGCGCCGGTCGCAAAATCCTCGACCGCGGACAGCATTGCTGCGCGATGACCCTGCGTCTGCTGCTTTCCCGCTGGCGCGGATGCGGCCACCTGCTCTATACTCGGTGCATCGGTGGCCTGGTGCCGGGGCAGCATGGTGCTCCCCAGGCGGCCAGCGGTTGAAAGAGGGTGGGTCTTCCGCAGTCAGACAGCTCTGACATCGGACGTTCCGGCAGCAGTGACACTGTCATGGCGGGCGGCTGCACGCTTCCTGCGAAGTCCCCTGCAACCGATCTTCGATGCATTGAGCGCCGCGCTCTACCCTGCCTCCTGCGCGCTCTGCAAGCAATCTCTCCTGCGCTTCTCTTCTCTTCCCATCTGTGAGTCCTGCTGGTCGGCGGTAACGCCGCAAACGGGAGTTCTATGCACGCATTGCGGTGAAGACCTGGGGCTGCCGCAATCGTCGCTGGCGCATCTTGCCGCGGACGAGCCGCGGCTCTGCGATGCTTGCCGGGAGAAGCCTGCCGGGTTCTCGAAGGCCGTGGCCTATGGACGCTACGAAGACGAGCTCCGCGGCCTCATTCACCTGCTGAAATACGACGGCATGATGCCGATCGCGAGGCGGCTGGGGCAGCGGCTTGCCGGCCCGGTGGCAGGGTTGCCGATCGAACCAGGCACGGAAGTGTGGGTGGTCCCGGTGCCGCTCTATCGCACCAAGCGGCGGCAGCGCGGATTCAACCATGCGGAGCGCATTGCTTCCGCTCTGGTGGGCAGATTGCGGCATACGGATAAGCTGCATCGCTGGACCATGGGGCGAGCCGTTCTACGGCGCCAGCGCCCCACCGACAGCCAGTCGCGGCTGAGTCCCGAAGGCCGCCGGCGCAATCTGCGTGGCGCTTTCGCTGTGCGCGACGCCGCGCGTGTGCGCGATCGCGTCGTGTTGCTGGTGGACGACATCTACACCACGGGAGCGACCGCTTCTGCGTGCAGCCGGGTATTGCTGCGAGCCGGCGCCAAGGCGGTGTGGGTGGCCACGGTGGCGAGGACGCAGCGCGAAGGCGTTGCGATGTGGGACGCGGGCTTGATGACATCCGCAGCGGAGACGGTGCGGTTTTAGAAGAGCAGTTGTATTGCTGTACGGAATTTTGGCAGGCCGTTCAACCAGGGGGAGAGGCAGGGAATGTCACCAGGGAAGGCAACCGCGCACACACGCAAGGTCAGGCTGACGCACACGCCGCCGGTGGAGATCCGGGTGGCGCAACCGATCACTATGCAGCGGCCGGTTCTGGTGCTGAACGCCTCCTATGAGCCGATCAACATCTGCGGCGCACGGCGCGCCCTGGTGCTGGTGCTGAAGGGCGTGGCGCGTACCGAGGAGGAGCAGGGCGCCATTCTGCATGCCGCGCGGGTACGCGTGCCCATGCCATCGGTGATCCGTCTGCTCGAATACCGCCGCATCCCGCACCAGACGCGCGCGCTGTCGCGCAAGAACATCCTGCTGCGCGACCGCAACACCTGCCAGTACTGCGGCATCGTGCTGAACTCCGGCGAGCTCACGCTGGACCACGTCCAGCCACGCTCGCGCGGTGGGCTCTCGACCTGGGAAAACCTGGTGGCCTGCTGCCACAACTGCAACCGGCGCAAGGGCAACCACCTGCTGAACGAGCTGATAGAGATGAAGCTGCTGAGGGAGCCGCGGCCCTTCTCGCTGCACACCAGCCGGCACATCATGCGCATGATCGGCCACTCCGATCCGAAGTGGCGGCGGTATCTGTACTACGAGTCATAGATAGCAGCGAGTCCGCAGAATCAGCAGGAGACACTGTCTTGGAAAAGGCCGCGATCGGGAACTTGTCGTTCCTGCGCTCCATGGTCACGCCCAAATTGACCAGATGGAGCAGCGCGCTGCGACGCACTTCGTCCGCGCTCTGATGTCCGAGCAGCTCATGATCCAGATCGCGCGCTCCCGTCCCGTCTGGGTCCACGGCGACATCGAAGCCACGCACCAGGGCTTCACGAGCGGTGGTCGAAAGGCACATGTGGGTGTAGAAGCCGACCAGCAGCAGACTACTGGCTCCGACTTTGCAGAGCCACTCTTCCAAGCCCGTTCCCGTGAATGCTCCGAAAACATCCTTCTCAAACACCTTTTCGGAGCGAAGGTTGGGATCTGGCCCTAAGCCGCTGGACAACTCCGCTCCCCATGTTCCCGGAACGAAGGCTCGTGATTCGTCTGGCTTGTTGTAATGCCGCACCCAGGCAATAGGGCGGCCCTCCCGGCGAGCCTCCGCAACCCGATCGCGAATGCACTCCAGAGCCTCTGCATGATTTGGGACCGCGCGCAATCCTGCTGCGGAAAATTCATTCTGCGCATCGACGACTACAAGCACCTGCATAGCGTTCCTCCCTCTTGCCGTATTAGATTAGGTAAAATATGGAGGGTACCTACTATGAATCGCTCTGTTTCCAACATCTCCGAATTTTCTTCGGTTACAGCTCGATCAGGATGCCGGTAATGGACCTGGACCGAAAAGATTTCGCTTTGCTGGATGCGCTGCAGCAGAATGCTTCGCAGCGTTTGGAAGATCTTGCGGCGCTGGTGAAGTTGGCGCCTTCGTCCGTTCACGAGCGTCTGCGGCGGCTCGAACGCGAAGGCATCATCCGGAGATGGACGGTGGATCTCGATACCACTGCACTCGGATTGGGTGTCATTGCATTTATCGGAGTCCGTTCGACGCGGCCCTGCTCGGAGCTGCTGGCTTCGATGAGAAAAATTCCTTCGATCGAGGAGTGCCATTCGGTGGCCGGCGAGCTGAGCATGATCCTGAAGGTCCGCGTCAGGGATACGGCCGCATTGCTTAGCCTGTCAGAGCACCTGCACCTCATACCCGGCATCGAGCAGACAGAGACCACGATCGTGCTGAAGACTCAGATCGAGCGACCGGTCGCCCTGCAGGCGCCGGCAACCAGCCAAGTGAAGTAAAGCGACCGAATAGAAGAATGCCGAGCTTCCTTTACACCTCTGCGCACACCTTCGAGACATCGAACGTCGGCAGCGGGTACTTCAGATTCATCCCTTCGAGAGCATGGACGATGATCTGCGATACCGCGACGTTGCGATACCACTTGTGATCCGCAGGAATCACGAACCACGGCGCGTGCTTCTGGCTGGTCGCGGCGATCGCGTCTTCATAATAC
>DASYBK010000036.1:0-35642 GCA_036500805.1 Acidobacteriaceae bacterium | reverse complement strand
CCGGCGGCCTCAGAAGCGCCGCTGCCTGCTTCCAATGGACCAGCGATGCCGACCGCCGGCGATGTTGCGCAGCAGACGGCGACGTCGGCGGTGACAAGCAGCCTCGGGGGCCTTGGCTCGGCACTGGGTGGCTTCGGCGGATTCGGGCACAAGAAGAAGGCTGCGGACCCCGCGCCGGCGGCGGACGCTCCGAGTACGGGGTCTGCAACGGATCCGGCGTCGAGCGTGTTGATTGAATCGAGCACGACACTCAGCGACTTCTCATCAGCGCCGGTCGACGGGTCTCATTTCCAGGTGCCCGCAGGCTATCAGCAGGTGACGGCGCTTGGTCCACGCACCACTTCATAGCGCGTGCAGACACACAAAAGCCCCGGGCGGGACACAGCGGCGCCCAGAGCTTTTGTTTGCAGCCAATTGCTATGCGATTAGACCGAGACCGGCTTCGCAGCCTCGCTGGGCTTGCTGTCCGGGCTGCCCGGCTTGCGGATGTCGATGCCGCCCTTGAAGAACGCGCCATCCTCGATCGAGATACGCTGCGCGATCACGTCGCCGGTCAGCGAGCCTTCGCTGCGGATGTCCACGCGGTCGCTGGCGTTGATGTTGCCGCGCACCTTGCCCAGCACCACGACCTCGCGGGCGGAGATGTTCGCCGCCACCTGGCCATTGCGGCCCACGGTGACGCGGTTGCCCGGCAGGTTGATCGCGCCTTCGACCTTGCCGTCGATGTACAGCGACTCGGAACCGGTGACTTCACCCTTCACCACCAGGCTCTTGCCAATGGTGGCCTGGTCTGCGGCAGCAGACTGGGCGGAGGGGGCTGTGGGGCGAGAAGCAGCCGGCTCGAACCCGCCGGAAGCAGGGGTCGCCGGGCGGTTCGGCTCATTGTTGGGGGATTGGGGAGTACTGCCGGGCTGATTCGGTTTCCACATTGCTTGGGTATTTCCTTTCAGATACTGCGAAATATGCTTTGCCTGCCGACGGCCCTGCGGGAATCACTCGCCCGCCCTCTGCGCTGGTCCGTCCTTCAGGAGGTACAGAGTCGCCCGGATGCCCGCGCCCTTCGCGGCGCACCCGCGCCAAACCTGTCCGTTGTCTGCATATTACTCACCTCCGCGCGAAAATTGCATCCCTCGTCAACAATCTTTTCTCGCAAACTTGCACCTAAGTGGTATCCCCACAGCCGCTTAACCACCGGCCAAGACGCGAAGCGATACCATCGAGACGTATGCCATCGGATCGCGATCTGCTCGCTCGCATCAGCCGCTCCTCTGGTGGCCGTGCCGGTTACAAACAACTGGTCCGCGAGCTGGGCCTCGGCGGTGGCCGCGAACGGCGGCTCCTCCTGGAGCAGCTCGCACGTCTCACCGCGCGCGGCGACCTTGTCAAAGCCGGCCGCGATCACTGGGGCTTGCCCCAGGCGCCGTCCGCCCGCACGAACCTTATTGCCGGCCGCCTCGACCTGCATCGCGACGGCTTCGGCTTCGTCCGCCCAACAAGCAATATCGGCACAAATGGCGGAAGCGATAAGGGTAGCGCCCGCGGCGGTGTGAGCAATGATGTCCGCGGCGGGTTGGACAATCCGGACATCTTTATTCCGCCCGCCGAGCTCCACGGCGCCATGCAGGGCGACCTCGTCCTCGTCGAGCTCCTCCCGCCACGCACCCAGGGCCCCAACACGGGCAAGCGCGCCGGACGTATTGTCCAGATCGCCCACCGCCGCAACCCGACCGTCGTCGGCCGCTTCCG
Organism: Acidobacteriaceae bacterium; assembly: GCA_036500805.1. GTDB lineage: Bacteria > Acidobacteriota > Terriglobia > Terriglobales > Acidobacteriaceae > KBS-83. The sequence continues at coordinate 33,896 of DASYBK010000036.1, read as the reverse complement.
CTACGCCACCAGCGAACGCGCGCAGGGCAACTACGTTGTCCCCTTTGACGAGCGCATGACCCAGCCCATTCTCATCCCCTTCGGCGACGAGATTCCCTTGTATCAGGACGATGATTCAGGGTCGGAAGCCACGCCCCACCGCGTCTTAGGCAAGGACGTGCACCACGCCCAACCCGACCGAGACGACTTCGAAGGTCTCGTGGTCGATGTCGAGATCACCGACTGGCCCACCCTCCACCGCCAGGCCCGCGGCCGCATCCTCGAAATCCTCGGCGACCCGGACGACTTTGGCGTCGATGTCGAGATCATGATCCGCAAGCACCACATCCCGCACCTCTTCCCGGATGCGGTGCTCGAAAACGCAAAGGATGTCGCTCATCTCGAGCAACAGGAGATCGGCCGCCGGCGCGACTTCCGCCATCTCCCTATCGTCACCATCGACGGCGAAACCGCGAAAGACTTCGACGATGCTGTCTTGGTCAAACACACCCACGACGGTTACGAATTACAGGTCCACATCGCCGACGTCGCGCAGTACGTCATACCGGGCTCGCCGCTCGACCTCGAAGCGCGCCTCCGCGGCACCTCTGTCTATTTCCCCGACCGCGCCGTCCCGATGCTGCCCCAGGAGCTTTCCTCCGACATCTGCAGCCTGCGCCCCGCCGAAGATCGCCTGGTCCTCTCCGCGATCATACAGCTCGATCGCCACGGCGCCGTCGTCAGCTACGAAATCTGCGAGGGGGTCATCCGCTCCGCGCGCCGCATGACCTATGCGCAGGTCCACGCCATCCTCTCCGGCAATGAGGATGCCCGCACCGAGTTCGCGCCGCTGGTCCCCGAGTTCGAGCGCATGCTTACCCTCGCCAAAATCCTCAACCGCAAGCGCGAGCAGCGTGGCTCCATCGATTTCGATCTCCCCGAGCCCATCATCGACTTCAATGACGAAGGCGAGATGCAGGGCATCCTGCGCTCCGACCGCACCTGGGCCAACCGACTCATCGAAGAGTTCATGCTCTCCGCCAACGAGTGCGTCGCCGACTGGCACCAGCGCGCGGGCGTCCCCAGCATCTACCGTATCCATGAGAAGCCCGACGCAAAGCGCGTGATGGATTTTGAAGAGACGGCGGCGCACTTCGGCTACTCGCTCGGGCTGGGAGCGCTGCCGGTCAAGCGGCTGCAGTTCAAGAGCGAGCGCCGCGAATTCCGCGCCCACAACGCGCGCAACCGCCAAAGCCAGCGCGGGGCACCGCGGCAACACGAGATCCCCCAGGACATCCCAGTCACGCCCAAAATGTATCAGCGTCTGGCACAGAAGATCGCCGGCAAGCCGGAGGAGCGCATCCTCGCCCACCTCATGCTGCGCTCGCTCAAACAGGCACGCTACTCCGAGAAGAACGAGGGCCACTTCGCCCTCGCCACCTCGCACTACACCCACTTCACCTCGCCCATCCGCCGCTACCCCGACCTCATCGTGCACCGCATCTCGAAGGCGCTGCTGCGCGCTGGCTCAACCAATGTCGTCATCCTGAGCGAAGCGAAGGACCTGCAGTCTGCACACCTCGCCGACACGCCACCGTTATCCGAAGACGACCTCGCCGCCATCGCCAAAGAGTGCAGCGACAACGAGCGCCGAGCCGCCGAAGCCGAGCGCGAGCTGATCGAATGGAAGAAGGTCAAGTTCATGCAGCACCGCATCGGCGAGGACTTCGATGCCATGGTCATGAACGCCACCAAATACGGCCTCTTCGTCGAGCTCACCGACCTCTTCATCGAGGGCCTAGTTCCGCTCGGCAGCCTGCTCGATGACATCTACACCTACCGCGAGAACACCCGACAGATCATCGGCAGCCACAGCGGCCGCCGTTTCTCCATCGGCGATCGCCTCCGCGTCGTCCTCGATCGCGTCGATGAAGTGGAACGCCGCCTGCAGTTCTCCATTCTCGACGAGCCACAGCCCAGCCAGCCCGCGCGCCCGAAGAAGAAGCAGAAGCCCATCGCAAAGTCCGAACCCGCCCATTCGGCGCAACCAAAAAAGCGCAGCAAGCTACGTCATCAGCCTCGAAAGAAGCGCCGCTAGATGCGAAGGTCGCGGTGATCGCCTACTGGTGGCAGATTGCGGAGGAGCAGATTCCAATCGCGTCAGCCCTCCTTGATATTCATGACGTCGATATTCATGACGTCGCGAGCCGGGGATTGCGTGCGATCCCCTGGGCCGTCTCAGTCGATGTACTTACAGCATCTTTAGATCCGTTTGTCTCTCGCCATCCGGCTCGACTCGACAACATTCCCCACCGACCAAATCACCGCGCCCCATGCCAGCACGTTCAGCCCGATGATCAGCAGCGGCAACAGGAGCTTGTACTCAAAGCTGCGCGCCACGATGCCGCCGGTCAGCCAGTTCACCACCTGCCAGCCTGGAAACAGGATGATCCGGGCCAGTCTGTGCGCTCCCTGCACATAGTAGAGAGGCGGAATGCGCGCGATCACATCGAAGATCAGGCAGGGAATCCCCAGCAGCGCGGCATACTTGCAACCCTGCTTGTAGGTCATGGCCGAGGCGCACCCGGCGACGCGGCCGGCGGCTCGCTCTCGGATGATTCTGGTTCATCATTCAGCCCCAGCCGGGTCTCGATCGTCACCTGCCCCTTGCCCTGCTCCGCGTTGTGCCGCTGCTGGCGCATGTTGACGACGAACAGCACCACCCGCAGCAGCAGGATGCCGACGAGCACCGCCACCAGTCCCCACTGCGTCTCGCCGCGGCCATGCATCAGCCAGAAAATCGCGGCTAGCACCACGACTACAAACAACGCAAAGGTAAGCGTCCCTGTCCTTTTCATGCTGACTCGCTCCTCGTACGGACACTACTTTAGATGGAGAATCCATCCCTTGTCGCTGTCATGCGGCAGCGGAGCCGACTCAGCAGCGCGCCGCAACTTCATCAGATGGGATGCCCATCGGGCGATCGTTCCGCTTGCCCGCCGGAGAATCCTTCGGTCTCAGAGTCCGCTACCGGCCGCGCTTTGCACCGCATGATTCACCGGAAGCGGAGCGGAACATGCTTCGACGTATGCGCACGCAAGGACAATCAGCTCCCGCCGCATCTCTGGGAATTGCTTTTCCGGCGAAACCGACTCCAGCATTCTCCTGCTAACGCCGACCATCGCTGCCTGCAGCATCGAAGCGACAAGCCGTGGGTCGGTCGTGAGTTGCTCACGGGCTGTCCCCAGCATCCTGACGACAGCTTTGTTGCACCGGATTCCCATCTGCTCCACGATCTTCACTCCGTCCACATCGGAGCTGACGGAGTAGAACGCGACACTCGTCTTCGCATCCCGCAGCTTGGCTTCAAGGAACGTCGTGACCAGAGCCGTTGCCATCTGCGATAGAGACTCGCCTGCCTGCTCCCGGCACACAGCCTCGACCGCCTCCGCCACCTCGCCCAAGTGACGCTGCAACACCGCTTGCAGCAGCGCGCTCTTGTTAGGGAAGTACTGGTATAAGGTTCCAACCGACACGCCGGCTCGCATCGCTACCCTGGTAGTCGTCAACCGTTCCTTGCCGACCTCGAGCAAAACCTGAATGGTCGCCTCGAGAATCGCGTCCACACTCGCAGCAGAGCGCGCTTGAACAGGCGTTTTCCGCGGCTCTAACGATGCTCTGGAAGACTGCGGCAAATGCGAACTCCTAACCTGAAGCTTCCTTCATCTAAACACGTGAAATCCAATCCATCTCGGAATTTTGAGCACACGAAGGGAAAGCAGCAGAATGACGAATCCAGCAAACCTTGGCGGCAGCTTCACATTCCCCGGCACCTCCATGACCGTGAACCGTATGGGCTATGGCGCGATGCAGCTTGCCGGCCCGCATGTCTGGGGACCGCCGCGCGATATGGACGCGGCGATCTCTGTCCTGCGTGAAGCTGTCGCGCGCGGCGTCGATCACATCGATACCAGCGACTTCTACGGTCCGCACGTCACGAATCAAATCATCAAGCAGGCGCTCCATCCCTATCCGGCGGGCCTGGTAATCGTCACCAAGCTCGGCGCCCGCCGTGGTGAGGACGCATCCTGGCTCCCCGCTCTGTCGCGCCAGGAGCTGATCGATGGTGTCCATGACAATCTGCGGAACCTCGGCCTCGATGCCCTCGACGTCGTCAATCTTCGGGTCGGTGGTGTGACGGGGCCATCCGAAGGATCGATCGCAGAGCCGCTGACGGTTCTCGCCGACCTCAAGCGTCAGGGGCTGATTCGTCATCTCGGCCTCAGCAATGTCAGCCCGCAACAGTTCGCGGAGGCTCAGAAGATCACACCGATTGTCTGCGTGCAGAACCTGTACAACGTGGCACATCGCATTGACGATCGCTTCCTCGATGACCTCGCAGCACGCGGCATCGCATATGTGCCGTTCTTCCCGCTCGGAGGATTCACCCCGCTGCAATCAGCGGCGCTTGATCGAACCGCAGCCTCATTGAAAGCGACCCCGATGCAGGTCGCGCTCGCGTGGCTTCTGCAACGCTCGCCCAACATCCTGCTCATTCCCGGCACATCTTCCGTCGAGCATCTTCGCGAGAACCTCAGCGCCGCATCCCTGCAGCTTTCTCCAGAAAACATCACCGAACTGGAGGCGATCGGCGCAAATCCGATATAGGGAGCGCGGCCTGAGCGATGGAGCAGCCCGTCCGGCGTCCCTCTGGATACAATGGAATTGGTTTCGCGTCCAACAGAGTGTCCATGCGTCCAGCTTCCCTACTCGCCTCCGCCGCCCTCGCCGCCACGCTCTTTCTCCTGCCGGGTGCGCTCTCCATCCGCGCCGTCGCGCAGGAGACCACGCAGGTTCACAACACCACGCCGTTGCACCCGCCGGCGGGTGCGCGCGTGGCGATCATCGAGTTCGACGACCTGGAATGCCCCGACTGCGCCCGCGCCAACCCGCTGCTCAAGGCGGCCGCCGAGCAGTACAAGATTCCCTGGGTGCGCCACGACTTTCCGCTGCCCCAGCACGACTGGAGCTTCCAGGCCGCCGTCAACGCACGCTGGTTTGACACCAAGAGCAAGAAGCTGGGCGATGAATACCGCGACGCCGTCTTTGCCCACCAGAACGAGATCACCGTCATCGGCAGCGACGGCACCTATGACGGCAGCAAAGGCCTGCCCAACCTGCACGCATTCACGGAGAAATTCGCTGCCGACCACAAGATCGCGCTGCCCTTTGTGATCGATCCGCAGCAGAAGCTCGCCGCACTGGTCAAAGCCGACTACGCGCTCGGGCAGAGCGTCGGCATCCAGCACACCCCGACCATCTGGGTGGCCACAAACCAGACCAAGGGCACGCCCTTCGTCGAGGTGCTCGACCGCACCAAGCTCTACTCCATGATCGACGACGCTCTCGCGGAGACCAAGGGCAGCGCATCAGAGCACGCCGCCGTGCGTCACACGCACTGATCTTTCCCCGAAGCTCGTTCCCCGACCCGCGCTCTTGACGGCTTCCAGGGCGCCAGCTTTGTCCACCGCCGAACAACGCACGTCCAAAACCGGACATGCCAGTCTCGTGCGGCTACGCCGTTTGCCGTCGACATGATCTGCAGAATCAGCGAATTAGCTGCGATCGGCTCTCATGGATTGCCAATTGCACTCTCCTGCGTAGGGATTCTTCTGCCAGCTATCCCCGGAGCGCCATCCCAATGATGAATTTCCTCACCCAGGACCTGCTCTACGCCGTGCGGCAGTTGCGCAAAAGCCCCGCTTTCACCGCAGCCGCCGTGCTCACGCTGGCGCTCGGCATCGGGGCCAACCTCACCATCTTTCTCATCCTCTATGGTGTGCTACTCCGGCCGCTGCCCTTCCCGCACCCACAGCAGTTGGTGCGCATCAACCGCTTCTATCCCGTACTGAATGACACGACGGTTCCGACATATTCGGGAACCAAGGCGCTCTTTCTGGGCCGCGCCAGCCGCACATTCGAATCATTCGCCGCGTACGACTATATCCCCAGCCACCTCAACCTGCTCCAGGGCGATCAGGTAGTCCCGCTCGAGGCCCTGCGCGCGACCTCCGATTTCTTCCACGTCTTTCAAATGGAGCCGCGAATCGGCCGCGGATTCTCTCGAGCCGACATGGTGCCGAATGCCCCCGGTGTCGCCATCCTCAGCGATGCCACATGGCGCCAGCAGTTTGCCGCCGACCCCGGCATTCTCGGCCGCTCCATCACCCTCGGCAACAAGCCGTACACCGTCATCGGCATCGCCAATCCGGCCTTTCGACTCGATACCAAAGTAGACGTCTGGACGCCCCTTCAGATCACCGAAAGCCCCGGAGACCAGGCCAATAATTACAACTTCATCGGGCACCTCAAGCCTGGCGTCACCCGCGAGCAGGCGCAAGATGACCTGAAGCGCGTGCTGCTCGAGCTCAAGAGCACCTATCCCAAGCTATGGAGCCGGCAGGAATCCGTCCGTGTGCTCGATCTCCACGAGTCCTTCGTCGGCAACATCGCCCCGGCGCTCCGGATGCTGATGGGCGCCGTCGCCCTGGTGCTGGTCATCGTCGCAGCGAATATTCTCAGCCTGCTGCTCACGCGCTCCATCGCGCGCCGCCGTGAGATGAGCCTGCGCGCTGCCCTCGGCGCCTCCAGCTGGCGTCTTCTGCGCCAGCTGCTGGTCGAAAATGCCGTACTCTGCCTGCTCGGCGGCATCCTGGGAGCCATGCTGGCCGAGTTCGCAACGCCCCTGCTCATGCAGCTCAGTCCGCTGCCGCTGCCGCAGTTCGCCAGCCTGCATATTGGCGCACCGGCGCTGCTCTTCGCGGCCGCTCTGATGCTCGGCTGCGCATTGCTCTTCAGCCTGGTGCCTGCCGCAGAGAGCCGCCGCACCCAGCTCAACGAATCGCTGCGCCTGAACTCCACCCAGATCGCCACCGGACGCAACCTGGCGCAGAAGTCGCTGGTTGTCGGCGAAGTCGCCGTCTCCCTCATGCTGCTGGTGGCTGCTGGGCTCTTGCTCACCAGCTTCTGGAAGCTGATCCACGTCTCGCCTGGCTTCGATGCCGCCAACGTCCTCACCTTCAAAACCAGCTTCACGGACCAGCAGGCCGCCACCAGCGCCGCGCTCGGCCGGCGCATGAACGAGCTCGCAGCAACTCTGGAAGCACAGCCCGGCGTTCAGAGCGCCGCCGCCGTCAACAGCCTGCCCACCCAACTTACGCCCGATATGCCCTTCGACATCCTCGGACGCAAGCTCGGGGACGCGGACGCCAGCGGCGATGAGAGGTACATGCCCATCACTTCCCACTACTTCGACACCCTGCGCATTCCTGTGATGGCAGGACGCAGCTTCCGCCTCTCCGACACGCATGGCGCCGAGCCGGTCGTCATCATCAACCAGCAGGTTGCCCAGGCCTACTTCAAGGGCCAGAGTGCCACCGGCCAGCACATCCTCATCGGCCGAGTGATGGGCCCAGGCTTCGAAGACAGCGCGCGCGAGATCGTTGGCGTCGTCGGAGACACCAAGAGCGCCGGACTGGACGCACCCGCGCCCGGCATTATGTATCTTCCGGCAGCACAGATTCCCGACAGCCTGACGAAAATGGGCAACGGCGTGCTCGGCATGAGCTGGGTGGTGCGCACCAGGGCGGGCGAGGCAGGCATTGTCTCCGCCGCGCGGCGCATCTTCATGGACGATGCCCGTACCCCGCTGCTCAATGTGGAATCGATGCAGGATGTCATCAGTGCGTCCGTAGCGCAGCAGCGCTTCACCATGATGCTGCTCGGCTGCTTCGGCCTCATCTCGTTGCTGATGGGCGCCGCCGGCCTCTACGGCGTTATGTCCTACACGGTAGCCCGCCGGACAAAAGAGATCGGAGTGCGCATGGCCATCGGCGCGCAGCGGACCGACATCCTGCGCATGGTGCTGGGTGAAGCGAGTCTGCTGGTATTTCTCGGCCTGGCTGCCGGATTGGCAGCATCGCTCGCCGGCGCGCAGCTCCTGCGAAGCCTGCTCTTCGGGATAGCGCCACGCGATCCCCTCACCATGGCTGCCATGTGCGGAGTCCTGCTCGTTACCGGCCTCTTCGCCGCGTGGTGGCCGGCCAGCCGCGCCGCCGCCACCGAGCCCATGCAGGCCCTGCGCATGGAGTAAGGAAACCGTACAGTGTCATCCTGCGTGATTGACCGGTCAGCCAGTCCCTAAAGCAGGGTTACTGTGGGGTGCCTCAGAGCCCGCTATGTAGGCTCTTTCGTGAGAAAAAAGCCGGTCGCGATTCCCGCTCCACCTTACACCTACTCTGCTTTAGCGGGTCGAGTTCCGCTCCACCCGGATCGCCAGCTCGCCGGCATCCGCCTCGCCCGGCGCATACATCAGGTCGAAGATGTTCGCCGCCGTCTGCAGCCATTTCTGCCGCGCCGGCAGCGGCCACTCTGTCTCCGGCTCCGGCAGCTTCGAGAACAATCCCTGAATCAACGGATCTGTCCCCTCAGCACTCCGCCGTGGCGCCTGTTTCGCAGGCGCAGCCGCGCGGGCATCGTGCTCGTGAGCCCGTTCGTCCCGGTCCGGCTCGCGGCCATTCCGCTCCAGCACGCGCTCCAGCCGCTCCTGCGCTCGCAGGTCTGCGGCATTGCGCTCGTCGGCGCGATCCAGTTGCCGGCCCAGATTTCGCTCGCCATTCCGGTCGGGAGCGCGATCGCCGCCGCGCTCCGGATTGCGCTCCAGGCGGTTCAAATCGTCGTAAGGGCTCCGCGCCGAGCTGTCCAGCTCAGGAGAGGTCTTGAACGTCGGCATCACAGGGCGATCGCTTCCGAAGAGAGCCATAGTTCCGAAATGATGCAGGAAATACAACTTCAGGCTCAATGGCACTCTTAGGTGATGGCCGTTGTGGCGGAAGTAAGCCGCTGGCGGCGGGAAAACCTTCTATCGCCGCCAGTCAACGATAACCGCGCAGATATCGGCATTTCCGGCACATACGCCGTTCTCATTCCGTCACCGGGCGCGCCTTCAATCCCTCTTGACGATGCCCCGTCATGCAGCCTACAGTCTGCTCACTCGCCCGCATCTCATAGAAGGAGGCGCTCATGACGAACCTCTTCATCATGATCTTCTTCGGCGTCGCCCTGGTTATTGGCGTCTATTTCACCTGGGTGCTGCTGCGCAACGAGATGGCAGGCCGTCCCAAGCCCCCACCCGATACCTACGATTTCGGATTCGGGCCGCCGCACCCGGACCACAAAACCCGCAACTAGCCTGGACGGGCTGTTATCACGTGTCCCACCGTCGGGGAGTACCGCGTCTGTCCTCGCGCAGCTACCCTCGGAACCATGCGCATCCGGCTCTGTAGTCTTCGGTCCAGCAGCCAGGCTCTGTCCGTCGCTCTTTTTCTCCCCCTCTCGCTCTACGCCGGCTCCCGCGCCAAGCCCCACACCGTCGGCATCGGCGCTGGAAGACGCGTCCCTTACAGCATCACCTCAGACCCCGCAGGTGCCGGAGAGGAGGAGAAGACCCTCCACGTTCGCCCTCTCATCGTCGACGACAAAGTCAAGGAGTGGACCACCGGCGAAGCCCACGACATCACCGACCGCAGCTTTGTCGTCCGCCGCGCCCTGCGTCTCAACGACTCACTCCCCGGCGATAAGGCCGAGCATTGGATCTGGCAGCGCGGCCCCTGGATCATGATCGACCGCGCCAACGGCCACGTCACCGCCATGAAGCTGCCCGACTACGACCCCGCTGTCTCCCAGGTCATTTGGTTCCGCGACTACGCCGCTTACTGCGGCCTCAACTCGGGCGGCCATCAGCTCTACGCCGTCGTCGCCCAGGTCGGTGCCCGCCGCCCCATCTTGGCCAAAAAGATCGGCCCCTGGACCCCCACGCCGCCAGCCCCCGACGCCCCAGCCGCACCCGCCTGCGCCAAAGCCACCTGGCAGCGCGATCCCCTGCGTGTCAGCTTCGCCCCCACTGGCGCAGCCGAGCCCATGAACTTCAATCTGGTCGGCCTCTCCGCCGTCCTGGTCGAAGACGGCGACTCCGACGACAGCGGTAGCGCGGGCTCCGGCAGCAATTAGAGTCTTTCGGTAATAGTCTGTCCTGCGGAGATTCTCCGGTTACGAATTCGTCCTTCCAAACCAGAGCTGGACAGGCGACTATGGCTTCGGCAGAGGAGCCCGATCGGAAAGCATGAAGCCAAAGAAGAAAGCCACATCCGCCAACGCAATCCAACAAGCGGAGCTGATCCTGCACCTCTACGAACTCCGCCGCGAAACCGTCATGCGCGAGGCACGCTCCTACGTTGGCGGCGAGTTCCTCCCCGCATCTGCGAAGGAATTTGTAGAAATCGTCGGCGCCGGCGGCAAGCACACCAGCTACGTCCTGCAGGTCTACGGCTACTGGGACATGGTCGCCGCATTTGTGCAGCACGGCGCGCTCGACGCTACGCTCGTCTACAACACCTGCCAGGAGATGTACTTCCAGTACGCCAAGATCCAGCCCTATCTCGCAGAGTTCCGCAAACAGATGAATCTGCCCGAATGGCTGATCAGCGTCGAGCGTGTGATAGATGGCTCGAAGGCCAGTCGCGCGCGCCTTCGCACCATGCAGAAAAACCTTGCCGCCATGGCCGGCATGCGCGCATCACAGGCGAAAAGATCCCGCACATAACGGCATCACGCCGCGGCCTTGCTTACGCCACTACGCCGCGCCCAGCGTTGTCGAATGAAAGACCATACACGATCGATATCGGCCGGCTCGATGAAAAGGACATAAGCCGCCAGGATGTCCCATTCGAACATCGGCAGGTTCAACGCATATTCAAGGGTCAAGTGAAAGAGAAGTCCCAGCAGCAGCATTGGATAGCGGAATGGCCGGAACCAGATCAGAATCCCCATGCACAATTCAAAGAGAAGAGTAAGCCAGCTACCGATTTTTAGAATTGCGGGAATCTGGATCCATCTTGGTATAGGAAATCGTGCGATCGACGGAAGATGGAGGACGTAATAGAGCGCAGTCCCATGCAGCCACGTATTTCCCTTCATCTTCCACCAGAAGGAGCAGAAATACAGCAACGCCAGTTGGAACTGAATCATGCGCTGCGCCCATGGGGCTCTGGGCCGAATCGCAGCGCTCTCCAATCCCCGGCGAATCCGTATCAGGCGATCTAGAGAAAGCGCCGCGCCCGCGGGAGCAAAGATAAGAAAGAAGCCCGCGATGCGCAGAAACGTATCGCCGCCATGCATGATCAGCGGGTCTCTCTGCTGTATAGACGCAACACAGAGAAATACCACTACGCTGCTGACGCGCGTCCAGATCCCGGCGGTAAGCAGCACGGCGAAGCCGAGAAAGAACCAGAAAAATGCGGCGATCCACCGATCATCCGCCGGCATCACCGCAAACAGGTTCAGCCGGACACCAGGCTCTATCCTCCTCATCGCCGACTGCAACACCCAGCCATGAACCCCAAACCAATCAAGCCAGTCGGCGTGCAGCAGGATCACTGTTGCTGTTACGCAGAGGCCATAAAGAATGCGGAAAAGTGCGATGGGAACAGGGGATTGTGGAGTGAAGAAAAAATGCTCCCACGCCTCTTTCAGTTTTTCAAGACTCACCGGAGATCTCCGGGATCGAGATACCCCTCGTAAAAAACATTTGGCTCGAAAACTGGACCAACGGATTCATCCGCTCCCGGCTTGATATCAGACCGGAACTCAATCAGCACGACCTTGTCCGGTGGATCGATTGGATTGTTAAAAAGCCGCGCGACATGAGCCGCAACGCCCGGCCATAGAAGTTCATTCTTCTGGTCTGGGAGCATCTCGGCAAATTTTCGATATCTCTCCTTTTGATACCGCTCCCCAAAGCTAAGTTCTTCCATCCGGGGAAAGGTCCAGACCTTCAGATGGCGATCTTGGGTAAAGACGACCGCCTTGATATACGAATCGATCGATTTGGGATTCGGCGCAAACATATCCCACGATTGGTACAGGCCACTCCAAAGCATGTAGGGACGAATGATCTCTCTCAGATCCCTCACCGCCGCAAAATTCACCGGCACTGCCCAGCAGGTGATGGCAATCAGATGAAACAGTATAAAAATGCTGATCGCGCTGTGCGGGATACTGTGATCCGCCGAATGCTTCTCGAGGTTGCGTCTTTTGTTTTGCTGCCGATTCGTAGTCGCTTTCATCGTGTTCTCTTAAATTCTGCTCCACCGCCTTGACAGTGACGAAGATCCGGCCCGTTTCGTTCGAATAATCGGCTCATCCTTGTATCCGTCGGATTCCCCGAGAAACTCCGGCCCAGTGCTGAGAGTTAGTATCAAGCGAAGGAGCACTGACGTGGAATCCTTCGACGACCTCCTCGCCATGGCCGAAGCCGCGCACGGCCATCTCTGCGCCGGCCAGATTCTCGGCGTCCGCCTGGCAGTGCTCGGCTGCCGGCGCCTCGGCATCGATGAGCCCCGTGGCCGCGACCGCAAACGGCTCGTCACCTTCGTCGAAATCGACCGCTGCGCCACCGACGCCATCGGCGTCGTCACCGGCTGCCGCCTCGGCAAGCGCGCGCTCAAATTCCGCGACTGGGGCAAGATGGCCGCGACCTTCATCGACCTCGCCGCTAACGACGTGATCCAGGGCCGGGCCATCCGCATCGCGGCCCGCGAGTCATCCAAAGCGCTCGCGAAGTCCATGCATCCGGAGATCGAAAACAAGAACCAGCAGCAGATGCTTGCCTATCGCGAGATGTCGGACACCGACCTCTTCAGCGAAGAATGGGTCCGCGTCACCCTGCCGCCCAAAGAATTCCCCGGCTACAAGAGCGACCGCCTCGCCTGCGCTGTCTGCGGCGAAGGCATCAACTACGACCGCTTCATCGAACGCAATGGCCAGCGCCTCTGCCACGCCTGCGCCAATCCGGAAGAGCGCTACTACCAGCCGCTCTAGAATCCGCTGTCCAGCATCGCAAACCGGCTGTTCGTCACAAATCCAGCGCGAAGCACCCCTCACGCACTAGACTGTCCGCCGGCACATCTGAGTCCAAATTCAACCGAGGAAACCGCATGAAGCCAAGCATCCTCACTGCGATGGCGCTCGCCTTCGCCTTCGTCGTTTCTGCCGGAGCGCAGCAACAGAAACCTGCACCCACACTCCGCTCCATCCTGCTCGACGAGCTGCACAGCACGCACGACAAGAGCGACTGGTTCGTTTGCGCCAACGTCGCCGTCGCCAATCTCACGCCCGAGCAAGCCAACTGGACCGATGGCAAAGGCAACCACTCCGTCGGCCAGCTTACCTATCACCTTGTCTTTTGGGACCGGCGCTCTCTGGAGAAATTCCAGGGCGAGACGTCACCAAAATTCAGCGGCAACAACGACGAGACTTTCACCAATTTCAACCCGAAGCAGTGGGACGACACTGTCCGCCAGCTCGATGAGGTGATGACCGGCCTCGAAAAAACCGTTGCGTCAGCCACCGACGCGCAGCTCGCCCAGTGGGCACCCACCATCGCCAACATCGCGACCCACAACGCCTACCACATCGGCGAGATCGTGATGGTGCGCAAAGAGCAGGGCGCGTGGGATGCCAGCAAAGGCGTGAAATAGCGCTCCAAAGGGTGGGATACCACCAACGCCAACGGCACAGCATCCAGCCGCTGACTCGCTCCTTAGGCGGCCTGTCCCTCGATCGCACGGGCCGCGCGAAACACCATCCCCTCACCGAAGTGAGGCCCCAACACCTGCGCGCCAATCGGCAGGCCCTCGCTCGACACGCCGCACGGCACCGACACCCCGCAGATCCCGGCCAGACTCGCCGTCACCGTGTAGATGTCCGCGAGATACATCGACACCGGATCATCGGTCTTCTCGCCGATGCGGAAGGCTGGCGTCGGCGCGGTCGGCGTCACGATCACATCCACTTTCTCGAACGCCTTCAGAAAATCCTCGGCCAGCACGCGCCGCACCTGCTGCGCCTTGCGGTAGTACGCGTCGTAGTAGCCCGCGCTCAGCACATACGTGCCCAGCAGGATGCGCCGCTTCACCTCGCGCCCGAAACCACACTCGCGCGTCTCGCGGTACATATCGGAGAGCGTCTTCGCGCCCGGCGCGCGATAGCCGTAGCGGACCCCATCGAACCGCTCCAGGTTCGCGCTCGCCTCCGCCGTTGCCAGCACGTAGTAGGTCGGCACCGCATAGCGCGTGTGCGGCAAGGAGACCGGCGTGATCACGCAGCCCTGCGCCCGCAGCGATTCGATCGCCTTTTCGACCGCGAGCTTCACTTCCAGATCAAGCCCCTCGGCGAAGTACTCCGCCGGCACTCCGACGCGCAAACCCTCCACCGGCTTCCTGCACTCGGCCACATAATCCGGCACCGGCTGCTCCGAGGAGGTCGCATCCAGCGGGTCGTGCCCCGCGATCACACCGAGAATCGTAGCCGCGTCTTCCACCGTGCGTGCAAACGGCCCTATGCGATCGAGCGACGACGCAAACGCGATCAGCCCGCAGCGCGAGACGCGCCCATACGTGGGCAGCACGCCCACCACGCCGCAGAACGATGCCGGCTGTCGTATCGAGCCGCCGGTGTCCGTGCCCAGCGTCGCCGCGGCCATCTCCGCCGCCACGGCCGCAGCTGAGCCGCCACTCGACCCACCCGGCACGCGATCGAGCGCCGCCGGATTCCGCACCACGCCGTACGCCGAGTTCTCGTTCGACGAGCCCATCGCGAACTCATCGCAGTTCAGCTTGCCCAGCACCACCGCGCCCGCTTCCTTCAGCCGGCGCACCGCCGTCGCGGTATAGGGCGGCGTATAGCCTTCGAGAATCCGCGAGCCTGCCGTCGACGGGATGCCCTCGGTCGCGATCACATCCTTAATCCCCACCGGCACACCTGCCAGCGGTCCCAGCGGGTCACCGCGCCGCGCCGCCGCATCCAGGTCCTCGGCGGTGCGCAACGCGCTCTGACTGGCGACAGAAAGGTACGCATTGATCTCCGGATTGCGCGCCGCAATGCGCTCCAGATAGCCGCTCACCAGCTCCGCAGCTTTTACCTTGCCCGCAATCACGCCCTGCCCCAGCTCGCGGAGTGTCCTCGCAGTCGTGGCCAGATCATTCGTTTCCGTCTTCATCGCCCAATCACCTGCGGAACCTTGAAGAACGCGCCATCGGTCTCCGGCGCCGCCTGCATCACCGGCGCGCGCTCCAGGCAGGGCAGCGGTGTGTCCTCGCGCAGCGGCGTCTCTTCGCCTTGCTCGCCCGCCGAGCCCGGAATGATTTCCGTCACCTGCGCCATCGGCGCTACGTTTTTAACATCCAGCTCGTTCAATTGCGCGATATAGCCAAGGATGGCGTTCAAATCGCGCCTCATCGCCGGAAGCTCTTCCGGCGTGAGCTCGAGATTCGCAAGCGCCGCAACCTCGAGCACCTGCTTTTCAGAAACTGTCTGGTTGGATTTCTCCGCGGCTCGCTCTGTCATGATTCCTGGACACGCAACATGAGGCCCGGCAGGGCCTCATCTCCTCGAGTCATCTCTTCGAGTATAGAGCGGATCGCGTTGTATTAAAGAATCGCGCTCGGCTGCGGCGGTCTTGCCTTGCTGCGAACCACGCACACCTGCGCCGTCCGCAACATCAGTGCAACATCGCTGCGGAAGCTGGCGCGCTCCGCATACTCGTAATCGAGATTGGTCTTGTATGGCGTCAGCTTGTACTTGCAGAATGCCTCGATCTGCTCTTCCGGAATCTGCCGCAGCATCTCCTCTTCGCAGCGGAAGACCAACGTGGCCGCTCCGGTGATGCCCGGGCGGAACGGCATGTACTGCGCCTGGCGATGCTGATGGTCGGGAAGCTTCGGCCGCGGTCCCACCAGGCTCATATCTCCGAAGAGCACATTTACCAATTGCGGCAACTCGTCCAGCTTGTAGCGGCGAAGAAGACGCCCCACTGTAGTCACCCTGCGGTCCCCATGCCGCGTCACAGAGAGACCCTTCGGTTGTGGCTGCGCCTCCATGGTCCGGAATTTGTAGATGGTGAACAACTGCCCCAGCCGGCCTACCCGCTCCTGGCGGAAGATGACCGGACCTGACGAGCTGAGACGAACCGCGATCGCAATGATGCCGAATAACGGAGAGAACAGAAGCAGCCCAAAGAAGGACAGGGTTACATCCAGAGCCCGCCGCTGCGCGGAAAGCGACCACTCGCTCCCGTTGACAACTCCAGTTTCCGCCTCCGGCTCATCCAAGACAGCGGCTGAAGCGGAAACTCCGTGCAAACGTTCCTCGCGATGGGGGGCAGCGCTCTTCCGTGAAAAGTCATTCCATAAAGGTTGGACGGAGAGACTACGTGAGGTTTCGAATGAACTCATTCAGTGTCCTTGGATACACTTCTTGCCCGTCTGTTCGGCGCACCGCCGGGATCTCTCTCCCCGCTCTGGCGCGTTAAGGTCGAGGCCGCATCCTGTTAGCTCAGATGCAGCGGGGGATTCGAACATCGGGTTACCCAAGTCGTAAACCGCCATTGAGTGTGTTGAGCCCAAACCGAAGCTACCCGCGTCGAGGAAATCATCCGTGTTCATAGCCAGCCTATCTCATACGCAGATAAGGCACATACTCGTGAAATTATCGCAAAAGTACTGCTAAACACGGCTCCGGCGGGTCATTTTCCCAAAATGGGCCGTCATCACGGAATCTCCGCGAAAAGAGTTTACGCTTCCGTACCAGGCAGATTGCTATTTTATTACGTGGTAAAAAGGGCATCGAACGGTGTAGCCCACTACTTTTCAAACATTTACGCTTAGACAACAATAGACGATACACCAAAGTTCGAAGTTTCTGCGCGATCTTCGACAATCTGAACAAGCCGGGGTAACAGGCGCAATTCCGAATAGTCGTTTAGCCGGGGATGCACCGTCCGCCTGCCGGCCTCGCTCCAGTTCGCCCAATCCCACTCCAGCCACGCCGCCAGGGTATCTACATCGCCAAAGTCGACCCGGATATATCCTCCCGGACTCCCGTGCTGGTCCATTGCATCGCTGACATGGCTTCGCTCCGGCCCTACGTACAGCATCGGGTTCCCCACCGCCAGGATGTTGTAGAGCTTCGAAGGGTGGATGGTTCCCACCATCGCACTCCCCACCACAACCACCTGCAGATCCGCCGCGGAAAGCGAGCCGGACAGTGACTCTATCGGCTGATATGGCAGGAACTTGACGTTGGCCAGGCCGCGCGCTCTGGCCAGCCCGCGCAGCCGGCGAAATTCGCTCCCACCTCCGACAAACACGAAGCAGAAGCGCGGGTCCGCCTGCAGCCGGACGGCGGTCTCGATCAGCGTGTCCAGCGGATGCACGGGGCTGTGATTGCCGGAATACATCACCACATATTTCCCATTGAGCCCATGCCGTTCCCGGAAGGCCGTTCGTCCTTCGGGGTCGAAAAATGCGTAGCGGTCCAGCGACCATGGCGGGACCACCCAAACCCGCTCCGCCGCCACTCCCTTTGCCAGCACGCGGTCGCGCATGTAGCGATCCAGTACTACCACCGCGTCCGCCGCGTGCAGGGTGAAGCGCGAAACCCGCTCCAGCAGCGAGGCCACACTCCCCGGCCGCAGCCAGCCCGCCGCCAGCGCCTCGTCCGGATTCATGTCCATCACCCAGTAGACAAATCGCTCGCCGCGCAAGCGGCAGCGGAGTGCTGCCAGCGCCGCCACCAGCGGCGGCGACGTCAGCGCCACTACCCGATCGACGCGCGGCGCCAGCAGAACGCGCAACCCCGCACGCATGAGGAAGCTGCAAAAATCCACCGCGCGCCGCCACTTTGCATCCTTGCCGAAGCCCGTGCCGCCCACGCGCTCGATCTCGATGCCGGCATACCGCTCACGCTTTGCGAAACGCCGCGCCGGATCGTCATACGCGCGCCGCGCTGCCAGCACCCGCACCTCGTGCCCGCGCTCGGCCAGCGCCTCCGCCAGCCGGGTCAGGTACTGCGCCGTCGCCACCACATCCGGATAAAAGGCCTGATTCAGAAGCAGAATTCGCATGTGTCTAGGCAGGAATGCCGCAGAATGTCCGCACCGTTCAGCCGTGAGATGCGGCGCGCCTCGCTCGATCCGGCGCCCGGTCCTGAGCCCGGTGCAGGGCGTCGCGATATGCCGCGAACGTTCCCGCGGCAGCCGCCTCCCAAGTGTATCGCCCGGCCCATGCGCGTCCGGCATCGATCTTGGAGTGGCGTAGCGCCGTATCCCCAAGCAGGCGCTCCAGCTCCCCCACCAGCGATTCCTTCGTCTCTGGATCGAAATAGTGTGCGGCATCGCCGCAGATCTCCGGCAGCGACGATGTGCGGCTCACCAGCACCGGACACCCGGCGCTCATGGCCTCCAGCGGCGGCAGCCCGAAGCCCTCATACAAACTTGGATACACAAACAGCGCCGCCCCACGATACAGCTGCGCCAGTTTCGCGTCATCCACGCGCGGCAGCACTCGAACGCGGCTCGCCAGCCGATATTCGGCAATCAACGCACGCTCCGCATCGCTCCACGCTCCGCCACCCGCCGCCACCAGCCGCGTCTCGCCCGCGGCAGCCGTCCCGGCAACCGCGCGCAGCAGCGCGAGGAAGTTCTTATACGCGCTCCGCGACCCGACGTAGAGCAGATAGGGGCGCCCGTCGCCGTCGTCCAATCCGCCTGCCGCCTCCGCAACCGGTGTCACTCCATGGTGCACTACGCGTGTCCGCGTCTCCTCCACGCGGTAGATCTCCATCAAGTCCCGCCGCGCCGACTCCGACACGCAAAGAATCAGGTCGGCTCTCTCATAGAGCCTGCGCTTGCGGGCGCGGATCGCGGCCGCGTTCGGAAACAAATGCGGGAATCGCTCCTGCGTCGCATCGTGCTGCGTCGCCACCAGCGCGCGATGGCGAATCGCCGGCTCCCATCGCTGATAGCTCGCGTGATACACGTCGTAGCGGCCGCGCGCCGGGGCAAACGCCGCGGTCCACAGCGCGTTCATCGCATAGCGCGGATAGCCGGGTCCGAGGCGGCTCTTCCAGTTCGCCACGCGCACGCCTTCGCCGCGTAATTCCGCAAATGGCAGCACCGAGCTCTGGCCGCCCAGCAGCAATTCAACCGACACACCAACGCGCCCACCCAGATGACGTGCCAGCTCATAGTGGTAGCGCGACATCCCGCCCGCATCCTGCAGCGAGGTCACCTGGTGATCAACCGCGATCCGCACCCGCGCTCCTCATCTGCTGGTGCCGCGCCAAGCGTGTGGCGCGCCGCGTCGTCAGCCGCTCCGCCAGCGCCTTCGCGCTCAGCTTTGCGAATGCCGGGTCCGCGTAGCTCCGCTGGTGTAGCACGCGCGCACACAGCCGCAACAGGTGCATGCCGCGCTCCGCCGGCCCACGATGCAGATCCATGAAGTCGCTCTCCGCCGCAAGAAACGTCGCAAAGCGCGCCGGGGTCATCCGTCGATCGTAGTCCAGCATCGCCATATCGTGTTCGAGGGCGAGATCGGCCGCAATACGTACGGAATATCCCCACTGGTGCAGCCGGTGGAAGAGCTCGATATCCGAAAAATCCAGCCAGAATCGCACGCTGTAACCGCCAATCGTCTGCAATGCATCCACCCGTAGGAGGCTTCCGCTATTGGCCGCGAAGATCGACCGCGTCTCCGTATATGCAGCCGCCGGACGCGGCAGCGGCACATGCCGCGCAAAATGCCACAGCCGCGGTGACATGCAGAAGCTTCCCGCATAGAGAAACGGCACAACCGCAGCCACTCGCGGCTCATCGGCGCGCGCCGCATGGTCCAGCATGCCGCGCAGAAACGCTCCGGTCACCGACGTGTCATCGTCCAGCAGCAGCAGCCATGCGCACCCACGCTCAGCGGCCATGGCAGCGGCGGCATTGTAGGCGCCACTCACGCCTTCGTTTGCAGCCGAATGGTGATACGTAAACGCGAACGGCAGCGAGCGCTCCTCGCGAATCTCCGCCCCGTTATCCCATACCAGCACATCCACTTGCTGCGTCAGCAAAGGATCATTTATGAATGCCTGCGCCAGCCCGGCCAGCGTCTTCGATCCCTCGAGCGGAGTGCGATACAACACCACCACCGCCAGCGCGCGCACCGGCTCGGTGCTCGCCTGTTGCGCCTGCATCAACGGCTCTCCGCCCGAGCGCCCGGCCATCCGCCTACCGACTGCTTCCATCTGGCAATCCGCTTTCTCTTTCCCACCGTCAGCCGCTGCCACAGTACGTTCCACGTCGCGTGTCGCACCTCGGATGTCTCGTGCCGCCGCGTCTGGTTCAGCAGCCGCCCCACAAGCCGCACGTTGTACGCCGCCCCGGCGAGCCGCGAGCCGTACAGATCGAGATACGCAGACTCTGCCAGAAGAAAATTGCGAAACCGCTCCGTCGAGAGCCGCTCCCGGTAGTTCAGCAGAGAAAAATGGTGCTCCAGATGCACGTCCAGCACATACATGCACCGGCCGTGAAGAAAGAGCTGATGATGTAGCCAACTGTCGAGATGGTCCAGCCAGAAGCAGGGATCGAAGCCGCCAATGGCATCGAGCGCCTGCACTCGCAACAGTGCCGCCGAGTTGAAGGCACGCGCCTCGCGTCGCGGCACTCCGGAAAACGATCTCGGCATCGGCTTCGTCCGGCTCAGCCCTACATATGCCGGCGACAACAGCCGCTCGCCCTCTGCCAGATGCGGCACAATCGCTGCAATCTCCGGATTGTCTCTTGCCGCCTGCAGCCCCGGCTCGATTACGGAAAAGAAATCCACCGGCAGCGCAGTATCCTGGTCCAGCGTCAGCAGCCACCCGCAGCCTTCCGCGCGCGCGCGATCGAGTGCAGACTCATAGGCACCCAGCAGCCCGCGGTTTGCAGGCGCCGCCTGATAACGGAAGCCCGCTGGTACTGCCTCCGGCGATGCTCCAGGCTCTGCACTTCCAGGCTCGGCACTATTGTCATAGAGAAGTACCCTGCAATCAGCGCCGGAGCTCTCAAGCGCACGGGCCAGGGTGGCCACTGTCACCGACGTCGATGGGCGTTGCTTGTACAGAACGACGACGGCGAATATCCGCGCGCGATCGGTTGCATTCTCCGCCGGCAAGGGCTCGCTCCTAGGCCATTTTTTCGGTATCCATGTAGACCGTTCAACGGCCGCTCTTGTGGCCTTTCTTGAAGAAAGAAGCCACGCCGAGTGAATCTCCGCAGACTACTGAATTGCCGAAATGGTTTAGCCGCGAAGGTGCATCGCCTGCTTCACCTGCGCGTAGCGATCGCGCAACCGCGGGTCGGTCTCCGCATACTCATACAGATAAATCACCGTAACCCGGATGCAGCCGACCATGATGCCGAGTACCAGCCCGAGAAGTATGAACAGGAACGGCTTTGGCCACGACTTCGCCTTGGGGATCTGCGGCGGATCGACCATCTGCACCGCCGGCGACGCCTTCGCTTCGTCGATGCGCGCCGCCTCCAGTTGCCGCGCCAGCAGGTCGTAGAGCGTTTGGTGGTACTGCAGGTCGCGTTGCTTGCGGATATACGCCAGTCCCGCCGCCGGAAACTCCCGCTGCGACAACATGAGGCCGTTCGTTCCCTTCTGCAGCAGTTCCAGCTGGTCGCGCAGCCCCTTCAATTCCGTGCGCAGGCGTACCACGTCGGGATTCTGCTCCGTCGACGAGGCGAGCAGCGAGGCGAGTTGCACCTCGTGGCTGGTGATATTGGCGTGGATGCTGGCCTCCTGCCCGATGATGTTCTCCGCCTGTCCGCTCAATTGCAGCACGCCCGTCGATTGCTGCGTCTGCTTCAGCGCGATCTCGGCATCGGCCAGGTGATCCTTCTCCTCGGAAAGCTGCTGCTGGAAGAACACGCGCCTCTGAGCAGCGGACCCGATAGCCAGCCTGTTGTTCTGCTGGAACAGCTCGTCGGCGTAGCCGTTCACCAGCGCGGCCGAGCGCTTCGGTTCCTTGTCCTCCACCGTGATCTGGATCAGGCCATCTTTGTTGGCAATAAACTTCGAGCGCTTGCGCAGCAGCCCCGCTGCCCCATCCCGGTCGTGGATGTTGTAGGCATCCATCAGGTGGAAGCGGTCCACCATGTTATCGGCCACCAGGTTCGTCTGCAGGATCGCGATGTACAGGTCGGCCGGATTCTTAAGCCCGAGATTGCTTCCCACGCCGGCAAATGCCGTCAGCGCGCCCAGCTGGCTCAGCAGCGCGGCGCTGGACTGCTGTTGCTCCGGCGGCATGATCGTCGCCTCCGACTTGTACAGCGTCGGCGCCCGCAGAATAGCGATGATCGCGATCACCAGCCCCGCCAGCGTCCAGCCGGCAACCAGCCACTTGCGCCGGGCAAAGATCAGCAGCACGTCCAGAACGTCCAGGCTGCGGACCTTCCCCCGCTCCGTTTCCCCGAGGTCAATTCTCCCGCGCTCCATCTCCTCGCGTTCGAATTCCCCGCGTTCGAATTCCATTGTCCGGCTCAATTGGTGATCACCGCCAGTGCCCCAGCGCCCAGGGCAATCGAAGAGAAGAGTTGCGAGAAGTCGAGCAAGGTGCGGATGCCATTGCCGCGATAGGTCTTCTCCGGCACCACGATCGTGTCGCCGGGATGGATGCGCGCCTGGTCGAATTCATTGCCCCAGAAGGTCTTCGCCGAAGCGCGGCTCAATACCGAGCCATCCGCGCGGATCACGAATGCATGCGTCTGGTCGGCATCGCGATTTGCGCCTCCCGCCTCTTTCAGATAGCCGTAGACCCGCCGCTGGGAATCGAACAGGAACGTGCTCTGCTCGTATACGGCGCCTACCACGTTCACGCTGGAAGGTTTCGGCGGAACGATGAACCGGTCTCCATCTTCCACGGGCAAATCCGGCAGACTGCCTATGCTGTCGGCATCCGGTGTCAGCGACAGCACGACCCGGCCGCTCGCACGCAGTTGCCGCAGCCGGTTCACCAGCAGTTGGGTAGCGGCGAGCGACGCTGCATTGGCCGTCTGGTCGGTCGGCGTGATTGCTCCCGCGGCGCTCGCCGCGCCGGCGCGGTCGGTGGCCAGTTCCAGTTGCGTGACGTAATCGTCGAGCCGCTGCTGCTGCACGATACGCGCGGACTCCCGCGTCAGCTCCGCTCCAAAAAGATACGCGTTCGGGGTCAGCCCGCCGGCGCGTTCAATCAAATGACGCAGCGTCTCCCCCGGCTGCGCGCTGTAAATGCCCGCATGCTCCACCTCACCCTCAATCCGCACCAGCTTCGTCTGCTGGCTCTGCGGCACCCGGATGTCGGCCTGCGAGAAGATCGTGATCACATCGTGCGGCTCCACGGCCAGATCCTGTGCGGGATCGTGCTCTCTCACCAGCTTGCCCAGATCGAACGGAATCAAGCTCGTCTTCAGCGTCACCGGATCCATGCGTTCGATCACCGCGTACGACCAGTCGATCTCCGGCGCCATCAGCGACACGTCGTTCAGGTAGCGAGCCGTCGCTGTGTTCTCAGTCCGCGCGATGCGCTGCTCGTCCGCCAGCGACCCACCGCCGATGGTGTCGTTGCGCGGGATCGTGTTCTGCGTATTCTGCACCGGCTGGTCCGGCACTGTTCCCGGCATCGGTTGCTGGGGCGGCGTCAGCTCGCTCGTGCCCGTGCCATACCCCATGTTGTTCGACATCGCGGCCTGCGCGTTCAGGTCCACTGGAGGCGCCTGCGCATTGCTCGGCAACGCTCCTGTTCCCGCAGTCCCTCCCGTCTGCTGGGCCTGCTGAGCCGCCTGCTGCTGATCGTAGAGCCTCTTCTCCTGGTCCCGCTGCAGGTATAGAAAATATTGCCGCTGGCTCTCCGCCTGCGTCTGGCGATAAGCCGTAAAGCGCTGCGCGTAGTCAGGCTGGAAGACCGGAGACGGCAGACCGAGCTGGTTCCGCTTCTGCCAGTAGTCGCGCGTCACCAGCGCTTCGCTGTTCGGCAGCAGTTCGCTCAGTTTCATGCCAGGATGCCAGGCAAAACGCCCGGGATCCGCCACATTGCCGCGCAGTGTCACCGTCTGATCGAAGCTCGGCGAAATCGGCAGTACGCGGACAATATCCCCATCCTGGAGCGGGGTGTTCTTGCCTGCGGTGTCCAGCACAACATCGAGGGCGCGCTGGTGCTGTTCCGGATCGATACGCTCGAGCGACGCGCGCGACACCGACGCCGTGCTCGAAAGCCCGCCGGCATCCGCCAGCACCTCGCCAAGTGTAGACGTCTCCTTGCGGTCCTTCAGCTCGTAAATCGCTGGCGATCGCACGCTCCCGTACACGGCCACCTGCGGCCCCGCCGGCGGAATGTAGATGACGTCGCCCGGCAGGAGCCCCATGTCGTGCGACTTATCGCCATTTACCAGCAGGTCGTACATGTCCAGGTCGGCGACCGTCGTTCCATTGCGGCGCAACAGGATGTGACGCATCGATCCCTGGGGCGCCGGTCCCCCGGTCGCAAAGATCGCGCTGACCAGCGTGCTTAGCGAGCTCACTGTGTAGCTGCCCGGATAACGTGCTTGCCCGGTGACAAAGATCCGGATGGGATGAAGCTGGCCCAGGTTCACCGATAGATCGAAGTTCTTGTAGATACGTCCTACGGCGTCGCGCACCTGCTGCTGCAGGTCGGTGTATGGTATTCCGCCGACATGGATCCCGCCGACATGCGGCACGTAGACCATCCCCTCGCGGTCCACCGTCACCTCAGCGTTGAAGTTCATCTGCCCCCACACCCGGATCAACAACTGGTCGCCCGGACCCACCACGTAATTCGACGTGACCGGCACCTGGTCCACTGGCGCAAAAGTGCTGGGGCTCTGGAGAAAGAGCTTCGCGCCGTAGATCGGCAGCATCTGGCCCACGGACGCATTCACCAGCCGCTGGAACTCCGTTGGCTGGTCCGGCGCAAAGAAGCGCTGATAGTACAGCGGATAGGTGCGCGCGTTCGTGGCTTCGGTACGGCCGCCCAGACCGTTCAGGTTGTCGATGTAATTCGGCACCCCCTGCAGATCTATCGACTGCCCCGGGATATTGAGATTCGATCCAGCGGGGTTAGCGCCGCCTGTTCCGTAAGGGCTCTGCTGCTGTCCTGGGGTCGTCCCGGAAACGGTGGGGTTCTGCAAAGTGGGCAACTGCAGTTGCTGGCCGGATGTGGTGCTGCCGCCACAGTAGGAAGTGGTGGGATCACACCCATTCTGGCCGAAGGCTGCCAGGGGTTGCAGCGCCACAAACGCCACTGCAACGGCCAGAAAAACCCCCAACGCATATTTCATGGTGCTGAAAGTAGCGGAAATCCACTGGGCCCGGAGTTCCCTGAAAGGAAGGCCACAGGAACGGTCGCTGGTTCGTGTAAACCTCCAGAAAGAATACGTTGAGCGGTGACTCATATTTGTGGTTCTGCAGCACGCCGGTTCATTCCGAACGATCGGCACGCAAAACTGGTTCACTCCTTGAACGATACTTCGGGAAGGCCACGAACCGAGGCCCGGCCCTCATTAGTGTAGAGCCTACACGAACCCTGCGGCATCTCTGTTTCCATTCAACGGGGGCCATGAAATAACTTCTCTCAGCGCGCACCTTCCGTGTCAATCTCGCGGCCGGTTCCAGGCCAGCGCCTTCACTGCCGCGCGTGGAGCCGCTCTCGCCTTCTGCGCCGCGCGCGCCCGCATTCCTGCGCCGATCAGTTCCTGCCGCGAAGCCGCCATCATAAAGAGAACGCACAGGGAAAACGGGCTGCCGAAACTGAACAGGTACCGAGTCGAGATGTTATTCAGGAAATACACGATCATCATGCACCACAGCATCATGTAATAGCGCGTCCAGGCGTTGTTCTCGCGTGGCGACGAAACCTTCCATAGCAGGAAGAAGACGCGCAGCATGCTGCCGAAGATCAGCGAGCCGGCAATCAGACCACTCTCGAAGAGCAGTTGCACATAGCCGTTGTCTATGGTGCCCACCAGGCGGTCGCCCGCCCGGTAGCCGAAACCGAAAAGCCACCGGTTCTGCGCGCGCAGCAGACGAAAGGCGATCTGCCAGATATCGGTGCGCCCGGACAAACCGGATTTCACACCACGCTGGGTCGAGGACAACGACAGGAAATCGTTGAGATAATCCGCAACATGGCCGAGGCGATTATGCTCGAGCAAAAAAACGGTCGCCAGCGGAAGCAGGATGAGAGCAGCAATGATATGGATAGGCTGTATCCGGAGTCTTCCCAGCCATCCCTTGGATATGCTACGAAAGAGCAGCGCGCCGCCGGCAAGGAGCACGGCAGAAAGGCTGCCTCGCGAGCCGGTCAGGAACATGAAGACGAACGTAGCAATGGAAAGCATAATCAGGGCCGGCTTGCGCCATCGTCCCTTCTCCTCCAGCGCCCGCCAGACAATCACAGGAAGAAAACCGGCCAGAACGAACGCCACCAGGTTGGGGTGTGCGCGGGTACCGCCGTTGAACCGTGACGATTCACCCGCCAGCAGAGTCCGCCGCCCGGAAACCAGGATCACCCCGGCGGTCAGTATTGCTGCTTGTGAGTAGGCCCGTACTACGTTCGGCATCCCAATCTCCTGCACGACGAGCCGCGCGCAAAGAAACACTCCGGCGAATACCAGCCCGTAGAGTACCGAATACGTGTCACGCGATGTATAGGAGACCACTTCGCCGAACAGGATCGCCGTAAACCACAAGCCGCCGCCGCTCAGGACATGGTGCACGCGTTGTCCGCGCCGCCGCCCGCACAGCACAAGCAGGCCACAAAGGCCGAGGCAGGCCAGAGACAGGAACTGCGTTACAGCGGAGTAAAGCTCGTATTGGAGAAAAGCAATCAGGAAACTGAAAGAGAGCGCGGTCCGGATCAGCCACGAAAGGTTCATCCAGGCCGGCATTGGCGCAGCGAAGTTGGTATCGGACGGTGCTCTCCACGCCATGCGTCCCGTCGTCGCCATCGGTTGCCCCTCTCAGCGGCTCAGCGATCGCTTGCGCCGGCATGTTGCAGACACGCCGGCTGCTTCTCGCCTCTAGATCTAGTCAGGTTATCTAACCAGATTATTACGTCCGCTCTCGCCTCCCGGCAAAGCGAATGGGCCTCTCTGGTAATCCCCCTGCACGTTCGGTATCGTTCGATCATGCTGAACGCGCTGCGCCATATCTGGCGTCACCCCCTCAACCGGGAGGCGCGGCTCTCCGGCACGGTTCGCTTCGTTCGCTGGCAGATTGCCACCCGCCTGCTTCCCGGAGCTGCGGTAGCCGTTCCGTTTACCGACCGCGCCCGGCTCCTGATATCTCGTGGCATGTACGGCGCAACGCAAAACGTATATTGCGGCCTCAATGACTTCGAGGACATGAGTTTCGTCCTTCACTACCTTCGCGAGGGAGACCTCTTTCTCGACGTCGGCGCGAACGTCGGCGCCTATACCGTGCTCGCCTCGGCTGCCGCCCGGGCGCAAACCTATGCCTTCGATCCCAGCCCCGCCGCCGTCGACTCCCTGCGCGCCAACGTGGAGCTGAATCGCATCGCCGATCGGGTCAGCATTGAGCCATACGCCCTCGGCCGCGCTCCGGGCACGGTCTCCGTCTCAACCAGCGGCCCATCCGCGATGCATCACATCGGCAGCGAAGGCTCCTCCTCACTGATGGAAATGCGCACCATCGACTCCTACCATCTGCATCCGTCGATCATGAAGATCGATGTGGAAGGCTATGAGAGCGAAGTCCTCGCCGGCGCCAGCGAGACCGCGGCGTGTCCTGAGCTGGTCGCCATCATCACAGAAAACAATGACGAGAGCGTCAAATACGGAGACAGCATCGAGAGTATCTCGTCCTTCATGAGCCGTCATGGCTTCACCGCCGTCACCTATGATCCCTGGCGGCGCAGCATTGCTGCGAAGCACAAGCAGTCCGACAACACCCTCTACGTGCGCGATCTCGAAAAAGTAAAGCGCCGTGTCGCCGAGGCCGAGCCGTTCCGTGTCTTCGGACGCTCCATCTGAGGCATACGTCCCTCCGCGCCGTCACATCTCTTACTCCACCGTAAGGTTCAACGTGACGCTGTGCGAGATACCCGGCGCGCCTGCTCCTACCGTAATCGTAAACACACCCTGACTGCTGTCGCCTGTGCCTTGTCCAGGAGTCGTGGCTCCGCCGTTGATCGAGAGCCCACAGCCGGTCAGCCCCAGGCAGAGCGCCGCCAGCACAAGCAGCACGCGGCATCGCCCGAGCGATTCCGCCCATCCGCGTCTGCGCCAGAGCAGCAGGCACGCCAGCGTGGCGCCGGCTGCCGTTCCGCCACCCCATGGTGCCATCGGTCGCGTATGCGCCGTGGCCGCCGCCGTCACCACCGTCACCTGGATCGTTGCCGTCGCTCCCGTCCCTGCCATCGTCACGCTCACCGGATTCATCGAGCAGGTGCTTCCCGCCGGCGCACCCGTGCAGGTCAACGTCACCTGACCTGCCGATGCACCCACCGGCGTCAGCAGCAATTGATAGGTCGCGCTGCTCCCGCCCGTCACCGTGTTGGTCGAAGCGCCTTGGACGCTCAACTGGAAATCGGCCCCTATCCCGGTAACCGGCACGTTGAACGGCGCGCTGACCCCGCTGGCCATCACCTGCACTGAGCCCTGCTGCGTTCCCGTCGTCTGCGGTGCAAACGTGACCCCCACCGTGCAGCTCGCCCCCGGTGCGATCGTCACCGTGCAGGCATTGTCGGCGATGGCAAAGCTCTGGCTCGCGGCGATCGAAAGGCCGCTCAGCGCAGTCGTGCCCGTGTTGATCACGGTCAGCGTCTGCGGCGACGAAATCGAATTCACCCCCTGGGTCCCGAAATTGATAGTCAAAGGCGAGAGTGTCGCTGTAATACCGCCGCTCGATGCCGGCGGCACGCCGGTGCCGCTCAGCGCCACCACCTGAGCGTCGAGCGCATCCTGGATCGTCATCTGGCCCTGCTCCGCACCGACCGCCTTCGGTGAAAACACCACCTGGATGGCGCAGGTGCTGTGCCCCGGCAGCGAATTGCCGCACAGATTGGTCACTAAGAAATCGCCGGTCACCTGCACGTTGATATTCGTCAGCGCGCTGTCGCCGGTATTGGTCACCGTCACCTGCTGCGCCGCGCTGGTGGTGCCGATCGCCTGCGCCGCAAAGCTCAGCGAGCTCGCGCTCAACCCATCCGTCGGGCCGGACTGTCCGTTCCCGCTCAGCAGCGCCGTCTGCGTCCCTCCGTTGTCAGTAGCGACCAGGCTGCCCGACGCCGCGCCCGACCCGGTCGGCGAGAAGACTACCTTGACCGTACAGCTCGTATACGCCGCCAGCACCGTGCCGCAGGTATTCGCAGAGATGCTGAACGGACCGCTGATGCTCACCGGATTCAGCGCGGCACTGTTCTTGGTGTCGGTATTCGCAATCGTGATGGATTGCGCCGCGCTGGTCTGCCCGATACGCACCGATCCGAAGTCCAGCCGCAGCGGTGTCAGTACGATGGTGCTGCCCTGCGTACCCGTGCCCAACAGGTTCGCCGTGAGCACGCTGCCTGCGACATTCGCCCCCACGGTCACCGTCGCGCCGCGCGGCCCGATAGCTGTCGGGGCAAAGATGATCGAGATCGCGCAGGAGGCTCCCGCCGCCAGGTTCGCCGGGCACTGGTTGCTCACAACAAAGTCGCTGCCGCTCACCGTTGGGGCGCCCAGCGTCACCGCCACCGCGCCCGTGTTCTGGATGGTCAGGCTCTCGGCGCCACTCGTCGTCCCCACCGCCTGCGCGGCAAAGTTCAGCGTTCCCGGCATCATCGTCGCTGTCGCCGTCTGGGTCTGGAGCGCGGTGCTCGCCAGCTCCGCCTGCCACACGCCGCGGCCTTTCGTCCCCGCCCGCAGCCACTTCTCGCCGCTCGTATCCACCGCGGTCAGCGTCGTCACCCGCACCGCAGGCAGCCCCGCGCCATAGGCGCTCCAGCAGTATTGACTGACGTCTGCGCATTGCCTGATCGACGTGGTGACGTACACCCCCACATCCGTCCCCACGTACACAATCGCGGGGTCTTCCGGATCCACCAGCACCGCGTTCACCGGCGCATTCGGCAGGTTGTTCGTCAGGTTCTGCCAGTGCGCCCCGGCATCCGTGCTGCCATAAAGCACCGGCACATTCTGCCACGGCAGCGGCGCAAATCCATATCCGCCAAAGCCGGCGATCCCCACATATACGGTCTCGCCCGTCGTGTCCGTAGGATCGACCGCGATCGACGAGATCCCCACCTCTGCGGAGTTGAATTTTCCGTAATCCGTCGGATCGTTCGTTACCGTGTTGCCCGTCACATCGTTCCACTTCGTCGCCAGCGATTGCGGCGTCACCAGTTGCGTCAGCACATGGCCGGCATTGTTCATCGCTCCATCCGGAGCCCCCGCCAGCCCCGCATAGATCCGCTCCGTATTGCTGCTGCCGCCTCCCGAGACCGCCGTCGCGGCCATTGCGCGTACCTGCGTGTTGCCCGTCTGGCACACCGGCGCGTTGTCCCCGTCCAGCATGGTGCTCAGCGTATTCGCCGAGGTCCAGTTCGCCCCGTCAGCCGGGCCGCGCCACACCCTGCAGGTCGCCACCAGCATGCGCGTGGGGTCCTCCGGATCGAGCGTCCATACCGCCGGGGAAGTCAACGCCGATCCATCGCCGCTCACCTGCCCATTCCCGATCGCCGGCTGGCTCCCGAAGTCCGCCGGGCCGCATGACGCCCCCGCGCTGCAACTGCTGATCGAAACCCCCGCGCCCGAGGTCGCAAACCATGTTCCCGCATTCGCGCCCCAACCCGCGGCGGTGTAGGCGCCCGGTCCATTCACCAGCAACTGCCAGGCTCCATCGCTGCCCCCGGCGGTTCCCGCCGCGCCGATGCCCGCCAGCAACTGGCCCGCGTCCGCCGGGTCCGCGGCGAGCGAGGTCACGTCCGCTAAAGACCCCAGCGTCCCATTCAGATTCTCGAAGTGCGTCGCATCGTCCGTGGAACAGGCCGGCTGCTGCTGGTTCACTGTGTCGTCGCTGCGCCAGAGCCCGCGATCATTCGCGAAGTACATTGTTGTCGTGCCCGTAGTGCTGGTCAGCCAGGCCACGCCGTGCTGGTTCGGGCCGACTTGTGACTTCCCCGGACACGCATTCACATCGGTCGCGTTGCGCCAGACGCAGCCTGCCGTCAGGCTGCAGCGAAACAGGTCCTGCGTCCCCGCGAACAGCAGCGTGTCATTGCCCGACGGAATCGCCTCGAGCCATAGCGCGTGGCTCGCGTCGGCAATCACCCCGGTGCTGGTCTCGAGCGCATTCGCGACGCTGATCTGCTTGCCGAAGACGGGCAACGGCGTGGAGCACGTTCCGCCCGACGCACCGCACACGTCCTCCCAAAGCCCGCTGTCCTTGTCGTTCTGGTCCACCGCCATCGCGAACATATCGCCGCTGCCCGGCTGCACCGCCAGAGCCGCGCTGTAAATGGGGCAGTTCAATCCCGCCGGGAACCGGCAGGTTAGCCCGGTCAGCGCTGATCCTCCGGGCTGGTTCTGCAGCCGCAGCCACGTCACTCCATCCTGCGACGAATAAAACCCGTGATTCTGCAGCGCCGCGACAAAGATGTGCCGCACCGGGTTCCACACCACGGCCAACGCCACCACGCCTGTCTTCTGCAGCAGCGGCGACTGCAGCGTCTGATTCGCCCCATCCTCGATGATCGCCAATTGCCAGGTCTGCCCCGCATCCTCGGAGTAGTAAATCCCGCTCGCGCTGTCGTCACCGCTGGTGTTGGTGTATCCGGCATTCGCCGTGTATGCGCCCGGCGCCGTGGTCACCGCGGCCACCACCACGTTCGGCTGGTTCGTGCTCCAGGCAAAGCCCGCGAACGCCTCCCCGAAGAAACTGTTTCCGTTCCCGGTGGACGCATCGTGCGCGCCAGTAATCGCCGTCCATGAAGTCCCGCCATCGGCCGACCGCAGAATCCCCGTGCCGTAGAGCGAGTCCGGCTCGTTGGTCGGATCGCCCGTCCCGGCCAGCACCACGTTCGGGTTGCTCGGCTGCACGCTCACCGCCCCCACATCCACCAGGTTGATATGGGTGTTCGCCACATCCACCGCCGGCACCAGATCCGTCACCGGGACAAAGGTCACGCCACTCAGCGCCGCTGCATTCGTCGACTTAAAGACTCCGCCATCGGTGCCGATATAGACAGTGTTGTGGGTCGCATCGGAGGGATCGACCGCCACGCTCAGCACCCGACCGCCCGCCGGCCCGGTCGCCGCGGTGGTCAGGCTCAGGGGCGCGAGCGGTGCCCAGGGAACGTTCAACGCTGCCGTGCCGCCCTGCGCCATCAGCGGCCCGCCGGTGATGGCCAGCAGCCATAGCATCGACAAACGAACGCGTCGCCGCGTCGTCCCCCTCTGCCGCGTGAGCCCGTGCTGTCGCATGATCCGGAGTCGGCCCTTTCCCCTCGCGCATCATTCGCCGCGCATAAGGGTCCTGCCGATTATCCAGTACAAAAGAAAGCAATTAC
Organism: Acidobacteriaceae bacterium; assembly: GCA_036500805.1. Taxonomy (GTDB): domain Bacteria; phylum Acidobacteriota; class Terriglobia; order Terriglobales; family Acidobacteriaceae; genus KBS-83. Next base: position 1,430 of record DASYBK010000036.1, on the reverse strand, counting down.
GCCTGTAACCGAAACGGTCACGTTACCAAACGGGCAGCGCCTCTCCCACTTGACGGGCAAATTTTTCCCGATACCAATCCACCGTCCGCTTCAGCCCTTCTTCAAAGCCCACCACCGCCTCATATCCGAAAGCCTGGCGCGCTGCGGAGATGTCTGCCTCCGAATCCGTGATATCCCCGAGCCGCGGCGGCCCATACTGTGCCGGATCGTGAAACTCCAGCAACCTCGCCAGAATCCCGTAAGTCTCGTTCAGCGTGTGCCGTCCGCCGCACGCCACGTTGAAGGTCCGCCCACCGATCTTTTCCTTTGGCGCCTCCGCCGCAAGCAGATTCGCCGACACCGCATTTGCGATGTACGTAAAATCCCGCCCCTGCTCGCCTGTCCCGAAGATCGTGGGCCGCTCGCCGCGCATCATCTGCAGGATGAACTTCGCCATCACCCCGCTGTATGGCGAATCCGGCGCCTGCCGCGGCCCGAAGATGTTGAAGTAGCGCAGGCACGCCGTCTCCATCCCGTACACCTGCCAGTAGCTCTTCATGTACAGCTCGCCGGTCAGCTTCTGTACCGCATAAGGCGAAATCGGCGCGGGCGTCATCGACTCGCTTCGCGGCATCCCCGGCTGGTTGCCGTACGCCGACGACGATGCCGCATAGATGATCCGCCGCACCCCCGCCGCCCGCGCCGCTTCGAGCAGCGTAAAGGTGCCGTTGATGTTCGCATCGTGGCTCGGCGCCGGCTCCTTCACCGAGCGCGGCACCGAAGGCAGGGCTCCCTCGTGGAAGATGATCTCGACGCCATCGCACGCCTCCCGCATCGCCGCCGCGTCGCACAGATCGGCCTCGCGGAAATCCATCTTCTTCCCGGCGCCCTTGGCATTTAGGTATGGCTCGATATTCGTGCGCCGCCCGGTGACAAAATTGTCGATCCCGCGCACATCCTCGCCGCGCTCCAGCAAGGCCTCGGCCAGCGCCGAGCCAATAAACCCCGCCACTCCGGTAATCAGATATTTCGCCATCGCACTCCTGTCCACACGATGATACCGACGTCCGGAAAATGGCTCGTCCTCGGATGTCCTTTCCGGACAGACTCACCACATGTATCATCGCGCTGCATCGGGAAACGAGTAGGACCGATACCCTCATGTGCTTTTCCGCAACAGCGAACTTCGTAGGCAGCGCAGCCCTGACCGCGGTCGGCGTTCTCACTCTGACCCGCGTTCGGCATCGCCGCGAGCTCCTCTTCGCGTCACTTCCCACACTCTTTGCTGTGCATCAATTCATCGAAGGATTTGTCTGGCTCGGCCTCGACGGGATTCTCTCGCCCAAAGTGACGCACAATATGGGCGCGGCCTTCATGCTCTACGCCCAAGGACTCCTTCCCTTTTTGTTACCCCTCAGCGTGATGCTCTTCGAACCGGACAAGCGCTCGCG
>DASYBK010000035.1:0-30548 GCA_036500805.1 Acidobacteriaceae bacterium | reverse complement strand
GCCGTCTGTCGCCGAACCGTAGTGCCACTCCATGCCGTAGTGCCGCGTCACATCCTGATAGCCGTCGCTGGTGCCGACGAAGCCGCAGCTCGCATTCCGAAAGCCGCAATTCGCCGCCATGGCCAGCGCCGAGCTGTTCCTCCACGCCAGCAGAACCCGCCGTCCCGCCACATCCAGCACGTGCCCGTTGTTGTGCGCGCCGCCGCCGTCCAGGTGCGGCGCCAGCAGCGCAAATGCCTTCAACCTGCGCAGCACATCGGCATCGCCCGAGAACCTCACCCGTATCAGCAGTACCGGCGCATGCGGATCGCTGATGATCTCCTTCGAAATGCTGTAGCGTCCCTCCGGATCGCTGTTCACGATCCACACCGCCGGCGCAGCCGGCGACAGGTAGCTGAATCTATGCTTCAGATCCCGCTTTTCTTCATGGACGAAGCTCTCGCCGTCGGTTATCAGCAGCTCCAGGTCGCGCACCTGGGGCTTGTCGATGGTCGGGTTGTAAATCTCGTTCACAATCCCATGCGAGGTCGTCCACCAGATCTTGCTCGACGTGGAATACGCCGTCCCTACGACCGACTTCTGGCTCGACGTCCACCGCGGCTCAAGCCCAGGCGCACCCGGCGCCTAGCCATTTCCATCGATCCACCGGTACATCCCGTGCTCTTCAGCCACCAGTTCCCCCAAGCCTGAACATCCTCAGGCCTCCCCGTGCCGCTTCACAACAGCAAGCGCAAAAATTCACGGCAGGTTTAAAGACGCCGATCAACCACCTGCGGATACAAAATGGATTGCCTGAACTCAAATGAGCGTGTCATCCGACCGGCAAACGTGAGCGACCAAAGGCAGCGAACCCCACAACCCGCGCCACCGGCGCGCCCGCCCGTGCGGCAAGCACCGGCTAGTCCTCACAAAACCTGCGTGTTCGCGTCCGGGTCCGGGCGGAAACTGCACTCCCGCATCGCGTGCTGGACCTCTCGGTTCTTCATGAACTGTTCCCACACCGATCCTGTCCGCAGGTTCTCCGCCATCAGCAGCCCAATCCCTACATCGATCCCGATCACGTCCTCAGCAAACCACCCCGCCGTCGGCTGGAACGCATCCACGAATCCATACCGCTGGTACACGCGCTCCTTGTAGCGCTGCCGCATCGTCAGCAGCACATGCGCACACTCCGCCGGCAGAAACACCACCGACCCCGCACACGCGCACGGCACTACCGTCCCATCCGGTTCGCCCATAGTCGGCGGCCCGCCCCACACCCGGTATCCCTGCCGCGAGTCCGACGCGCTGATCCCCCACATGTTCTCGTCGATCCAGGGAAACTTCTGTCCCTGCACCAGGCACCAAAGCTGGTGTGCCCGCGTCGCCGCAATCGAGTTCGTAAAGTAGTTCGCGTGCTTGTCGCGAATATCGCGATAGTCCACCCAGGCCTGCGGATACTGGTGAATAAACAGGGGCGCGACGCCCGTAATGTAGTCAATGCCGCCATAGGGCACGATCGGCCGCTGCAGCGCCTCCCAGCTCGCCGCTGTTATCGGATGTGTCGGCGACGCGATCGCCAGCAGGTACATCGTCGTCAGCTCGGCGTAGATATCCCAGCGATGCTTTAGAAATCCCTGCTCCGGCAGCCAGCCCATCGACAGCGTGTCACCGCTATTCAGCATCCACTGCCAGTCCACTCGCCGATAGAGCGTCGTCGCCAGGTTTTCGATCCGCTTGTTGCCCTCGAAATAGGTTCGGCAGTGCAGGATTCCGCACAGCAGCAGCGAGGTGTCGATCGAAGAAAGCTCCGAGCCGAACATCCGCTTGCCGCTCTCGATGTCGATGAAGTGATACAGAAACCCGTGCTCGTGCGGGCACTCGTTCAACAGATAGGCCAGCGTCTTCTCCACCCGCTGCTCGCAGTCCAGCGGCCGCAGGTAGTGCCGCTTGTGCGCAATGCACATCGCGCTCAATCCGAAGCCGGTCGACGCGATCGACGCCGCACGGCTCAGCGAGCGCCCATTCGACGGCGCGCGGTCCCGCACCAGCCCCGTCTTCGGATGCGCTTCGTTGAAGAAGAAGTCGCAGTTGCGGCCTTCCATGTCATCCAGCAGGTCTTCGGCCGCCTTCGGCACCTGGGTCAGCGGGCGGTTGATGAATACCCCCGGCGGATGCCGGTACTGCTCCGCCGCCTGCTCCTGTGGCTTCGGCGCCTGGCTTGTGGCCGGGGCGGTTGGCTGGTTCTGCAGCGCATCCGCCATCGCCGCGGGAGCGCTCAGGGCAAGCATGCCGGCTGCGCCAGCCTCGCGCAGCAGATCGCGTCGGGTTATGCGTCGTCTTGCCAAATGGAAGCGGTATGAACTCCTCTTTAGACTCGCACGGAACCTACATCGTTGCAGCAGCCCTCATCTCCGGCACCGCGGCACAAGCCGCGCTTTAGACTCGCACGGAAATAACATCGATGCAGCTTCGCCTGCCATTCGGCCCTGCCCGTGAACCTCCCGGCCCCACCCTGCATCCATACTCGTGTATACAGAATTTGCCCGCCTGCCCGTCTTCCATTCCCCGCTGATCGCTCAGCTCGGAGCCGGACACGGCAATGACAAGTCGTATCCCCGGGCCGCAAACTCCGGCCCATAACCAAGGAGGAAGCTTTGGCACACGCAACTGAGGAGAAAGCTTTGGCACACGAAGTTCCACCACTGCCCTACGACTACGCCGCACTCGAGCCGCACATCGACGAAGCCACCATGAAACTGCACCACGACAAGCACCACGCCGCCTACGTGCAGAAACTCAACGGCGCGGTCGAAAAGCATCCCGAGCTCGGCAAGCAAAGCCCCGAAGAAATCATCAAGAACCTATCCAAGGTCCCGGAAGACGTCCGCGCTGTCGTCCGCAACAACGGCGGCGGCCATCTCAACCACTCCATGTTCTGGGAGATCATGAAGCCCAAGGGCGGCGGCGATCCCACCGGCCCCATCGCCGACGCCATCAAGAAGGAATTCGGCAGCTTCGAGGAATTCAAGAAGCAGTTCGAAGAAAAAACCGCCGCGCAATTCGGCTCGGGCTGGGGCTGGCTGGTGTGGAGCGGAGGCAAGCTCTCCATCGTCACCACTCCCAACCAGGACAACCCCATCACCGACGGCAAATATCCCGTGCTGGGCAACGACGTATGGGAGCACGCCTACTACCTCAAATACCAGAACCGCCGCCCCGACTACCTGAAAGCCTGGTGGAACACCGTCAACTGGGACAAAGTAAACGAGCGCTTCGCCAAAGCCCAGAAGAGCTAAGTCGAATCACTAAGCAGTACCGCAAGACCGGGTGCCCCATCCTAACGAAGTTAGGATGGGGTAGTTTGTTTGTAGCTGCGAAGCTGCCATCGCGACTCACAATCATGGAACACCAGCTCGAAGACACCGTCGCACTCCTCGCCCGAACCCCCGCCACGCTCAACACACTCCTCCGCGATCTCCCGGAATCGTGGACGCGCGGCAATGAAGGCGAGAACACCTGGAGCCCTTGCGAAATCGTCGGCCACCTTGTGCACGCCGAGCGGACCGACTGGCTGCCTCGCGTCAAAATGATCCTTGACTTCGGCGAAACACGAACCTTTACGCCCTACGACCGCACCGGGTTCCGCGATCAGGCTCCCGGCACGTCACTCTCACAGTTACTAGATCAATTCGCGCGCCTGCGTTCCGACAATCTCCACGCGCTGCACGTGCTCAATCTTCAGTCGGACGATCTCAACCGCCGCGGATGTCATCCCTCCTTCGGCGTCGTCACACTTGGTCAGCTACTCGCCACCTGGTCCGCACACGACCTCACCCATCTGCACCAGATCTCCCGCGTGCTTGCCTGCCAGTACCGCGATGCCGTTGGCCCATGGAGCAAATTCCTCGGCGTCCTGCGCTGCAACGGCCACAGCTCCGAACCATAGGTCCTCGATGATCCTAAGAATTGCCGAAGGTTGCGCATTGTTTCAATTTGAAACTGAGATAGAAACCTTTTTCGAAAACCTGCCATTTCTAACGCTTCCCGGCGCTATAATAGGAATAGAGAGCAGACGGGAAAAGCCACCCACGCGGTGGCTTTTTGTTTATCGGCGGCTTTTGTTTATCGGTGGCTTTTATTTATGAGGATTTCTCCGACCGCCCTCGCGATTAGCCGAGTTCGTGCCATTAAGTCCTGTGAGATGACGAATTTGCCGCTAACCCTTTTGAAAGGACGATTTTAGCCCGCGGGAGGCATGCTAAATCACTGTTAACAAAGCTACTTACGACCCGCTCTCCGGTGACGGGAGGGGGAGGGGGTACAGGTCACGTGACCAACTCGGAATTGGGTGCCCATGCCCCTTGGGCTAAGCTCAAGCCAACTCATTCCGCCGAATGACTTCCCTGTAATAACTAGAGCTCAACTTAGGCGTCCGCTTCTGCGTCCGAAAATCCACATAAGTGATTCCAAACCGCCTCGAATATCCATCTGCCCACTCGAAGTTATCCAGCAAACTCCACAGGAAATATCCCTTCACCGGCACGCCTTCCGACACCGCGCGATGCAACTGCGTCATGTAGTTCCGCAGATACATAATCCGGTCCGAGTCGTACACCTGCCCATCCGGCGTCAATACATCCGCCGACGAGCATCCATTCTCCGTGATGTAAATCTCCTTCAGATTCCATATCTTCGCCACGATCTTCGGCGTCCAGTAGAGCGCCTCCGGTCCCACCGTTATCCAGTCGCTGTACATATGCGGATACGAAGCCGGCGGCTTCACGATCGCGTATCCGCGCGGCCCGTCATCCGCCCGAACAAACGTCGGCTGATAAATATTCAGTCCTAGAAAATCCAGCGGGCTGCCGATCGCCTTCATCTCCTCGTCGGTAAACTTCGGCGCGTCCGGGCCCAGCTCTTTCAGGTATTCATCCATGTACTTCCCTTCATGAATGACGGTCCCGAACATCGCATTCTGCAAGCGCATCGCGCGCTCCGCCGCCGCAATGTGCTCCGGCGTTTCGATCACCGGCGTCGCCGCCTCCGGGTTATCGGCAAAGCCCACCTTCGTCCCCGGCCTCGCATGCGCGCGGATCGCCTCCACCGCCAGTCCATGCCCCAGCACCGCATAGTGCGCCACCTGCGCCAACCCTTTTCTGTCCAGCTTCAGCCCCGGCGCATGTACGCCCGAGCCATAACCCGCCCCCACATAGCTGCTCAGCTCATTCACTGTCATGAAGTACTTCACGCGGTCGCACAAATGCTCAGCAACAACCGCGGCGTAATCCGCAAAGACCTTCGCGGTGTCGCGGTTCTGCCATCCGCCCTTGTCCTCTAACGCCTGCGGCAGATCCCAGTGATAGAGCGTGCAGTAGGGCGCAATCTTCGCCGCGAGCAGCGTGTCCAGCATGCGATCGTAAAAATCGAAGCCCTTGGGATTCCGCGCGCCCCTCCCCTCAGGAAAAATGCGCGGCCAAGCAATCGAGAAGCGGTACGTCTTCAGGCCAAGCGCCGTCATCAGCCCGATATCTTCCTTGTAGCGGTGATAGTGATCGTCCGCCACATCGCCCGTGTCGCCGTTGTGCGTCTTGCCCGGCGTATGCGAAAACGTGTCCCAGATCGACGGCCCGCGCCCATCCTCATGCACCGCGCCTTCCACCTGGTACGAAGCCGTCGCCGAGCCCCACAGAAATCCCTCCGGAAACCTCCGCGGCGTGCTGTTCAGCTCCGGCTCAGCCTGCGCTCGCGCCATCTCCGCCACACCCGGAAAGGCCGACGCCCCCGCCGCCAGCCCCAGCAACTGCCCGAACTTCCGTCTCGATATCATCTTCGTGTTCTCTCTCCACTCCCGCTGCGTCCATCAAGATATCATCATCGTCGTCTCCATGGCACGAATCGTTATTCTTGCCTTTACCGGCAGACGCGCCGCGCGTCGCTCCCCCAAACCATGCACGCAACGATTGCCTCTCCCGCAAAGCCGCCGCTTCGCGCAAAAAAAGACCCGCGTGTTGCGGGTCTCTTTCTCAATCAATTCCGGGTCGCCGGCCGGTCTACTCCAATAGCAAAATGCTCTTTTAGCGCCGCCCGTTATAGATGCGCTGTACGCCCACCTGATAGCCCCTGCGGAAGGCTGCCCGGTACGCTTCCCGCGCCCGGCCCCCGACACTCGGATGCCGGTATTCATCGCGATTGTTCACATTCGGCGGGCGGTGATTCTGAAAATCTCTCCGCGCTCCCTCGATGCCGTCATGAAACCCTCGCCGCGATATATCGTCTCGATACGAACCCGGAGGCTGCGTCCATGGCTGGTTATAGTATCCCGGCGGCGGCGGACCTTCCTGTGCCTTCGTCCCGGCCACCCCAAGTGTCATGAATCCCAGACCGATGAGTGTCGCCACCGTTCCTAATCGTGCTCGCATGTACCCTCCTTGCCTTTCCTGTTGCGTATCCACTAACGAGAAAACCGCATTGCAGTGGGTTTCGATGGGCTTGCACCCGTTGTCGTTGCACGCTACACGCAGAAACATCGCCATGCAAGTGCCGCCCATCCATACATCGGAACCCGGGCTTCCCCATAAATGTAGCGCGAACGCCCAACCGCGTACTCATATCTCCATGTCCCCACATCCCGAGATGTGGGATCAAAGCCAGCCAGCAGCCTTGAGCAAAGCAAAAGATCCGCGGTTCGCCAGGCCACCCACAAATCCAGCCGTGAGCGACCAAAGGAAGCGAACCCAACAAGCCGCGCCAAAGGCGCATGTGCCTCGGACGGCAAGTCCGTGACATCCTGACCTCATGGCTATCCGCACCCTTTCCACTCGCGAGGTCTATCGCAACCCCTGGCTTAGCGTCCGCGAAGACGACATTGAGCGCGCCAACGGTACCCACGGCATCTACGGCGTGGTCGACAAACACGACTGCGCCGCCGTCCTCCCCATCGACGGCGACCACATCTGGCTGGTCGAACAGTACCGCTACACCATCGGGGAGCGAGCGCTCGAGCTGCCCCAGGGCGGCTGGGAGTCGGAGATCGACAATCCCGAAGAGCTCGCCCGTGGCGAGCTGCGTGAAGAAACCGGCCTCATCGCCGGACGCATGACCGAGCTCCCCTGGATGTGGATCGCCTACGGCTTCGCCCGCCAGCGCCAGCACGTCTTCGTCGCCGAGGACCTCACCCCCGGCCCGCACCAGCGCGACTACGAAGAAGCCGACATGGAGATCGTCCGTCTCCCCATCACCGAGTTCGAAGAAAAACTACGCACCGGCCAGATCCGCGACGTCTGCACCATAGCCGCGTGGGGCAGCTACCAGCTGTGGCTGAAGTCGAATCGCTAAAAACACAGGCTTGCCCCTCCTGCGCATATCATTTCCATCAATGACACTGGGGCCCGCCTCGAGCAAACTCGCAACCATTGGCCGGTGCCTCCTCTGCATCTTTTTTGTTTTTTTCACAGTTACATATATGAGAAGCGAGGAGCCGGTCAAAACAAGTGTCTGTCAGTTGAAGAAAGACCCCACCGCCTACAACCACAAAGTCGTGGAAGTCACCGGCTTCGTCACCCACGCGGCGCGCAACTTCACCATCTATGACCCCACGTGTCCCTCCTGGCCCGCTATCTGGCTCGAATACGGTGGAACCATCAACTCCGGCACCGTCTACTGCTGCAAAACCATGAACGATCGCCATCGCTCCCAGCCGCTGAATATTGAAAACATCCCGCTCCCGCTCACCGATAACCAGCCGTTCCAGGATTTCGACAAAGCCATCCAGCCGCCCTTCCGTCCCGGGCAATCCGGCGCCGTAGAACATGCAACTTTGATAGGCACGTTCTTTGCCGGGCAGCGCATGGACGATCTCGAGCACTCCTGGGGCGGCTTCGGATACCTGGGCTGCTGCAGCCTGCTCGCCGTTCAGGAAGTCAAAGACCCGGACACCGAATGGCGCGCCAACCTCGACTATGGCGAATCCAACGAGAAGCTCGACCTGCCCTCGCCGGAATGCAACCTGCGCATGCTGCTTCCCGAAGAGCAGAATGCCGCGCTGATCGAGGCCCAGCACGATGCAGAAAACGGCAGTCGCGACTGGTCCTTCACCGATCCCGCGCGCGTCGCCGCCGATACGCTCGCCCGCGTGGCCAAGGCCAGCCGTCACATCGCCGGCATGAACCTGACCCACGACTCACCCGGGCGCAAGACATATCAATGGAGTGCCGACGGTAATGCAAAAGCCTACACCGTCGTCGTCAGCCGCCCATACTGGCTCGCCTTCTACGCCCACGACCCCAAGCAGGTAGCATGGGTCGCCATAGTCGCCTACGAAACCACATGCGGCAGCGAAGCGCAGTGAAGCACCCGAGGGCTGAATGACTCTATTTCTCCACAAAAGCCTTCAGCCGCCCCAATGCCGCATCCCACTCGGCCGAAACCATCTCTAAGTACGCCCGCATCTCCTCCACCGGCCGCGGATCGAAGGCGAACCGGCTCTCGCGTCCCGCTCGCTCCGAGCGCACCATACCCACACGCTCCAGCACTCGGAGGTGCTTTGTGATCGCCTGCCGCGTCATCCTCGATCCTGTCGTCAACTCCGCAATCGAGCGCGGCTCGCCGCTCGCCAGCGTCACCACCAGCGAGAGCCGCGTCGCATCCCCCAGCGCCGCAAAGGCAGGCGCTCGCCCGCGCCATCCGGCAAGCCCGCCCTTACGGCTTTTCTGCGACATAGCGCTCGATGTTCTTCACCTGCTCGGTCCAGCCCTGATCGTTCATGCGGAAAGCCTCCGGCCGCCGTCCCGCAGGAATTTTCTCGAAGCCCGACTCCGTCACCCGCAACAGCGTGCCTGTCGGCGTCTTCTCCAGACGGAACTCCACCAGCGTTCGGGGCTCCTTCGAATAATCCACCTTCGGATCGACCGCATACGGATGCCACTGGAATGAGAACAGCCGCTCCGGCTCCATCCGTTCCACCATCGCCTCCCACCGCAAATGCTCATATCCCGGGTACGTAATGTGCCCCCGCGACACCTCGCCGGCCACAAACGGCCCATCCAGCTTCACCCGAAACCACTCGCCAAACTCCCGATAGTCAGTTAGCGCGCGCCACACCTGCGCCACCGGCGCTTTCAACTCAATCTGCTTTTCGATACGATCCGTCATAGGCAACCCATTGGTTGCATATTAGCGTGGTTCATCGCGATATGCAACTGACTGGTTGCGTCAAGAGTCCGGCTCCAGTCCCGCCTCCACGTGCGGAGGGCGGATCTGCTGTCCCTCGGTCTCTGTCCCTCTTAGAGTGGCGGCTTGCCCGGCCCCGTGGTCTCCGGCGTCAGGTCGCCCTCCTCGTCATCCTCGGCATGCATCTGGCTCTGCGTATTGTCACGGTGCACATAGCTGGGCAGGACCGGTAACCCGTCGTCGCCCGTGCCGCTGTCCTCCGGCGCCACCGGTTCCTCATTCGCTTTCGCCTTGCGCATAAGCTCTTCCAGCGTCATCATGCCGCGCATGGTTCCGCCCATTGGATCGCTCGTATCAATCGCCATCGCAACCTCCTGTCAACAGGCCCCGTAACACTCCCACCACACTCTTCCGCGCCGCCGGCGCAGGCTGCGCCGCCGCCACGGCGGGCACTGCATCGGCCGAAGGCAGCACATTCCTCGCCTTCCACACAATCGAATTCTTTTCCTGCCGGTCCTGCGATTTCACTTTCAGCGTCATGTGCAGCGCTACGAACGTCTCCGGCGGCGGCACCGGCAGCACCACCGAGTCCGTCACCGGCTCTCCAGACTCAATCCACGGGTGGTCGCGAAAGATGGCAAAACGCCGCAGCACTTCCCTCCCCGCCGGCTTCATCTGCTGCACCTCGCACCACGTCCCCGGGAAATTCAGGTCGCACTTCGCCGAGCCGACATTCTTCAGCGTGCACGTAATCACCAGGTACGCCGCGCCGCCGGCGCGATACAACTGCCCGCTCACCCCCGGTTCCAGCCGCCGCCGGAAGGTGCGGTTGCGGCGGTAGAGCATCAGCGTCCAGCCGCCGCCGAGGAGCACCGCCACCACCTTCACCGCCTTATCCACCACATCCAGCCAGAAGCTGATATACGGGTGTGGGCTGTCGACGAACACGCCTGGCGCACCTCTGCGCGGAATGCTGTCACATCCCCGCACAGGGGCGCCAACAAAATCATGAGTGAATTACCAATGTTTTTCACCCCAGCCCCTGTCTTCGGCCACACTCCTCCCGTACTCTCATTGCGAAGGAGGCGTGCGGCGATACAACGCCATCGTCGTTCTCTTCGTCACATACCATGCACCCATCCACCGGCCAGCCAATTTCAGAGCCAGGGTCACGCGCTGGGTCTTTCCCCGATGCGACTACAGGAAGCCGTATGACGGCAGTGACGAACCCATCCACTCTGCAGGGCAGCAAACTCGACCTCATCGTCCAGACGGGCCTGCTCTTCAACCGGAGTCTCGACCTCGAATCCATCGTCCAGGTGGCCACCGATGCCGGACTGCAGCTCTCCGGCGCACAGTTCGCAGCCTTCTTCTACAACGCCGTCAATGCTGCGGGCGAAAGCCACCTGCTGTACGCGCTCTCCGGTGTCCCTCGAGAAAAATTTGCCTTGTTCCCCATGCCCCGCAACACGCTGGTCTTCGGACCCACCTTCCAAGGCAACGCCATCGTCCGCTCCGGCGACATCACCAGGGATCCGCGCTACGGCCAGAACGCCCCCCACTTCGGCATACCCAAAGGTCACCTGCCCGTGCGCAGCTATCTTGCCGTTCCCGTCAAAAGCCAGTCGGGCGAAGTTCTCGGCGGACTCGTTTATGGCCACGAGCAGGCCGACGCATTCGACCAGGAATCCGAAGACCTGGCCGCCACCGTAGCCGCCCTGGCCGCCATTGCCATTGAGAACGCCAGGCTGCGCGGGCAGCTTACCGATAGAATTGCCGACCTCACCGAAGCCGAATCGCGCTACAACAACGCCTCCAAGCGCCTCGGCGAATTCGCCGCGATCATCGAATCCTCAGACGATGCCATCCTCAGCAAGGACCTCACCGGCAAAATCACCAGTTGGAATCCCGCTGCCACCCGCATCCTCGGCTATACCAGCGACGAGATGGTCGGAGCATCCATCCTCAGGATCATCCCTGAAGACCTGCACGCGGATGAAGCCGTCATTCTCGCGAAAATCCGCGCCGGCGAGCACATCGACCACTTCGAAACCGTCCGCCTTACCAAAGATGGCCGCCGCCTCGACGTCTCGCTCAGCATCTCGCCGGTGCGCGATCATTCCGGCAACGTCATCGGCGCCGCCAAGATTCTCCGCGACATCTCCGCGCGAAAAGCTCTGGAGCTTTCGCTGCTCCAGGCGGAGAAACTCGCCGCCACAGGCAGAGTGGCCGCCACCATCGCGCATGAGATCAACAACCCTCTCGAAGCCATCGTGAACCTGCTCTTTCTCGCTCGCGAGCAGGCCACCGACCCCAGCCAGGCTGCATACCTAACCGCCGCCGAAGGCGAAGTCGCCCGCGTCTCGCATCTCGCCAAGCAGACCCTCGGCTACTATCGCGATCCCAGCGCGGTCGTCTACAGCTCGTTATCGGAGATCGCCGCCGAAGCTATCCGTATCTACGAGCCCAGGTGCAAAGCCGCCGATGTGAACATCGAAAGCGATCTCCAGCCCTCGCCGAAGATTGCTCTTCGCAAAGGCGAGATCATGCAGGTCATCTCCAACCTCATCGCCAATGCCATCCACGCCATGCCATCTGGCGGAACCCTTTCCATCGCGCTCAGGTGCGTCACCGTTCCCGCCGAAGGCGTCGTCCTCTCTGTCGAAGATAGCGGCATCGGCATCTCTGCCGAGCAGTTGCCACATATCTTCGACGCCTTCTACACCACGCGCGGCAATATCGGCACCGGCATCGGTCTATTCCTCGCACGGCAGTTCATCGAAGGCCACGGCGGAAAGATCGAAGTCGAAAGCCGCACCGGCTCCACGTCGCACGGCACAAAGATGTCCATCTTCCTGCCCCTCCGGAGTCAATACAGCGCCGCCTGACGCACCCCTCTTCCCTCCGCGCGCCCGCATCCGACAACGATGGGCGGCGCACCCGTCCTACCCATTCGCCATCTTCTAGTCAGAGTAGACTGGCGTATCTCGCTGTGGCGACACGGGATAGCCCAACGCAACTCTCTCGCACGCTTCGGCCTCTAAGCCGAATGAGGTGAATCATGGACCGTTTCAAGTACGTTCCGCTGGCAGCTCTGGCGGGTTTCTGCATTTTTGCAGCGTCTCCCCGCACAAACGCCCAGATCAGCGTCAACATCGGCCCGGCTCCCGTCTGCCCGTACGGCTACTATGCTGTTCCGCCTTACAACTGCGCACCCTACGGCTACTACGGCCCGGAATGGTTCAACGGCGGCATCTTCATTGGCGCCGGCCCCTGGTATCACGGTCACGATCACTTCTACGGCCATGTCGATCCCCATTTCCATCCTGACCACGGATATCACGGCCCCTTCCCGCACCGTGGCGAGGCGCCGCGTGCCGGCTGGAATGGCCACCCCGAACACTTCCGTGGCGGCGAAATGCGGGATGGCCACGGCCAGGTACACGGCGGCGGCAGACACTGATTGCTAGCCCACACCGAACTCATATGCGGCTCACCAAGGACCGCACGTGACAAGCGAAACGCTCCAGGGGCCGTCCTCGGCGGACGGCTCCGTACTGGATGGCAGAACTGCATCTCCCCGCGGCGCGCTGGCCCTCGCGGCCGACGAAAAACACAGCGGCTTCCGAAGAGCCGATTACGGAGATGCGCGTGAAGGCGCGGTCAGCTCTGCGACGCGTGCACACTCGCCTGATGCCTGGACTCGGTGACATTCGGTTGACCCTGCGCAATCCCGATGCACTCTTCAAGGATGTCGAGCGCCACATCCACCTCGCCCTGCTGCACCACCAGCGGCGGCGCGAGCCGAACTGCCGTTTCCCCGCAGCCCAGAATCAGCAATCCGCGCTCGAATGCCAGATCGACGATGCGGTCGCGCAGTTCGGGCGCTGCCTCCCGCGTCCTCTGGTCCTTCACGATCTCAATCCCGATCATCAGACCGCGCCCGCGCACATCGCCGACGATGGAATGCGCCTTCACCCAGCCCTTCAGCCGCGACATCATCGTCTCGCCAATCTTCGCGGCGTTGCCGATTCCCTCGCGCTCCAGCACATCCATCGTCGCCAGCGCCGCGGCAATCGCCACCGGGTTGCCGCCGAAGGTCGATGCATGCGACCCCGGCTTCCAATCCATGATCTCGGCTCGCGTCATGCAGACCCCGAGCGGCATCCCCGAAGCAATCCCCTTCGCCATGCACACCATGTCCGGCTCGACCCCGGTATGCTCGATCGCCCACCACTTGCCCGTCCGTCCCGCGCCCGATTGCACCTCGTCCGCCACCAGCAGAATCCCATGGCGGTCACAGATTCGCCGCAGCTCCTGCATAAAGATGGTGGGCGCCACGACGTAACCGCCCTCACCCTGGATCGGCTCCACGAAGATCGCGGCCACCTCCTCCGGCGGCAGTACCGTCTTGAAGAGCTTCTCCTCGATATACCGCGCGCACCCCAGCGCGAAGGCCTCTTCCTCCTGCGGTCCGCCCGAACATCCGCGGTATGCGTAGGGATACCGCACATGGGTCACGCCGGGGACAAGCGGGGCAAAGCGCCGCTTCTGCTGCGGCTTGGATGCGGTAAGCGAGAGCGCCCCCATCGTCCGGCCGTGAAAGGCGCCGAAGAAGGCGATCATATTCTGGCGGCCGGTGTGATAGCGGGCCAGCTTGAGCGCGCATTCAACCGCCTCCGCACCGGAGTTGCCGTAGTAGAAACGATGCGGGCCGGGCATGGGCGCAACCGCGGAGAGCCGCTCCGCCAGCGTGACCAGCCCTTCGTAGTAGAAGTCCGTGCCCGACATGTGGATCAGCTCGCCGGCCTGCCGCTGGATGGCCTTCACCACCTCCGGGTGGCAATGGCCGGTCGAGACCACGGCAATCCCGGCAGCGAAATCCAGGAACTCGTTGCCGTCCACATCTTCCACGCGCGTGCCGCGTCCGCGTTTGGCGACCAGCGGATAGCTCCGTGTGTAGGAAGGGGAGATCCAGCGGTCGTCGGACTCCACAATCGCACGCGCTTTGGGGCCGGGCAGCGGTCCGGCGATGCGAGGAGCGAAGGCGTTGGACTGAGAGGCGGTCTGACGGGGACGCTGAGCGATGCCATCGGTCGGCATAATAGGAGGCTCCTCCTCTGTGCAAGAGGTGTTACAAATTGGGGCGAAGGAACGGTGTCCCGGGCGGGCGTGAGGCATCAAGGAACCCGGGACAGAAAGCGGGCGAGACGAAGGCTAGTCGCCGGCGAAGAGACGAGGTCGCGTAGCAGAGGGCAATATCTGCGCCGCCAGCACGCGTTGGCGGAGTGCTACGGAATGGAGCAACGAATGCCGCATCTGCTTTGCTTTCTTGCCGTGAGGATAGCACAGCGCAGGGATCGCCTGAAACTGCGGCCATTCCGATGCGCGACTCGTCTCCATTGTCTCGCGCGGAACTTCTGTAAGCTAGCCGACAGACTGCTCGAACCCGCGGTTCATATCCTCAAGCAAATTTGGGACAGGACCGCGACCGCTGACTTCAGCTCCTTTCCGAGAGGAGCGGCAGTACCGCTCATCTCATCGGTCCCTCGTGTAGAGGTACTCGTTCTGGGGGCTAGAGAGTGAATTTGTTGCTGGAAGCTGTTCCAGAAGCGGAACGCCGGCGGCTGGCGCCGTTTCTTGAAACCGTGACCCTCGATCTGAAAGATGTCATGGTCGAGCCCGGTGAGCCGATCCGATACGTATATTTCCCCAGCGGCGCCGTCGCCTCCAGCGTCTACACCATGCGCGACGGATCCACGGTCGAGACGGCGATTACCGGCTTCGAAGGAATCGTCGGTGTGCAGGTCTGGCTGCGCGAGAGTGTCGCAGTCACCCGCACCTTTGTCCAGGTGCCCGGCGAATGCATGCGGATGCGCAGCGATACCTTTCTGAGTGAGGTCGTCGATGCCAAATCTCCGCTGAACGACCTGATCTGCGAGTACGTCAACGCCTATCTTTCGCTGACCGCGATCACCGCCGCCTGCAATCGCATCCACCGCATCGAGGAGCGGCTCTGCCGCTGGCTCAAGATGGTGCACAACCGGGTGGAAGGCGACAGCTTTCCGGTGCGGCACGAGTTCCTCGCCTACATGCTCGGCGTGCACCGCCCCAGTGTCTCCATCGCGGCGGCAATGCTGCGCAAAGCCGGGCTGATTCGCTACGACTACGGACGCCTGACGGTGCTGGACGCGAAGGGGCTCGAGGCCGGCGCGTGCGAGTGCTATACCGCAATGGAACTCGAGTTCGAGCGGCGCTTCGGCAAGCGGCTCCGCAAGTAGTCCAACATCTTCTGGCGATACGTGGTTCCGTGAGCGCCTTGGCCCCGCATCGAGTCCGCCCAAAATGGGCCGGGCCTTGCAGAAACCTGCCACTTTACCCCACCCGATTCGCTACACTGGAAATAGATCATCCTCCAGCAAGAGAACTGAACGCAAAAGCCACCAGATCGGTGGCTTTTTACGTTCAGGCGAAGCAGGCTGACTTGCCCGAATTGCCAACCGCTAACTTCTTTTGCTGGACATATTTACCGGTAAGTCCTTTATTTGGACATTTTTAGGTCTCGGAAGGAAGTCTACGCCGCTGAGAATAGAAGACTTACACCGGTGCCTCCGGCAGCGGGAGGGGGGAGGGGGGTAGGTCACGTTACCTGGCCCGTCTAGAAGCTGGATTTGCCGCGTTGGCTTAGCCGGTTCAACAGATCAACTCAACTTGATGCCGTGTTCGCCAACGATGGTGAAGGCGTGGAGCATGTGCGCAGTCCCGAGGAGAATGCGGATCTGCTTGCCGAGGTTCATGAGCTCGATGTTGCAGCCTGCGTGGCGCGCGGAGACGTAAAGCCGGACGAGCGCGCCGAGGCCCATGCTGTCCATGCGAGTGAGGTCGGTCAGGTCGAGAATGATGCGCTTGTGATGGGGCACCAGCGGTTTGACCTGGCTGTAAAGGACCTCGCTGACACCGGCGAGCAGCTTACCGTGGCATCGCACGACAATCGGTTTGGCGTTGTGGTCGATGTCGAGAGTCAGAACCGGTACGTTGTCGGGCATGGCTTTGCCTCGATTGCAAAGTGGATAGAGGGAGGCAGGCCATTCTCGCATGATTTTGTGAATTAGGAAGTCAGCGAATCAGTAACTCGGCGAGCCAGCCAAGAGTCCGCCGCGGCGGTAAGATCGATCGCATGCTTCGGAAACGTTGTTCGAAATCGACTGCTCTCGTGGGCTTTGCTGTCTTCGGGCTGGCCGTGGCTGGAACTGCGATCGGCGCGATGGCGATTGGTGCACTGGCCATTGGCGCGTTGGGGATCAACAATCTTGGGATGGGGACCGGCCGGATTGAGGAGTTGAGTATTGGGAAGCTTACTGTGGATGAGTTGGTGGTGAGGAAGCGGAGCGAGGGGTTGGACTAGAAAAGACCCACCTAGCTGCGCCAGGATGGGTCGCCGGCGGTATTGAAAACATCGCCCGGTCCGGGCCTGCGTTATCCCAAGAGGGCCTGACCAATGTTGGACCACCATGCAGGCGCGCCGCGCCAGAGGTAGACCAAGAGCACCTGCAACACCACCATCGATGGCACCGCCACGCGGTAGACGATGTGAATGCGACGGTTCACCAGCAGGTCGCGCGCGATTCCGAGAAGGATGACTGCGTCCACGGCGATAAAGAAGATGCTGTGGTTGAAGAGATAGTCGAAGCGGCCGAAGGGTGCATCGAGCAGCGCACATGTGCCAAGAAAGAGCAGCCGCCGGTGGTATTCCGGTTTCCTGCGCCAGTAGATGGCGAGGCCGACAAGGACTGTGAACATAGTCATGTCGCCGAAGGGAATACTGAGAAATGTGTCCGCACCAGCAAGGTTCAGGACGTGCTTGTCGAAGCGGCCCATGATGATGGCGATGGTGAAGCCCAACACCACCATGACGGCAGCGAGTCCGACACCAAACCAGCCGAGGAGACGATGCCACTTTACTTTGCGCGCACGGACCAGCGCCGACTGCAGGATGTAAAAGACGATCCAGAGGGAGAAGGCGGCGCCGTGAATCCATAAGAGAGATGGCCGCGGAACGGCGGGATGGAAGAGGTTCTGATTGACGGTGCGGCTGAAGCCTGCGACCACGATGGCGGCGAAGAGCAGCGACATGGCGAAGTAGAAGTATTTGTCGAGGATACGATAGCGGCCGGCTGCGGGCACGCGAGGGACGACGAGTGCATCTTGAAGGGATGAAGCCATATTCAGCTCCGTGACGCTTTCTTGAAGCGAGGATGTTTTTACGGGGCCGGTATGGGGAGTGCGAGGACTGTAGCACGTGCGGGATGTTGGTTCCAACGGCTAAATGATCTACGGAGATGCTGTGGCTGGAGCCGCGATTGGTGCGGGGATCACAATCCTGGGATGGTACTTGGCCGGATCTAGGAGCTGAGTATCGGGAAGTTACGGTGGATGAGCTGGTGGTGAAGCGGCGCAGCGGGGATTGAAGACGGAACAACCCCCTCCCTAGCTGCGCTAGGATGGGGCGCCCGGCACCCAGCACCCGGCCGGATCGAGGGTTGAGTATTGGGAAGCTTACTGTGGATGAGTTGGTGGTAAGGAAGCGCGTGACATGATGTGCAATCGCGTCGTTGCGGGTGAGTTGCGATTCTAATCAAGCTCTCGGATTCGAGTTCTGCTATGAAGATGTACGTGCTCGGCTACAGGTCCAAAGAGTACAACGATGAAACGGGTAAAACGGTGGCTCTACTGTACGAGGTAGAGATCCAATACACCACGGACCCTGAATGGAAGATGCCTTTTCGCGAATTAGCAGAGCTTGAACGCGATAATCTTCAGCGGATGCAGGTCCACATCGGACCTCATTATTGCAATTTCTCTATCGAGCAATTATCCGGCAGCGACTTTGCTATCGTTTGCCTATCACACCCTTGAGTTCTAGCATATAACTGTGACACATTTTGGGGGCCAAATGACTGAACAAGAGGGTTCTGATGAGGCGTCAGCCGAAAGCCAATTGTTGGAGATAATTGGAAGATGGAGAGCTAGAAGAGCCCGACTGATTGAGCGGGGCAGTGGGCCCGTATCAATTTCCAGTGAGGTCACGGTATTGTTTCATGTTATTCCGGCGCTGGCGTTTGTTCGCCGTCCAATTACTGAGTCGTGGCAAATACCTGAGCAGAAAAAAGGACAAATCTACGTACCACATACAGCTACTCGACAACAGTACAACTTCGATGGTTTCATTCGTATAGCTTGGCTTGATAACCCAGGCACGGCATTTGGCTATACTCAAATATTTCGATCAGGAATTATTGAGTATGCCAATAGCAACTGTTACAGTCCTGTGAATGTAGATGGCGTCAAAATGATCCTCGGCCAAACGACCGAACAGGAACTTGTGCGCTGCTACGAGAACGCACTCGTGCGGCTGAGTGAAACCTCAGAGACCTTGCCGATATATCTTGGCTGTTCACTCATTGGCATCGCAGGAAAGCAAATCCATTCAACATTCAGACAACTTTACTTTCAGAACGCACTCATTCCGCCGCGACAAAGCATAGTCAGTTCTCCTGAGTTTTCGATCAGAGCCGATCTCGAAGAAGATCCTCCGTACCCCCGAACGCTTCTGCCGCTGGTAAACCATATGTGGCAGGCATTCGGATATGATCGTACCTCCTTCATGACCAATGGAGAATGGAACCCCTTCGGTTCTTATCGCTAGGCAGGCGACGGTGCATAATGGCGACTCTGTTTTTTTCGTATTCCCACGCTGATGAAGCGTTTCGAGATCGGCTTGAGAAGCATTTGTCAGCCCTCAAACGACTAGGAGCTATCTCCACCTGGCATGATCGGAGGATCACAGTTGGAACAGAACTCGATAACGCTATCGATGATCATTTAAATAGCTCTGATGTGATTCTCTTGCTGGTAAGCCCCGATTTCATTGCTTCGGAATACTGCTATGAACGAGAGATGAACCGCGCCTTACAGAGACACTCTTTGCATGAAGCGCGGGTTATTCCGGTGATTCTCCATCCCTGCGATTGGCAGGACCTCCCATTTGGGAAGTTGTTGGCCGCACCGACAGACGGCCGGCCCATCTCGAAGTGGCCAAATACCGACGAGGCTTTTCTTAATGTGGTGAATTCGATCAAAGCAGCACTTAAGGAACTTGGTCATTCTCCAGACGGCAAATTAGTCACGAGAAAGTCCGAAACCAAACATGATGACACGGCCGCTCGTTCACAAGGTCAAATCAGATCCAGTAATCTCCGAATCAGGAAGACATTTTCAGATTTGGATCGAGATAGCTTTCGGCATGAAGGCTTTGAATATATCGCTAAATTCTTCGAAAACTCGCTGCAGGAGATGAGTAGTCGAAATCCAGATATAGAGCGGCGTTTCAGAAGAATTGATGCAGATCGATTTACTGCAGCCCTGTACCGCGCAGGCAAGAAGGTCTGCATGGGGTCGGTTTCCGTTGGCGGAGGCTCATTTGGGAGGGGCAGCATTGAATACGCTATAACGGATGACCCGCAGAGTGGCGGGATGAACGAGGCTGTCTACGTCAAAAACGATGACCAATCAATGTACTTTGAGCCTCTTGGCATGCAGTCCCATGGCGCCAAGCAAGACAAGCTGTCACTCGAAGGTGTAGCTGAACTTTTCTGGGAAATTTTCATCCGACCCCTACAGTAGAAGTGCCATTCCTTACTTCCGCTTCCAACGCACTCCATCCTTACTGTCTTCGAGCAGGATGCCTTTTGCGGCCAGATCGTTGCGAATCGCGTCGGCGCGGGCGAAGTTGCGGGACTTCTTTGCCTGCGTGCGTTCGGCTATGAGCTTTTCTATGTCAGCGTCGCTTAGCTCGAGTGAGGCCTGGAGAGTGGCGGACTCTTTCGTGAGTTTGCCTTCGTGCTCGGCCCAGGCTACGGCTCCGCGTGCGATGTCGGTGTCGCGGTCCTCGATCACGTTAAAGACCTGGTCGAAAAGCGCGAGTGCGTGCAGGATGGGCTCGACGTTCGCCTGTGCGAGCCGGCCGTGGTCGGCGGCGGTGTTGGCGTGGCGGACGAGATCGAAGATGGCGGCGCGTGCCTCGGCGGTGTTGAGGTCGTTCGCGAGCGCTGCGGTGAATGCGTCTGCGGCTTCGCGTGATTGTGCCGTCAGCTCGGGGTTTTCTCCCGCCGGCCATGGGCCATGCTGGATGCGCTGCTTAAAAGTGCGGAGACGGTCGACCGCAGAGGTGGATTCGGCGAGGCCGTCGAAGGTGAAGTTGAGTTGATGGCGATACGGAACCGATAGAAGCAGAAAGCGGATCGCCGATGCCTTGTAGCCGCGCAGCAGAAGGTCGCGCAAGGTGAAGAAATTCCCGTCGGATTTGGACATCTTGCGCCCTTCGACGAGCAGGAAGCGTACGTGCATCCAGTGGCGCGCGAAGGTCTTTCCCGTAGCGGATTCCGATTGCGCAATCTCGTTCTCGTGGTGGGGAAACATCAGGTCTTCGCCGCCGGCGTGCAGGTCGAGCGTTTCGCCAAGGAACTTCATCGCCATGGCGGAGCACTCGATGTGCCAGCCGGGTCGGCCATGGCCGAGCGCTGTGTCCCACGCCTGCTCGCCGGGTTTCGCGGCCTTCCACATCGCGAAGTCCGAGGCGGAGTCCTTCTCGTATTCGTCCACATCGACGCGGGCGCCGGCGGTATTGCCGCTAAGGTCCTTCTTGGAGAGCTTGCCGTACTCCGGGTCGCCCGAGATGCGGAAGTACCAGGAGCCATCTTCGGTGCAATAGGCGAGGCCGCGCTGCTCGAGCTCCTGGATGAGCGCGACCATCTCCGGGATGTTCTCAGTCGCGTGCGGCATGATGACCGGATCGAGACAGCCGAGCGCGCGGAGGTCTTCGAGGAAGGCTCGCTCGTAGCGGGGCGTGTAGTCGGCGATGGAGACGCCCTGTGCTGCTGCATTGCGGATGATCTTGTCGTCGACATCGGTGATGTTCATGACGTGCTTCACGGGGACGCCCTGCTGCTCGAGGAAACGGCGCAGCAGATCGACATGCACGAAGGTGCGGAAGTTGCCGATGTGGCCGTAGTCGTAGACGGTGGGACCGCAGGCGTAGAGGGTGAGCGCCTTGCCGTCGGCAGGCGTGAGAGGTTCGATCTGGGTGCTGAGGGTATTGAAGAGCTGAAGTGTCATGCGTTCGGATTGGTATGCAGCGATTCTACGGGAGCGCAGTCTCCGCGCCGAGTGGCAGGCTGGCGCGCGCGGAGAGCGATGGCGACGCGAGGTCTCCGGCAACCAGCTTCGGCCAGGCAGCCGCGGCGATCATCGCGGCATTATCGGTAGAGAGCGCAAGCGCAGGGAAGGCGATGGGCAGACCGCGTTCCGCTGCCGCGGCGGTGAAGCGGGCGCGGAGCTCGCGGTTCGCAGCCACTCCACCAGAGATGAGCAGACCGTGCGCGCCGTAGTGCTCGGCGGCGGCGAAGGTCTTGCGACGGAGGTCATCGACCACAGCGCGCTGGAAGGAGGCTAGGAGATCGAGCGTCTGCTGGTCGCAGAGGGCGAGGGCTTCGCTGGGCTTCATCGATGCACTGATCTGCTGGCGGCGGTTGGCGATCGAGCCGATCATATCGTGCGTTTCGACGTAACGCAGCACGGCGGTCTTGATGCCGCTGAAGCTGAAGAGGAATCGAGGCTGGTGCCTGTGCTGGCCGGGGCGGTAGACCTTGGGTTTGATCTGCGCGAAGGTGAAGGGTACCGCCACGGGGTTGCCGTGGGGGGCGAGTGCATCGATCCAGGGGCCGCCGGGATAGCCGAGGCCGAGCAGCTTGGCGACCTTGTCGAAGGCTTCGCCGGCGGCGTCGTCGACGGTGTGGCCAACGTTGCGGTAGTGCCAGGTCGCGTCCCGGTACTCGGCTATGTAGAGATGCGTGTGGCCGCCGGAGACTACGAGGGCGAGCAGCGGGCCGGTGGTCGGGAGTGCGGCCGCGTGCTCCAGCAGGACGGCGTGAATGTGGCCTTCGAGGTGGTTGACCGCGATGAGTGGCTTGCCGAGCGCCCAGGCGAGGGCCTTGGCATAGCCGATCCCGACGAGCAACGCGCCGGCGAGACCGGGGCCTTCGGTGACGGCGATGGCGTCCAAGTTGGCGAAGGTGATGGCGGCTTCGCGGAGGGCGGCATCGACGACGGGGACGATGGCGCGGAGGTGCTCGCGGGAAGCTAGCTCGGGGACGACGCCGCCGTAGGGAGAGTGGATGGCGATCTGCGAGGCGACGACGTTCGAGAGCTGGCGGGTGCCGCGCTCGACGACGGCTGCAGCGGTCTCGTCGCAGGAGCTCTCGATGCCGAGGATCAATCCACCAAACCCGCCGGCTGCGGCGGGGCCAGATCCGCTGTGCGTTCGGTCATTCACCATCATCCATACTAGAGGAGTGAGTGTCGCGTTCAGCAGCGGGTTGGAAGCGGCTGCGGCGGTGGTGCATACGCTCGCGGGAGCGGGGCATCGCGCGTACCTGGTGGGTGGATGTGTGCGCGACCTGCTGATGGGCCATGCGCCGAAGGACTACGACGTGGCTACGGATGCGCATCCGGACGCGGTGATGCGGCTCTTCGGCAGGGCATTTGGAGTGGGGGCGCACTTTGGCGTGGTGCTGGTGCCGCTTCAGGTGGACGGCACGGAGATCGTCACCGAGGTGGCGACGTTCCGGTCGGATAGCGCGTACACGGATGGGCGGCGGCCGGACGAGGTGCGGTATACGGACGATCCGCAGCATGATGTGCTGCGGCGGGACTTCACGATTAACGGCATGCTGCTCAATGTCGACAAGTACCTGGCGAGCGGCGATGCGGCTTCCGCGGTGCTGGATTACGTGCGCGGACGGGAGGACCTGCGGGCGCGGGTAGTACGCGCGATCGGGCAGCCGATGCGGCGTTTCACCGAGGACAAGCTGCGCATGCTCCGCGCGGTGCGCTTTGCGGCGCGCTTCGGATTCACGATCGAGCGGGAGACCTTCGCGGCGATTCGCGTGCTGGCGCGCGAGGTCGGACAGGTGAGCCGCGAGCGGATGCGGGATGAGCTGACGCGCATGCTGACGGAGGGACGCGCGGCGGCGGCGTTTGAAATGCTGGAGGCCACCGGGCTGCTGGAGCAGGTGCTCCCGGAGGTGGCTGCGATGCGCGGGGTGGCGCAGCCGCCGGAGTGGCACCCCGAGGGGGATGTGTGGGTACACACGCTGCTGCTGCTGGAGAAGCTGCCGGCGGGGTGTTCGCCGACGCTGGCGTGGGGGGCGCTGCTGCACGATGTCGGCAAGCCACCGACGTACAGCGTGAGCGACCGCATCCGGTTCAACGGGCATGCGGAGGTGGGGACGCGGATGGCGGCGGCGATCTGCCGGAGGCTGCGCTTCTCGGGCGAGGACACGGAGCAGATTCTGGCGCTGGTGGCGAACCATATGCGCTTCGGCGATGTGGGGAAGATGAAGGAGTCGACCTTGAAGCGCTTTTTCCGGCTGCCGCGCTTCGAGGAGCATCTGGAACTGCACAAGCTCGATGTGACCTCAAGCCACAATCACCTCGAGCTTTATGACTTCGCGAAGGCGCGGTACGAGGCAGCGCCGGCGGAGGAGGTGCGGCCGCGGCTGCTGGTGACGGGGGCGGACCTGATCGCGGCGGGATACCGGCCGGGGCCGGGGTTTCGCGCGATGCTCGACGCGGCGGAGGATGCCCAGCTCGAAGGCACGATCAAGACGCGGGAGGAAGGGCTTGCGCTGGTGCGCGCGCTGTTTCCGCGGAACGATCCGGCAGTTGGGGTTTGAAGATAGCTCCGGCCTGATGGAGGTCGATCTATTGTTGGTGTAGCGAATTGGGTGGGGTGATTTGGCAGGTTTTTGCGTGCGTTCCCGTTTTGGGAGTTACTCCGGCTGGGGGATGAGCTCCGCGGCGGGTTGGGTCTCGTGTAAGCCCATATCTCGTTGCGATGGGGGGCATCCGCGGCGGGAGTGGAAATGGATGGACTTCTCGAGCAGGCCGGCGATGCGCTCCATTTCGAGTTGGATCGCGGCGGTGGTGATGCGCCAGTGGTCTCTGCTGCTCATGGTGCTATTCGACCATGCCCGGATGCGGATGGCGATGCCACGAGGGACGCATTACTGATTGGGTTCGGATGGCGATTTTGTACTGTTACGCTATTCGGGAATTTGCCGATGGTAGACTCCTCCCGTGTTGAAGGCTCCGGACGTGTTGAAGGCTCTGGACGTGCGGAAGACTGCGTGGCTGGCGATGTTGTTGGCGGCGATGATGACGATCGCTGTGCCGGCGCGCGCGCAGGAGACGCATCTGCAGATTCCCTGCCCGGTGATGCTGGTAAGCGGGCATGTGCGCGGCACGAGCATCGAGCTTTCGTTTCGCAATAAGGGCAAGGTACCGATCCAGCAGGTGAGCCTGGGCTGCTCGCCGCCGATGAAGGGGCAGGCGCGGGATGCTATTTGTCACACGGGGAGTGGCTTGTTCTATCCGGGGACGCCGTACACGATGGAGTTTGCGTACACGGGCGCGCGACGGGGTGCGGTGACGCTTTCGGTGAAGGGCGCGCGGCTGGGGACGGGTGAGTTGTGGATGGCGCGAAGCGCTCGGGCTTGCCGGCCACTCGTGGTGCGGCGATAGTGTTACTGCGTTTTCTTCCTGGGAAGCGAGCCGGTGAACGAGAGCGCAGCGTCGATGAGCTTTTGACGGAGCGCGTCGTTGCCGTAGACCTCGGAGGTGGCGCGAACCCAGCCGGCCATGCGGCGGCCGCCCATGATGGCGGTGGCGACGCCGGGAATCTGGTTGGCCCAGGCTTCGTTGTCCTTGCCGACGCGCAGCAGCAGGCTGCCGCGGCGTGCTCCGCAGAGCAGATTGCCGTGGAGCAGCCACGCCCAGCCGCCGAACATGGCCTTTTCGGAGAGGCCGCGGGTGTTGGCGAGGGTGGATTTTATGAGCTCTTCCAGACCTGGGTCTCGGGGCATGGTAGTCGAATGAATTAAGCTGCTTGTGCTGCGGCAACTACAGCAGTCACAAATTCTGAATTCTGATTCTTCACGCCTAAGCTATCAAGCATAGCCCGTGTAAATTCAGGACCTCTCTTCGCCGCTAAATATAAGGATAAGCGATAAACACAAATGCCGACCGATAACGATTTCGGGCGAAGCTTGACTGACCAGACATCAATCATCTTTTGCTCGAAGAGCAAAAGCTCTGAGCTAAATTTATTCAATGCTTCATCGAGATCTCCGAGTGTTTTGAGTCCCACGAAGTTTGCCGCTATCGAAAATAGATTCGCTCCGCTTGGGGTTATTCGGCTGTCGAGCGGTACACCTAGGTTAGCCGCAAGCCAAGCATCTAGTTCTTTCGCTTGCGAGCTATTGGAAACAAATCCTGCAAGAGAAAGCGCGTCTAGATTCACGCTATCCAGATTTCCCACTTTGGTTTCTACAATCACAGCGGTGGACTTCGCGTATTTGGCTTGTTCATCTAGGATTGATGCGAACTCGCGATCAGCCAGCTGAAGAAGGCCAGAAAGACATGAAAATCTATTCTTTATTTCGTCTGGCAAATTACTTTGAAGATCGTAGGCTCCGTGCTGCAGTTCTGCCCATGCATGTTGAAGAAGAGAGCGAATTTGTATTTCAAATTTGATTCCATTAAATTTTTCATATTCCAAAAGTTCTATGCGTTTTCTCGAATATCCGCAGATGTAATGAAGGCTTTGATATCCCAGCTTTTCCGGATCTCCCTTCCTCTTATCGACGGTATTCTTTTCATCAAGTTCGAACTCGCGGCGGACTATTTCGGCAACAAGGTCAACATCCTTGGCGAGATATGTGATTATTCTGAGCCCAGCAAGATCTGTAATATCGGACAGCGCAAAGTACGACTTATCGGGATTCTCGTACTTCCGCTTCAGCTTTTCGCGATCCTTTACGCGCCACGTTATCCCCTGAATTTTGAGGCCAGTCTTTGCCATTGCGCGCTCGAGAAGTGATTTCGTTTGCTCGCAGAGTTCATGGAGCCTGGGACTCAAGGAGTCAAAGTCCTTTAGAACTTCGTCCGTGTTGATCTTCCGGTTGGTCATCGAAACAACATTAGCTAGACGCGTTTCGTAAGCTTGACCCCTATCGTCGCAATTGGGGAGGACTGCAGAGTGCCCTGAGCTAGGATGGTGTTCCCTACTATGTCGCCCACTAGACCAAGCTTTAATGGTCTGCCGGTCGTTGAAAAGATACTTGAGGATCGAGAATCGAATGGGTGCGCCGTCACGTCGGCGGTGATCTTCATTCCATCTAAGCGAAAAGATCCTTCGTAGTAATAGGCGCCGTCACCGCCCAGAATTTTACTTCCGGTAAAGATAACGACACCCCCGCCCGAGATGCCGGTGGTGCTACCAAATTCGGCAGTCCAGAGTCCGTCTAATGGCTCCATCAGCTTTCTAACCTTCTATTGACTGCTCTTGTTCTATTCCATCCATCTTATCGAATTGATTCGACGAGCTTGAGATCTAGTTGAAAATTTGGATCAGGGAACGAGACCGCATCTTTGTCAAATGTTCCCGTAATTCGAATCATGGAAGCATGTGGAAAGACCTTAATGAATTCAGGATTGGCATTTGCCTTCGCTTTTTCAAACACAACTTTGAATTCATACATTTGGCCGACTATTCGCCCTGGCCCCGTGACACGATAGCCCTCAGCCTCAAAAGGTATGAGCATCTCCGCGTCGGGTAGCCCGCGCCCCTTTCTGGTGATTCTTCCAGTCGTGTTGAACGGTTTCCCGCCCAATTGAAGCTGCGCTTTCCAAATGCTCTGAGTGTGATCGATTTCAAAGCTCATCTTGTCATCCCCTAACTGCAACCACTCGTCGATCCGCAGCTCATGCATCTGTAGCAGCTTCCATTACGCACCATGATGGCGCCGCAGGTGTGGCAGCTGGGGGCGTCGCCCATGTCGTAGAGGTCTTTCATGGCGTCGGCTACGTGCACCGGCGCTGATTTCGGTGCGGTGTCGGCTAGCGGTTGACCGATGGCGCTCGCGGCGGTGAGGTCGCCGATGGTGCCTTCTACAGGGACACCGCCGGGGATGGCCGCGGCTGAACCGAAGCCGCCCATGCCGGAACCGGTCGCGCTGGCACCAACCATGCCGGCGAAGAGCGGAAGCTGGTGTCCGGAGAGGAAGCGGAGCTGGAGCCAGCGGAAGATGTAGTCCATGATGCTTTTCGCGTAGCCGATGTGCTCGTTGCCGGTCCATCCGGAGGGTTCGAAGCGGGTGTGGGCGAACTTTTCGACGAGGACCTTGAGGGGTACGCCGTGCTGGAGGGCGAGGGAGACGGCGGTGGCGAAGGAGTCCATGAGTCCGGAGACGGTGGAGCCTTCCTTGGCCATGCGGATGAAGATTTCGCCGGGCTCGCCGGAGGGGTAGAGGCCGACGGTGATGTAGCCCTCGTGACCGGCGAGGGAGAATTTGTGGGTGAGCGAGGCGCGCTCCTCGGGGAGACGGTGGCGGATGGCTTTGGGTGGGCGGGACTGATCGGCGAGGTCAGGGAACTGCGCGTTCGGCGAAACGCTCGCCTGCGGCGAGCCATAGGTGGCCGGAACAGCAGGCGTGGCGGGAGTCGCGCCGCTGGCGCTTGGATTCGTGGAAACTGCCTTGGTGATGGCGGCTTCGAAGGCTTGCGCGGCGGCGGCTATGGATTTGGCGCTGACTTCGAGGCGGTCGGAGACCTTGTGGGTGAGCGAGGCTTCGAGCGTCTTGAGGTCGGCGGCGAACTCGGGCGAGCGGGTGTCGACGCCGGCGGCGAGCGAGGTGAGGACGCGGTCGGCGGCGGCTGCTAATAGAGGATCGCCGGGAGCGGCTTTCTTTTTTTCGTCCTGGCTGGTGTTGAGGACCTGGACGCCCTTGGATCCGTCGCGGTAGATGGCGACGGCTTTGAGGCCGAGGCGCCAGGCTTCGACGTAGGTCTCGGCGATGTCGTCGACGGTGCACTCGTGGGGCAGGTTGACGGTTTTGGAGATCGCGCCGGAGAGGAAGGGCTGGGTGGCGGCCATCATCTTGAGGTGGCCGAGGTAGTGGATGGAGCGGGTGCCCTTGGCGGGCTTGAAGGAGCAATCGAAGACGGCGAGGTGCTCGGGGCGGATGTGGGGCGCGCCTTCGATGGTGCCGGTGGCGTCGATGTAGGAGACGATGGCCTGGACGTCGGCGTCGGAGTAGCCGAGCTTGAAGAGCGCGCCGGGGACGGTGTTGTTGACGATCTTGATCATGCCGCCGCCGACGAGCTTCTTGTACTTGACGAGGGCGAGGTCAGGCTCGATACCGGTGGTGTCGCAGTCCATCATGAAGCCGATGGTGCCGGTGGGGGCGAGCACGGTGACCTGCGAGTTGCGATAGCCGAATTTTTCGCCGTGGGCGAGTGCCTGGTCCCAGCAGTCTTTCGACGCGGCGATGAGGGCCTCGAGCTGCGGAGTTACAAAAGGCTCGGCTGAGGCTTTCGCGCGAGCGATCTTGTTGACTTCGGCGCGATGCATACGGATGACGTCGAGGAAGGGCTCGCGGTTGGAGTAGAAGCCGGGGCAGGCTCCGCCCTTGGTCTCCGAGCCCTGGTTGAGCGGGGTGGCGGCGGCGAGGGGACGTGCGGTTTCGGCGATGCGGGCGGATTGCAGATAGGCCTGGCCGCAGAGGATGGCGGTGAGGGTGGCGGCGAAGTCGCGGCCGGCATCGGAGTCGTAGGGCAGGCCGAAGTTCATGAGCAGCGCGCCCAGGTTGGCGTAGCCGAGGCCGAGCGGGCGGTAGTCGTGCGAGTTGCGGGAGATCTTCTCCGTGGGGTAGCCGGAGTTATCGACGAGGATCTCCATCGCGGTGAGCACGATGTCGATGGCATCGCGGTAGGCCTGGATGTCAAACGTGCCCGTTGGGGTGACGAATTTCATCAGGTTGAAGCTGGCCAGGTTGCAGGCGGAGTTGTCGAGGAACATGTACTCCGAGCAGGGGTTGGACGCGTTGATGCGGCCGGTGTTCTTGGAGGTATGCCAGCGGTTGATGGTGGTGTCGTACTGCATGCCGGGATCGCCGCACTGCCAGGTGGCTTCGGCGATCTTGTGCATGAGGTCGCGGGCCTTGTAGGTCTTGGCCGGTGCGCCGTCCTTGACGGTGCGGGTGGTGAATTCGCCGTCCTGCTCCCAGGCGTGCATGAACTCGTCGGTAACGCGGACGGAGTTGTTGGCGTTCTGAAAGAAGATGGAGGAGAAGGCTTCGGAGTCGGGACCGGAGCCATCGTAGCCGGCAGCGATGAGGGTGTGGGCCTTGGCTTCCTCCTTGGCTTTGCACTCGATGAAATCGACGATGTCGGGATGGTCGACGTTGAGGATGACCATTTTGGCGGCGCGGCGGGTTTTGCCGCCGGACTTGATGACGCCGGCGAAGGCGTCGAAGCCCTTCATGAACGAGAGCGGACCGGAGGCTGTGCCGCCGCCGGAGAGCAGCTCCATAGAGCCGCGAATCTTGGAGAGATTGGAGCCTGCGCCCGAGCCCCACTTGAAGAGCATGCCCTCGGTCTTGGCGAGCGTAAGGATCGAGTCGAGCGAGTCGTCGACGGAGTTGATGAAGCAGGCGGAGCACTGCGGGCGGGTGTAGCCGGTGCGGGAGAAGACGGTGTCGTTCTTCTCGGCGTCCCAGTGCCAGTTGTGGGCGTCGGAGTTGGGCTCGAGGCGGTCGCAGCCGACGTTGAACCAGACGGGCGAGTTGAAGGCGGCCTTCTGGTTGAGGAGCAGGTGGCAGAGCTCGGCGAAGAAGATCTCGGCGTCTTCGGAGGTGGCGAAGTAGCCGTCGCGGATGCCCCAGTCGCGCATGGACTCGGCGACGCGGGACACGAGGGCGCGGACACCGGACTCGCGCTCAGGCGTGCCGACCTGGCCGTGGAGGTACTTCGAGGCGACGATGTTGGTCGCGGTGACGGACCAGGAGGAGGGCGTTTCGACGTCCTTCTGCTCGAAGATGATCTTGCCTTTGAAGTCCTGGATGATGGCGTCGCGCTTCTCCCAGGTGAGTTCGTCGAAGGGCGAGACGCCGGGCTTGGTGAAGTGACGCTCGAATTTAAGGCCGCGGGCGCTTTTCGACTCGGTCGCCGGCTTGGTTGTGGTGGAAGCGGAAGCGGCGGGGGCGTTGGTCACGATGTCGGCCATGGGGCAGGACCTCTCAGAGCTAGGATGGCCGCGGCTCTGGGCTGCGGTCATGGAATTTGGGGTGCCGGAACAGCGGCGCTGGTGATGCGACCTGGGGGTTTCTGAGGCCGGTCTCGGGTCCTTCGGGTGGGACGGGAGCCGGGTTAGAAAGCAGTCCTGGTCACGGTGTGAGCCAAGGCGACAGGCGCTTCACCAAAGCAAGCGTGAGGTCGAAAGT
>DASYBK010000034.1:0-95871 GCA_036500805.1 Acidobacteriaceae bacterium | reverse complement strand
AGCAGACTCTGCTCCCAGAGATTGCTGTTGTAGACCTGGCCTTCTTCGAGAAGCAGCTCGCGGCGGATGACGGGGTCGCGGGTGACGGTGTTGCCGGTGAACTCGATGTGCGAGACGTAGAAGGGCTTTCCTTCATCGATGTCGATGTCGAGGTAAAGCATCTTCTTGGCTTCGTCGAAGCGCGTCGTCGGGTTGGCGACGAAGTTGATATAGCCAAGCGTCCCGTAGGCCTTGCGCAGATTGTCCAGGCCTTTGCCGATGGCGGTGTAGTTAAAGTAGTCGCCGTCCTTGATGGCGAACTGGGCGCGCAGGGCCTTCACGTTCCTGACGTGCTCATTGCCCGTAAAAGTGATGCCGCCGAGGCGATAGCGGTCGCCCTCTTGCACGGGCAAGGTGATGTCGATGCGCTTGCCCTTCTTGGGCCGGAAGGTCAGCAGGGAGAGGCCGCCCTCGTTGCGGATGTGCGTGGAGGGCTCACCGATGATGGCTTTGAAGTAGCCGTGATTCTGATACGCGACACGCACGCGCTCAGAATCTTCTTCCAGCTTGCTGGCGTCGTAGGTGCGGGCAAAGAGGTTTTCCAGGAAGATCGAATGCGGAATACCGATCGGCCTCAGATTGCGCATGGCGGCGCGCAGCGTGCGGGAGTTCAGATTTTTGTTGCCGGTAAAGCGGATGTTGCCGACTTTGACTGTCGGGCCTTCCTTAATGTTGAAGGTGACCGCGACCGAGGCGGGCGGAATGGTCTTGATATCGGGCGTGATGGTCGGGAACTGGTGGCCGTGCTCGCCCAGCAGTTCTTTCAGGACCGCGATAGCGCGGGCGATGCGTGTGGGGTCGTACTGGCTCTCGACGCTGAGGCCGACCTTCTCCTTCTTGAAGCGGTCGAGCACGTCGGACTGCGTAACTGAGTTCAG
Source organism: Acidobacteriaceae bacterium (assembly GCA_036500805.1). Lineage (GTDB taxonomy): Bacteria > Acidobacteriota > Terriglobia > Terriglobales > Acidobacteriaceae > KBS-83. The sequence continues at coordinate 94,954 of DASYBK010000034.1, read as the reverse complement.
CCCCGGATAGGTGATCTCGCGGATGGTGGGCTTCTCACGGACGAAGATGTCGAGGACTTCACCCTTGGGGGTGTCTTCTTTCTCAATGCGAACGTCCTCGAAGTAGCCGGTATTCCAGAGCGAGTTGAAGTCGCGCTCGACGGTGGCCGGGTCGTAATTGTCTCCGACGTGGGAGTAGAGACGGGCGAGGACCGTTTCCTTGGGGATGCGGCGATTGCCGATGACGCGGATTTCGGAGATGACGTTGCTGTTCTGCGCGAATGCCGGTGCGAGACAGCAAAAGAGCATGAGCAGTGCACCCAAAGCCCGAAGCGACAGCGTTTGAAAGATCTGGGGACGAGAGCATTTTTCCCGTAGGTGTCGAGGGGCCAGCCGTTGCCCTTGTGGCCTTTCGTTAAGGAAAGGCCACGCCGAGACTAACTTCCCATTCCACCGTCGCGGGAAAAATGCTCGATTGGTCTTGTCCTGCTGGATCTGGGAGCTCATGCTCCGCCAAATGACGGGAAAAATAGGCACACCCTCACTGCAACCAAAATCGAACTTCCGCTCTTTCGTGCTGGAAAGCCGATTCTATAGCAACCGGGGCGAAGACCACCAACCGGGAGGAGCGAATCAGCCGCGGCGGGCCGGATAGCAACGTCATCACGGTGTTAGCTTTCGAGCTCGGCGTGGATGATGTAGGTGGCCTGGAGTGTGCTCCAGCGCACATCGAGGAGGTTGGGTTTGCAGCAGACCTGGCAGTCTTCAACGTATTGCTGATGAGCGCCGGCGGATTCGTCGACGAAGGTTTCGTTCCATTGGCCGCAGCCGGCGCATTGAAATCGCGGATTTCCTGATGTCATGCGTCACCGAGAGAAGCGAGGTGCGGCTTTTCTTGACGGAAAAGCCGCGTAGAGCGGGCGGGCTCCGTAGAGCTTGTCAGGAAATCCACGAGCGACCTCAGCCATGTTGCAGAGATTCGACGCGGGCCACCTGAACCAGCGTGGAGTAGAAGGTGGGGCCGCGGCCGATGTCGGTGAGGCGCTCGGAGGTAAGTGCGTTCACGTTGCTTCCGCCGGCAGAGAGTTTGTTCCAGTTGAGGCGCGACGCGACGACTCCGGCGGGAACGCCGGTGTGGATTTGCGCGACCAGGCGGATGCGGCCGCGATCGTTGAAGATTTCGACGGCATCGCCTTCGTGAATGCCGCGGGGCGTGGCGTCATCGGGATGAATTTCGAGGCGGCCGGTGTGCGCTGCTTCCATCTTCTGGTGCGTGGCGTGGTTGGCGAAGGTGGAGTTCATGTAGTTGTCGGCCTTGCGGCCGAGGAACTCGAGCGGGTAGGCGCGATTTTCGCTGTGGCGGGATTCTTTGGGCGGTTTGAAGGCGGGCAGCGGGTCGAGTCCCTGCTCGGCCAGGGCGGCGGAGTAGAACTCGCCTTTGCCGGAGGGGGTGCCGAAGCCGCCGTTGGCGAAGGGCTGGAAGGGCTTCTCCGGCTCACCGGGCCAGCGGAGGCGCATGCTGTGCTCGCGGCGGAGCTGATCGAGCGTAATGCCGTCCATCTGGGGATGGGTCTCAAGCTTTTCGTCGCTAAGGGCCTGTGCGAGCATCTCCTGCTCGGTGTCGCGGAAGCAGGCTTCAGGGAAGCCGATGCGCTGACCGAGCTGGCCGAAGAGCCAGATGTTCGGCAGCGCCTCGCCGACGGGGGCGATGGCTTGATCGGAAAGCTGGACGTGATAGTGGCCGTAGGCGCCCTGGATGTCGGCGTGCTCGAGAAATGTAGTGGCGGGAAGCACGATATCGGCGTAGTCGGCGGTGTCGGTCCAGAATTGCTCGTGCACGACGGTGAAGAGGTCGGGCCGCGCCATGCCGCGCAGGACGGTGTTCTGGTTGGGTGCGATGGCGGCGGGGTTCGAGTTGTAGACGAAGAGCGCCTTCACGGGCGGATCGCTCAGCTCGGTGAGGGCGTGGCCGAGGCGGGACATATTGACGACGCGCGCGGCGCGGCCGAGCGGGCTCGCGTACATGAGGTCGGGACGCTCAAGGGTTTGCGAGTTGAAGCGGAAGGCGCCGCTGGTGGAGAGTTGTAGACCGCCGCCGAGGCGCTTCCATGCACCGGTGAGAAGCGGCAACATGCAGACGGCGCGCGCGGCGGTGCCTCCGTTTTCGCTTCGCTGGATGCCGTAGTTGAGGCGGATGACGGCGGGCTGTGTGGTGGCGTACTCACGGGCCAGCGCGCGGATCTCCTCGGCGGTCATGCCGGTCCATGCAGCAACGCGCTCCGGCGGATACTCCTGCGCACGTTCGGCAAGCTCCTTTGCGCCGACGGTGTGCTGCTCGATGTACGCGCGGTCTTCGAGGCCTTCGGCGAAGATGACGTGCATCATGCCGAGGGCGAGTGCGGCGTCGGTGCCGGGGTGAATGGCGATGTGCCAGTCAGCGAGCTTCGCGGTGCGGGTCTGGTAGGGGTCGATGACGATGAGGCGGGCGCCGGCGCGGCGTGCTTCTTCGATCTGCGGCCAGAGATGCACGCTGGTGCCGTGTATGTTTGCGCCCCAGGCGAGGACGAGGCGAGCGCGGTGAAAGTGCTCGGTATCGGTGCCGAGCTTGCGGCCGTAGACGGAGAGGATGGCGTCGCCGCCGGCGGTGGCGCAGATGGTACGGTCAAGCTGCGATGCGCCGAACCGGTGGAAGAAACGGCGATCCATGGAGCCGTAGCCGAGCACGCCGATGGTGCCGGCGTAGGAGTAGGGCAGGACGGATTCGGGGCCGTGTTGCTCGGCGATGGCGGCGAGCCGCTGCGCGATGGTGTCGAGAGCTTCGTCCCAGGAGATACGCTCGAAGCTTTCGGCTTCATGCGCGGTGGGCAGCGGACCTTTCGCGGCACCGGCACGGCGGCGCATGGGATAGAGCAGCCGGTCGGGCGAGTAAACGCGATCGAGATAGCGGGCCACCTTGCCGCAGAGGAAGCCGCGGGTGACCGGGTGAGCCGGATCGCCGGCGATCTTCTGCGCACGGCCTTCGGCATCCACGCTGACCAGAACGGCGCAGGAGTCCGGGCAGTCGTGGGAGCAGACCGCGTGGACCACGCGGAGGGGCGATTCACTGGAGCGCATAGCACAATTGTATGCAGCCCGGCGCGGCAAGGTGCGGAAAAAGCGCGACTTTGGGTCGGGCTGCGCATGGGCTGCTGCAAAGTTTTGGCAACCCGCCGCGTCTGCGATGATCTAAGGAAGCGAACACCGGGGAAGCGAACACCGGGAAACCGAATATCCAGTCTGGAGAGCCTCGAAACGGGTGAGTCATCGGATTGCAATTGGGGTGGTGTGCGCCGCGGTGGTCTGCGGGGGGACGCGGCTGCATGCGCAGACGAATACGCCGAATGCTCCGGCTCCTTCCACGTCTTCAACCAGCGCGAGCGCCACGGGTACAAGCACCGGAAGCGTCGGCGGCGCGGGGAGCGGCTCCGGAAGTGTCTCGGGGAGTAGCTCCGCGAGCGGGTCGGCAAGCGGGTCGGGGAGTAGTGCGGCGAGCGGGTCGGGGGGATCGACATCCACGAACACGACTGCGGGCTTGTCCACTCCCTCTGCGCAGTCGCTGACGAATCCAAGCTCGGCGCAGAATCCTTATTACGGCAGCGTGACAACGGGCACGGTTTCGCCGGAGACGCTGCAACTCTCGCTGGATGATGCGATCCAGCGCGGCATCCAGGCGAACCTGGCCATTACCGAGGCGCGCATCCAGCAGCAGCAGTCCGATGCCCAGCGGCTGGAGTCGCTCAATACGCTGCTGCCCTCGCTGACGGGCGAAGCTTCGACCGGCGCGCATCAGTACAACCTGGCGTCATTCGGCTTCAGTCCCAGCCTGCTGTCCAAGTTCGCTCCGCTCTTTCCCGGTGTGAATTTGGCAAGCTTCAGCACCATTGTGAAGGTGGACGTAACGACGGCGGATGCCGCGCTGAACTGGACGGCACTGGACCTGGCGGCATACACGCGGTATCGCTCGGCCAAAGAAAGCCTGAAGGCTGCCTTCTACAACACACAGTCGTCGCGCGGGCTCGTGGTACTGAACGTAGGCAACCAGTATTTGAAAACGCTGGCCGACCACTCGCAGATCGACAGCTCGGAGGCGCTGCTGCGCGCGGACGAAGTGCTGCTGAAACAGGCGCAGGCGGAACACGAGGCCGGCACCGCGGCGCGGCTGGATGAGCTGCGAGCGCGGGTGCAGTATCAGACGCAACAGCAAAAGGTCATCGTGGCGCAAAACACATTCGACAAGGACCAGATCCTGCTGAAGCGGGAGATCGGCGTGCCGGTGGAGCAGGTGATCCAGTTGACCGACACCGCGCCGTATGCCGACCTGGAGCAGATGTCGATTGAGGATGCGCGGCGGATGGCGTACCAGAGCCGGCAGGACTACCAGGGCATGCAGCGGCAGGTGCGCGCGGCCGAGCTTTCGCGCTCGGCGGCGCGCTATGAGCGGCTACCCACGCTGACGGCGAGCGGCAACTATGGCGTTACCGGGCTGACGCATGGCCTGTATCACGGCACGTTTGTCGCGATGGGCGAGCTGCAGCTTCCGCTCTTCAAGGAAGCGCAGTTCCGCGGTGATGCCGATGTAGCAGAGGCGCAGCAGGCGGACACCATCAACCAGATGGCGAATCTGAGGCAGCAGATCGATCAGCAGCTGCGCGACAGCCTGCTGGACCTGAATTCGTCGCAGGCGCTGGTACGTGTTTCGCAGCAGAATGTGGACCTGGCGACGCGCGCGCTTTCCGACGCGAACGACCGCTTTGCCGCGGGCGTGGATGACAACCTGCCGGTGGTGCAGGCGCAGGCTACGCTGTCGCAGGCGCAGTCGCAGCTTATCTCGGATACGCTGAGCTATAACCAGGCGAAGCTGGGGCTGGCGCGTAATCTGGGCATTGTGGACACGCAGTACCAGACCTATCTGCACGGCGGTAAGCCTTAGACGAAAAGCAGGGCTACTTGGTGTGCCTGAGAGCCCGCTATGCAGGCTTTTCTAGTGAACGCCTGTCGAGATTCGGGCTCACCTTACACCTACCATGCTTTGCCTACTCTCTGTCTTCGAGTTCGCCGCATAGATCGCAGAAAAGCGGATTCCTCCACTTCGCCCGTCTCGCTTGCGCGAGACAGCTTCGGTCGGAATGACAAATTTGCGGCAATAACTTCAGCGACGGGCCATCAGGCGACAACGGCATCTTTCCAGCCGCGGCGGGCGATCACGATCGACACAACATCGATCGCGGCGACCAGGGCGGCGCATGCGGTCCATCCGCCGAGCTTCCAGACCAGGCTGGGTGCGACGCCCGCCACTGTCCCGCCGATGTAGTAGCACGCAACGTACATCCCCACCGCTGAAGCGCGCGAGGACTCCGGTGCGGCCTCTCGGAGATAGCTGGTGGCGCAGCTCTGCGAGATGAAGACGCCGGTGCAGCAGAGCGCGAGTCCTGCGACGACCACAGGCAGGGAGTGCACCAGGGTGATCAGGACACCGGCGAGTGAGAGCAGGATGGAGCCGGTGATGCCAGCGCGCAGACCGACGCGCGGCAAGAGCGCTCCGGCGAGCGGCGTGCCGACGAGGCCGGCGAGATAGACGACGAAAAGCAGGCTGAGCTGGGCGGTGGAGAGCGAGAAGGGCGGCGCCGCGAGATAGAAAGTGATGTAGGTGAAGACACCGACGAGCGAAAAGAGCACGTTGAAGCCGACGAGATAAGTCGTGAGCAGGCGTGGGTTGCGCAGGTGGAGGAACATGGGCAGGAATGCCTGGCGGAATGATGGCCTCGCGTCTGACGGATGCGGGCGCGGGCGGTCTGGAAGCAGCCACGCGACCAATGCGGCGCCGCCAAGAGACACCACCCCGAGCAGCAGAAACGATTCGCGCCATCCGACGTGGTCGGCCATGACGCCAGTAACGGCGCGGCCGGAGAAGCCGCCGAGGGCGGTGCCGCTGACGTAGATGCTCATAACGGGAGCGACCGCGGTGGGCGGCCAGTTCTCGGTGATGTAGGCGATGGTGGTGGCGAAGACGCCGGGGGTGATGAGCCCCTGCATCAACCGCCAGAAGACGAGCCATCCGAGCGAGCTGGAACTGGCTGCGGCGCAGGTGGGCACGGCGAGCAGCAGGATCGAGATGAGGATGACGCGCTTGCGGCTGATGCGCTCGGTGAAGGTACCGAGCAGCGGTGCAGCGATAGCGACGCCGAGGGTGGAGGCGCTGACCGTCCAGCCGACGGCCGACTTGGAGGCGTGGAAGAGCGTCTCCAACAAAGGCAGCAGCGGCTGCGTGGCGTAGAGCGTGAGAAAGGCGATGAGACCGCAGACGAATACGCCGACGACTCCTGCGAGCGGGTGCAGGGGATGTAGCGGGCGCGGAGATAGAACGGGCAGCAGCGCGGCTGAAGCCGAAGATGCGCCTTCGCCCAGCGGCAGCCGTGGCGCGGCCGATTCGTGCGTTCTCGGGGCGGTGTTGGCGTCGGAATCGGACATGATCGTCAGATACGGCGGGCGAGTTTCAAGGGTAACCGAGCGCAAGAGATCGCTGGGCTGCGACAATGGAGCAGCCCACACGAAACGAGAGCATGACCGACCAGAAGAAAGAGGAGCCTGACAGTCGCGGCGCGGCCGCTTTTGCCTATCGCGATTTCCGGCTCTACCAGATGGCCCGCGCGCTGGTGATTATGGGCGCGGAGGCGCAGGCTGTCGCGGTGGCGTGGCAGGTGTATCTCATCACGCATCGCGCGATCGACCTTGGCTACACCGGACTGGCTCTATTCCTGCCGGGGCTGATCTTCATGCTACCGGCCGGGCACACGGCGGATCGCTTCGATCGCCGCGCAGTGATTCTGGTCTGCTACTCGCTGCAGTTTGTCTGCACGCTGACGCTCTTTTTCTTCGCATTTCACGGCATGCACCGCATCCTGCCCATCTACACAATGCTGTTCTTCATCGGGACGGGACGCGCCTTCAGCGGACCTGCGAGCTCGGCGCTGGTGCCGCACCTGGTGCCGCCGGAGCATTTCGTGAATGCCGTCACGTGGGGCGCTACGGTCTTTCAGACTGCCAACATCGCGGGGCCGGCGGTGGGCGGATTGCTGTTCACGCTGCCGCTGGCGCGCTGGGGGCTGCCGCATCTTGCAGGAGCGGCGGTGGTTTTTCTGTTCACGCTGTGCACCATCGCGGGCTTTCTCATCTTGATCGGCATGCTCGCTGTGCGGCCGGGGCGCATGGAGCATCGCTCCACGACCTTTGACCTGCTGCTCGAAGGGCTGCGGTATGTGTGGCGCGCCAAGCTGCTGCTGGGATCGGTCAGCCTGGACCTGTTTGTGGTGCTCCTGGGCGGCGCGGTGGCGCTGATGCCGATCTTCGCGGAGAACATCCTGCATACCGGCGCGCGGGGGCTGGGAGTGCTGCGGGCCGCTCCGGCGCTGGGGGCCCTGACGGTGTCGATCCTGCTGTCGTTCCGGCCGATCCGGCGCCGCGCGGGACGCATGATGTTTATCTGCGTCGCTATCTTTGGCGTGACTACGATTGTCTTTGGGCTCTCGCGCAGTCTGTGGCTTTCACTCGCGGCGCTGGTGATTCTGGGCGCGGCGGATATGGTGAGCGTGGTGATCCGCTCTTCGCTGCTGCAGCTGGCGACACCGCCTTCCATGCGCGGCCGGGTGAGTGCGGTCAACTCCCTGTTCGTAGGCGCATCGAACGAACTGGGCGAGTACGAGAGTGGATTGACGGCGCAGTGGATGGGGCCGGTGCGTGCGGTGGTGGTGGGCGGCATCGGCTCGCTGATGGTGACGGGTTTGTGGACCGCGCTTTTCCCGTCGCTGCGGAATGCGGATGCGTTGACGGCGGAGTCGCTGATGCAGCCGGAGGAGCAGTTGGAGCAGCCGTCGATTTAGGAATGCTCCGCACTTACGAGCGATGAGTTCAGAGTGCGCGAAAAGCAGATCTCTCCACTTCGCTTCGCTCCGGTCGAGATGACGATGGGGGTTGTTCCTTAGCTTAGAAAGAGGCCGTGATGAAGCAATGGAAGATCATTGGCGCGATCACACTGGTGGTGCTGGCGATTGCTGCGTGGCGCATCGTCTCCTATGAGCGGGAACGCAATGCGCCGGGGGTCGCGGTCAACAAGCCGGCAGAGCAGCCGTTGAGCGATGACCAGATGGTTGTGCCAAGGCAGATGTTTATCGACAGCCTGAAGTCGGCGCGTGTGCTGAACGGCAAGTCGGTTTGGATGAAGACGGGATACACGGTCATCTATTATCCGTATCGCGGCGGACGGGTTGCCTTTGCCGAACCGGCGGGATGGCTGCCACCGGCGCAGGAGCTGCAGGTGAAGGATTTCGTCGAAGTCACTACGCCGCGGGACTGGGTCAGCAGCATTCCGCGCGGGCCGAAGAATGTATTCGTCGTGTTCACGGAGCCGGATCGCAGCGGCACGTTCGCTGCTCCGGTGGCCTCGCTGGATGGCCCGAACTCGAACTGGGCATGCGACGATATCTTCTTCTACCAGGACCCGAAGAGCCTCTACCACTGGGCGCCGGATATTTGGCAAGCGGTCTCGCAGCACACGGCGAAGAAGGGCATGAGCGAGTTCCAGGCGACGATGGCACTGGGCAACATACAGCAGTCCGATTCAAAGGATTACGGCAACCGGACGGTGAAGTACACGACGGCCGACCAGGGGCAGACACATCATTTCAGCGTCGCGTTCTCCGGGGACAAGGCGACGTCGGTGAGTTCTAACTAGACGCTCGCCTGCTCTTCCAGTTGCTGCATCAGGTCTTCCCACTCGGCGGAGAGGCTGGCGTGTTCTGCGCGTAGTGATTCGAGCGCGGTGCTCTGACGCTGGGTCTCTTCCGCGCTGACGAAATTCGCGAGCGACTGCTCGGTCTCGGCGATCGCAGTCTCCACGCGTGGAATCTCCGCTTCGACAAACTTCAGGCGGTCCTGCATCTGCTTGCGCTTGATCGGATTGACGCGGCGAGCGCGGCCGTTATTCGCCACTTCGATCGTGGGCTGAGAGACCGCGGCAGCGGCGGCGACTACGGGATCGGGCACGCCTGCCTTGCGCCGCATGTAGTCCTCGTAGTTGCCGGGGTAGACGTGCACGGTGCCGCCTTCTACTTCGAAGACGCGGGTGCCAAGGGCGTCGAGGAAGTAGCGATCGTGCGAGACGAAGATGACGGTGCCGCTGAAGTTGCGGATCGCCTCCAGCAGCACTTCCTTGGCGCGCAGGTCGAGATGGTTGGTCGGCTCGTCGAGCAGCAGGAAATTTGCCGGGCTGACGAGAATGCGGGCGAGTGCGTAGCGATTGCGCTCGCCGCCGGAGAGCACGCCGAGCGGCTTGAATGCGTCGTCACCGGAGAAGAGAAAGCAGCCGAGCAGGCCGCGGAGATCGGCCTGCGGGACGCGCGGCGCGATGCCGCTGATGTCGTCCAGCATGCGCGCGTTCGGGTTGAGCACCTTGTACTGGTCCTGCGCGAAGTATTCGGCGGTGACGTTGTGGCCGAGCTTGAGCGTGCCGCTGGACGGACCTTCGCTGCCGGAGAGCATGCGGATCAGGGTGGATTTGCCTGCGCCGTTCACGCCCACCAGCGCGATGCGGTCGCCGCGGTCGATGGTGAAATTCACTCCCTCGAGCACCTGCTTGGCGCCGTAGTTCTTCGCGAGGTCGCGCACTTCGACGACGGTGCGGCCGGATGCAGGCGGCTGCGGGAAGGTGAAGTGGATGACCGGCTCTTCCTGCGGAAGTTCGATACGCTCGATCTTCTCTAGCTCCTTGATGCGGCTCTGTACCTGCTTCGCCTTGGTGGCCTGGTAGCGGAAGCGGTTGATGAAGGTCTCCAGGTGTTCGATGTGCTCGCGCTGATTGCGATATGCAGATTCGAGTTGCGCGCGGCGCTCCTGTTTCTGCTCCAGATAGCGCTCGTAGTTGCCGTGATAGACATGCAGCGCCTTGTTCCATATCTCGATGATCTTGGTGACGGTGACGTCGAGGAAGTAGCGGTCGTGCGAGATGAGGATGTAGCCGTTCGGGTAGCTGTGCAGGTAGTCTTCGAGCCAGTTGCGCGTCTCGAGGTCGAGATGGTTGGTGGGTTCGTCGAGCAGCAGCAGGCTTGGTTTGGCCAGCAGCAGCTTGGCCAGCGCGACGCGCATCTGCCAGCCGCCGGAGAACTCCTGCGTCTGGCGCGACCAGTCTGTCTTGCTGAAGCCTAGCCCATCGAGCACGGCGCCTACCTGCGCATCCAATGCGTAACCACTGTGGGCACGAAAGCGCGAGTCCAAACTGGAAAACCGCTCGGCTACAGCGGCATAGGCGTTTGAGGCCGGATCTAGCTCGGCGAGGCTGATGGAGAGCGCCTCCAGCTCCTGTTCCATGGAGCGAATCTCGTCAAAGACGGAGAGGCATTCCTCGAAGACGCTGCGACCGGAGAGCGCGAGTCCATCCTGCGGCAGATAGCCGATGGTCGCCCCGCGGGCGCGCTCGAGCGTGCCGTAGTCGAGCGACTCCATGCCGGCAAGGGTTTTGAGCAGCGTGGATTTGCCGGTTCCATTGGCGCCGACGAGCGCAGTGCGCTCGCCCGGAGTGATGAGCCAGTTTGCGCCTTCAAAGAGAATGCGCGGGCCGAAGCGCCGACCGGCGGAGGTAAGTTGCAGCATCGAGAAGAGTCCCTGCTGCTATTTTCTCATTTCGCGGCGGGAGCTGCGCCCGCCTTTGCCTTGGGCGCCGCTTGTTTTCGGGCAACGATCAGCGCACGCCAATCCGCCTCGGTCTGATCGGCATACGCTTCTGCGAATGCGGCGAGGGCGTGATCGAATCTGTCCTGCTTGCTGCCGGCGCCGAGATATCCGGTGATGAGATGGACGTCGCCGGAGCGCGCATGGCCGCGCGCCAGCAACTCGCCACAGACGGCGGCATATTCCCCCAGGCCGCCGCCCTGCAGCTCCTCGAGAGCAACGGAAGCTTTGTGATCGTTCAACTGGCGGACGAGGTAATCGCGATTCGCAATCGTCGTCCAGCCGAGGAAGGGGTCGGACTGAAACTGCATGGCGCGCTGGCCTTCCGCAACGCGCTGGCCCTGGTGGGACGCGGCACGCACCCCGGCACCGTGGATTGCGAGATACGGTGCGTACGCCGAGCCCGGCTCTTCCTTGATCTGCAGAAAGAGCGGATCGCCTTCGCCATTGCCTTCGAGATAGACGAGGTAATCGCGCAAACCGACGCTGCCCGTCCCCACTACCTTGAATGCAACGTCTACAGGTACGTATTGGTCAAGAAAATGGCGGCGCTCCGGCAGCAGGCTGTTGCGATAGTTTGCGAAGCTGGCGAGAACAGCACGCGCCTGTGCCGGCGGCAGTGGAGTGAGCAGCGGCGGCTCCTGCTTAAAGCGGCGGCGCGCATGCCCCGCTTTGTCCGCTTTGACCGGCTCGGTAAAGCGGGCAAGCGTGCTGAGAGGGGTTTCGCGCTCGGCTTTCTGCAGCGCTTCAGATACGGGCGTGACCCGCTCCAGGCGATGGACCTGGTAGCGCGCAAGCTCCACCACGGGGATTCGCGCGAGCGTCGCGGCGAGACGGCGATAGTTCAGAGCGAGAATGTGAACGGCCTCGCGACATGCTGCGGACTTCTGCCCATTTTCACGTCCGGCGAGCACGAGGCTGGTCGCCATGCGCTTCAGGTCCCACTCGAAGGGCGCGGCGCAGGTTTCATCGAAGTCGTTGATGTCGAAGATGAGGCGGCCGTCGGGCGCGGCGTAGGCGCCAAGATTGCGTACGTGAGCATCACCGCAGATCTGCGAAACGATTCCGGTGTTGGGGAGGGCGGCGAGGTCCGCGGCCATGACCGGCGCCGCGCCGCGGAAGAAGCCGAAGGGTGAAACGAGCATGCGCTCGTACTTCAGCGCGACCAGGGACGCGATGCGGCCTCGCATGGAGCGGGCGATGGTCGCGACGGGAGAGGGACGGCTGGCCGGCGGGCGCCACTGCGCATGATCCTGGCGGCGCACTTGCTTGCGACGCGCCTGGCCCAGCGCGCGCCGCTCCGCGGGCGAGATAGGAGCTGCCATATCTTGCTGACGATACATGCTGCGGCGAGCGGCGTAAACGCGTGAGCTACTGCTGCCGGCTTCAGGACGCCGGAGCGATCTGCTCCATCACGGCGTCTCGTTCCGCCTCCGGCAAAGCGGGCATGGCGCCTGCGTGAGACGCTACCCAAGCCCCCCAGCGGTTGCCGGCGGCGTTGAGCTGCGATAGCGGCGCGCCGCGCAGATAATAATGCGTCAGCGCGGCGGCAAAGGCGTCGCCCGCGCCTACGGTATCGACTACCTGGACCGGGTAGCCAGGGTGACGATCGACTTCCTTATGCGTGACCAGCAGGCTGCCCTGGGAACCAAGAGTGATGGCGACAAGCTGTACAGGAAACTGATCGATGATTTGGCGCGCGCCGGCAAGCAGGGAGTTCGGCGTGGTACCCGCTGTATCGGGAAACTCCAGCAACGCGAGCACCTGCGGCATCTCCTCTGCATTCAGCTTGAAGATGGTTGCCAATTCGAGTGAGTGCTCGACGACCTCCGCGCTGACGAAGGGCACGCGCAGGTTGGCGTCGAAGAGCCGGACACACTCCGGCCGGGTCTCATGGAGAAAGCTCTCGATGGTGCGGCGCGAGGCGGGCGAGCGCTGCGCCAGGGTGCCGAAGCACACGGCATCGGCCTGCTCGGCGAGGGCGAGCCAGTGCGGAGTGAACTCGAGAAAATCCCATGCCACGGGCTCGTGAATGGTGTAGCGCGGCTGATCGTCTTGGAGCGCCACGGTGACGGTGCCGGTGACCCGGCTGAAATCCTCCTGGATGTATCCCGTGTCCAGCGGCGTGGTTTTGAGGAAGGCCATGGCCTCGCGGCCGAGCGGGTCTGTGCCGATGCGCGTGGCAATGGCGCCGTTGTTGCCCAGGCGTGCCGCCATGACGGCGAAATTCGAAGGCGCTCCGCCAAGCTGCGGCCCTTGCGGCAGCATGTCCCAGAGCAGTTCGCCGAGCCCGACGATGGATTTGCGGTCACTCATGCGGACCTCGGCGCAGACGTGATGTGGGCCGCCGCTCGTAACCGGTGCACGCCGCGCTCACGAACATTGGGCTCGCAACGATTCCGTCGCAACCAAGGTTCGAAGAGCAGGCGCCGATGCATCGTGTCTCCTGGGAACGACTGACGATCGTAAACCATAGACTGCCCGGACGTGCCCCGAGCCTATCATGCGCAGCGCCGCGAAGCACGAGGGAAGCGCGGAACCATGCCTGGTGCTAGGGCCAGGTGCAGCACCAAACGTGTGTGTTATACCGTTTTCACGAATAGTGTGTCGGGCCAGCGGCGGAGAAGAGCAGCTTTTCTTAATGGAAAAGCTGCGTCAAGTTGTGTTCGGCGGCTTCATATTTTCGTGAAAACCGTATAGGCTTCGATGCCGGTCGGCTTTGCTGCGATGCAGCGAGGGCCTGAGGAGAGATATGAAGACGAAGAGAACGATGCTGGCGGTATTGCTGAGCCTGGGCATGGCGGCGGCGAGCCATACGGCGATGGCGGCAGACAACACCGCAGCCAAGAAGCCTGAGAGCAAAGCGGCTGCCGCGGAGAACGGCGACGTCTGGTGGAAGCATGCCGTGATCTACGAGATCTATCCGCGCAGCTTTCAGGATTCGAACGACGACGGCATCGGCGATCTGAACGGCATCACGAGCCGGCTCGATTACCTGAAAACGCTGGGCGTGGATGCGATCTGGCTGACGCCGATCTATCCGTCGCCGCAGGTCGATTTTGGCTACGACATCTCGAACTATGTCGGCATCGATCCGGCGTATGGCACCATGGCCGATTTCGACCGGCTGGTGGCCGAAGCGAAGAAGCGCGACATCCGCGTAATCATGGACATGGTGATGAACCACACGTCGGACAAACATCCGTGGTTCATCGAGTCGGAGAGCTCGAAGACCAATTCCAAACGCAACTGGTATGTGTGGGCGAATGGGAAGGGTCCGGGGCAGCCGCCGAACAACTGGCAGTCGGCCTTCGGACACTCGGCGTGGCAGTATTCGCCCAAGACCGACCAGTGGTACTACCACAAGTTCTATATCCAGCAGCCTGATCTGAACTGGCGCAATCCGAAGGTGGAGCAGGCGATGTGGGGCAACGTGCGCTTCTGGCTGAAGAAGGGCGTTGCAGGCTTCCGGCTGGATGCTGTGCCCACGCTCTTTGAGGACGCTTCGCTCAAGGACGAGAAGATCCTGCCCGGCACGAACAAGTATGGCGACCCGAATATCGATGGTTCCCTGACAGAGAACCTGCCGGAGGTGCACCGAGTGATGCGCGATTTGCGCGACGTCACCAATGGCTTTCCGGGCAACCGGGTGCTTATTGGAGAAACGTATCTGCCGAATGTGCAGGAGTTAAACAAGTGGTATGGCGCCAATCATGACGAGCTGCAATTGCCGATGGATATGCAGGTGGGCTTCATCAACAGGCTGGACGTGAACGAGTTCCGCCAGCGCATCAACGAGGTGGAGCACGACACCGACGACAACCAGCCGCTGCTGGTCTTCGACAATCATGACAATCCGCGCCTGGATATGCGCTACGGCGACGGCAAGCACAATGTGGACATCGAGCGGATGCTGGCGACGATCCTGTTCGCGACGCGCAGCACGGCGCTGATGTACTACGGCGACGAGATCGGGATGAAAACCACGCCGCCCACACGAATTGAGGATGTAAAGGACCCGATCGGCAGGACCGGATGGCCCAACGAAAAGGGCCGCGACGGTGAGCGCACGCCGATGCAGTGGGATGGCTCGCCCGAAGCCGGCTTCACCAAGAGCGACAAGCCGTGGCTGCCGGTGCCGGACACCTACAAGACCGTCAACGTAGCCGAAGAGGTACGGGAGGACGACTCGCTGCTGAACTGGTACAAGCAACTGATCCAGCTTCGCCGCGACAACCCGGCGCTGCACTCCGGAAAGCTGACGATGCTGAACACGAGTGATACCAAGGTGCTCTCGTGGCTGCGGCAGACTCCGGGACAACCCGCGGTGGTGGTGGCGTGCAACTTTACCGCCGCGCCGCAGAAGGTAAGCTTTGACCTGTCGCAGCAGAGCATCGCGAGCAAGCAGGCGAAGACGCTGATGAAGACGCCGGGGGCGAGTGATCCGGCATCGCTCGATGCGGTGAATCTGCCGCCGTTCGGGGTATATATCGGGCAGGTGCAGTAGTTCTTTGGCGTAGCTGTCAAGCGGCGGGGCTCAGTCTGCTGTGCCGTTTCTCTGTCCGGCCAGCACGGTCTCGTACCGCGCGTAGATGCTTTCGAAGACGGCATCCCAGGAGGCGGAGAGCGCGTCTTGACGCGCGGCGAAGCGCATGGCGGCGAGCATCTCTGGATCGCCCGCCAGTGTAGCGATGGCCGCGGCGAAGTCCTGATCCGTGCGGACAAAGCCGGTTTGGCTATCGCGCACGAGACGGGCGGGGCCACCATCCGGGGTGACGATGGCGGGAACGCCGGAAGCCAGCGCCTCCAGCACCACGTTGCCGAAGGTGTCGGTGTGCGAGGGAAAGACGAAGGCATCCATGTCGGCGTAGGCGCGGGCGAGTTCCTGGCCGCGAAGGACCCCGGTGAATTCCGCGCTGACGAGGCGCTCGCGCAGCCAGCTCTCTTCTCCGCCGTGGCCGACGATGAGGAAGCGGAAGTTGCCTGCGCCTCGTTGGCGAAGCTGCTGCTCGATCGTGACCAGCAGGGCGACGTTCTTCTCGATCGAGAGGCGGCCGACGAAGCCGAGCACAAAATCGGTGTCGCCGGCGCGGCGATTGCGATGCGCGGCCGAGAATGCCTGGGTATCTACGCCGCGCATCATCAGGTAGCAGGGCCGTCCAGTCACGCGCTCAAGCAGGCCGCAAAGTTCGACGTTCGGTGCGAAGAGAGCGCGGGCAAGCTTGTAGTATCGCGCCGTTGCCCACAGCGCAGAGGACTCGATCTGCTGCGCGACGCGAGGGGCACGTGCCCCGAAGAGGCGGGTGAACCAGCCGGAGCGCGTCGCGGCATACTCGTGCACATTGGTGTGCCAGGAGGCGACCAGCGGCACGCGCAGCCGGTGCGCAATCCATGCGCCGAGGAAGCCCAGTTCCGAAGGGCCGGTGATGTGAATGATGTCGGGCCGAAAGTGACGCGTGTCCCTGAGGATGCGTGACAGATGCCGCCAGTAGGCGAGGTCGAAGCTCAGGTCCTTCTCTATCGGGAACGACAGTGCGCTGCGCGGCAGCTCGAGGGTGCGCACCGGGCCATCCTTGGCGGCGCCATTGGCGGGACCTGCGCGCACACAGAAAAAGGGCAGGCGGCGGCGGCGGGCGAAGGCCTCGAAATGCCGGCTGGTGTGAGCTACGCCGTTGATCTCGTGAAATGCATCAGGAAAGTACGCGACTCTGGGCGGGTTCGAGAGCGACGGACCGTCCGATGCCGCGGGCATGACGGGAGTGTATGCGGTGCGGACGGCAATGCAAAGCGCTCTAAACGACTTCACCTTCGCCGAGAGCGAAGTGCAACTGGCGAGATTCGTTCCATGCCAGCCGCAGGCTGCCACTGAATGGCGCGGAGCCCATGAGGCGCACGATCTGGATGCTGAGCCGCAGCATGAGGGGTGCGTGGCCGCTGGGCCATAGCGTGCTCACGGGCTGGGGGATGCCGTTCGCGTCGGGATGAAAGACGCGCTCGTCCCAGCGGCGCGAGCCTTCGGGGAACTCGGGATAGTTGCGCACCGCATCGAGCGTGGATTGCATGATGCGATGCTTCCAGGGCTGCGCGTACTGCGGCATGAAGAGGACGTGGCTGCGGCCCTGGTTGCGGATATCGTGCACGAACTCGTTGAAGGAGGTGGCGTTGGTCAGATTGACATTGCCATTCGGCTCAAGGCCGTGGCGATCGCCGCCGGAGATGAGCAGCTTGTTCCAGCGCGCGGCAAGAGCGCGCACGACGCGGTTCTCGTGCCAGTTGCGCAGCCCGTTCAGCTCCATTGCGTGGATGAACTCGCCGTTCTGCTCCATGAACTCTTCGACGCGCAGTGCGTGGCGGGTGGCGCCGATCTCGTAGAGGTCCCAAATCGGATGGTTGAAGACGATGAGGACGTTGGGCAGTGCGTGAAGCGCGCTCAGCAGCTCGGTCAACCGGACGTCCGACGGATTCGCGGTGAACTCGGCGAAGGTGCGCATCCACTGTGCGCCTTGCGCACTGGGCAGGTTGTGGATGCCGAGGTGGAAGGATTGATCCGCGCCGAAGGGTATCGTCCACTCTACCGAGACGGGAATATGGCGCGCGCTGGCGACGGTACGCAGCAACTGCGGCGCTTCGATGTCGTCGTGGTCGGTGATGGAGACGAGCGCCGGGCGCTGGAGCTTGCTCTCGATCTGCCGGCGCTCCAGATCAAAGGCGAGGCGAGGCGTGAGCGGCGGCGTCCACCAGGCGCGTGCATAGTCCACTTTCACGACTGCATGTTTGGAGTGGATGGACTCGATGCGCCGATAGAGACGTCCCCAGAGACCGTCGCTCGCAATGACCTTGACGACGAAATCCAGTGTCTCTTTGGAGCGGTTGGTGTGGCTGTGCAGCGAGACGCCGGTGCTGAAGTTACGCGCGGCATCGGGGTTCTTCCATAGGTAAGAGATCTGTGATCCCTTCATGGCTCCCTCCTCACACCTTGCACGTCTAGTATGAGAAGAGCCCTATGAATGGGGCATTACGCACATAAGAAGATGTCGTAACTTTCGTGCAACCTTAGTGCCAGATGCGGAAAGGAACCATATCAGTTACGGGATTTTACCCGGGTAGTTAGCGGGTCTTTGCTATGTCGGGCACTAAGTCGCCTCCGGCATCCTGTGTCCTGGTTATATCGTTCTGCGTGGCGCGGCGGCCTTCGGGTTCTAAGTGATTGGTTGTAAGTCCCTGTTGCAACAGCGTGAAGGCTTCTTCCGGCGTGTCGGCGAAGTGGAAGAGAGCCAGGTCCTTGGGCGATATTGTTCCCTTCTCTACTAATACCTCGAGGTTGATTACCGACTTCCAGTACTCCGAACCGTAGATGATTACCGTGATCTTCTTAGCCAGCTTCTCGGTCTGCTCCAAGGTTAGGATTTCGAAGGCTTCGTCGAGTGTGCCGAAGCCTCCGGGGAAGACCACCAGCGCCTTCGCAAGGTAGGCGAACCAGTACTTGCGCATGAAGAAGTAATGGAATTCGAAGTTCAACGCGGGCGTGATGTAGGGGTTGGGCATCTGCTCGAATGGAAGCTTGATGTTGAGCCCGATGGTGTGGCCGCCGGCTTCGTATGCGCCGCGGTTGGCGGCTTCCATGATGCCGGGACCGCCGCCGGAGGTAACGACGAAGCGGCGCTGCCGGCCCTTCAATGTCATCGACCATTGGGTGAGCATGTAGGCGAGCTTGCGCGCGTCTTCGTAGTAGCGGGCCATCTCGACGGCTGCTTCGGCGCGGCGGCACTTCAGCTCATTGGCGCCGCAGTCGTCCAGCTCCGCGCCCTTTGCCGGCTGTTCATGATAGGGCGCCGGCTCGCTCGAGTAGGGACGCGCGAGCAGTTGCAGATCGCGATTCGCTACATCCAGTGCGTGGAAGCGGGCCGAGCCGAAGAAGACGACGGTGTCGCGGATGCGCTCACGGCGGAAGCGGGCGAGCGGCTCGGCGTACTCGGCCATGATGCGGATGAGGCGGCCGTCGGGACTGTTGAGGAAGGCCGGGTTTTCGTAGGCGAGCGATGCTGGTTCGAGCGGAGTGGTCGGTTGATCAGACATAAGGAAGAAAATCAGTGGCGGTTCTGGCGGCGAAACAAGACGCTGAAGGCGATCCAGATGTTGAGCAGGCCCAGGCCGGAGACGATGCCACGCACCCAGCCCTGCGCGATGAAGTTGGCCACGGTGGGCCAGCTGTTGATCCAGGCATTGGTGGTCCAAATGCTGCGCCACGGCAGCAGGACGACCAGGGCACCGACATACAAGCGCAGGATGACGAAGAGAATGGTCTCGATGACCAGCAGCCAGTGCGGGATTTGCCGGTGCCGCTGCTGCGGTACGGGCTCGACGGCGGTTGCGGGCTCAACCGCAGTTGCCGGCTCGTTGGGCGCGCTGAAGAGGTTTCCCTGGTTCGCCATTCACTACCTAAAAGTCCAAGGAGCGGCCCGGACTGGCCGCTCCCTAACACTCAAGCTTACACGTTGGATGAGACAACCGGAGAGGACAGCAGGTCTCTCCACTTCGCATTGCTTCGGTCGAGATGACAATGAGTTTTTGTTATCACGCGACGGGCTGTGCGTTGCGCTTGGGCCGGCGGTTTGCCTGGAGGATCTTCTTGCGCAGGCGCAGCGATTTTGGTGTGACTTCAACGAGCTCGTCTTCCGCGATGAATTCGATCGCCTGTTCGAGATTGAGCGCCTTGACCGGGACGAGTCGGATTGCCTCATCGGCGCTTGACGCGCGCATGTTGGTGAGCTTCTTCTCGCGGACTGCGTTTACGTCGAGATCGTTGTCACGTGAATGCTCACCGACGATCATGCCTTCGTAGACCTCGACACCGGGGTTGACTACAAGCACGCCGCGGTCCTGCAGACCGTCGAGTGCGTAGGCGGTAGTGGTGCCGGCGCGATCCGCGATGAGCGCTCCGGTGGGACGCTGCGGAATCTCACCCTGGTAGTGAATGTAACCGTCGAAGAGCGCATTCATCACGATGGTGCCGCGGGTTTCGGTGAGCATCTCCGAGCGCAGGCCGATGAGACCGCGCGACGGCACGCGGAACTCCATGCGGACGCGGCCGGAACCGTGATTGGTCATCTTCACCATTTCACCTTTGCGCGGTCCGAGGCGCTCGATGACAGTACCGACGAAGTTTTCCGGGATGTCGATAGTGAGGTGCTCGACCGGCTCCATGGTCTTGCCGTCGACGACGCGGGTGACGATCTCGGGGCGGCCGACCATGAGCTCGTAGCCTTCGCGGCGCATCATCTCGATCAGGATGGCGAGCTGCAATTCGCCGCGGCCGAGGACCTTGAAGCTGTCCGGCGAGCCGGTCTCGTCAACGCGGATGGAGACGTTCGTGAGCAGTTCCTTATCCAAGCGCTCGCGCAGGTTACGGCTGGTGACGTACTGGCCTTCGCGGCCGGCAGTGGGCGAGTTGTTCACCGAGAACTGCATTGCGATGGTGGGCTCGTCGATGATGATGGGCGGCAACGGCTTGGGATTCTCGAGGTCAACGATGGTCTCGCCGATGGTGATGCCGGTGACGCCGGCGATGGCGACGATGTCGCCGATCTCGGTCTCGGTGATGTCGGTACGCTTCAATCCCTCGAAGGAGAAAAGCTTGGTGATCTTCGTTTTCTGCAACGAGCCGTCGCGCTTGGAGATGTTGATCTCGTCGCCGGTGCGAAGCGTGCCGTTGAAGACGCGGGCGATGCCCAGGCGGCCGAGGTAGTCGGAGTAGTCAAGGTTGGTGACCTGGATCTGGAGTGCGCCTTTGGGATCGCCAGTCGCAGGCTTGAGCGAATTGAGGATGGTCTCGAAGAGCGGCTGCAGGTCTGTGCCCGGAGTGTCGAGCGAGAGCGACGCGGTTCCCTGCTTGGCGTTGGTGTAGAGAACGGGGAAATCGAGCTGATCTTCTTCCGCATCGAGATCGATGAAGAGGTCGTAGACCTCGTTCAGGACTTCCTGAGCGCGGGCGTCGGGGCGGTCGATCTTGTTGATGACCAGGATGGGGGGGAGCTTGGCTTCCAGGGCCTTCGAGAGGACGTAGCGGGTCTGCGGCAGCGGGCCTTCGGAGGCGTCGACCAGAAGCATGACGCCGTCGACCATCTTGAGGGCGCGCTCGACTTCGCCGCCAAAGTCGGCGTGGCCGGGGGTGTCGACGATGTTGATCTTCGAGTCCTTGTAGTGGATCGCCGTGTTCTTGGCCAGGATGGTGATGCCGCGCTCTTTCTCAAGCTCGTTCGAGTCCATGACGCGGTCGGCGACTTGCTCATTGGCGCGGAAGGTGCCGGCTTGGCGAAGCATTGCGTCGACCAGCGTGGTCTTGCCGTGGTCGACGTGGGCGATGATGGCGATGTTGCGGATGGTGCTGGACACGGCGGCGCTGATTCACTTTCTTTCTGGTTGTTTTCCTAGTGGGGACCGGGAGGGCACCCCTCCCCCTCCCGTTGCGGGAGGCTGGCTCGTAAGCCTATGAAAGACAAGCACTTTTACCCTCTCCCGAGGGCCAAATTCGTCATTCCAAAGAGCTTATCGGTAAATTCGTCATTCCATGCCAGTTAGAAGCACATAAACACGGTCCGTCAGATTTCCTTAACTGCGAGGAATGACTCTTATTTCCAGTGTAACGAACTTGTATGAAAAAACGGCACGATTTGCGGAGATAGGCTCCAGGCGGTAACTGCTTCTTCTCATTCGGGAAGCTGCGTGAGGTCCAATGAAACTTCTGTGCCCGCCACCGTGAGAGTGGTAGCCGGCTGCCATTCGCGGAAGCTACCGGAACGACAGATATAGCCCATGCGATCGGAGGGATCGACGATCCAGACATTCGGGACTCCGAAGGCCAGGTAGTCCTCAATCTTCTCGCGCATGTTGAGAAGTGAATCGCTCGGGGAGAGGATTTCGATAACAATGAGCGGCGGATGCGTGATGATCTGCTCATCGGGCGCATCGGCACGGAGAACGGTGAGGTCGGGGACGCGGAAGCGGGTGGCGGCCACCTGGACGCGGAGCTCGGGATACACCTGGATTTTCCAGTCCCGTTGATGATTGCGAAGAATCCAGCCCAGGGTCATCTGGAGATGCGCATGTTCCTTCTCACCCAAATTGCGCTCCCTGATTTCGCCGTCCACATACTCGCGGTCGGGACGGTAGGCGGTATGGAGGTAGGTTTCAAGCGGCACCTGTGTAGCAGCAGTTGCCATGGGCTTCCCTCCTGTAGCTGATGTCAAAACGATATCAGGACGCTAACAGTTTTGCTCCTACCAGATGCTCTTGAGCGACCAGGCTTGCTGCTGCGTGATGCGCCAGCTGCCGCCGAGCGTAATGGTGACGGCTGGTTCCATCGTGGTGCGCTGGTAGTAGCGCTGGGTGATAGCGTGACGCCTGTTCAGGAAGATTTCGGCAACGGAGTGGTCGAGAAAAATAAGAAAACCAAGCTTGCCGCTGAGACCGCTGATTTCTTTGTCGCCGACGCGGGCTGTTGCAATGGGCTGGTGTGGATCGGCGCGCAAGAGAATAACCGGGCCCTGGCTGTCCACGAAGGATTGCTCGAGTGCTGGACCATCTGATGGCCGAAGGTCAAAACCGATCTGCTGCGCGGGCGTGAGTAGGCGGCAGGCTTCCGGTCCAATGCGGTACTCGGTCTGCAAGGATGCGATCTCGGGCACCGGGTCCATCACCAGGTCGCCATTTGCTTCAATCGACAGGCGGCGCGGCAGCGACATCATGCCGGACCAGCCGGCGGCAGCGTACTCGGCTTGGGGGCGGGTGTCGGTGATCCAGCCCCAGAGGATGCGATTGCTTTGGGCATCGAGCTGCGATTTGGGCGCGTAGTAAGCGCCGTGATCGAGCAGGCCTTCTTTTTCGGCGTGGAAGAGCATGGCGGCGGTGTCAAGCGTGCCGATCTGCCAGAGGGTCTTTCCTTCGGTGGAGTGAATGAGGACGTGTTTGCCGTTGAGGGGAAAGAAATCGGGGCACTCCCACATCTCGCCGCTGGCGACTACATCGTTTGAAGTGCCAAGGGGTTTGCCCTGAGCCAGGGGGTGGAGGTACTCCCAGTAGCGAAAGTCGGTGGAACGATATAAGAGCACCTCTCCACCTCTGCCGCGCTCGCTTCCGCCGACGCCGCGCTCACCGGAGGCGACGATGAGACTCCAATGATCCTCATTGCCCTGGCCGGGGCCTCCATTGCGCCAGGGCGAGGGATCGCGAAAGCCAGTGACCTTCATGCCCGCGGGTGGTGCGGCGATGACCGGGTGCGGCAGCTTACGCCAGCGAAGCAGCGTGTCGTCCTCCGCAATCGCCATGCAGACGGATTCGCGCAGCGGCGGATTCGAATCGGCGAGGGTGGCCTGCTCGGGCGTGCATTTGGAAACGCCGGTGTAGAGGAAAGTGGGTTTGCCATCGACGATGGCGGCGGTGCCGGTCCAGCAACCCTCGGCATCCGGGCCGCCGGGCGTGGGCGCGAGGGCGACAGGCTCGCGATGCCAGTGGATCATGTCGGGCGACGTGGCATGCGCCCAAAGCTTCACGGCGGAGACCGGCTCGGAGTTGTATTGGTAGAACATGTGGTAGCGGCCCTTCCAGTAGAGCGGACCGCAGGGATCATTCATCCAGCCATGCGCGGGCAGCAGGTGGTATTGCGGGCGCATGGGGTCGCGGGCGATCTCGGCATCGGTGAGCGACTGCATGTCCATTGCAAGTGCCCGGAGTTTGTGAGTGAATGCGGCTCCGGTGGTGAGGGCAAGGCCGGTGAGGATGGTTCGGCGGGTGGGCATCGGAGTTGTCTATCGACACAACACATCGACACAATAGGTCGACACAACACTATGCCAGCTTTCTTGCCGCGATGCGTGTCTCGATGCCGTTGCGGATGCTATTGCAGGTGATGCAGCTGCTCCAGCTCGCGCGCGGCTATCTCGTTGGGCAGCGGAGCGTAGGCTAAAGCGGAACAGCTTCTTTGGCCGGATGTAAGCACCCATTCGAGGAAGGTCAGGAGCGCCTTACGCTTTTTCGCGTCCGCTTCCTTCGGGGGCAGCAGTATCCAAGTGAATGCGGTTATGGGATACGCGCCTGCTCCGGGCGCGTCGATGATGGACTCGGGACCGGCGGTTGCGCTTTTCGCCGCTTCGTGAAGACTGTTGAGATCTGCGTGAATGTAGGTGCCGGCGCGGTTTTTGACGGCGCCGAAGCTGAGCTGGTGCTGGATGGCGTAGACGAGCTCGACATAGCCGATGGAGTTCGGTGTCGAGGCGACACGGGAGGCGACGCCTTCATTCAATGGCTCACCTTCTCCGACAGGCCACTTCAGCGTGGCGCCGCTGCCCACAGCGTCTTTCCAGGCATCGCTGGTCTTGCTGAGAAACCGGCTCCAGGTGAATGTGGTACCACTGCCGTCCGAGCGATGAATGACAACAATGGCTGCGTCCGGTAAATGGACGCCGCGGTTCGAGGCGCGAATGGCGGGATCGTTCCACCGCGTGATGCGTCCCAGGTAGATACCGGCAAGCGCCTCGGGGGTGAACCTGAGGTAGGGAGCGGTCGTCTTCAGGTTGTAGATGGGGACGACGCTGCCCATCACCGAGGCCAGGCGCAGGAAAGGTTCTGCAGACGGCATGAGTTCGGAGGCGGCAAAGTCGACCTTGCCCTCCGCGAGCATTGTGGTTCCTGCTTCAGAACCCACCGCATTGTAAGCAATATCGATTTCGGGGTGGGCTTTGTGAAAGGAGGCGATCCAACTGCCGTATAACGGCGCGGGGAAGCTTGCACCGGCCCCATGCAGGACGATGTGTGAGCCGGCGAAACTTTGCGATGAAACGGCGGAAGATGGAGCCGTTTCGCTGCGTGCCTGGAGTAGCGCAGTAATAGCGTTTTTCACCAGATTCGTGGTGATGCTTTCGACCGTGAATCGGGTGGGGACGGCGAGGTAGGACCACAATGGTTCATGGTTCTTGCCGGCGAGTTCTAGAGAGAGATATCCAGCGTAGTTTGGCTGCGCGTTGCTTGACGGATTTCGCGGATTTACCGAGACGTGTCCGGTAATCCATAGCTGGCAGGTTCCGGTGAGGATGGCATCCGCCTGCCCAGGCGCATCGACAATCTCGTACTTGCCTTCGGACTTCAGCCGGCTGGCCAGCTCCTGGCGAAGCGGGCGGCTTCCAAAATCGCCCTTGAGCGGCGCAAGAAAGATCTTGTGTACGGCCGTCAGATCTTCGGCGGCCTGAGCATGGGCTTCCCGCACTCCTCCTGGAAGCACCGCTAGGAGCGCAAACGAGAAGAGGGCCAGCAGTGCATGCCTCATGACTGGACAGCATAGTTGAGCACTAGGAGGAAACTATGAACTGATCATGAACGTCGCACTCCAGCGCCCGAAACGTGCCTGTACTCGGGGGTGAAGCCGAGGGTGCGGGCATGGTCTAGGAGGCGCTCGAAGTCGAGGGAGATGGTGGCGCCGGCTTTCTGGGTGACTTCGTCTTCGATGGGGAGATCGAAGTCGTCGGCGCCGTAGCGGAGACCTTCGAGCGCGCCCTGGTTCTGGGTGAGGACTGAGGTACGGATGCGCGTGATGTTGTCGAGGTAAATGCGCGAGAGCGCGAGGTGACGGAGATATTCCCCGGTGCTGATCTCGATGCCACCTAGTTGAGTGAAATAGGGCTTGAAGGTCCAGCAGAGGAAGCTTTTGAGGCCACCGCCCAGTGAGCTGACTTCGTCCTGGAAGGCGCGGGTGCGCTCGAGGTGCTCGATGCGCTCGTCGAGAGATTCGTCGAAGCCGATGACCATGGTGGCAGTGGTTTTG
Source organism: Acidobacteriaceae bacterium (assembly GCA_036500805.1). GTDB lineage: Bacteria > Acidobacteriota > Terriglobia > Terriglobales > Acidobacteriaceae > KBS-83. Next base: position 69,405 of record DASYBK010000034.1, on the reverse strand, counting down.
AGGCCGGCTTCGAGGATGGCGCGCTGGGCAGCGAAGTATTCGGCCACCGTGTATTTGAATTTGGAGTGGCGTCGGCGGAAGTCTTCGGTGAGGATCTCCGAGCCGCCGCCGGTGATCCAGCGGACGCCCGCGGCTTTGAAGCGCGCGGCGGCTTCGGCGTAACTCAGCTTGGCGTGATCGGCGAGATAGAGGAACTCGGCGATGGTGAGCGCGTAGAACTCCAGTGTGTCGCCGTAGCGGTGACGAATGGCGGAGAAGAGGTCGCAGTAGTAGTCGAGCGGAAGATGCGGATTGAAGCCGCCATTGAATGCGGCCAGATCGCCGCCGAGCGCGAGCAGCTCATCGAGCTTGGCGAAGACGGCTTCCTGCGGCAGGACGTAGCCGCCCTCCTCGCCGGGGAGCTTGTAGAAGGCGCAGTAGTCGCACTGGGCGACGCAGACGTTGGTGTAGTTGATGATGCGCATCACCATGTAGGTGGCGCGGTCGGTGGGGTGGAAGCGGGCGCGAACGGTAGAGGCGAGGTCGCGGAGTTCAGCGTCAGTGGCGTGCCGGCTGAGGTGACGGGCGTCCTCGGGGGTGATGCGCCGGCCCGCGTGAATTTTGGCGGCGATGGCGTCCGTTGCGGGATTGGCTGGGGTGGCCACAGCTTTATTGTAATAATGCGATTCGAACTGGAGCTTTCTTCATACAGGTAGTCTCGGTTTGAAATTGCTATTCGGGGCGCGAATACATTATCCCCACCACGAATCCAGTCACCGTGGCGAAAAGGACTACGGGGAACTCAGGGACTCCAAACCACGCTCTGCCTTCAGAGCCAGCAGCGGTGAGTGTAAAGCAACCTACTACAGCACCTAGCACAGAAGAGACAAGGCCGATCACGGCTCCGCGAATCGCTCCGCGTACTGATCGTGCAGGAGGACTGTTCGTGAGAACCAGAGCGCCGATCCCACCCACAACAACTGCCGGAATGAGGAACGTAAGGTGAAATGGCCATGATCGGAAACCAGAATACCCTGTGACGGCCACAAAGCTGAGCAACGGCAAAACGTAGACTAGCGCACCCCACGCTAGACAAATCCGCAATGTGCGCCCTGACGGGAATCTAAGTTCGGGTGGTTGTCCCATTGTGTGAACTCAAATGTGCCTCTTCTCGGCGGCGTTTGGTGGGACGAATGCCTCAATTTCGAGCATCGCGACCTCTTCCGGTGACGATACATGACCCAATCCCATCTTTCATGCGGGTTACACCAAGCGTCTTGTGGACGCGACCCGAATTTGTAGTAGAGAGAGTGCGCAGCGACCTTCACTCAGGATGATTTGACCGGATTTGCCGTCGTTGTCGGAAGGGCTGCTGGGAGTTGGTGGAGGACATCGAGATTTTTTGCGAGATGTTTCCACTGATCTTTTTTGAGGTGGAGGATGTTGCTGTGACGGTTGGCGTTCGCGAAGAAGTGCTCGATGTCGGCTCGGACGGCGGGGTCGGGTTTGGCCTCAGGCTGTGCTGTCGCAGATGGTGGATTGGCTGCGGGCCGGGAGCCGGCTTGTGACGCAGAGGGCGGCGGTGGTGCCGGCTTGCGCGGCTTGACGAGCAGGGCGAGGTAGCGGGCGTAGGTCTGGTCGGCGAGCGGGTAGGAGCCGGGCGAGGTGGGCTTGCCGGTGTCGAGGTTGACGGCGGGAAGCTGGAGCGCGGGGCGATCGGGGGGCTCCGAGCGCAACTGATCGAGGGACTGGTGGTAGTGGTCGACGACGGTGTCCATGCCGGAGAGGAACTGCCGCTGGGCCTCGGCGCTGGGCACGCGCAGCGAGAGGTCGCGGAGCGGCCCGACCTTGGGGATGAGCTTGATGAAGAAGGCGAGGATACGGGTGCCGAATCCGGGACGCCGGTAGCTATTGCCGAAGCGCTTCTGGTAGTCGGCTTTGCTGAGCCGATAGGTGAGCTTCCTGGGCACGAAAGTGGGGTCAGCCTGCTGCATCTGCTTGCCGTAGTCGGCGACGGCGACCTGGGTCATCTTGGGTAGGAGGGTGCTGACGGTCTTGCGATAGGTGCCGATGGCGAGGTCTTCTTTGGTGAGGACCATATTGAGCGGGAGGCCATAGGTGTCCTGGAAGGCGCGCTCGAAGACTGGCTTCGAAACTTGAAAGCCGATGAAGTCGTGGAAGGCTTCGGGGGCGTAGCGCTGCTGCACAACCTCGAGGACGTCGAAGCCGAACTCGGTTTGCAGGTGGGCTTCGGGGTCCTGGTCATAGACGACAACCGGGCCGTAGCGGCGGCGCAGGCGCGGATATTCGGTGGCGGTGGCACGATTGATGGCGGGGTGGCCGTAGGAGTCGGAGGTGTAGTGGGCGAGCGCGCCGAGGGCGAAAGCGTATTCGTCGGGGTTCTGGGCGTCGTGGATGAGATTGTCCACGAAGATGCCGGTGCGGACGTAGTGGAGCATGTCGGAGAGGAGCTTGCTGCCGAAGGGATAGTAGCCGATGTCCTGAATGATGGCGCCGCCGTAGGCGTAGGCGTGAGCTTCCTTGATCTGGTCAGGCGTGATGCCGGGATAGCGGCGGCGGAGCAGCGGGACGATGTGGGTTTTCCAGGCCAGATCGACGACCTGCTCGTGGGAGAGGACGGAGTAAGCGCGGGCGGGCTGCGGCGGCACGACGAGAAGCAGGATGAGGGCGATGACGAGAGCGGCACGAGAGCGCGCGGGGCGGTTGAGCATAGCGGATGACTTCGATGCAGAAGCAGAAGCTCGGGTCAGCGGATTATTCCATAGGTGTGCCGGGCTCCGCATGCCCCAAAGCCGTGGCAAAGTGCTCCACCGTGCCGAAATGGCGCGACGAAAGCATTTGGGGTTGCGGGATAGAGCAGTTATGCTGAAGCGGGAAGTAGTTTCGCTATCGGCACGGAGCCCGTTCCAGAACGGTTCTTGCGCCGAGAGGTACTCCGCGACCTGAGTATCAGCGAAAGTACAATTCAGCGCCCACGTCGCCGCTGCCCTGGATCACGCACCCCACCACATTGTCAGAGGAGAGGAATGTCAAACGAACAGCGGAATTTTCTTGCCCTTCCCTATGAAGAGCTGGAAGAGCTGAACCTGAAGGCCAAGGACCAGCGGCGGAAGCGCGTAGCGGCGGACACGATTCGCGAAGAGCGGCTGAAGTACCTGACGGACGAGCGGCGCATCAAGGCAGTGACGGTGATGTTCAGCGACCTGGAAGGCCGGCTGCACATGCTGGATTACGACAAGAAGTTCCTGATCAAGAGCTGGGACAATTTGACGTTTGACGGCTCTTCGATCCGCGGCTTTACGGCGCAGCGCGAGAGCGATCTGCGGCTGTTTCTGGACTGGGGCTCGTTTTACTGGGTGCCGGAGGACTACTTCGGCGGCGGCAAGGTGCTGGTGTTTGCGGACGTAATCGACAAGGGCGGCACACCGTATGCGGCGGACGTGCGCGGCGTGCTGAAGCAGTATGCCGATGACAAGTTCGCTAAGGACGGCTACACGCTGAACGCCGCGAACGAGATTGAAGGCTTTCTCTTCCAGGGCGTGGATGCGGAGCAGCACTTCTTCCAGAAGCAGCGCTTCGATTATGTGAACACTGGCGGTTATTACCACTCGCTGCCGGGCGATCCGCTGCGCACGTTTATCGATACCGCGGCTGAGGTGCAGCGCGCGCTGGGTTTTGAGAACGAGAAGGACCACCCCGAGGTGGCGCCGTCGCAGTTCGAGATCAACTACAGCTACGGTGAAGTCGTCGCAGCTGCAGATCAGATCCAGCTTTACAAGCTGATCTGCCGACAGGTCGCAACCAAGATGGGTCTGACGGCGAGCTTCCTGCCGAAGCCGGTGGTGGGCGTGAACGGCAGCGGCATGCACACCAACATCTCCATCAGCAAGGGCAAGAAGAACCTGATGTGGGATCCGAAGGGGCAGGAGAAGTTGAGTGCCTTTGGATGGGGATTTATCGACAAGGTCCTGACCCATGGCAACGACCTGTGCCTGCTGCTGAATGCGAGCGTGAATGCATACCGCAGGCTCGATCCGCATTTCGAGGCGCCGAACCAGATCAAGGCATCGGCGACGGACCGCGGCTCAATGGTGCGCATCCCGATCGGCAACGAGAAGAGCATGCGGGTGGAGGTGCGGTCGGTGAGCCCGGATGCGAATCCGTACCTGGTGCTGTACTCGATCTTCAAGACGGGGCTGGACGGGACGACATCGAAGATTGCGAACCTGCGCCAGGCGGAGCGCTATCTGCCGGACAACATCTATACGGCGCTGGAGGATTTCCGCAACGCAACGTGGACGACGAAGCTGCTGGGCGAGGATGTGAAGGCGCGCTATGCAGACCTGAAACAGGCCGCGGCGGACCGCTGTCCGCGGCTGCTGGGGACATTCGTGAAGGTGCCCGAGGTGCAGTACCACCACGATGTTTATAACCAGTATTTGTGGAATTTCTTTTAGAACGCGTTTCAATCCGGAAGGTAAAAGGGAGGGCAAGCAATTGCCCTCCCTTTGATATTTTGGGGCGATGCGGCCGCTGCCATTCGTAACTCAGCAGTGGTAATTTTCACGGTCAAACGATTCGCTGGATGGGTATACTCGGGGCGCATCTTTGAGGGTCGGCCCGAAGCCGGCTCCGGTCACGAGGCCTTTCCTTGCATCGCTCTATTGTTTCTGCCCTGATTTCCCTGGCGAGCATCTCGACTCTACCTGCCTTGGCACAAGCCACAGGATCCACTCAGCCGGCGGTCACGCTCTCCGTCGCCGGAAACCCTACGGCGAGTGGCGTATCGCTCACTGGGATTGTGCAACCGGAGACGCCGGAGGCGGGCGTGGCTCTGCCGCATCCTGGCGGCACGGTGACGTTTTTCGACGGAAGCACCGCGTTGAATGCTGGTGGCACGGCGCTCACCACGGGTGCGGCGTACACGTCCGCTACTTTTGCGCAGACCTTTGGCATGTCCGACGCCATCCAGGTGAATCCTCTTGCATCGTGGCAAGACATCGCCGGCGACTTCAATGGCGACGGGACGCCAGACCTGCTGATCTGCAGCACAGATTCGATCAGCAATACAGTGCTGCTGCAGGTGTTCGCGAGTATCCCCGGAGGAAAGTTCGTTGTCCTGCCGAAACAGAGTTTCCCCATCTCGCAACAGATCACTTTTCCCAGCCTCTCTGTCCTCGATGTAGATGGGGATGGGAACCTGGACTTGTTGATCGGGAATATGGTGGCGTACGGAAAGGGTGACGGTACTTTTTCCAGCTTCGCAATGCTACCGGTTTTGGCAACCGGGTTCAATCAGACTTACGCAATTGACGTGAATGGGGACGGGAAGCTGGACATTGTCGCCGTCAATACGCCACCGGTACCGGCCAATTCGGGGCCCGCGGTGCAGTTTATGTTCACCGTCTTCCGCAACGATGGCAGCGGGACGTTCACGTCGCTGGGCAGCTTTCCGCTCGCGGCTCCGGCGCAGCCTGGCCAGAATTTGTGCTGCGGATCCTACAACATCTTCGGACTGAGCTTTGCCGACATGAACGGCGACGGCAAGGTGGATGTGCTTTCGCAAAGCAATTGGGTTCCCATCGGCAACGGGGGAAACGGGAATGATCTAAACGTAATGCTGAACAATGGCGATGGGACCTTTGGGGCCGTGAAGCCCATCGACGCCTCTGCTCTCGGCAGCCTGCAGGGAAACGGAGTCGCGTTTGCCGATATCAACGGCGACGGGAAGCAAGATCTGGTCCTGGCCTTTGCCAGTAATACGGGCGCCAACTTCCTGGGAGCAGCATTGGGAAATGGCGACGGGACCTTCGGGTCTTTCTTTCAACTACAGCTCATCAATTTTCTAACAGCGGCGATTCCTAACCCGCAGGTCCAACTCATCGACTTCAACGGTGACGGAAAGATGGATGCTGTTTTTGGTTCGGGCGAAGTGGCGCTGGGCAATGGCGACGGCACGTTCAGTCTTTCGACACCGCTCTTCCCACAGCCTGCGAACCCGCAGGTTCCTCTCAGTTATCCATTGCTGCAAGCCAGCCTCTTTCCTCACTCATCGCCATCGCTGGTTTACCTGAATTTCACCACTGGCGCGAATGCGGTGTTTACTCCACAGGACAGCAGCGATGCGAACGTGAATGCCGCGCTGAGCGCGGGTAGCCACAGCTTGACTGCGCACTACTCCGGTGACAGTACCTATGCGGCGGCTGTTTCAGCGGCCGTCACCATCACAGTCGGGCCGGCGGTGACGACAACGACTGTCACGTCCTCAGCCAACCCCAGTTATGCGGGACAGAGCGTCACGTTTAGTGCGGCGATTGCCGGGCTGGCGCCTGGCGCGGGTGGAACGGTGACGTTCTCCAATGGATCGACGACACTGGGGACGACACCGGTCAGTAATGGAAGCGCCAGCTTCGCCACGACCTTTTCCAGTGCAGGCAATCAGACCGTTACGGCTGCCTATGGCGGCGACAGCAACGATGCCACATCAAGTGGCACGGTGAACCAGGCCGTGGAAGCGCCGGTGACAGTGGGAGGCGGCAGCGGGGGTTCGACGGCGCTGACCGTGACCTCTGGTGACTCGGCCACCGTGCAGGTGAGCGTGGCGGGCGCGGCTGGATTTAGTGGAACGGTGAACTTTTCCTGCACTGGCTTGCCCATGTATGCGGCTTGCAGTTTCGCCCCGGCAACGGTGACGGTTTCCGGTACCGGAGCTGCGACGAGCATGCTGACGGTCTCGACTGCAGCGACGACGACGGCGAGCGCGCGTAGCGGCGAGTCATCGCGTGCACTGGCGGCACTGACATGCGGGCTGCCGTTGCTGGGCCTGCTCACGCTGCTGCCGGTGGCTCGCGGCCGAAGGCTGCTGCTGTGCCTGGGCTTCGTGCTGTTTGTCTCGGTGACGAGCCTGACGGGCTGTGGCGGCGGTTCTTCCGGCGGAGCGAAGACGGCGGCAGGCAGCTATACATTCAACGTGGTGGCAACCTCGGGTTCGGCAACTTCGACGGCGAGTTATACGCTGACGGTGCAGTAACCCGGCTGTTTATAAAAAGGAAAACGCGCGACCACTGCCGGGTTGTCACGCGTTTCTTGTCTTCCAGGCTCCCACTCTCGTACTTCTTCTCTCGGAGCCGGCGCGGGTTGGTCTGCCGCGCCGTCCCTGATACAACAAAGTCAAGACACTGGGCCAAGAGGCGAGGGTAAACTCGCCTCTGCTCGTTTCTGTGATAGGCAGACGGAGATGGGAGCGATGGGGCAGGCGAAGGCAGGCAGGGACGGGAGCCGGCGGTTGCGCGTGGCGATCGCCGGCTTTGGCACGGTGGGGTCGGCGGTGGCGCGCATCCTGATTGAGCAGAGTGCTGCCTCGCCGTTTGAGCTGGCTTACATCCTAAACCGGCGCATTGCGAAGAAGCGCGTGGAGTGGATGCCGGATTCTGTGCGCTGGACGGACAAGATCGACGAGGTGCTGGACTCGGATATCGATGTGCTGGTGGAGTTGGTGGGCGGGCTCGACCCAGCAGGAACGTGGGTGCGGCGGGCGCTGGCGAGCGGCAAATCCGTAGTCACGGCAAACAAGGCGTTGATTGCAGCGGAGGGCGTGGAGCTAAGCGAGCTGGCGTGCCGGCATCGGCAGCATCTGGCGTATGGCGCGTCGGTTGCGGGTGGTGTGCCGGTGCTTTCGGGGTTGCAGGAGGGGCTCGCGGGCGATGAACTGGTCGGCGTGAGCGGCATCCTGAACGGGACGTGCAACTACATCCTGACGCGGATGGAGCAGGCGGGGCTCTCGTTTGCCGATGCGCTCGTCGAGGCACAGCGGGCAGGCTTTGCCGAGGCCGATCCGAGCGCCGATGTGGATGGCTATGATGCGCGGGCGAAGATCACCATCCTGAGCCGCGTGGCGCTGGGGGCGGATGTCGATCTGGAGACGGTGCTGTGCCGCTCGATCCGGCCGATTACGGCGGTGGACCTGCACTATGCGGCAGAGCTGGGCTGCACCATCCGGCAGATCTCGCATGCTGAGGTGAAGGACGACGGGCTGCACATCGCGGTGCAGCCGATGCTGGTGGAGCGCGCGCTCCCCCATGCGCGCGTGGTGGGAGCGCAGAACATTGTAGTGAGCACGGGACGCTACGGCGGCGAGACGACGTTCTCCGGCAATGGCGCGGGCGGCGGGCCGACGGCGGTGGCGGTGATGAGCGATCTGGTGGCACTGGCACGGCTGGGGACAACTTCTGCCGAGTCGATGAGCCCGACGCTCAAGAAGATGGTGGCTTCGAATCAGTTCGTGATGCCGCATTACACGCGCTACCTGGTGCGCGACCGGCCAGGGATTCTGGCGGCGATCTCGCAGGTGCTGGCGACGTATGCGATCAATGTAGATGCGGTGCTGCAGTTGCCGGGGCAGTCGCGGGAAGCGCTGCCGTTTGCGATTACGCTCGAGCCGTCGAGCCAGCAAGCGCTGGATGCGGCGATGGCGGAGATCTCGAAACTGCATTTTCTGGCGCAGCCGCCGTTGTGCCTGCCGATCCTGAGGAAGCGCGCGTGACGCACCTGCACTGCATTGGTTCCGCATGCGGGGCAACGTTTGATCTGCATACACCGCTGATGGCCTGTCCGAGGTGCGGCGAGCTGCTGGAGGTGGTGGTCGATCGGCCAAAGGACGATGCGACTGCCCTGAAACAGCTCTGGTTGGAACGGCGGCGGTCGTTTGCGGCTGTGGATGCGAGCGGCGTGTGGCGATTTCGCGAGGCGCTGCCGCAATACGGAGCCGAGCATGTGGTGACCTTGCGCGAGGGCAATGTGCCGATGGTGCGAGCGCAGCGTGCGGCGGAGTTCGCCGGCGTGACGCATTTGCATTTCAAGCATCTGGGATGGAACCCGACGGGCTGCTTCAAAGACCTGGGCATGACGACGGGCATGACCGAGGCGCGGTATCTGGGCGCGAAGGTGGTGGCGTGTGCTTCGACGGGGAACACGGCGGCTTCGCTGGCTGCCTACGCGGCGCGTGCTGGCGTGATCGGGCGCGTGTATCTGCCGGCGGGGCAGGTGTCAATGAACAAGCTGGCGCAGGCGCTGGACTTCGGCGCGGAGATTGTGGAGGTGAATGGCAGCTTTGACGATGCGCTGAACACACTGCTGGCGCTGCCGCCGGAGGAGGTGTACTTCCTGAACTCGGTGAACCCGTTCCGCATCGAGGGGCAGAAGACGTGCATGTATGAGGTGATGGAGGAGCGCGGCTGGCGGCCGCCGGAGTATCTTGTGGTGCCCGGCGGCAACCTGGGCAACAGCGCCTCGTTCGGCAAGGCATTCGATGAGTTGCTGCGATGGGGACTCATCGAGCGAGCGCCGAAGCTGATTGTGGTGCAGGCGGCGGGCGCGAATCCGTTTGCCCGTTTGTGGTGCGAGCGCACGAAAAATCCTGACGCGGTGCTGAAGCCGCTCGATCCGGAGACGCGAGCGACGGCTATCCGCATTGGCAATCCGCGCTCGTGGCGGAAGGCGCTGCATGGCGTGGAAGCAACGGGCGGCTCAGTGATCGACGTGACAGATGAGGAGATAGGCGAGGCGAAGGCGGCGATTGGCCGCGATGGCATTGGATGCGAGCCGGCGTCGGCGACAACGCTCGCGGGATTAAAGAAGCTGCGGGAATCCGGTGTGGTGGAGCGCGATGCCGAGGTGGTTGCGATGCTGACAGGTCATGGGCTGAAGGACACTTCTTACATTCTCGAACAGCATGGGGCGGGGAGCCAAGGCCAGCAAGAGGGGCACTGATCTGATTGCAACACGACCGTAGGAATAGGAAAAGCAGATCCCTCCGCTGCGCCTCGCTCCGGTCGGGATGACAACTTTTATATCGAGTCCGCTTTCATGCTGAGTCACGCGAAGATGGGACACTAGGACGATGCCTGACGAGACGCTGCCTATCGACACGATGCCGCTTGGCGTAGAGCCGGCTGAGATCCACGTGCCGGGATCGATTGCGAACCTGGGGCCTGGCTTCGACACGCTTGCGGTCGCGGTGAACCTGTATCTGAGTCTGCTGGTGGAGCGGCGCGAGGGGCTGGACGAGGTCACGTTTGAGTTTGTGGGCTGCGAGCCGATGGGCGAGAACCTGATCCATGCAGCGTATGCGCAACTGCGCGAGGAGTACGCGCGGCCGCTGCCGTCGGTTCACGTGGAGGTGCGGAGCCAGATTCCGCCGCGGTCGGGGTTGGGGTCGAGCGCGGCGGCGACGGTGGCCGGGTTGCGGTTGTTTGAAGTGGTGAGCGGGGTTTCGCTGGGGCCGATTCCGCTGCTCGCTGTGGCGGCGGCGTTGGAGGGACATGCGGACAATGTGGCGGCGGCGCTGCTGGGTGGATTGACGGTGAGCTGCCAGACCGATGATGGCGGCGTGACCGCCGTGAGTTTGCCGTGGCCGACCGCGATACGGCTGCTGGTGCTGACACCGGATTACGCGCTGACGACAACGCAGGCGCGGGAGGTGCTGCCGGCGCAGGTGCCGTTTCGCGATGCAGTGAGCAACATGCAGCGTGTGGCACTGCTCTTGTGTGCGCTCGAGAGCGAGCATCCGCAGAGTCTCCGCGAGGCGATGCTGGACAAGCTGCATCAGCCATATCGCAAAGACATTGTGCCCGGGCTTGCCGCGATGCTGGAACTGGAGCATCCGAAGCTGCTGGGCGTGTGCCTGAGCGGCGCGGGACCTTCGCTGCTGGCGCTGACCTTGGGCGAGTCGCTGGAAGTGAAGGACCTGATCGAGCAGACCTATCGCAAGACCGGCAATACGTTCGAGACGCGGTGGCTTAAGGGCGAGCAGCCGTTTCTATAGGCGCCGACACGAGGGGTCATCGTTCGCCAATATAGGTCAGGTTGTAGTTTGCGTCTTGCAGGACCGCGACGATTGCGTAACCGGGTTGCCAGAGCTGTGTATCCTGCTGTCCTCCCGGCACGGAGCGAAGCGGGCGCGGCAAGGAATCACCTTTCACACGAGTGCCGATGAGTACAAATCCATCATCTGGATTTCCGCCGAAGGCGGTGATGATGTAGCCCTGCGCGGCCAGGTTTGCGGCTTCTGATGGAACCGTATCAAACGTTGCGGCAGATACCTTTGTCTCGTACACGGTGGCTGTATCTGCATCCCAGCCGTAGGAGAAGTACTCAATCTGCCCAGCGTTATAGGTGACAGCGGTAATCACGCGACTCTGCGCACCCTCTTCTGTCGCGGCATCCTGGAGAGACGCGAAGGGGATGGTGTGCTGTTCCATCTGGAAGCCGGTAGTTTCCTTGGTGGTCATGTAAGCGATGCCGAAGAAATTAGCGACCGACGCGATGTGCAATGACGTGACAACAGCGTTCAGCTCGGTTATAGGCATGAGGCTTGAGCTGCTGGCGAGGTCGTCAGTGAAATAACTGAGATCGTCGCCCACGTAATTGGTCGAGACGTCAGGCCCGCTCGGCAGTTGGAAGACGCTCACCTCCCATGAGCACCCAGCAAGCGTCCAACTGGTGTCTTTTGCACAGGTGACAGGGCCGAGTGGGAGTGGAGTGCCGAGGCCGGGATCAATGCCGAATCCTGAGCGATCTACGATTGTGCTTTCCCTGGTCGCAGCGCCGTAACCATTGATCGTCGAGGGCGCGGCAACCTGCTGAAAGCGGAGATCCAGCGGATTTGGCGAACGCGGTCCGATGGTGAGCGTGGCGGGATTGCTGGTCACTTTGCCGTTGTTGTCCGTCACCGTGACAACGAAGGTCTCGTTGTTGTCACTCAAGGCAACGGCGGGCGTCACGTAGGAATCGCTGATGGCTCCGCCGATCGGCGCACCATCCTTCGTCCACTGATATTGGTATGGAGCGATCCCGCCGGCGGCCTGCACGGTGAATGTAGCCGGCTGGTTCAGGGGCACCGTCTGGCTGGCGGGTTGGGTGACGATGATCAGAGGCGAGCCGGGAGGGGCAGTAGGCCCGCCTGAGCCGCAGCCAGCGAGAAAAATAGAGAGGACCGCCAGAGGTAGCGCAAGCAGCGCTGGAGGTGTTCGACTGCCGCGATTGCCCATGGTCTCGACCGGAGAGTACGAGACATTTTTGACCGGCGTGCGGACGCCGTCAATTCTTCTTTTGCGGCCTGGACTTTCGGCAATACGTTCCAGACGCGGTGTCTTAAGGGCGAGCAGCCGTTTCCATGAGGGGTTGCTGCACTGGTGCGGGGCGGTCGGTGTAGTGCAGGCGGGGCAGATCTTCCACGGCGCGGCGCAGCGTGGTTTCCCAACGGGCGTGCAGCTCGAGGAGCTCGGGATCGTCGGCGGGGAAGCGGCGGTACTCGGTGAAATCGAGTGCACCGTCGCGATACACGAGCAGCTCGAGCGGCGGCCCTACGGTGACATTCGAGCGGATGGTGGCATCGAAGGAGAGCATGGCGTAGAGCGCGGCGACGTCGAGCGGCGTCTCGTCGTAGACGATGCCACGATCGAGGATGGGGCGGCCGTACTTCGCTTCGCCGATCTGGAGATAGGGCGAATCCTGGGTGGCGCTGAGCGGGTTGCCCTGGGGGTAGATGCAATAGAGCGCGGGCGGCGAGCCTTTGACCTGGCCGCCGAGCAGCAGATGAATGTTGAAGTTGTAGTCGTCGCGCTCGAGCGCGGCGCGATCGAGATCGGAGACGCGGCGGACGGCATCGCCGACGGTGCGCGCGGCAGCGTACATCGACTCGGCCTGGGCGAGTCCCCTGCCCTGCTGGAAGTCGTCCTGCATGAGCGTGATGGTGGACTGGGTGAGCGAAAGGCTGCCGCTGGTGAGCAGGACGAAGGCGCGCTCGCCGGGGAGGACGAAAGTATGCATCTTGCGGCAGACGTTGACCTGGTCATAGCCCGCGTTGGTGCGGGAGTCCGAGGCCATGACGAGCCCCTCCCGGGTCATGATGCCGAGGCAGTAGGTCATGGGCTCCATCCTCTCCCAGGCGGGCGAGAAATGCTACCCGGAGGTGGGGAAAAGGAGAAAAGCGGGCACTGAAGCCAGCGTTCGTGGCATCCTACTTTTCCCAGAGACTTCGCGCTCTCTGGTCTTCTGTACGACTGCGCAAGACCCGCTCCGACCCGCGTCGCTCGAAGCGAGCTGAACTCCTGGCTTCTGGATGGAAGGAAACAGCTTCGCCGATGAAGATTCGCCTGGGATACGAGATCGCGTTTGAGACGCCGCACGAGCTGGCCATGGTGGCGATGCTGCACGTGCATCCGTCGCGCGTGCCGGACCTGCTGGAGCCGGATGAGCTGGTGACCAACGCGGGCGTGACCAAGGACGAGTACGTCGACAGCTTTGGCAATCGGTGCACGCGACTGGTTGCTCCTGCGGGTGAGCTGCAACTGCACGGGACAACATTGATAAAGGACAGCGGCGAGCCGGATGCCGTGGGAACAGATGCGGCGGAGCTTCCGGTGGCGGAACTGCCGACGGAGACGCTGCAGTTCCTGCTGGCGAGCCGGTACTGCGAGGTGGACCTGCTATCTCCGGCGGCGCATGACCTCTTTGGCGGCATCGAGCCGGGGTGGCCTCGGGTGCAGGCGATCTGCGGATGGGTGAACTGGAAGGTCGAGTTCGGATACCAGTACGCGCGATCGACCAAGACGGCGCTGGATGTTTATACGGAACGGCGGGGCGTGTGCCGCGATTTCCAGCATCTAGCGATCACGTTCTGCCGCGCGATGAATATTCCGGCGCGCTACGCGACGGGGTATCTCGGCGATATCGGCGTGCCGGCCGCGCCAACGCCGATGGACTTCAGCGCGTGGTTCGAGGTGTGGCTCGGCGACCGCTGGTGGACGCTGGATGCGCGGCATAACCATCCGCGGATTGGACGCGTGCTAATGGCGACGGGGCGCGATGCGTCGGATGTGGCGCTGACGACGGCGTTCGGCTCGGCGAACCTGAAGAAGTTTCTGGTGATCAGCGATCAGGTTTTTGAAACCAAAGAAGCGCGCACCGAGGAGACACCGGCGTGAGTGTCGATACGGAAAGCGGGCAGAGCCGGCTGTTCAGCGATGCCGAGCAGTTTCGCAATTCCATGCTGCGCAAGTATGTGCTGGATGGCGCGTACGACGAGATGTTTTCGGCAGAGGGCGAGACGCGGCCGCACTACCGGCGGCTGCTGGAGATGTTTGCCCGCATGCCGGAGGAGGAGATTGAGCGCTGCAAGAAGGCGGCGGACCTTTCGTTCCTGACGCAAGGCATCACCTTTACGGTGTACGGCGAGGAGCAAGGCACGGAGCGCGTGTTCCCTTATGATGTGCTGCCGCGCGTGATCAGCAATGCGGAGTGGATGCATATTGAGCGCGGGCTGGTGCAGCGCATCACCGCGCTGAATCTGTTTCTGCACGATGTCTACAACGACGGACGCATCCTGGCCGATGGCAAGGTGCCGCGCGAGGTGGTGTATACATGCCGGCACTTCCGGCGCGAGATGCGTGGGCTGCAGGTGCCGCGCAATATCTATATCGCGGTGAGCGGCACGGATCTGCTACGAGTGAGCTCCGGTGAGTTCGTGGTACTGGAAGACAACCTGCGCGTGCCGAGCGGCGTGAGCTACATGCTGACCAGCCGGCGTGTGATGAAGCGCATCTTTCCGCAGCTCTTCCGCGCCTACGATGTTCGCCCCATCGAGCATTACTCGCAGGCGCTGCTGGCGACTTTGCGCTCGCTCGCGCCGGAGGGACGGCCCGAGCCGACGATCGTAGTGCTGACGCCGGGCATCTTCAACTCTGCATATTTCGAGCACACCTATCTCGCACGTCAGATGGGTATCGAACTGGTGGAAGGGCGTGACCTGGTGATCCACGACAACGTGGTGTATATGCGTACCACCGCGGGGCTGAAACGCGTGGATGTGATCTATCGGCGTGTGGATGACGACTTCATCGATCCGCTGGCGTTTCGCGCGGATTCGATGCTGGGCGCGGCGGGATTGTTCAATGCGTATCGCGCCGGAAATGTAACTCTGGCGAATGCATTTGGCACCGGACTGGCGGACGACAAGGCGATCTATGCGTATGTTCCGGAGATTATCCGCTACTACATGGATGAGGAGCCGCTGCTGAACAATGTCGAGACGTTTTTGATGACGAACCCGGTGCACCGACAGCACACGCTCGAGAACCTGGACAAACTGGTGGTGAAGGCAGTCGGCGAATCGGGGGGCTACGGGATGCTGATCGGGCCGCAAAGCACGGCGGCACAGCGCGAGGAGTTTCGGCGGCACATCGAAGCCGATCCGCGCAATTATATTGCGCAGCCAACGCTGGATTTCTCGCGCGCGCCGTGCTTGATGGCGGGCGGCATCCAGGCGCGGCATGTGGATTTGCGACCGTACATTTTGTTCGGCGACAAGGCAACGGTAGTGCCGGGCGGTTTGACGCGCGTAGCGCTGAAGGAAGGCTCGCTGGTGGTGAACTCATCGCAGGGCGGCGGCAGCAAGGATACATGGGTTGTGAACGATTAAATTGATGAGCAAGAGATTCGCTGGGGGGCTTTGGTTGAGCGGCACTTCGCGCCGATATTGAACGATAGGTACAGCAGGTCCTTCACTCCACCTCCGGTTACGTTCAGGATGACAGGGTAGTGAGATGGATCAACGGTCGTTACACAAGAATGAGGACTTAGATGCTTTCACGCGTTGCCGATTCGCTGTACTGGATGAGCCGCTACCTGGAGCGGGCGGAGCATACGGTACGGCTGATCGACGTGAACATGAGCCTGATGCTGGATGAGGCGAGCACGACAGCGAACCTGGGCCTGGAGCGGCGATGGCGGCGAGTGCTGGCTTGCTTGGGATATCCGGCGGAGATCGAATGGCGCGGCGATTTTTATCAACTGACGCATGACCTGACCTTCAGCACGCGCAGCCATGCGGCGATTGTGAACTGCATCGCTTCGGCGCGGGAGAATGCGCGGCAGGTGCGCGATGAGCTGAGCTCGGAACAGTGGCAGCAGTTGAACCGGCTGTATCACAGCATGACCGCGGCGCAGCGCGAGGTGAATTCTTACAACGGGCTGACCAGTTTTCTGCCGACGGTGGTGTACGACCTGCACCAGTTCCAGGGGGTGACGGACTCGACGATGAGCCACGGGGAGGGCTGGCAGTTCATTCAGTTGGGGCGCTATATCGAACGCGCGGCGGCTACGACGCGGCTACTGGATGTGTACCACCGCGAGAGCATCGAGCTGCCAAATGGTTCTTCTGCTGGTTACGAATTTTTGGAAGGCGCGGGCATGCTTCGCTGCTGCAGCGCCTTTGAAGCGTACTGCAACGCGTATACCGCGGACTTTACGCCGGAACAGATCACGGAATTCCTGCTGCTGAATCCAGACTTTCCGCATTCGGTGCGCTATTCGGTGGACTGCCTGCGCAGCGCGCTGATGGCGATTGGGGCGAAGAGCGGTTTGCATGTGGCCGACGAGCTGGTGCGCGTCTCCGGGCGGCTACAGGCTTCGCTGAGTTTCGTCGATATTGAGGACGTGCTGTCGCAGGATGTGGGCGCGTACTTGTCGAATATTCTGCAGCAGTGCCGGCAGGTACATGAGCGGGTCTTCCGGCTGTATATCCAGTATTCGATTCAGACTGCGCTGGCGATGAGTTAAGAGGAGAGGAGAGATGAGATGAGGTACTACTCGATCCAGCATCTGACGCGCTTTGATTATGCACATCCTGTGTGCGAGAGCGCGATGGAGATTCGGATGCAGCCGCGCGGGGATGGAAACCAGCGCTGCCTTACCTTCTCGCTTTCGGTGAGCCCGCGTTGCCGCGTCTTTTCGTATCGCGATCATTTGGCGAATCAGGTGCACCACTTCGATATTCCCGGCGATCACCGGCAACTGGTGATCGTGGCGCACGCGCTGGTGGAGCAGCAGCCGCTGGGGGCGGTGCCGAACCGGCTCTCGCCTGCTGCATGGCAGGAGCTGGATGCATTGCTGGCGCAGGGGGATTTCTGGGAGATGCTGCTGCCCAGCACCTTTGCCGAGCCGACGACGGCGCTGCGCACGCTGGCAGCGGAGTGGAAGATTGTGCGGCGCGACGATCCGCTGTCGATGCTGCACGAGATCAGCCGGAATGTTTATAACAATTTCGACTATCTGCCGCGCAGCACGAAGGTGGATTCGCCGATCGACGTTGCGCTGGCAGCGCAGCGCGGCGTGTGCCAGGACTTTGCGCACATCATGATTGCGCTCGCGCGGATGGTGGGCATTCCCTGCCGCTATGTCAGCGGCTATCTGTGCCACGGTGACGAGCCGGAGATTGGCAGCGATGAGCGGAATGCGCCGAGCGCCACCCATGCATGGGTGGAGGCGTTTCTGCCGCGGCTGGGATGGGTGGGATTCGATCCAACGAATGATCTGGTGGCGAACGATCGCCACATTCGCACGGCGCTGGGGCGCGACTATGCCGATGTGCCGCCGACCCACGGCATGTACCGGGGCAGGACGGAAAGCGAGCTGAGCGTGGCGGTGCATGTGGAGTCGTCCGAGACGGCGCCCCCGTTCGATGAGACGATGCCGGTGCCGGAGGACTGGTCGATTGTGGTGGAGCGCGCGCATGAGCCGCTGCCGCTAGCCTCGCCCCTGCTGCAGATTCAGCAGATGCAGCAACAGCAGCAGTGACGCCGGCCAGTTTTGTAATACGAGTTCGCACCCACGCAGCGGATTGAAAAACTGATCCCTCCACTCCACTTCGCTCCGGTCGGGATGACAAAGATTCCGCGTATCCTTCTACGGCTTGACGGCGATGACTTCTATCTCCACCAGCGCTCCGGGGGCGGCGAGCGCCGCTACCTGCATTGCGGAGCGTGCTGGTTTGTTGGGCTGGTCTTTGGTGCCGAAGAACTGTGTGTAGCCGCCCATGAAGCCGGCGAAGTCCATCTTGCCGGTAGCGGGATCGGCGGCGAGATAGACGTGCATCATCACTACATCGCCCAATGTGAGCTTCTGCGCAGCGAGTGTCTGCTGGATGGCTTCGAGCGCACCGACGGTCTGCGCTTTGGTGTCTTTGCCCGGAGTTTTCTTGAAATCGGGATCGAGCGTGCCGCTGAGATACAGCGTGTTGCCGACCCATACGCCTTGCGAGATGGGAAAAGGCGAGTTGTTGGGGAGCGGAATGCGGGTGGGAGTTTGCGCCTGCACGGCAAGCGTGGGAACGGCGAGTACGGCAAGAGCAACAGCAGTACGGAAGCTACGCCATTTTCGGTATTGGTGTAGACCGTCCAACGGACGCTCTTGTGGCTTTTCTTTACGGAAAAGCCACGCCAAGGGACGCTCCAGAGGACATAGTATTACCGAAAATGCTCTATGCAATGGATCCTCCTGATTGAACCTTTTCTCCAATCATGTTGACGGCGCGGATGGCGGAGAATGCGGCGCCCTCCTGCCAGCCAACGATGTGGCTGGTGTGGTCGCCGGCGAAGTAGACGCGGCGATCGGGGCGAGTGATGACGGCATAATCGCGTGGGTCCTGCTGGCCGAAGCCGCCACGCTTGCGTGGGCCGCCGGCCCTTGGGGCACTAATCCAGGAGCCGAGATTGAAGGGGATCTGACCCCAGCTTACGTAGATGGGATCGTGGAGCTCCTTGCCACGGCCAGGGAAGAGCTTCTCGACCGACTGACGCGAGGCGTCGAGCTTGGCGTCGATGTTGGGGAGTTGGCCGAAGGGCGTGCCGTTCTCGATGCTGTAGCCGCTGATGATGGTGCCGCGCGGCGAGAAGAGGCCGTAGCTCGGATACCAGACGACATCGACGGTCTGACGCAGGAACGAGAGGCCGCCGTAGATGTTGTCGTCCTGCTCCCAGAAGCGGCGCGACTGCCAGGCGATCTTGTAGGCGGAGTCGTAGGTGACATCCTGAAGGACATCTTGCACCTCCGGTGAGAAGTCGGCGTCCACATTCTTGAGCGTGGTGAGCGGCATGGCACAGATGCAGTAATCGGCATCGACGGTTTCGATGTGGCCGCTGGCGCTGTCCTTATACGAGACGCGCACGCCGCTGGAGGATTGGCGGATGCGCATGACCTGCGCGTTGTAGCGCACGACACGGCCGAGCTTGTTTTCGAAGGCACGCGGAATTTTGTCCATGCCGCCGACGGGCTGGAACATGGTCGCCTGCCAGTCGATGATGTCTTCGGTGAGAAGACCGTTCCAGAGATCGGCATCGAGCAGCGCGTGCATGGGCAGCGGATCGCGCGGCACGCCAACCTGCGGACCGGCGCCGGGCTCGATCTTGTAGCCGGATCGTTCTGTGCCGGTGAAGCTGCCGTCGGGTTTGAGATCGCCATATTCGGTGAGGAATTTGAGCATGCGCTCCTTGTCTTCGGCGCTGAGCTCCTGATCGAGCGCGCCTTGGCGGATGCATTTCGAGAGCAGCTCGGAGACGTGACCACGGGTATCGTTGACCATCTGGCGCTGCTCGACAGGCTTGCCACCGTTGAAGTCGTCGGCCTGAAGAAGCGACGAGCGCGTGGTGTTGATCTCGACTTCGAGCGGCACGCCCAGCTCGTGGCAATAGTTGAGCATGTGGGTGTGGATGGAGGGCAGGCGCGCAGGCCCTGCGTTGAAGTAGAGGCCCTCGTCGAAGGCGCAGGTCTGCTCTGTGCCGTCGGTGAAGCGGACGCGGCTGCCGCGACGGATGGTCCAATTGCGGCCGCCAACGCGGTCGCGCGCTTCGAGCACGGTGCAGGTATAGCCGAGCTTGGTCATTTCGTATGCCGATACCAGGCCGGCGATGCCTCCGCCGAGGATGACGATGCGGGTGCCATGGCCGGAGACACCGCGGACGGGTTGGGCTTCCGTTCGAGCGATGGGCAGCAGACCAAGTGTCTGCATCATGGTGAAGGCGGCGCTGTAGCCGCCTACCTGGCCTACGCGAAGAATAAATTGACGCCGGGTGAGTGCCATACACAATCCTTTGCTGGGAGCCCTATTAGAGCCGAAACAAAGCGTCGTTGAAACACAAAAGAATGCGACACGACCACTCGGGGAGACGCAGCCGTGCCGCGGGGAGACAACACGGTGCGCCCCTAGAAGATGATCTTCAACGCGAGTTGTGTGTTGAAGGGTTCTCCGGGGCCGATTCCTGGCGCGTAATTGCCCGCGCCGATGGTAGAGCCGATCTGGCCGAAGCTGCTGGAATCCGTGTACGCGTTGCCTAGCTGCTGAGGTCCAGGACTGGCAAGGTTGAGGCGATTGGTGACGTTGAACATCTCGACGCGGAACTGGGTGTTTACGCGCTCCGTGATGGGGGTGTTCTTAAAGATGGAGAGATCGGCGTCGGCAAATCCGGGACCGTAGAAGCTGTTGCGCTGAAAGTTGCCCCACGTGCCGGCCGCCGGATCGGCGAACGACGCGGGATTGAACCACTGGACAAAGCGCGAGCCATCGACGTTCTGAACCTTGTGGCTGATGCCTGCGAATGGACTCCCTACCTGGTCGGGACGCTGCGTGAATTCGTTGGTGCCGGAAGTATCCGACCCGGTGAAGAGATTGATGGGCTGGCCGCCCTTCAGCGTAATGACGGAGTTCAGTTGCCAGCCATGCGTCACCAGCGACGGGCCGCGGAAGTTAGGAACGGTGTAGTTGACGAAGCCGACGAAGGTGTTGCGAGTATCGAAGTCGCTGGCGCCGTAGTCGCCTTTGAAGTTGGTGCTGTCCTGTGGCAACTGGCCACGGTATTGGGTTACCTCGTCCAGGTTGTGGCTCCAGGTATAGCTGAACTGCGTGGTAACCCCGTGCATGCTGCGCACGCTGAAGACCGCCTGCAGGGCGTTGTAGTTGGAGGTGCCGATGCTTTCGATCTGGTTGATGTCGCCGTACTGGGGATAGGAGGAGATGTAGGGACGATCGAGAACGCTGGTATATGTCGTTCCACCGAAGAGGACATCCGTGGTTGGACCGCCGAGGAATGGCTGATTGATGTTGAGCAGGCTCAGCAGGCGGCGGCCCTGGCTGCCGACGTAGCCGACCTGGAAGAGCGCCTTGGCGCCGAGCGATTGCTCCAGTTGCAGGTTGTAGTTGAAGTTGTAGGGTGTGCGGAAGTTGCGATCGACGGAGAAGACGCCGCAGGGATTCCCAGGATTGCAGGTGACCGTGCCGCTGGGCAGGATGGGCTGTCCGGGGATGACGGAGACGACACCCGCCGTGGGAGTCGCGGCAACGGTGAAGACCGGATCAGGGCCGCCAGGGTTTCCTTCTAGTCCGTTGGGCGCATTGTTGGAGGGCCGATTATCGAGGAAGGGATTGGCGTTCGGAGTGTCAAAGAACATGCCGAAGCCGCCACGCAGGACAGTCCCCTTCCAAATTGCGGGCGCGTAGCTGAAGCCGATGCGCGGGCTGATGTTTGCCCAGTCGCTCGGATACACCTGGCCGATCTGATTGCCCTGGAAGGCGAGGCCATCGCTGGCGGTTAGCTCGGGACGGAAGACCGAGAGGTTTTGATAGTTCGAGGTCATCGGCTGCACGTAGTCGTAGCGCAGGCCGTAGTTGATGTTGAGGGATGGAGTGAGCTGCCAACTATCCTGAGCAAAGAGATCGAAGGTGTTGATGAAGACCTGGCGCTCCGCATTGCCGCGGGCGATGGAGGCGGTGGCGAGGTAGCCGCCGAGGAAATCGGCGAGGGCTTCGGTGTTCCCGCTGCAGTCATTGCCCTGCGTGCACCAGGGACCCTGCGCTCCGGTGAATTTGAAGGTGCCGGTAGAGTGACGCTGATAAAACTCATCGATCTGCGCCTGGCGGAATTCGCCGCCGAAGCGCACCTGATGCCTGCCGAGGCTCCAGGAGAGCGCCTCATCGATGTGGCCGGTGATGTCATTGCGGCCTTCCGGCGGGGTCTGGCCGATGACCTCGAAGCCACTGATGTTGATGTTCGGCGACTGCGAGTAAGGCGAGTTGGTGACGAAGCCGAGCGAGTCGACATTGAAGCCCGTCTGCTGATCACTGAATATCTGATTGAAGTAGTTGACGCCGACGGTGACCTGGTTGGTGATACGCGGCGAGATGGTCCAGTTATGGACAAGCGAGTAGTTGTAGACGTGGATGGGCGCAACTTCGAAGTAGTAGGGAATGACGCAGGTTCCGCAGACGGGCGCGATCTGATTGCCCTGGCCGAGAAAGGCGCGCGCGGAGATCGACTGCCGGTCACTGAAGTTGTGGTCGAGCTTGATGACGCCGTTGTAGCTGTAGCCGGTTTCCGGCGCCGAGCCGCTGAAGTTGTTGCTCTGCGCGGGGCCGGTGAGCGCATCGCCCGGCCAGAGCGTGGTGAGCAGCGCGCTGGTGGCGGAGTTCACCCCCACCCCATACTGCTGCAGCAAGGCGAGCGCCTGGGCCTGGTAGGCAGTCGATGGCTCGGTTCCCTGATTGCCGGTAGCGATACGGAACTTCTGCTTTTCGAAATTAGCGAACCAGAAGGTATGGTCCTTCCAGAACGGGCCTCCGGCGCTGGCGCCCCACTGCTCGTTGCGCAGCGGCGGATTGCCGGTCTGGAAGGGCGAGACGATAGCGAGCGCCTCGTTCCGGTTGTAGTAATAGGCGGTGCCGTGGATCGTATTCGTGCCTGATTTGGTGACGAGATTGACGGTGCCGCCAGGATTGCGGCCGGTCTCGGGCGAGGACTGGGTCTGGAGCGAGAACTCCTCGACGGAATCGATGGGGTAGGTGACGCCTGCGATATTTTCCACGCCGCCCTGGTTGACTGCGGGGATGTTGTGCCAGAGGTCGTTGTTGTCCGAGCCGTCGATCTGCCAGTTGACCTGGTTGGCGCGCGTGCCGTTGACCGAACCGAAGCCGCCGGCGGAGTAGCCAGCGAAGCCCGGCGCGAGACCGATCATCTGGGTGAAGTCCCGGCCGTTGAGGGGAATGTCCTGCACGGTCTTGCTGGGGATGGTGGTGGTCTGCACCGGCGTGGTCGTATCGAGCGCGAGGCTGGAGCCGCTGACCTCAATGGTGGTGGCCTGCTGCGCGACAGTGAGCTTCACGGGCACGGTGTGGATGGCGCCGGCCGAGACACTGACTTTGGTGATCTTGAGTGTGTCGAAGCCCTGCGTAGTAGTGGTGACGGTGTAAGAGCCGAGCGGAAGATCGGGAAAGTTGAAGTCGCCGCCGGCAGCGGAGACGGTCTGACGAACGACGCCCGTTGCATCATCGGTAATTTGCACGTGAGCACCGGGAATCGCCGCACCCGCCGGATCTGTAACGGTGCCATTGATGGCGCCGCGAAAGGTCTGCGCGCCTGCGAGAGTGCCGGAGAGGACAGCAAGCACGAGGGCTGCCTGTCCCATGGGAACAAGGAAGGTACCACGACGCCACAGCATAACTAACCTCCAAAGGGATACGAATCACGACAATGACCTGCCCAACGTTGGGGCATAAGCCGAATGAGTTGACCGTTCTTCGCCTGGAAGAAAATTTCGCTTGAGGACTTCGACGTGGAAGGGACTGCTGCCCAAGGCCTGCTGCTACTGGGAGCGAGGCCTTTGTTTCTGCATACTGCTTGCTGAAACGGTTGGGATTCCTTACTGTACGGTTAAGCTATCCCGAACGCAACCGGAAAAGAAGGCTGCCTCCGCGTGTAGACACTTTCTTCCCGTCTTCCCATTCACACAGCACTGGCGCGCTGCACCGCAGGTGGAGCGGCCTGCGACAGGAGACGTAGAGACATGGACGCATCCAACTGGCAGCACGCAGAAGATCCGCATCTTGAATTCCTGCACGAACTTGGGAGCCGGATTGCCGCGGCCGATCCGCTGCATGATGTGCTGAATCGCGTGGTGGAATTTGCCACATCGATTGTGCGTTGCGATGCGTGCCTGATCTTTGTGCTGCAGGATGAAAAACTGGTGCTGCGGGCGTCGAAAATTCCACACGCAGAGCTGCTCGACAATCTGGACTTGAAGCTGGGACAGGGCATCACCGGCTGGGTGGCGGAGAATCGCGAGCCAGTGGCGATTGCAAAAAATGCCGCGGGGGATACACGCTTCAAAGCATTCAAGGATCTTCCAGAAGACCGCTTCGAGGCGTTTCTCTCGGTGCCGCTGTTGAGCCGGGGCAAGCTGGTGGGCGTCATCAATGTGCAGCACAAGAAGCCGCACGAACACACGCAGCGCGAGATACAGCTGCTTTCGACCATCGGATTTCTGGTTGGCGCGGAGATCGAGATGGCGCGCCTGGAGATGGAGCGCGAAGAACTGAGCGACCGGCTGGAGACGCGCAAGGTGGTAGACCGCGCGAAGGGCATTCTGCAGCGCGATCTGAAGATCGATGAAGAGAGCGCGTATGCCGCGCTGCGCAAGCAGAGCCGGCAGAAGCGGCGCTCCATGCGTGAGCTGGCAGAGGCGATTGTGCTGAGCGATGAGTTGCGCAGGCTGGGGCGCACCGGCCCGGACGCACGACATCCTTCGATGAAATAGGCTCTTCGACAGCGGCTTGCGAGCCGCCTGCTACACTCCGGGGCATGCTCCGACGCCCTGTTTGCACTGCGTTCGTCTTTCTTCTGTCCTTCTCTCTCTTCGCGCAGGCTCCAAAGCCTGGTCTCAAGATCGATGATCTCAACCAACTGGTGCGCGTGGGCGATCCGAAGGTGTCGCCCGACGGCAAACAGATCGTGTACACCGTCACGCGCGTCGATGCGGAGGACGATAAGAACGTCAGCGAATTGTGGATGGTGGATTGGGATGGATCGAACAATCTGCAGTTGACCTACGGCACAGAGTCGGCGAGTTCGCCCGAGTGGAGCCCTGACGGACGGTATCTTGCGTTCACCTCATCGCGTCCGGGAAAGGCGAAGGGCTCGCAGGTGTGGGTGCTGGATCGGCGCGGCGGCGAGGCGCGGCAGGCGACGGACGTGAAGCAGGACCTAAACGACTATCGCTGGTCGCCGGATGCGAAGCAGTTGCTGCTGACCTTGCGCGAGAAGGACGAGCCGGAGAGCGACGACAAGAACGCGAAGCCCAAGCCGCCGAAGCCGATCGTGATCGATCGCTACCACTTCAAGCAGGATATCGAAGGCTACCTAACCGACAAGCATGCGCAGTTGTATCTCTTCGAGATCGCGACGAAGAAGCTGACCAAGCTCACGTCCGATCCGGGCAAGTATGAGGAGCACGAGGCGGAGTGGTCGCCGGATGGAACGATGATCGCCTTCGTGAGCAACCAGTCGCAGCCCGATCCGGACCGCGTCGCGAACGACGATGTCTTTGTTGTAGATGCGAAGGCGGGATCGACGCCGCGCAGGCTCACGACCTTTCCTGGCGAGGATCATGGACCGCTGGCGTGGAGCCCGGACAGCAAGCTGATTGCCTATCGGCAGGGACTCTCCAAAGGCTACACCGCTTATGGAAGCACGCGGCTGGCGGTGGTGCCTGCGAGCGGCGGCCCGCCTGAACTGAAGGCGATGTCCGTCGACAACAATGTGGGGCCGCCAGTGTTCACGGCGGATGGAAAGTCGCTGCTGACGACGGTCACTGATGACCGCGTGGTGTATGTGGAGGAGGTGCCGCTGATGGGCGGCGCGCCGAAACGAGTGACGGCCGAGCAGGGCGTTGCGGGCGCATTGACGCAATCGGGCGGCCATGTGGCGCTGTTGTGGTCAACCGACTCGGCTGATCCGGAGATTTACAGCATGAATGGCGGGACGCTGCACAAGCTAACCTCGCACAATGATGCGCTGCTGGCGCAACGCACGCTGGCGACGACAGACGACATTGCCGCAAAGAGCAAGGATGGAACAGACGTGCATGGGCTGCTGACGATGCCGGTTGGCTATCTACCGGGGACGAAGGCCCCGATGCTGCTGTTCATCCACGGCGGACCGACCGCGCAGGACGAGCATCGCTTCACGGTGGACCGGCAGCTCTTTGCGGCGCACGGCTTTGCGGTGCTGAACGTGAACTATCGCGGAAGCGCGGGACGTGGACGCGCGTACAGCGAGACGATCAGCGATGATTGGGGCGACAAGGAAGTCGCCGATCTATTGGCTGTGGTGGATGCCGCGGTAGCGACGGGGAAGATCGACCCGGAGCGCATGGTGGTGGGCGGATGGAGCTACGGCGGTATCTCGACCGACTATCTCATCGCATCCACGACACGATTCAAGGCGGCATCGAGCGGTGCGGGGACAGCGAATCTCTTCGGCATGTACGGCGTAGATGAGTACATCCTGCAATACGACAACGAGCTGGGACCGCCGTGGAAGAATCCGGAGACGTACATCAAGCTCTCGTATCCGTTTTTCCATGTGGAGCGCATCAAGACGCCAACGCTTTTCATGGGCGGCGATAAGGACTTCAACGTGACGCTGGTGGGCGGCGAGCAGATGTACCAGGCGCTGAAGAGTGTTGGTGTGCCGGCGGAATTGATTGTGTATCCGGGGCAGTTTCATGGATTCACGCGGCCGAGCTTTATCCGCGACCGTTATGAGCGATGGTTTGTCTGGTATGACAAGTATCTGGGAATGAAACGGGCTGCGACTGGGAAATAGGGCAACGGTTAGTGAGCGCTTGATCCAGACTTCAATCAAGCACCCTACACATTCTCTATCCGGTGTTCTGCGGCAGGGGAAGCGAAACTCCGTTGCGAAGATAGATACGATAGGCGCGATCTATTTCCTGGGTGCGATAGGCGCGACCTGTCTGCCGGCTGAAGTTTCTTGCGACCACCAGGCGATAGTTATCCCGGAGATAGGCGGCGAAGCTGGGCCATTGGTTGATCTTGTCGAAACTCGATGGGTGGCTAAACCATTCGTTGGTGAGAACAATCACGGCGGGTGGATTGCTGGTGAGTTCCTTCCAGTACTGGTTTCGATAGTAGTCGACCACGGGAGATTTTTCGGTGGCGAAGAATAGCGCGTCTCCAATCATGCCGGTGCTCTGAACCACCTTGAGGTGGTAGAGGGCGGTGTAGCATCCCTGGACCAGGTCCATGCATTGCACCTGATGCTGGAGTCGGCTCACGCCCATGGATGCGAGGTCGTTTTGCAGCGACATGAAGTCGTTGTCCGCGCGGAAATGATCCACGTGCGACAGGTAGAGCGGCAGAGTGAGCACAACTCCGGCAGTGAGCCCTGCAACGCCGACCCATCTTCGCCATCCGGCAGCACGCATCGAGAGCGTCAACTCGCAGGCCATCCAAAGTAGCAGAAAGGCAGCGAATGGGTATCGGTGATAATCGTAGCCTTTGCCTTGCGCGAGATAAGAGAAGGCACCAAACCCAATTCCGAGCAGGAGCGCATAACGCTCCCAGTTTTTCCACTGCTTCTGCGTGAACGCGACTGCGAGCGCAAAGGGCAACATCACCAGCTCCATTTTTTTGGGCAGGAAACGGAGCATCGTCCACAGGTCGCTGTGCTCGAGGCCGGCATAAAAGGGAATGACACGTTCGGCAACATCGAAGAAGGCGTGAAGGGCGTGATGGCGAAGGAGGAAGAACAGTGAGGTGGCACCGGCAAGTGCCCCTCCGGCGATGCTGTAGGAGAGATACGGTGCAATGGGCTGGCCTTTTTTTCGGAGATTCCATGCCGCCATTCCGAGGAGAACCATGCTCAGGGGCGCCGCTGTGGGCTTGATGGTGGCCGCCATTCCCAGGCTGAGGCCGAATGCAAGCAACAGCCAGGCTTTGCGCCGCCGCACGCCTTCAAAGAGAAAGGCATACGCAACCACGATGAGCACCGTCATGATCTCGTCGCGTTCTGCGGAATTCCAGGGCCCGTCGTTGGCATGGAGCAGGGCAAACATGACGCCGGCAAACAATCCCGCCAGCCAGTCATATGGCAGAGTGATGACGATCATGGCCGCACAGAGCATGGCGAGCAAGGTGAAGTCGTATACGCGCCATCCCAGATCGCTGCCTCCGAAGAGCTGCATCGCCCAGCCCTCGAGTACGTAGACGCCCGGCATGTTGATGTCGGGGATATCGCGATAGGGGGCAAAGCCGTTGTCAATCAGGAAGTGGGTGTAGTGAAAGACCTGTGCATCCCACACCATCGGCCAGCGCCAGGTCAAGACGATGATGGCAATTGCGATCATGCCAAGGATGGCGGCGAGGGAGAGACGAAAAATGTCCAGAGAGGACCAGGTTGACGCCGTGGACATTCGCAACTCCGACGAGGATGATTGCTCATTCTACAGTGCAGCGTTATGCGGACCCTCAAGAGCAGGTCGCTTTTCAAATGCAGTCTCCACTAGCATTGCCGGAGGTTGCGACTCTTTCTACATCTCCGGGCAAGAGCCTCCGGTCACTCTGTCTTGGGGTCCTGCATACTCTCAGGAACTTCCTGTATGTAGACATGACGCATAAATGGGGGCAACCAAGCTCGATAGTACACGGGTGCGAAGCGACTCTTCTGTAGACACGGCACTGGTGAGAGTACGACGATATATTGAGGGTGGAGATCTGGAGTGTAAGGATCGAATCCTAGTCTGCATGCGCCCGGCCGGCGCAAATCCTGATGATTTATGTGAAACGCATTTGAAGGATATTCGATTTTAGATTCGTTCACATACCCCGCTTCGTCGATCTCGGTCCAGCCGTCATATTCAAAGCCGGCCTGCACTGCGTTTTTCTTCACACCTGAGGCGCGTACTTCGTTTACAGAAGCAACGCGCGCCCGATTCAATGCAAACAGGTCGTGGGTCGCGGCCACTCCATAGCATGCAAAAGCAACTAGAGTTGCATAGGAGAGCGCCGGCAACGATCGGTCGACTCTCTCCTCATAGAGTTTTAACAGGAAGATGATTGCGATCGGCAATATTCCGAGAAGATATCTATCGAAGATGTAGAACCGAAGGCCGCGCGGAAGCATAAGGACCACATAAGCGATGGTGTAGGGTAGGTAGAGAACCGCAAGCGTCTTCCAACTACAAGCATTTGCCGCGCAGCTTGCGACGTATTTAGGTTTTTGCTGCCTCGACGCGATAGACCACTCAATCAGTGCTGCCCCGCTCACAATGACAATAATCGAGAGGATGATACGCGCCAATATTGGCAAGGCGACAGGACGCATCCCGAGCATGTCCCAGTTCGTTTTGGAGATTGCCTCGCTGTCGAGGACGTGAAATAGCCACGGCATCAGCCATTCTTCCAACAGTCCGTACATATTGAGAATCCAGGACAATATGGCGAGGGCCAAAGCAATTGCGGCAAGTCTAAGTTGTACTACCCTTCCAAGCTTACGAGCGGCCACAAGCCACGCGATCAAAATCGGCAGCGCAATCAGAAGAAAGCAGAGGGCGGTCTTTAAGAGAACCAATATCAAAAACAGCAACTTGGCCGCGACGTACGGCGCTCTGAGCCTCTGCAGCAGCAGGACAGATGTAGGCTCTGTGGGATTTGTTACGGGGGGATAGATGAGCTTTTCTGGAACTGAATATGGCTGCCGGTAAAACCAGCGGGTGGAGATATAGATGAATACCAGGCTCACCGACCATAGAGCAACTGCAGTGGTTACAATTCGGCGCCTTTTGCGGAGCAGCCACGTAGTCGACGGAATAACGACGAGGGTACCAAGCCAGATGATCTGACGTTCGGTACCACCCACGGTATTTGTCAGGCCGGCTGCGCAGAGCCACAGGATGGCCGCCCGATCGCTCGTCGCCGTCAATGCGCGTTGACATAAATAGAGGCACAGCAAGATGACGAAGAGACCGCCTACGTCCGACATATAGCTGGCGGCCAGCGGGATGAACAGAGGAGACAGGGAAAATGTCAGAGATCCGAAGATCGCATTGCGATTGCTGATTCCGCTGCATCGCAGAATCGTGTGCAGGAGCCAACCGCAACCAATGGCGAACGGTAGCATGGAGAGTCGCGCCACGGTAAACGAATATCCGAACAGTTTGAGGAAAGGAGCTGTCCACACGATTTGCCAGCCGAGCATCGCGGTGGCCCAGCCGTTGTAGACAAAGTGACCACTCCGCGCGAAGTCGAATGCGGTTCGCACGTACGACCAGTCGTCGATGAAGCCCATGTTTGCGAATGGCAAGGAAAGCAACACCGCGAGTCCCGCTAATAGTCCGCAGGTAGGGCCACCAAGACGCGAGGGCCAGTCTTCCCTCATGGAGTGCATGCGATTTCCCGCGC
This sequence comes from Acidobacteriaceae bacterium, assembly GCA_036500805.1. GTDB lineage: Bacteria > Acidobacteriota > Terriglobia > Terriglobales > Acidobacteriaceae > KBS-83. Next base: position 39,323 of record DASYBK010000034.1, on the reverse strand, counting down.
CATCTTTCTTCCGAGTCGAATGCTCTCTGCAATGCTTCGATCTTCTGGATAATAGAACGCAGTGTCCGCGATCTGAAGGCCCTCAATCGGGGTTTGGACAGGGGGAAGGAGAGAGGCGAAGCCGACCTCACAGACGGGTTGCGCATGCTTCAGCCGAAAGACTGATGCGTCAACGAGGTCATCCATCGTGAGAGTTAGATTCAATTTCATGAGACAACGCATGGAATCCTGAATGAAAGCATCCTTCGTCCAGGCAAACTTGGGATGATGTGATGGCAAGTAGTAAGGGATGTAGACGATGGTGTGGCCAACTTCGCGCAGATTACTGAACTCGATGACTCCGGGTATCTCAATGGCTTTATCTTCGATATTGATCCAGAAATGCGAGCTGACGGAGCGCTTCAGCTTCATGATGACACAACATACGCCCATGGCGTGGATACGCTCGTAGGCCAGCTTCCACGGAGCGTCTACCTGGGAGAGCAACTTAGAGACGAGCGGAGTCGGAACAGTTGAGATGACGTAATCAGACGGGAAGTTTCCTTTAGCGGTCTCGATGCCAGTGACTTTATTGTTTTCGATCTGGATGGCGTGCGCGGCGGTATTCAGGTGTATCTGGCCGCCCCGGCTGTCGATTGCATTGACCATGGCCTCTACCAGCGTTTTGGAACCGCCTTCGAGATAGCCTAGTTCTTCGGTCATCATGCTTTTGCGGGATTCGCCTACACGCCGGATGCGAGACCACATCCACGCGGCCGAGATTCGATCGGAATACTCATGGAACTTGTAGTCGAGCAGTGAGCGCCAGAAGCGGTTGTATCCGTCTGCGCCACACCAGCGAGTGACCCAGGTCTTCGCGTCGATTTTCTCCAGGGTTGTCCAGTCGGAACGATGCATGCAGGCGAAAACGAACAGACCGTATCGCACCTTCGTCATCAAGCTGCATCGGGGCACTCTCAAGAGAGAGAGCGGGTCGCCCCAGGGAAGGAGTTGTCCCTGGGAATAAAAGCCCATCGAAGTTTCTTTCCAATTCAGCTTGTTCGAGATGCCCACTTCCTGCAAAAGATCGAGGGTAGGCTGATCGGACCGGCAGATGAAATGATAGAAGCGCTCGAGGGAAACACCGCCGAAGTCGAAGTGGGCCGACATCCCTCCTGCTTCGGGGGCTGCTTCGAGTACGGAGACTTGATGGCCGTCGCAAAGCGCCTGGTAAGCGGCGGCCAGGCCCATAGGGCCCGCACCTATAACGATCACATGAGCCAAAAGTTCTACCGTCCAGGGTAGGAGATTGCAGGGCCTGATATGGCTGTTGGGAGAAGTATATCGACTCGGCGCGGTTACTCAGAATAGCTTCTAAGTAATGTTACGGAAGCGTCGCTTGTGAGCGGCTTGTCAGGGCTCCACAGAGTTCCAGGATCCGCCATTCGCATGCAGCAGAGCAAACATGACACCGGGCATGTCGATATCGGGGATGTCGCGATAGAGAGCGAAGCCGTGGTGGATGAGGAAGTGAATGTAATGAAAAACCTGCGCATCCCATACTAATGGTCGGCGCCAGGTTAAGACAACGAGGGCAATAGCAACGATGCCGAGACTGGCTGCCATGAGGAGCCGAAAGATGTCCAGAGGCGATCGGGTTCATTCCAGCTCCCAATTCCAGCTCACCGGAGAAGCTCACTCTATCGCTCGGCTTATTTCAGCTCGGCAAAGGAGGATTGCTTGGGGACTCTAGAGAAACTCGGAAAGGTTGTGTAGTGGGAATATGGATATGGTGCGCGGACGATCCTGATAGGCGAGTGCAGCGGCGTAATCCGGGGCGAGAGAGAGGTTGTGGAGTGACCAGCTTCCGGGGGCAACCGTGTCGCCTCCTATATGGATGAGGCGGGCTGGGGCATCGGGCTGAACAGAGACGCGAAAGCTATCCAGGCCGCAGGAGAGTCCATCGCCGATTGCCTTGATATAGGCCTCCTTTCTCGTCCAGCACGAGAAGAAGGCGCGCTCCCGTTCGCCCAGTGGAAGCGACAGGATCTCCGCTGTTTCCTCGGGACAAAAATACTGCCCGGCGATCTGCTCTATATCCGCAAGCGGACGGGTATGCTCCATGTCGATGCCGAGTGGGCAGCCGGTGGTCAGCGCGATCGCAGCCATACTATCGGAGTGCGTCAGGTTGAACTGCAGGCCGCCGGCTGAGTCGAGAGCAGGTTTGCCTCTGGCACTGTAGACGAAACAAATACCTGCCGGATCCAGATCCAGATACCGGCCCAGGAGGCAGCGAAGAATGCCGTGCGTTGTGATGTAAGATTCGCGCAGATGGCTGAAGCGAAACCGCGACGCACGCTCTGCCTCCTCCGTGGCGAGAACTCGTTCCAACGCCGCAACGAGAGCCTCTGACGCAGTGCTAGCCATGGTCCAGATGTGGACATGGCTTGCTGAGAGTTGGAATGAGGGGCCGGTTTGCATATCAGAACTCTAATGCCGCATCGTAGCGCAAAGGAACGCCAGCGGTGATCACCACGATTCTTCTGCCCACGAGCATTCCCTGTCTTCACTGCGAAAAACCAGAGAGCAATAAATACGGAGTTATTTGTCGCGAGTTTTCAGATGAGGGGAGCAGGCGTTTGAAAATGGATTGGTCAAGAATGTTCCGACAAATCCGGAGACGATGACGGTTCCGTCGGCATTGAAATGTGCGGAATGAAATTCTCCCTCGGGAAGATCATTGAGCCTCTTCCAACTGTTCCCGCTGTCCTTGCTTGTGTACACGCCCGTGATCGCGGTAAGAACTTCTCGATTGTGCCTGGCTGGATCCACCTCTATGCCATAGGCTCGAATGTTTGGGCCTACCTCATCTTTAGCTCTATGCAAAAGGAATCTCGCATTGGTCACCCTCTCGACGGCGCCTGGACTTACAGGCTCGTAAACTCCCCAGCAGGCGGCCAGATGAAGGCCGCCCACTGTAGTCATTCCATGGATCGCTGAATCCGCGCCGACGCCTGCAATGCGAATCCATTTCTTTGTGCGCAGGTTAAGACGGTAGACTTGATCGCCGGTTCCCAGATAGAGATATCTCGGGCGCAGTTTCCTTGGATTATCAAATTGCATAGAGAAGATATCCAGGTCGGTTGGCAGATGGGAGAGCGTCCCATCCTCAATCCATGAGCCGCGGTCATCCCGGTGATACGTGAGAAGCTGAGGGTTCAGGTCAAAGTATCCGTAACCGACGATCATGTGTTTTCCATCAGCTGTCATCTCGACGACGCCTGCCCTGACAGGATCGCCCTCTTTTTTAGGAATGCTCAGCTCCGGCAGTGGATGGGGAACCCGAGGGCCGGCGATAGACCTCACGACGGCGGCAGAGATATCCGACTGAGGCAACACCTGGAAGGCTCCCTCTTGCGTCGTGATCACAAAGTCAGTTCCACCGGGAGACACAGCTAATCCGTTACGCAGGCCCTCTGCTATTCCCGCATCGAAATACCTGGAATCCAGCCGCGCCGTTTGTGTCCATGTCTTTCCGCCATCGATTGATTTCAATATGTATATAGCTTGATCCCGGGCTGGAATCCGGTCGCTGAGGTCTGCGGTGAGACCCCACACAACATTGGGATCTTTGGGATCGCTGACCATCGTCTCCATAAAATGACTTGCGAACTCATGGCTTCCAGGAAGGTCCCTCACCTCGGAGACACGACAACTGTCTAAGTTTTTTCTTGCGCTGTCGCCACCGCCGTCGCTAAAGAGAGATGGCGTACTGGCATGCGGAGCGGAGCTCGCCAGTGAAATCGTCGGTCTGATCGCGAGACGATTTAGAGCCGGAGCATGAGGCAACGGACTCTGACCCCATACCACTATGGGAGCGGTCATCAGGAGGAGACGGAATCTCCGTTTTAGCTCCCAAAAGCCCGACCATGACCAGGGGACTTGCAATCTTCTTGAGACCCTCACCTCAAATTTACTGTAGGTCGCAGGAACGTCGATCGTTATGACCTGCGTGACGCAGACACGAGAACTCTCATGCCTGAATCTGTAACTCCTTCGCCGTCAATGGCGGACCGTATTCACTAAAGAGCGCATGGAAGAGTGTGGGGCTAGCTCGCTTCCAGCGAAGGCGCGAACTCATGCTCCAAATGCTGCAATACCATAAGCTATGTAGCTGAATATAAAATAGATAGATGCTGTGGCGGGAGCGCGACTCATATCTAGCGTCCAAGTTGTTGACATAAAGCTTTGCCGAATCCGCGGGCGCATGTAACCGAAAAGTTTGGGTTGCCCGCAATCAGCGGTAACCGCGAGCGAGCAGATACTTGGCGCCAGCCTCGAAGGCTTTTGGGCCCGGAAGGAAAAATCCGAAAGCATCGGCCAGCCGACTCATCGTGTTGAACGCAAAGCAGACGGCGAGCGCGTCTTCGATCTGCTCGCGCGAAACACCGGCAGCCAGCGCCGCGCGCATGTCGTCCGCATCGACCGAGTGCTCACGACTCAGCTTGCGAAGCATGCGCAGCGTCGCCCGTAGTGGCTCCTCGATCGCTGCGGTTTCGAGATCGGTGAGCGCTGCGGAGACCTTCGACGCATCGCCATAGGCCCGTTCCGCAACCGCGGCATGTGCCTTCGTGCACCACTCGCACTCATTCGTCTTCGCGATCAGCGCGGCCATCAGCTCGCGGTCGCCGACGGACCATGCCGACGCTCCGCGCATCGCGTCCTGGGTGACTCTCGACATTGGGGCACCATAGAAGTCAGCGCGATACTTGACCACTTTGACGGCGTCGAGTACAGGCTGGCGCGAGACCGCGCCAATGAACGCGAAGAGGGCCTTCGTCCCGAGACTGTGGCCGCTATCGAGGATCGCGAGCCGCACGCTCACTCCTTCTCAGTCGCCGCGCCCTCGATCGCCACATCGAGGGCGGCGAGAGCCGTGTTGTACTGCCGCGTGGCCTGGCCGATTGCGGCGCATACCATCATCTCGAAAATCTGGTTCTCGCTTAGGCCCAATGCTCGCGCCGCGGCGATATCCTCATCTGTAACCTTATAGGCGTGCTTGGCGACCTTGCTGATCAGCGTTCTCATCGGCTCGCCAAGCCCCGCGTTATCGAATGCACCCCGGCGCTGCGCACGCGATGCGCTGCCGTCTCCTTCGAGGATTCGAGACACCAGGGCTTTGTGCGCCTTTCTGAAATCGGACATGTTCCTCCCCTACTAAGCCTCAGCGGCGCGAGCAAACGACCGGAATTAATGCCTGTAAGCCGCTCTGCTTCACGCCAGAGCCGTTCGGCAACTGCAGGATGCTTTGCTCGCGGCGCAATAGGAACCGCTGTGGGAAAGCCCTTCAGCTCGAACAGGCCCGTCGGGGCCATAATAGCCTCCAGGCCGGGCTTCTGGAGATGTTGGCCCGTAAAAAGTCGGAAGCGCACCGTGCGAGGCATCGTGTGTAGCTATCGGTGAGATTCGGCACTTAGACTTGCCATTACTAATCAGTTGTTCGATGAGTGACTCGGGATTTTGCGACGGCCGAGGAATCAGTCGGCCAAGCAACAGACATATCCGCCCACGTTTTTGGGCGGATATGCCGTTGTAACTTCACCGGGGCTGCTGGTTAATTGCGACTTCGGCGCCGGGTTGGGCGGCCTTGGTATTTGCAATCTCAACCTCACGTTCCAGCTTGCTTTTAGCGCACTTCTGGCCGGTTTCGCTGTTGGCGGCCCAGACTTCGCGAAGGAAGTACTCGCCGCCATACCGCTGAAACACCAGCTTCCCCCTTGCCTGTGGTTTCCCGATCTCAGGGGTGGTAACGACAAACCCGCTCTTGGAATATCCGCGCAGTTCTATCACATGCTCGGACGCGATCTTGACCTGGTACACGCCCGCTGGCAAACGCTGCGAGCCGTTGTGGAATGCGAAGGGCACGTTGACCCGCATTTCCGTGTCCTGAGCAAATCCGTGTGATGCCGATGTCATTGCTACGGCCCCGAGAGTGCAGGCCAGCAAATAGGTGCGAAGCTTCAAAGTAGATGTCGCGTTCATGGCTTTTCTCCTCGTTGGAAGGCCGCTTCTAAGAGCTCCTTCATCTGGTTAAGCGGAGTGGTGCCATGAAGAGTGCAACCTCTTTTCAAAAAAATGTGAGTGGTGCGCTCGAGCTCACCTGTGGCGAAGCTCCTGGAACAGCCAGATGCGGGCAAGCGACCAGTCGCGCTTCACAGAACGTTCGGAAAGGTGAAGCAACGCGGCGATTTGCACCATGGAGAGTCCGCCGAAATAGTGCAGCTCAACAACGCGCGCCTGCCTGGGGTTAAGCCTCGCCAGGCGATCAAGAGCTTCATTCAGCGGGAGCAGCTGTTCAGCATGTTGGGGAGACAAGACAAGACCTTCATCCAGTTCGACCCGCTTTAGCCCCCCGCCCCGCATTTCGGCATTGTGGGAACGTGCATGGTCTACCAGTACACGCCGCATGACTTGCGCAGCCACCCCAATGAAGTGTTCCCGATTCTTCCAGTCGATCTCTCCCCCATTGAGCCTGAGATAGGCCTCGTTGATGAGTGCAGTTGGCTGGAGAGTATGGTCTGGCCGCTCCCGCCGCATGTAGGACCGTGCCAGTCGATGGAGTTCGCGGTAGACCAGCGGAAGCAGGCTCTGCTCAGCCGTGGCATCGCCAGCACTCATGGCCTTCAGTAAGACGGTGACCTGCCCCTCTTCGCTCGCCATGGTGCGCTCTCCTTCGAGGCCATTTGCCAGCCTTGGTCTGGTAGGGATCCGTAATGAGCACGCTGGATCTGCCTACGGTTGCGTAAACAGTCCGGCGCGGCACTATCTTCCCTTCAACCGCGCATTAGAAGATGAAAAGAGCCGTGCCCCTCACTTACAAGTGGCTTCTGGAACGCGGTCGTATTATAGTGCGGAAAAGGTCATTTGCGCCTTCTCCGGCGCTCTGCTCGAAAGTCCAGTAAGGGCATTGACGCCTTCATCTAGGCGCTCCGTTCAAAGGTCCAAGCAGTTCGGCCCAGGTTCTCGTGACCTGCCCTTCTCCCCCTCGTCTGGCTTGCTGTCTTGCCTTTTGATTCGCGGGCGCGACAGTTCGCGTGTTTGCTACGGGATGGAAACAATGGGCCTGCAAAGGCAATCCGTAGAGAAACTGTTCGGCGACGCTGTTGATATGGCGCCTGAGGCTAGGCGCGCGTTTCTCGATACCGCCTGCCAGGATGAGCCTGAATTGAAGCAGCTGGTCGAGCACTTATTGATCGAAGACGAGCGCGCCGGCAGTTTTCTCAAAAGGCCACTTTTCGATTCCTCTACCAAGAGCGACATTGCATCCACCAGCACCAGTGGCAGGGATGCAATAACTAAGCGTGCACGATTTCAGGCCGGGGATACGATCGCCGGACGCTTTTTTGTAGTCCGATTCATCGCCCGGGGTGGCATGGGTGAGGTCTACGAGGCAGAAGATCACTTGCTTCACCACAGCCGAGTTGCCTTGAAAATGATCCTTCCGGAAATTGCTGCGGATGCAGAGGCATCCCATCGATTCACGCAAGAGGTTTTGCTGGCCCGGCAGGTCAGTCATCCCAACCTGTGTCAGATTTACGAAATCTTCCGCTGTGACGAAGGTCAGTCTCCATTTCTGTTCCTGACAATGAAGCTGCTGGCAGGTGACACTTTGGATTCACGCCTTCGCAAGGGTCTAGTGATTCCGCGCGACGAGGCGCTGGAGATCTTCCGCCAAGTGATCGCCGGCATTGCTGCAATCCACGCGGCAGAAATCGTACATCGGGATATTAAGCCTACCAATGTCATGCTGGACCGCTCTGGCAATGGCATTTGTGTCTCCATCATGGATTTCGGGCTGGCCCGCCGTTATGAATCAGAAGCCACCATCCTCAAGCCTGGCCTAGTTGCCGGAACGCCTGGCTATCTGGCGCCAGAGCTGATGATGGGCCAGCGCCCATCACGCGCATCGGACATCTTCGCGCTGGGTGTTATGTTGCATCAAGTTCTCACCGGCGAACGCCCCGTTGAATCGGCGGATGGCAGATTGCTATCTCCGGCGCCCTCGCTGCGCAAGATCCCGGTACCTCCTGCTTATGTTCAGGCGGTTTGTGAGTTTCTTTCCGAGGACCCGCTGGTCCGCTGTCGCGCATTTGAGCAAATCAAGACAGTTCTCGGAGAGAGCTCGTTACAGGTACGACCTGTTTCGCTGTCCTCTGCATGGACCCGGCGCCGTATGCTGGTGACCTCGGGTGCAGCCTTTTGCGCACTTGCCGGCGGCGCCGCATGGAAACGGGATCAGCTTTCAGATCTCTTTCACCCGCTTCCACTGAAGCGATTCGTTGCTCTGGTCGGCTGGCCCCCTTCGCCCGATGCGGGAATCAGGCCCGTGCTCGTGAATCTGATTGACTCCATCTCCAGTGAGTTGGCCCGGGCAGAAGCTGATGATCACAACCTCTTTCTCATTCCACACTTCTCCCCCGACGTGAACACTCCCGGTCAACTGAACGAAGTGCGGGAGTCTCTTGGCGCCAACCTTGTCCTCGCCGCCTCCGGCGCCCGTTCGTCGAAGGATCTCGATGTCTCATTGCGGGTTCTCGATCCCTCCCAATCCCATCCTTTGCGCAGCAAGCGTATTCGCGTCAATGATGGCGAGGAGTTGTCGCTCGCACAAAAAGCGGTGCGCGCGGCTGCGGAGTTGCTGGACATTCGCCACTACGATCCGAGTGATAAGCGCATCGCCGCCGGCACCAGCAACCCTGAGGCGTATGCCGCTTTCCAGGCCGCCGAAGCCCTGCGTAAGCAAAGCAATGACGCCGGTCTCGAGCCGGCGATCGAGAAGTACAAGCAGGCGATCGAACTCGATCGTCATTACGCGCTTGCGACAGCTAAGCTAGCTCTCGCCTACTGCCGGCTGGCTGAAGTGAAGCATGATCCCGCAGCTATCGCGTTGGCACACGATAACGCCGAGACTGCGCTTGCCATCGACCCCAATCTGGCCCCGGCTCGCATGGCACTTGCACGTGCTCTTGAGCAGACCGGTGACACGACATCAGCGCTGCGCGAGATGAAGATGGCGCTTGCGGCGGACCCGGCCAACACGCAGACGCTCACCTGGCTTGGCGACTCGTACGCGCAGCTAAACCGCTGGCAGAACGCAGACGACGCGTTCCGGCGCGCTCTACAACTGAGACCGAATAACTGGATTGCGCACAACGAGCTCGGACTGCTGCTCTACAAGCAGGGGAAGTATCTTCATGCACTATCGGAGTTTCGTACAGCCGCCCTCGCCAGCCCGAAAGATGTCTTGACGCAGAGCAATGTTGGCTTCATGTATCTTGTGCTCGGACGTACTTCCGAGGCGCTTCAGAAATTGAAGCTCAGTCTCTCCCTCCAGCCAACGGCATTGGCGTCCGTCATGATGTCGGCGGCAGTCAGAAGCCAAGGCGACGCGCTCTCCGCGTTGTCATTTGCACGAGAAGCAACAACTCTCGATGCGAGCGACAGCACCGTCTGGCTTGAACTGGGCGACTGCGAGTCCATGATTCCTGGACATCGAGATCGTGCAAAAAGAGCCTACGCTGAGGCAGCTCGCGTACAACGCGAAGCTCTGGAGACCAATAGCGGGGATGGACCCGGATGGATTCTTTTGGGATTGTGCGAAGCAAAAATTGGAGCGAGTCAGGATGCCCGTACGCACCTTCGAAGAGGCGATTCGCTTCCCTCCGGCGATATAGACACTCAGATGTCGAAAGCGCGGCTTTTTGAAACTTTGGGTCAGCGCGATCAAGCCTTAAGCGGTTTAGCGTCGTGTCTCCGACAAGGTGCAACGACCGTTCAGGTCGATCTCATGCCCGAAATGGAGCAGTTAAAGAGCGACCCACGGTACCAGGAGATTTTAAAGACATTGCGGCCAGTCAAACTGCGTGAACAACCGCTGCAATTCCTCAGGAGGAACGATTCATGAGACGGAACCGCCTTTTTAGCGTTTGCTGTAGCTCACTTTTGCTTCTCGCCTTCGCTGGCTGCAAGAAGATTGTCAAGATCCAGGTTGACCAGTCGCTCGCGCCAATCACCGCGACTACCGTGGCCGGCGCAACTCTGGAATGGACCGCTGCCGGGCGCGGGGAAAGCTTTGACGTCTCCTGGCAAGATGGACTCTGTCAGAAGGGTACTCCCAACCCAATTCACGCTTCTTATGGAAAGCCAGCGATATGTAGGGTCGCTTCACAAACCTTCGGATCCGATAAACAGCCGATCATTTATACCTACAGCTTTGATGGAAAGGCGAATGGCAAGCCATGCCCCCGCCCGGAGTACAAGATGGCCGTCGGGCCAGGCGGCTGCAGATCATGCCTCTAACTGAGGCACCAGCTTTTCCGTTGGTCTCGGCAGGCGAAGCGCGGTGGCTGAACGGTGGGAACTGTCCAGTCGAGGAACTGGCGTGGATACCTGCCTGATTGAGCCGGCGCTATGAGAATCTGCGCCATGCTTGAGAACGCGGATGCCGCCGCGTTTTGCATGGCCGAGGTTCTCGTCTTGTAGCGTCCGGTTAGGTCCGCTGGAAGCCGTAATTGCGTGGGGTAAATAAATCCCCAGTCTTCAACAATCAAAACCCGTTACGGCAACATGTCGATTCTAAATAACTTGTAATGGCGGAGGGAGAGGGATTCGAACCCCCGTTACCCGTCAGGGTAAAGCGGTTTTCAAGACCGCCTGTTTCAACCACTCACACATCCCTCCGCGGGTGGCGGGTGCAGTCTCATGATAGCGACGTGGGTCGCCAAAGCAAAATAAAAGCAAAACAGAGCATGGCCGGCGGAGCGGGATGAGGCTGGCTTTGCCGAATCGGAAATGTGCGCGCCGCGGAACTTTTCTCTTCGCTCCTGTGAAGCTGCGTCTGCATTGACACGCATTTCGCTGCGCCCTTATTCTGCTGGCCCGACTCCGTCGGGGCTTTCATCTTCCTCATATCGACCTTGGTCGATCAAAACCCGGGTTCCGCTGTTTACGTTTTGCGTTTTTCATTGGGAGGTCACTATGAATCTGCTCTCAGTCCTGGGCAAGGGCCGGGTTGTGTTCGGCTGCGCCTTAGCACTCACAGTTACGCTAGCCGCGGCCGGGGCAGATCAGGGCTCGTCAAGGCAGCCGTCGATTACGAAGAAGATCGATGAGACCAGGCTGACAAGGCTGGTAGGAAACGTGCGGCCAGAGGCCACCAGCAGCAACGACCGCGGCGCGGTTGGCGATTCCATGGAGCTGCAGCACGTCCAGCTTTTATTGCAGCGACCGGCCGATAGCGAGGCAGCTCTTTCCGCATACATGGAGCGCTTGCAGACGCCGGGTAATCCGGACTATCACAATTGGCTGACGGCAGAACAACTGGGAGCGCAGTACGGGCCCAGCAGTGCCGATATCGCCACCGTCCGTGCCTGGCTCGAGATGCATGGCTTCCAGGTGAACGGCATTTCACCAAGTGGCATGCGCATCGATTTCTCTGGAACGGCGGGGCAGATCATTGATGCCTTCAAAACAGAGATTCACAATCTGCAAGTGAATGGCGAGAAGCATTTCGCCAACATGCAAGAGCCGGCGATTCCCGAAGCGCTCGCGCCGGTGGTGGCCGGCATCGCGTCGCTCAATGACTTCAAACCGCACCCCGCGCGGACCCCAATTACTCCCATGACGGCAAAAGGCGCGACCCGGAGCGCCGTATCTCCGAACTACACGGTCAATGCCGACTATCAGCTTCTGGTGCCGGCCGATCTGGAGACGATTTACGACTTCAATCCCGTCTACAAATCCGGAACTGCCGGCCAAGGCCAGACAGTCATCCTGCTGGAGCGGACCGACCTGTACTCGAATGCTGACTACACCACCTTCCGCAAGACCTTCGGCCTGGATGCATACAAGAACAGCAAGTTTTCAGTCGTGCATCCCGGCGGCTGCACTGATCCGGGTGTGCTTGTCGGGGATGACGGAGAAGCAGCGGTCGATGTGGAGTGGGCAGCCGCGGCAGCTCCTGGAGCGGACATCGAACTCGCCTCGTGCGCAGACTCGGCCACCAATTTCGGCGCGTTTATCGCCCTCCAGTCACTCATCGACCAACACCACAGGCCCGCGATCGTGAGCCTGAGTTACGACGGGGCAGAGAGTGAGCAGGGGGCGTCAGGGAATCTTTACATCTACCAGCTTTATCAACAGGCGGCTGCCGAGGGTGTCTCCGTGTTTGTCGCGAGCGGCGACTCGGGTGCAGCGGTTGACAGCCAGAATCAGGAGTTTGCGGCAAATGGCATTACGGTGAACGGATTGGCCTCCACGCCATTCAACCTGGCGGCCGGCGGCACAGACTATGCGGATGCTTATCTCGGCACCACGGGCAACTACTGGAACAGCACCAACAGTGCCGTCTATGGCTCAGCGAAATCGTACATACCCGAAATTCCATGGAATGACTCGTGCGCGAGCCAACTGATCACGACCGTGCTGGGATACACGGTTCCTTACGGTGTGAACGGCACTTGCAATTCCCCGCTCGGCGAGGAATTTCTGGGCACGGCGGCGGGCAGCGGCGGTCCCAGCGCCTGTGCTTATGGAACGCCCGCAAACAACGAGATCGCGACCAGCGGCTCCTGTCGCGGCTATCAGAAGCCGAGCTGGCAGAATATTTACGGGAACCCCAATGATGGAGTCCGCGATCTGCCCGATGTCTCGCTCTTCGCTGCCAACGGCGTATGGGGCCACTATTACGTCATCTGCTATACCGACGCGGCCGGCGGCGGCGCGCCCTGCACCGGCGCACCATCCAACTGGGCAGGCGCGGGGGGAACGTCGTTCGTAGCTCCTATCCTTGCCGGGGTACAGGCGTTGATCAACCAGAACTGGGGCCATTTCCAGGGCAATCCCAACTATGCCTACTATGCCCTCGGCAACCTCGAATATGGATGGTGGGGAAATGCATCCTGCAACTCCACGAATGGGAGCGGCAAGTCATGCGTCTTCCATGACGTCACACTCGGAGATAATGACGTGAACTGCAGAGGTAATGTGAACTGCTACCTCCCCTCCGGCACCAATGGCGTTCTCTCTGTCAGCTCAAAGAAATATGAGCCGGCGTATGGAGCCACACCCGGATGGGATTTTGCCACAGGCATCGGCACACTTGATGTGAATCAGGTGGTACGGTCCTGGGTCTGGTTCAAGTAAAGGCACTTCGAAGCCCACACGGAAAGGCCGCCGATCATACTCTGTTACGATCTGCGGCCTTTTCGCTTTCGCGCTGATGGCCTCGCGTGCTATCAACGGCCATGCCACGGTCTTCATCTGCAAGGCAGAAGATCCTGCGTCTCATCTGCTGGAACGAAGCGGATGCGGCGAGACGCGCCGGCATGCTAAGGCGCGCCGGTTATCGCGTGATCGCAGATCCGCCGCAGAACGCAGGAGGAATGGTTCGATACTTCCGCGAATTGGCGCCCGATGCCGTCGTCATCGACCTGGATCGGCTGCCATCCCATGGGCGCGAGCTCGGCCTGAGCCTGCGCGCGAGCAAGAGCACCTGCCATCTTCCCCTGGTGTTTGCCGGAGGCATACCGGCGAAGATCGAAACCGTACGCGCCGCAATTCCGGATGCGATCTTCACTCTTTGGGACGACGGCATCGCTTCAGTGATCCGCCTGGCAATGACGCAGCCTTCTCCGCCGCGCCTGCGCTCGCGCGAGCTGCCGCCACGAACCGGTCCTGGAGCGCTCGAACGAAAGCTCGATATCAAGCCGCGATCCCACTTCATCATCGTTTCGGTCAACCGCAACGACGATGCATGGCTCAATGAGCTGCTCACGTGCATACCAGAAGGCGCCGTGCAGCAGCGCCGCATCGACGCATCCACCACGCTCGCGCTCTTCCCTGTGGCCGCGCGTAGCAATCTCCTACGCGCATTTGAGCAGGCGCGGTCATCCTTGCCGCCCAAGGCCTCGTTGTGGATCGTGCATCCCAAACAGACCAGCGCTCTCGCTGCGGATTTCAACCAGGACGATGTACGCGAGGCCGGACTCGCCCACGGCTTCGTCGATTACAAGGTCTGCGCCGTGGATAAGGATTGGTCCGCTTTGAAGTTCGCGCGGCGCGCCGTCACCACTGCGAAGCCGCACATCATGCCCTGAGGTCAGCCCGGCGGCCAGTGCATGGCGCGTCCGCCGAGAAGATGCAGATGCACGTGATCGACCGTCTGGCCGCCGTCTTCGCCAGTGTTCATCACCGTGCGAAAACCCTTCGTGAGCCCCTTCTCTTCCGCGATCTTTTTCGCGACCGCGTGTAGATGTCCGAGCACCCGCTCATCGCCCGGCGACAGATGCGCGAGCGACGGAATGTGCTTTCTGGGGATCAGCAGCACGTGTACCGGCGCCTGCGGATGGATATCTGCGAAGACGACAGCGTCGTCATCCTCGTACAGCTTCTGCGCCGGAATCTCACCCGCGGCAATTTTGCAGAACAGGCAGTCCATGCCGACCAGCTTACCCCAGCCGCTACTTCGAGAAGAACCGCGGATGGCCGCCCGGCTTCCATGGATCGTAATCGCGCGCAAACTCCGCCCGTTTTGCAGTTGGTGGATGACTGTACGTCCAGAAGACCATCCACGGATTTGGATCGGGAATGTCGAGCGACTCTTCGCCTAGGGTCTGAAAGCTGTGCACTCCCGTCGCCTGCGGATCGGCAACGATGCCATGCACCACCTCCTGGCCATAGACGTCCGCACGATGCTCTACATAACGCGAAATGCTGTTGCTGATCGGCTCGCTCAGGATGGAGAAGACGTTGAAGATCAGCATGAGCACCACGACCGCGCTCCAGTCCTCCACTGCGGGCACCTGCCAGCGCGCGCCATAAAGGCACACCAGCTTGCGCACCAGATGGAAGCTCAGCCACAGCGCCAGTAGCGTTCCTGCCGCCGCCATCATCAGGCCATGTGTAACGTCGCCAAGCACATAATGGCCCAGCTCGTGGCCGAAGATGAACAGTACCTCATCCGGTGTTGACTTCTTCAACGATGTGTCCCACACCACCACCCGCTTCGAGCTGCCGAAGCCGGTGACGTAGGCATTCATCTCGGTAGTCTTTTCGCTGGCCTTCATCAGGAACATGTGTTCGGGGGGAATCCGTTCGCCCGAGCGCTGGACCACGCGCTCCATTTGCGCCACCAGCTCCGGATGCGAACGCGAGAGCGGCTCGAAATGGTTGAACAGCGGATCGATGATGAGCGGCTCTGCATACACACCGGCCAGCATCAGCGGCAGCGACAGCAGCCAGAACCACAGCCACCAGCGCCGCCGCGAGTGACGCACGATGGCGAAGAGGAGCGAGCCCACAAACGTGGAGATCGCCAGGCTCACCAGCAATCCTTTGGTCCAGTCCCAGAACCACGCCGGCCAGCGCTCGATAGAAAGTCCATATGCCAGCCCCAGATGATGCCCAGCCAGAGACAGCGGCAGATTCAACAGCCGGATCGCGACGATCAGCAGCGGCAGAAAGATGAGTCCCTGCACCCATGGTCGCTGCGTTATACGCGCGGAGAAACGGCTCAGCCGCGCGGCCCGATGCAACCGCAGGAAGAGCAGCAGGTATACGATGCCCCACGCCGTCCCGATTGCCCACAGCCAGTTGCCGTCGCGATTCAGCGCCTCGGCGCGCTTCAGCTTCGCCGGCGGCAGCGAATACGCCGGCGTCTGTGCTGTTTGACTGACCTGTGCCGCCGGATGATTCGGGGCAGCAAGAGCCGCCGGCTGGGCGAAGCAAGCCGAACAAAGCAAGCAGAAGGGCAGTAATATCCGAAGCCGCATGCCACCTTGTAGCAAAGCGAAGCGCTCGCACGCCAATGCAATTCGCTCAACCGCCCGCGCGTGCTGAGCGGCATTGCTTCACTGGCGCCATGGCTCGCCGGGTTTGCATCTTCCATGCCCTGCTGCGGCTCAAGCTTCATGGTGGATGCATGGGTGACAACCAGCGTCAGCGCAGATCGCATGGGCACAGATTCCGTTGGGGACGACTGCTGAATTTCCGCGTGGTCCAGCGCAGCCTGGCTCAGCGCGGTCACATCCAGCACGGCCGGGTCCTTCGGTAGATCGAATCGTCCGTCGCCCAGGTACACCAGCGCGAGCGAACTGGCGACGAATGGATGCAGCACCGCAACCGGCAGCACATATTTGCGCTTGAGAAATGCTTCGCAGCGCACGATCATCATCGTGCGTGCGTCCACATCCGGACACATTTGCGCGGATGCGAACACCTTCCGCCCTGAAATGCACGTTGTCTTAAGGACTTGCGTTCCCTGCTTTTGGCAGATCAGTTGCATATCTCAGTGACGAAATCTCAAGGAGATCTCCATGCACGGTCTGATGCTCAACCTGCGACTCGCGCTACGCCAGTTGCGCCGCACCCCCGGCTTCGCGCTTACGGTTGTGCTCACACTCGCGTTGGGTATCGGCGCCACCACGGCGATCTTCTCGCTGGTGGAAGGCGTGCTGCTGCGCCCGCTGCCCTTCCACGATCCCGCAGGTCTAATCAATCTCGGCGACACCCTGAATGCGGAAAATCTGACGCAGGAAGCGGGCGTCACGGCGCTCGAAATCCGCACCTATTCGCGTGACACCACCAGCTTTACGTCTCTCGGCGGTTATGCGGGCAACGGCTATGAGCTCTCCGGCCGTGGTGAGCCCACAATGGTGAACGGCGCAAGGATGACTGCAAGCGTCTTTCCGACACTTGGCATCGCGCCGCTGATAGGCCGCGTTTTCACGCAACAGGAGGACGAGGGTCACGCCACGGTAGCGGTGCTCAGCTATCGCATCTGGCAGAACCGTTTCCATGGCGATTCCAGCATTCTCGGCAGCAAGATTCTGCTCGACCGCAAACCCTACGTTGTCATCGGCGTTATGCCGCGCAATTTCGAATTCCCGCTCGTCGCCGGCCGTCTCAATCAGTCCGAGTTCTGGGTACCGATGAGTTTCACGCCCGATGAGCTTGCGCCGAGCAGCGCCGCCAATTGGGGTTACCAGATGGTGGGCCGCCTCAAGCCGGGCGTCACCGTGGAGCAGGCGACACAGGACGCGAATCGCGTTGCGCAGGAGGTCATGCGCAGCTTTCCGCCGGAGTTCAAGCAGATCCATATCCGCGCGCACGTGTCTTCGCTCAAGGAATCGGCCGTCGAGGACGGCAAGCCGCTCGTCCATGTCCTTATGTATGCAGTGCTCGTCGTCCTGCTCATTGCATGCCTCAACGTTGCCGGCCTGCTGCTGGTGCGCGCCATCCGCCGCCGCCGCGAACTGGCCATTCGGCTCGCACTCGGCGCCTCGCCCCGCGCGCTCATTGGCAGCTCGCTCATGGAAGGCATTCTGCTCAGCGGGGCAGGCGGGCTGCTGGGTCTTTTGTTTGCAGCCGTAGCGCTTAAAGTCGCCGTGCCGCTTCTGCCTGAGTCCATGCCGCGCATCGATGGCATTCACCTCGACGCCACCGTCGTCCTCTTCGCGTTCTTGCTCGCTATCCTCACCGGCACGCTCTGCGGCCTGGCACCGGCCTTTGCCGCGCTGCGCACTCGGGTCAACGAAAACCTGAAGGAGGGCGGGCGCACGGGCAGCACCGGCGGTAGCCATGGCCGCCTGCGCTCCGCGCTTGTCGTCACGGAAATTGCCGTCGCGCTTGTACTGCTGACCGCCGCGGGCGCTCTGCTGCGCAGCTTCCAGAAGATCCGCGATGTCAATCCGGGCTTCCGTGCGGATCATGTGCTCGTCGCCGGCTACAATCTGCCCTCCGAGCAGTACCCGACGCAGACCGCCAACGACACCTTCAATCGGTCGCTGCTCGATCGCCTGCAGGCGCTGCCCGGCACCGTCGCCGTCGGCATCACCAATGTGCTGCCTGCCTCCGGATTCAAGGGCGGCGGCGCCTACGTTCTGGACGAAACCGCGCGCGATACATCCGATGGCAAATTGCGCGTAGCACCGTGGTCGCTTATCGTCGGCGACTACTTCCATGCGATGGGCATTCATCTGATCAAAGGACGCTTGTTCAACGCCGATGACAAGCAAGGCGCACCACCGGTCGTGATCGTGAACCAGAAGCTGGCCAATCGGTTCTGGCCCAATGGCGACGCAGTCGGCAGGCGCCTTCGTATCGGCACAGTGGAATCGAAAACCCCATGGGCCACCATCGTCGGCGTCGTCGAAAATACCAAGATGAATTCGCTCGATGCCGCGGATAGGGAACAGATCTACGCCCCCGCGCAACTGTTCTTTAGTATGCTTGGGCAATTCGCGCCCAAGGACCAGGGCGGCTTTGGCGGCTTCATTGTGCTCCGCTCCACTCTGCCGCCGGAGCAGATGACCAATGGGCTGCGCTCCGCCGTGGCGGCGCTCGATCCGCAGCTCGCGCTACAGCAGATCCAGACCATGGACCAGCAGCTCTCATCCAGTGAAGCGCCGCGCCGCTTCAACACCTCTATCATCTCCGCCTTTGCTGTGGGTGCGCTTCTGCTGGCCGCCATCGGCGTCTATGCAGTGATCGCCTTCACCGTCTCGATGCGCGCGCAGGAGATGGCCATTCGCATGGCGCTCGGCTCACGCCGCGGCGAAATTGTCCGGCTCGTCCTCACTTCGGGTGCAAAGCTCGCGGCTATCGGCTGCGCCGCAGGACTCGTGGGCGCACTTGCTGTCTCCAAACTACTCGGCTCGATGCTGTTCAACGTGAGCGCGACCGATCCGCTCATCCTCACCGCATCGATCGTCACCATGGTCGCCCTGTCGCTGGTGGCCTGCGCCATTCCCGCGCAACGCGCAGCCTCGGCAAACCCGGTAGACGCCCTGCGCTCTGAATAGGAAAGTTGTCACACGGAGCGGAACAAGTACCGAAGCCGCTCCTCTATACGCTTCGTCATCCCAACCAGAGCGAAGCGAAGTGGAGGAATATGCTGTTGCTTGACGCGCCCACAAATCCAGCCCGTGAGCGACCAGAGGAAGCGAACCCCACAACTCGCGCCGCAGGCGCCGTTGCCTGAACGGCGAGTTCAGTCCAGGCGCACCAGGTATGCTTCGCCTTCGCTGGGTTTCAGTTCGTGCGCAATCTCCACCGCGCGGTCTTTGTCATCGCCAAATGGACGAATGCGCACCCAGTGCCCGGTCGGCCCGGTAAACTCGATCACATTCGCCGTCTGATATTTGCGGCTCAGGTGCGAGCGCAACTTCTCCGCCTCGTCCTCATGCTTGAATGCGCCGATCTGCACACACCAACGGCCGCCGCTGTCGATGGGCGCGGGCACGGCAAAGACGTCGATACGCACCGTGGCCAGACCCGGCAGATACACACCTAGCGCTTTGGCTGAGGCCACCGACAGGTCGATCACGCGACCGGGCACAAACGGGCCGCGATCCGTGACGTGCAGCACGGCCTGCTGGCCGCTGCGCAGATTCGTAACCCGAATCAGCGAGTTCAGCGGCAGCGTGCGATGCGCCGCTGTCATCGCATCCTGATCGTAGATCTGTCCGTTGGCCCCGCGCCGTTTGTTGTACGGCGGACCGTACCAGCTTGCCGTGCCGGTCTCGGTCCACACCGGCACATGGCTGGCGACAAAGGCCAGGTCCGCCGCGCTGGTGATGCCGGGATTCGCAGATGCCGGCGCAATCGGCGCGTTGCTAGCAATCGCCGGCGGTGAAGTGTTCGGCGCCCCGCTGGACGGCGGGGAGGGAAGAAGCACAGGTGGCGGCGGCGTGTAAACTGTCGCCGGTTTATGGCGGCAGCCTGCAAGCAAAGTCACGCTTACCAGCGCAGTGAGAGCAGGAAGCAGCCGGCCCGCTGCATCCCTAGGCACGCGGAGTGTCTCCGCCCTGCTGCGGAGCCGCAGCGCGGCGCTGATCGAGATGATCAGCCAGTCGCGCCAGTTGTTCAGCAGCCGCACGCAGCGCGGACGATGAGTTCTGCCGCACCTGCGGCACGACCTGGTCGTTGAGATACCCAATCACGCGCTTCACTTCGTCTTCGATCCGCGGCCCGATATTCCCGAACTGCGCATCGACCTTGCGGCCAAAGCTCTCGAACGTGCTCTTGCCGCCCTGCGATGTTGTCTCTGCCATACTTCACCTCGTCTGTTTCAACAGTCTCCACATACCGGTGAGCCGCGGTCAATCATGCACCGAAAAAGAGTCTCCGGTCTGCCACTGGCAATAGACCGGGTAGAGTTTGATGAGATTCACAGATAACCTGCATCTCATGGGAACAATGACTCCAACTCGCCCCGAATCCCCCCAGCCCGCTCGATGTGGCCGCACGGAGCCGCGATTCCCGGCGTCCATGCCGCGGGCCGGTGGGCGGCTCGGCGTTTCGATCCGTGCGCAGCGCTTCCCACCGTTTGCCCACATCGCGGCGCTCTGTCTGGCATTGGCCACACCCTGCATGGCCAGCAGTGACCCGCCAGACCTTCCCGACGCGCCCCAGGCTAACGCGGCAGCGAGCACGAGTACGTCTAAACCGTCCACGAATGCACGTCGTGACAACGTCGTCTTTGGCGTCCATGTCGGTCTCGGCTATCCGGCGGAGGCAGGCAAATACGACATCATCATCAATCCCGGCGAGCGTGCCCAGCCCCTGACCGCAAAAGACAAAATGTTGTATGCGGCGCACGAGGATATACAGCTGTACACATTAACGCCCGCCTTAGTGTCCGCAGGTATCGGGCAGATCACCGGCGGCGACCCGAAGTTTGGCACTGATGCCGGTGGCTTTGGCGGGCGCTTCGGCGCGGGGATGCTGCGCGGCGCGACCGATCGCCTCAGCGGCGACGGCTGGCTCGCCGTGGTCTTCCATCAGGATCCGCGCTTCTATCGGGAAGGCGAAGGCCACGGAACAATCATGGATCGCGGACTGCACGCCGCACGGCAGACCATCCTGCGCCGCAACGACGACGGCGATGAGCGCATCAATGCCTCCGGTATTCTGGGCCATGCTGTGGCAAACTGTCTGGCCCTCGCCTACTACCCAAGCGTGAGTCAGCACGCCAGTGTTGCCGCCCGCGGCTTTGGCATTGCCGTCGCCGGCGACGCGGGCAGCAAGCTGTTCCTTGAGTTTGGCCCAGACATACTGCGAGTCGCCTTCCGGCACAATCAGTAAGGCGGCGCGACCTATCGCCGCAAATCTTCGTCCCTAGGAGGGGAACAGGCATACCGGAAATGCATTGCGGACGGCTACGCAGATGGGCGCGGCTCATCCCCACCCTCGTGGGTCTGATGTCGCTTGCGTGCTGCAGCGCCAGCGCACAACGGAGTCCGCTCGCCGATCTCACCCCAACTGCGCCGCCACCCCTCGACCTTCCAGCCGGCCGCTTGACGGTCACCGATCCTCCGGAGATCGCGGCAGAAGATACTTTGCCGGATGCTCCCGCGCCGAACCTGCCCGCTGCTGCTTCCGATACGAATCATCCAGAGACGAACGATGCAGAAGCGAACGATTCGTATCCAAACGCTTCCAGCGCCAGCGATACGCCACAACAAGGCCAGCAGACCTCGCCAGGATTTCCACCGGTGAGTCCGATGTCGCGACGTCTGCCGCCATCGCCCGGGGAGCATCCGAGCATTCCGTCGCAGCCTCCTCCATGCCAGACCAGCGTCTGCACAGTCGCGTCCCCCAATATGAGCTGTATCCGCGATGTGAATTACTTCCAGCGCTTCGTCGATACCGGGATTCACCCGCTGACGCCGCGCCAAAAGGCATATCTCGCTTTGCGCAATACGACCGATCCCTATAACTTTGCCACCATCGGATTTTTCTCCGCCATATCCGTCGCATCCGATCCGCATTCTGCCTATGGTCCGGGTTTTGCCGGCTTTGGCCGCAACTTCGGCGTCGCCTATTGCGAGACGGCGGTGAACGAGTTTTTCGGAACCTTTCTCATACCCTCGATCGCCCACCAGGACCCGCACTATCACCGCATGCCGAACGCGTCCTATCCGCGACGCGCTCTGCACGCCATCACCCAAGTGGTCTGGGCGCAGAGCGACTACGGCGCCGGTATGCCAAACTACGCGAACCTGATCACGACTGTGGTGGGCGATGGCCTGGGCAACCTCTACGTTCCCGGGCGGGAGAAAAGCTGGGGCTCAGCTGCCGCGCGCGACACCACCGCCATAGCCACCGATCCCATCGGCAATTTCATCACAGAGTTTCTGCCTGACGTAGCGCGCCGCGTCAACGTCCACATCGTGCTCCTGCAGCAGATCGTCAACCAGGTGGAAAAGCAGCAATGATCCAATTCGGTCGCCGGCGTTGCAATAGGATCAACGGCAGCGCGCGAGGTAACGCTTGATCTCCAACCCTGAGTACACCGTGACGACCCCCGCGATCGAGCGCTGGGCCGGCCGCCTGCTCACGGCACTTCCCCTGCTGGCTTCGATCCTCTGGATCGGCGGCAGCTTCCATCGCACCTATGGACCCACGCACTACTTCCTGAACTACCGGCATGGTTTCCTCAAGCGCGCGCTTCTGGGTGAATTGCTTCTCCCTTTGCACTCCATCAGCCTGCACACCATCCTCACCATCGAGCTTGTCATCTTCGCGGCGGCCGTCGCCGTCCCTTACACCGTCTTTCGACGCATCCTCTTCGGCACGATCGAGGAACGCGCGCTGGCGGCGTTTCTACTTGCCGCGCCCGCCTTCTTGCCGCACTTCGCCTATCTCTCCGGCGACCTCGACAGCGTGCTCTATATCTGCACCGTGCTCGCGGTAGGCGCGCTTGTGGCAATGCCGACCGCCGCGGCCCTGGTCTGTGCCATCACGCTCAGCGTCATCGCGCTGCTCATCCACGAAGCCTTCGTGCTGCTCTTCTATCCGCTGATTCTCGCGGTCATGACCGATCTCTGGCGGCGTCAGCGGCTGCGCGCAGACGCGATTGCCGCACAGCTTGTCATCATCGCGATCGTCCTGGTCGCAATCCTCCATTACGGAAAGTGGAGCGTCCCGCATCCCGAATACCTGGCCGTCGCCCAGCGGCGCACCAATATGCCGCTTGAAGGCACGGTCTTTCTGGTGCTCTCGAACACGCTACCGCAGCAGTTGCATTTCGTGGCCGCGCTCTATACGAAGCGCCTGATCGCCGGAGTACTGCTGAGTTGTCTCGTCTCCCTGCCCTACTTCGCCGCGCTGCTCTGGCTGATGCAGAATGCGCTCGTTGTTCGCGGCTACGCTGTAAAAATCCGCTGGGCACTCTTGGCGCTGCTCTGCGCCCCGCTCCTGCTGATGCCTGTGGGACATGATGCAATGCGCTGGATCTCGGCCATCTGCGTCAACATCTCGCTCTTCCTGTTGTATCTCTACGGCACTGCGAGCGATCCCGCGGAGCGCCGCGCCTTGACGTGGTGGACGGCAACGCCGCTCTACGCTGCGATGCTCGGCTACGTGCTCGCTCTTGGTGCCTTCGGCATCGCCAGCACCCGGCTCATCACCAATATCGGAAACCTGTTCAGCGGCCAGCCGTAGTTCGTCAAGGATGAAGCGAGACATCCGTGCAGGCGGCATTTCCCGCCGAAACTGCACCGACATGCAACGCATCCGCAGGTGCCAGCAGTTCATAGGATCGCAGCCGGGCCGCATGATCGTGCACGATTGTCACAGCGATCACCTCGTCCAGATCGAGCGCGCCCGCAAACGACGCAAGCTGCTCATGCACTCGCTGCGGCGTTCCGTAGAAGTAGCGCGGCCATTCACCCTCTTCCAACGGCACCGGCCCTTGTCTCTGTAACTCGCGTACCGCCTCCTCAGGCCGCGGCACTGGACGGCGGTCGCCGGAGCGGATGCGCCGCATCAGCAGCCGCGGGCTGGCCATCAACAGCTCTGCTTCTTCCTCCGTTTCGGCGCACAGCACACCCACCGCAACGCTCTTGCGCGGCTCGGCTGCATGCTGGCTCGCGCGGAACGATTCTGTGTAATGGGTGATTGCAGCTCGCGTGTGCACCGGGCTGAAGAAGTGCGCGAATGCATATGGCAGTCCGAACTGCGCCGCCGCCTCCGCGCTCCACAAGCTCGACCCCAGCAGCCACACCTCGGGGCTGCCTGGCATCTCCGGCGACACCGTCAACTGCGAGAACGGGTGCTCCACAGGAAAATCGTGGTTGAGAAACGAAAGCAGCTCCGCAACCTGATCCTCAAAATCGTCCGCCGGCCTCTGCCGCCGCTCGCGCCGCAGCGCATGCGCCTCCAGCGGACCACCGCCCGGCGCCCTGCCAATTCCCAGATCCACGCGCCCCGGATACAACGCATGCAGCGTACGAAAGACCTCCGCGACCTTGTACGCGCTGTAATGCGGCAGCATGATGCCGCCCGAACCGATGCGAATGCGTGACGTCTCCGCGCCGATGCGCGCCAGCATCACCTCCGGCGCCGTGCACGCCAGCAGATCCATCGCATGGTGCTCCGACATCCAGAAGCGGTGGTAGCCCAGCCGCTCCACATGCTTCGCCAGCTCGATCGAATTCGCCAGCGCCTGCGCCGGCGTCGACCCTTCCGGCACTGGCGCTTGATCCAGTACAGAAAGCCGCACGCGCCTGCCGTCGACGTGAATGACAGCTTCACCCATGGTCATTCGATGAGCGTCGGTGGCCTTTGGACTCGCTCTACACTGGTTTGGTCGAGACCATGTCCACCATCCCGCCCATCCCGTTTCCGCTGCGCAGCGACAGCTACAAGCTCACGCACTGGCGCCAGTACCCGCCCGGCACCACCGAGGTTTATAGCTATCTAGAATCGCGGGGCGGCCAGTTTCCCCAAACCGTCTTCTTCGGCCTGCAGCCCTATCTGCGCAGCTATCTCGCCGGCCCGGTGGTCACGGCGGAAGGTGTCGCAACCGCAGATCGCCTCGCCGCTGCGCACTTTGGCCGCCCCGGCATCTTCAACCCCGCCGGCTGGATGCATATCGTCGAACGTCATGGCGGCCGGCTCCCGGTCGAGGTCCGCGCCGTCGCCGAAGGCACGCCGGTGCCCACGCACAATGTGCTGATGACCATCCGTAACACCGACCCGGCCTGCTACTGGCTGACCAATTTTCTCGAAACGCTGCTGCTCAAAGTCTGGTATCCCACCACCGTCGCCACTCTTTCCGGAGCGATACTGCACGTTCTCGAAGCGGCCATGAAGCGCAGCGGCGAAGATCCCGCCCCGGCGAACATGATGCTGCACGACTTCGGCTATCGCGGCGCCAGCTCCGAAGAGACCGCCGGCCTCGGCGGCGCAGCGCATCTGGTCCACTTCCGCACCTCCGACACGCTCATGGCCAACATGGTTTTGCGCGAGCACTACGCAGGACCTGGCACGCCCTCCGACTGGATGCCCTCCACCTCCGTCGTCGCTACCGAGCACAGCACCATGACCGCCTGGGGTCGGGATCATGAGATCGACGCATATCGCAACGTGCTCAGCGAATATCCCGAAGGCATTCTCTCCATCGTGGTTGACAGCTTCGACGTCTACCGCGCGGCGGAGGAGATGTTCGGCGGGGTACTGCACGAACAGGTGCTCGCCCGCGATGGTCTGCTCGTCCTCAGACCCGATTCCGGCGATCCGGTGCAGGTGCTGCTGCGGTTGCTTCCCGCGCTGGCTGGACGCTTCGGCAGTACACGCAACCATGCTGGCTACAAGTTGCTGCATCCGAAAGTGCGTCTGCTCTGGGGCGACGGCATTGGTCTCGAATCCGTCGAGCGCATTCTCGACAACCTGCTCGCCGAACGATGGTCAGCGGCCAACCTCATCTTCGGCATGGGCGGCGCGTTGTTGCAGAAGGTAAACCGCGACAGTCAGAAGTTCGCCTTCAAGTGCTCCTCCGCCACCGTGAACGGCGAACTGCGCGATGTCTTCAAGGAGCCGATCACCGATCCCGGCAAGGACTCCAAGCGCGGCAAGCTGGCACTCGTCAGGACGGAGCACGGTCTGGAGACGGTGCATTGCCCCGACAACTGCGAGATGGAAGGTGACCTGCTCGAGCCGGTCTTCCGCAACGGCGAAGTGCTGCGCCATCAGACCCTCGATGACGTGCGCACGCGAGCTGCTTCCTCCTTGTCACAAAACACGACATCCTGAACCAATTGAAGTCTGTTGCTCGCGCCGCAACTAAGCGGTGCCCGTCCTGAGTTGGAGTCACCGACTTCATTCGCTAAAAATGCTGCCATCCCTCCGGCTTCAACTCGCTCCGCTGCCTAGCTTTCACCAGCACCATCCGCGGCGCGCCTGATTTCTTTCGCAGCATCCGTCCAATGCGATGCACCGGCACGCCGGCAATACTGCGGGGCACGCGCGCGTGCGCATCCGCGGTAAACAGAAGCTCGTAATCGTCGCCCCCATGCAGCGCATCCTCAAGCGTTGCGCCGCGGCCGAGCGGCAACAGCGCAGCATCGAGCTCCGCACGCAGCCCAGACTCTTCGCACAGATGCTCCAAGTCGACCGACAGCCCATCGCTAATGTCGATCGCCGCGCTCGCGATCTTCCGCCGCACCAGCGCGCGCCCGACCCCAATCCGCGGCTGGGGAAAGAAGTGTGGATGGTCCGGGGTGTCCCGGTCGGACGTATCGACGATCAGGCCACGATATCGTGCAGACGATCGGGTCAAGGAGCGCAGCTCCGCCGCGGCGCCGCCCAGCGTGCCGGTGACGTAGATTGCATCGCCTGCGCGGGCGCCGGAGCGTAGCAGCGCCCGGCCACGCTCGACAGCGCCCATCACGACGATATCTGCAGCGGCCCGCGAATGTGCGCCGCCCGGCGATTGGGCAAGGTCACCGCCGGCAAGCGGCACCCGCCAGCGCTCCGCCAGCAACAGCAGCCCGCGATAGAAGCGATCCAGCCAGGCTCCAACTCCGGTTCCGTGTTTGCTGTCGCGCGTGAGCTCCGGAGGAACCGCGAGAGAGAGGAACGCTGCCACCGGCCGCGCCCCCATCGCAGCAATATCACTCAGCCCGCGCGCCAGGCACTTGTGCCCTACCGCTTCCGGCGGATGCCAGCCGCGCCGGAAGTGCACATCTTCGAGCGAAAAGTCCGTCGTGACCACAAGCTCTTCACCACGCCGCACCGCCAGCACGGCTGCATCGTCGCCAATGCCGACGCGCAGAGCGCCACTCGTGCCTCGCACCGCACGCGCCCTAATCTTTCTCAGGATGTCTCGCTCCCGCTCGCCCATCCCGAACAGCTTAGAGCGTTTTCACTGTTCTGTTGCACAGTCGACCCAGGCGAGGTGTGGCTTTTCTTCCACCCCGTCGACGAAGACCTGTCGCCTGGGGACCCGGGCTTGACGGAAAAGCCACGGCAGGTGATTGCGCTCTTGTATACACCGGCACTGAAACGCTCTACCTGCACAAACAAGAAGAGGCAGGCAACGGCATCGCCGTCACCTGCCTCTCGCGTTTTGAGTTCCCTGCTATGTCACGCGTGTAGATCGAAACGACTTCACGCGTGCAGATCGAAACGATCTAGGTTGGTCACCTTTGACCAGGCGGCTACGAAGTCATTGACGAACTTCTCCTTCGCATCCGCGCTGGCATAGACCTCGGCCAGAGCGCGCAGCACCGAGCTCGAGCCGAAGACGAGGTCGACGCGTGTACCGGTCCACTTGAGCGCACCGGTCTTGCGGTCATGCCCCTCGAACAGCTCTCTGGCCTCGGTCACCGGCTTCCACTGCGTGTCCATACCCAGCAGGTTCA
The DNA here is from genome assembly GCA_036500805.1 of Acidobacteriaceae bacterium. Taxonomy (GTDB): domain Bacteria; phylum Acidobacteriota; class Terriglobia; order Terriglobales; family Acidobacteriaceae; genus KBS-83. The sequence continues at coordinate 11,637 of DASYBK010000034.1, read as the reverse complement.
CGAAGAAGTCGTTGGTCAACGCACCCGGCCGGTCCGTGAATATACCGTGGGCGCACCCGTCAGCGTTGATATTGATCGCACGCAGGCCCCCGATCAGCACGGTCATTTCAGGCGCGGTCAGCGTCAGCAATTGCGCCTTGTCAATCAGGCCTACCTCAGCCGGCACTGTAACTCCGGCCTTCCGGTAGTTGCGGAAGCCGTCGGCGAGCGGCTCGAGGACGTTGTAGGCGGCGACGTCGGTCTTCTCCTGCGAGGCGTCCGTGCGGCCCGGGGCGAACGGCACCGTCACATCGTGGCCGGCGGCCTTTGCTGACTGCTCGACCCCGGCGTTACCGGCCAGCACTATCAAGTCGGCGAGTGAGACTTTCTTGCCGCCAGTCGTGCTCTTATTGAACTCCGACTGGATGCCTTCAAGGACCTTGAGCACCTTGGCCAGTTGCGCGGGCTGGTTGACCTCCCAATCCTTCGCCGGAGCGAGACGGATGCGGGCACCGTTGGCGCCGCCGCGCTTGTCGCCGCCACGGAAGGTCGAGGCTGAAGCCCACGCCGTGCCGACAAGTTCGGACACCGTAAGACCAGAGGCCAGCACCTTGGCCTTGAGCGCGGCAACGTCGGCGTCGTCAATCAGCGGATGGTCGACGGCGGGCACCGGATCCTGCCAGACCAGTTCTTCCTTCGGCACCTCCGGCCCCAGATAGCGCGAGCGTGGGCCCATATCGCGATGGGTCAGCTTGAACCAGGCGCGGGCGAAGGCATCGGCGAAGGCCTGCGGGTGCTCGAGAAAACGACGCGATATCTTCTCGTAGAGCGGGTCAAGGCGCAGCGACAGGTCGGTGGTCAGCATCGTAGGCTTGTGCTTCTTCGACGGATCGTGCGCGTCGGGGATGATGCCATCGCCGTCCTTGGCCTCCCACTGGATGGCGCCGGCTGGGCTCTTGGTCTGCACCCACTCGAACTTGAAGAGGTTTTCGAAGAAGAAATTGCTCCACTGCGCCGGCGTCTGTGTCCAGGTGACTTCCAGACCGCTGCCGATAGTGTCCTTGCCGCTGCCGGTGCCGTAGTTGCTGACCCAGCCCAGGCCCTGCGCTTCCATTTCAGCGGCCTCCGGCTCCGATCCCTTGTGCGACTCAGGCGCAGCGCCGTGGGTCTTGCCGAAGGTATGGCCGCCGCCGATCAGCGCAACGGTTTCCTCGTCGTTCATCGCCATGCGGGCGAAGGTCTCACGGATGAATTTCGCAGCGGAGACGGGATCGCCGTTTTTGTCCGGGCCTTCCGGATTGACGTAGATCAGTCCCATCTCGGTGGCGCCGAGGTGCTGTTCGAATTTTTCGAGAGGCCGGTGGGCCAGCCACGCGGTTTCGGTGCCCCAGCTCACGTCCTGGTCGGGCTCCCAGGTGTCTTCGCGGCCGGCGCCAAAACCGAAGGTGCGAAAGCCCATAGACTCCAGCGCCACATTGCCGGTAAGGATCAGCAGATCGGCCCAGGATATCTTCTGCCCATACTTTTGCTTGATCGGCCAGAGCAGGCGACGCGATTTGTCGATATTCACGTTGTCCGGCCAACTGTTGAGCGGAGCGAAGCGCTGCTGACCGCGCCCGCCACCCCCGCGCCCGTCGCTCAGACGGTAGGTGCCGGCGGCGTGCCACGCCATGCGGATGAACTGCGGGCCATAGTGGCCGAAGTCCGCCGGCCACCACTCCTGCGAGTCGGTCATCAGCTTGCGCAGGTCGTTCTTCAGCGCTTCGTAGTCGAGCTTCTGGAATTCCTCGCGATAGTTGAACGTGGGCGCCAGCGGGTCGGATTTGGATGAGTGCTGGTTCAGCAGATCGACGCGCAGCGTGTTAGGCCACCAACTCTGGTTCTGTGTGGCAACGGCTACAGTGTTAGAGGCATTCGCTGAATACGGGCATTTGGCTTCAGTTGTCATAACTTTTCTTCCCCTGGGGGAGCGAGTGTCTCAACTCCCGCGAAAGAATTTACTTTCTAAGAATAATTATCATCCTTTGCCTTGGCAAACTCCTGCCTGTGGATAGCCGCCGGTTGCCACATTTATAGTGTTGTGCTCGCTGGATATAACTGAATAGGTAATACTTCTGTCACAAACTAGTAATCGCCGCCTATTGTTCGCCTATGCAACTTCCGTGAGGTTGCAGCCGTCTTTCCCACTTTGGTAGGGTGTGAATGCGTTCCCCTAAATCGCATTTGCCATCCGCGCTTTGTTCACGCGACCCCGGAACGAACTTCTTGCTCGCGAAAGGAGGTGCCCCGTGCGCAAACGCTACTACATCATCTTTGTGGCACGCGAAGACGACGGCCGCCTCCACAAGATCCCCGTTCCGCTGCACTACGCCTATGTTTTTGTCGCTGCTGCCGTTGTAGGCCTCTTCACCATCACCGGCATGGCTGGGTCCTACGGGCGCATGCTGCTGAAGACGGCCCATTACAACCAGGTCCGCTCCGAGAAGGAAGCCCTCCGCCACGACTACCTGCACATGCAGCAAGTCGCGAAGGAGAAGGACGTGCAGGTGGCCTCGCTTGGCTCCCTGGCCAGTGAAGTCACCGCGCTCTACGGCCTGCGTCAGGACCACATCAGCAAAGCGGCCGCCGATCCGGTGGTCGCTCCGGTCGTTGACCTGACCGGCGACTCGAATGATTATCTCGACACGCTTGACCAGCTCACCGCCCTGCGCAGCTCCGCCCTCTCCGGCCACATGCGCCGTGCGCTCGAGCCGGCCTTTGGCTCTGAAGACAGCGCGGACTGGGGAAGTGCCGCGGACCTGCCTACGCTATGGCCCATCGAAGGCCCCATCACCAGCTCCTTCGGCGAGCGGCTGGATCCCTTCAACGGCGAAGGCGCCTTCCATAAGGGCATCGACATCTCCGGCACCATGGGCGAGCCTGTCCGCGCCCCCGCTGATGGCACAGTCCTGATGGCAGGCCCGGCCAGCGGCTACGGGCAGGAGGTCATGCTCGACCATGGCCACGGCATCCATACCGTCTACGGCCATCTCTCCGGATTCGCCGTCACCGCCGGCCAGGATGTCCATCGCGGCGAGATCATCGGCTATGTCGGCAGCGAAGGCCGCTCCACCGGCCCTCATCTCCACTACGAGGTGCGCATCCACGACACGCCGGTGAACCCGCACAAATACATGCGCGAGACCATGCAGGAGTTCGCCTCCAGCAAACCGGCCAGCAACGGCACCACAGCCGGCATGATGTAATCCTTAGTTGCAACTCCGCGTTCGCCAGGCCTGCTCACAGCAGGTCCGGTGGTTTGTGCGGTGATGTCCCGCACCGCCAGGCGTGCATTTCTTCGAATCAGGCGGCAAGCGCTACCATCGGATAGACATGCCGTTGACACGAGCCCAGCGCCAGGGCAAACGCTACCTGAACCCTGTTCCGACAAAGGTCGGCGGCCTCTCGACAATCTTCAAGGTGGGTCCACGCTTCTTCTTCGGCGGAGCGGCACGCTCGCCACGTCATCCTCTCGGGCCTTTCCATACCGACCCCCGTGTCTATGCGACAAGCCCGGCCTCCGGCTTGCGCATCACCTGGTTCGGGCATTCTTCCACTCTGATCGAGATCGACGGCATCAACATTCTTATCGATCCGGTCTGGGAAGACCGCGCCGCGCCGACACAGTGGTTCGGACCAAAGCGCTTCTTTCCCCCGACTCTCGCGCTCGAAGACCTCCCACGCGTCGACTTCATCCTCATCTCTCACGATCACTACGACCACCTCGGAGCAGGCACGGTCGCGCGCCTTGCACGCATGGAGAGCCGGAACCAGAAAAGCGCACACCAGATACGCTGGATCACATCGCTCGGCGTCGGCGCTATCCTTTCGAGCTTCGGCGTCCCACCGGGCCGCATCATCGAGCTCGACTGGACGGAGCACGTACCGGCCGGACCCGTGACCATCACCGCGTTGCCCGCCCGCCACTTCTCCGGCCGCAGCCTCTCGAATCGTTTCGAGACGCTGTGGTCCTCTTTCGCGCTGATCGGTCCCAAGCATCGCGTCTACTATGGCGCGGATTCCGGCGAATGGTATGGCTTTCGCGAGATCGGCGAGGCATTCGGTCCATTCGACCTCAGCATGCTCGAGATCGGCGCTTCCGATCCGCTCTGGGCGGACATCCACATGGGACCGGAAGGCGCGGTTCGCAGCTTCCGCGCGCTCGGGGACCATGGCTTGCTCATGCCGATTCACTGGGGCCTCTTTGATCTTGCTCTGCACCCGTGGCAGCAGCCGATCGAGACTCTTGCTGCGGTCGAAGATCTCAAGCTCTGGTCTCCGACTCCAGGAGTGCCGACAGAGGTCATCTGCGGCAAGGAACTGCGCTCCAACTGGTGGCGTTGAACCGAATGTGCGCGCAAAGCCACCGACGAGACGGCCCCTGAGGATGTGAGGTGCACCGTAGAGCGCGCGGGAAATGGATATCTCAGGAGTTGAACAATCGAGCTACCGTCAGTGGCAGGATCGCGCCTCCCGCGGCTTCCGGCCAATCTCAACGTCTTCTTGAGAGGGATCCGCACCGGCGTCGAATGTAGACGGAACGCCAGGCTGTAACATTCCATGCTGCGGGGCGCCACACGCAGGGCATGCCTCCGCCTTCAATGTAATCTCTGCTCCACAACATGCACAAAAAGCGGCCACGTCCTGCAATCTCCCAATCTCCACAATTTCTATGCCTTTGGATGAATGCAGAGAATGCAAAGATTCGAGACAGAGCACTCTCGATCCGGACCGCCGTTCCAAACGAGCCAGCTTCACGCGCGATTTCAGGTGTGTTCGCTGTCACTCCATTGCCGGAGAATGGACCTCTCTCGGGCAGCAGTGCCGTTTGCCATCCACGCCTCCGCTATGCCACACTGCCACCCGCGCAGTTCCGGAAAGTTCTGCGGATCACTTCTCGCTTGGAGGCGTCCTTGAAATCACTGATAGCGTTCCTTGCCGTCACCTCGCTGCTCGCACTCCCCGCGTTGGCCCAGCATCCCGAAGGCGGCCATCCCGAAGGCGGCCATCCCGGCGGCGGTATGCAGATGCACACACCGCCGGCACACGGACCGGCGCCCTATCACGGCACACCGCAGCAGCATCAGGATCGTCACTTCGCCGATCAGCCCGGCCATCCCGACGTGCCGCACGTCGATGGCAATCACTGGGTCGGCCACGACTATGGTCCGAACAACGCGCACTATCGCCTCGACCGCCCCTGGGAGCACGGCCACTGGAACGGCGGCTTCGGCCCCGCGCATCGCTGGCGCCTCGCAGGCGGCGGCCCCAACCGGTTCTGGTTCAACAACTGGTATTGGAGCGTGGCACCTTACGATCTTGCATACGTCAATGACTGGCTCTGGGACTCCGACGACATCGTCATCTACGAAGACCCCGACGATCCGGGCTGGTATCTCGCCTACAACGTTCGCCTGGGCACCTATGTTCACGTCATGTACCTCGGCTAACTTAGACAACTCGCATAAAGAGCGACGGCCTGCTGCGTTGGCAGGCCGTCGCTCTCTGGCAATTGCATTTAGCCGGATATCCGTTAGGAAGAGTTATGTCGCTTCGCTTCCCCCATCGCGAAAATATTGCGCCGCCGCGGGGCGAAAAAGAAGCCACGCAATGGCAACACAGAATACAGAGTGGATGACGAATTCAGGGATTGCGTGAAAGGCGCTCAGGACAACGTGGAACGCGATCCACGCGAGTGCAAGCCAGCGCGCCCAATTGTGGCCGCGCAGCAGAAATATTCCACAAAGAACTGCGGTGAACTCGGTGAGTTCAACCCAGCCAGCATCCTGTTGACGAGCCAGCAGCTCATGGAAGTGAGCAGCAAAGGTGAGCGCGCCAATCGCCAGATAGACGCAGGCGAGAATCGTTATGGAGATAGGGCGCTTGTTCGAATTCATGGCACCCCCGCCTCCATCGCGGCTTCGGCCAGGACTGACTACGGCAGCGGATCCACGCGCACCGTCATCCCCATCGTATGCGCAGTACCGGGCGCCAACGTCACCGCGTTCTCCGCCGCATTCGCCGGCTCCATGCATACCATATGCTGCCAAGCATCGGCGCCCAGATCGGCCAGCGCGCTTGCCTTCTCCTGCCACGGATTCCACACCACCGTGCTATTTGATCCGCGCTTCTCGATCACAATCCGCCGCCGCCAGCCCGGATCGAAAGTCGTAACCGCGGCTTGCGTATTTAGATGAAGCTGGTCCGTTTCGCCTGTGAAGCGGATGGCTTCCGCTGCCTGATGCTTCCGCACGGATTGATGTGCGCGATCCAGATAATCCGTATCGCCCACGCCGCTGACTTCGATCTGCCGCACATCACTGACGGAGTAATACGCATGCAGCGCCTCTTCGAACTTCAGCGGACTGTCGCCAACATTCTCCACCTCAAGCGTCAGCCTCAGCGTCTCACCAACGACAACCTCGTACACCAGCACAAAGTGATCGAAACCCAGGTCGCGGGTCGTCTGGTTGGGCAGCAGTTTGAAGCTGAGCGCCACGCCTTCCGGCCGCCGCTCCGCAGCGACCACCTCCCAAGGCAGGGTGCGCGCAAAGCCATGCATCCCGCCCGGCAACCCGCCTTTGCGCTCCGCAAACCACGGAAAGACCAGCGGCACACCGCCCCGGATCGCCTTGCCCGCAGCGAAATGGCTCTTCGCGCTCAGAAACAGCACTGGATGCGCCGCACTCGTCGGCTGCCACCGCGCAACATGCGCGCCCTGCAGGTAAATTTCCGCCGTGGCCGCTTCGATCGAGATATTCGCGCGCGTCAGCCCGCCCGGACCGTTCTCGAAGCGAAGCGCGTCACCCAGCGCAAACCGCGCATTCAACTCGTCTACATCCATCATGCGTCCAGTTTCTTCGTGACCAGCTCGTTCAGCAACGCGGGGTTAGCCTGCCCCTTCGAAGCACGCATCACCTGCCCCACAAAGAATGCCGCCACAGTCTTCTTGCCGCCGCGATACTGCTCCACCTGCTTCGGATTCGCCGCGATCACCTCATCGATCATCCGCTCCAGCGTTGCCGTATCCGAAATCTGCTGCGGCTTCTCGCGCTCGTAGACCGCGCCGAAGTCCTCGCCGCGTTCAAATGCAATATCGAAGATCTGCTTCCACTGCTTGCTGGAAAGCTTGCCCTCCTCGGCCAGATCGGCGGCCAGCACCACGCCATCCATCGTCACCGGCGACTGTTCCAGCTCGAGCCCGGCAGCGCGCAGCCGTCCCATCAACTCGCTCTGCACCAGGTTCGCTACGCGCCGGGGATTCTTCGCCCGTTTTGCTGCCGCCTCGAAGGTATCCGCGAACTCACGCGTCGCCGTCAGCGACTGCGCATCCTGCTCGCTGATCTCGTACTCCCGCACCATGCGCGCCCGCCGCGCCTCCGGCAGCTCGGGCATAGCGGTAAGAATCTCCCGCTTCCACGCATCGCTCACGATCAGCGGCGGCAGATCGGGCTCCGGAAAATACCGGTAGTCATGCGCCTCTTCCTTCGACCGCATCGAGAATGTGCGCCCCTCCGCCGCATTCCACGAGCGTGTCTCCTGCATCACACGCCCGCCTGACTCGATCACCTCTACCTGTCGCTCGATTTCGTACTCCAGCGCTGCACGAATAAACCGGAAGCTGTTCACGTTCTTCACTTCCGCTTTGGTGCCGAACTTCTCCTGTCCCCGCGGCCGAACGCTCACGTTCGCATCGCAGCGCAGCGAGCCCTCCTCCATATTGCAATCGCTCACGCCGGTGTAGAGCAGGATCTCCTTCAGTCGCGTCAGGTATTCATATGCCTCATCGGGCGTGCGGATATCCGGTTCGCTCACAATCTCCACCAGTGGCGTGCCGCAGCGGTTCAGGTCCACATAGCTCTTCGTCGCCGAATCCGGAAAACCTTCATGCAGGCTCTTCCCCGCATCCTCTTCCATATGCAACCGCGTGATGCCGATCCGCTTCTTGCCGTCGTTTGACGGCACTTCGATCCAGCCATGCTCCGCCAGCGGCTGGTCGTACTGCGAAATCTGGTAACCCTTCGGCGAGTCGGGATAGAAGTAATTTTTCCGGGCAAACACGGACCGTGCGCGCACCTGGCAGTTCAGCGCAGTCGAAGCCAGCACAGCAAACTCCACTGCCCGCTTGTTCAGCACCGGCAGCGCGCCCGGCAGCCCCAGGCACGTCGGGCAAATCTGCGTGTTCGGCGCCGCTCCAAACTGCGTCAGGCACCCGCAGAACACTTTGGTCGTGGTCAAGAGCTGCACGTGCACCTCCAGCCCGATCACCGGTTCGTACTTCGCCGAAGCTGCTGTCGCTACCGCCATATCTCCTCTGGTCCTGCCGTCTACTTTTTCGCGTTGCGTGCCAATTTCCGTATCAAGACGAGTGTATCGTCCTTGCGTACGGTCCTCGGGGCGACTCCACTTCCACTCAGGCATTGGGCTTTGACGGAATGCGGGTAAGCCTTCCGCGCTTGAGCAGGAAGCGTTCGCCGCGCCATGTGACGGTGTCGCCGGCGAAGCTCCAGGCCCAGAGGGCAAGGGCGATCAGGTCGCGGGGCAACAGCAGGAGGAGATCGCGAAGTACCTGCATATCACGCAGGATGCCAACGCCGACGACGAGGGCGAGCGCCACGCGCACGACAAGCGCGAGGACAAAGAGCGCGATGCTTTCGAGGCTCAGTCCGGTGGTGATGAGATTGCAGAAGGCCCAAGGAAGCCCGAAGGTGAAGACAAGACCGGCGTAGCCCCAGCGGCGCGAATCGCGCGTGGAGCGGCACCAGCGCAGTTGATGCTGGAGAAAGCCGGCCATGTCGTAGGGGGGCACCCAGGTTTCGACGACTTCCGCGGAGAGCTCGATGTCGAAGCCGGCGGCAGCGATGCGGGCGCCTAGCTCGTAATCATCCGCGAGGTAATCGACCAATGGGGCGAGGCCGCCGATGCGATCGAGCGCCTCACGCGAGACCGCGAGCGTGGAGCCGAGGCCGAAGTGGATGCCGCCTTCGATGCGGCGCGCGGTGAGCACGCCGGGAAAGAAGTCCGTGGAAATACCGAGGGCCTCCATGCGCGAGCCGAAGGTGGGGTCCTTGCCGGGGCGGCCGTGGGCGCGACCGCGATAGGGCGCGGTGACCATGCCGACGGGGCGGGCATGTTCCAGCGACGGCGCAAAGCCGGCCATAATGCGCGAGAGGTAGTGAGGCGAGACGACGATGTCGCTGTCGTTGATGATGACGTAGGGATGGCACGCGTGCGGGAGCATCTGGACGAGGTTCGAGACCTTGCCGTTGGCGCCGAGTAGTTGCGGACATTCAATGATGCGGATGGCATGGTCGGGAAACTCCTCCTGTAGCTGGCGAACGGCGGCAAGGGCGGGGTCGCTGAGTGAGCTGACGCCGAAGAGGATCTCGTATTCGCCGGCGTAGTCCTGGGTGCAGTGGCTGGCGAAGGCGGAGTACATTTCGTGATCGAGGCCGCGGACGGGCTTGAGGATGCTGACGCCAGGCGTGTAAGCCTGCCGCGGGCGACGGAGGCTGTGGACGAAGCTGCGTGCGCTCCACAGGGCGATGAGGTAGTAGCCGATGCCGGCCCAGGCGAGGACGGTCGTAATGCCGGCGACGATGGTGGCTGTGAGCAGGTAGTTCAAGGCATTGAGTGTAGCGTGCGGCCCTGGAGTGCTGCGGCAGGAGGCGCTCGGCAATTTTGTGTGATCCCACATCTCTTCGAGATGTGGGTGCCCGATTGGGGCACTGCACGGTCCTTCAGTCTGTTCAGAATGACAACTTTTCTTAGCTGACTTGCTGACTTGCCGACTTGCTTGGCCGCAGGCCGCTTGCCTACTCGTACCGGAGGGCTTCGATCGGGTCGAGTGTTGCGGCTTTCCAGGCGGGGTAGATGCCGAAGATCAATCCGATGATGCATGACACGGTGAAGGCGGTCATGGCCCAGATGGCGGACATTTGCGCGGGCAGCACGGTGCCGAGGATCAGCTTGAGCAGCAGCGTGAGGATAGCGCCGATGAAAATACCAATGACGCCGCCGAAGGCGCATAGAGTCATGGCTTCGAGCGTGAATTGCAGCAGGATGGTGCGCCGCGTGGCGCCGAGCGCCTTGCGGATGCCGATCTCGCGGGTTCGCTCGGTGACCGAGACCAGCATGATGTTCATGACGCCGACGCCACCGACCATGAGGCCGACACTGGAGACGCCGACCAGGAAGACGAAGAGACCGCCCGTAAGCGAGTTCCAGAGCTGGAGCAGGCCATCCGAGGTGAAGATGGCGAAGTTGTCCGGCTGGTCGGAATGCACCTTGCGCCGGCGGCGCAGCATCTCGCGGATCTCGTCTTCCACCGCCACTTTGTTCTTTGCATCGTCGTACTTCACGCTGATCCAGTAGTCGAGAATCTCCGGATGGAGCTTGCGGAAAGTGAAGAGCGGGAAGTGGGCGGAGTTGTCGTTGGGATTCGTGCCGCCGCCGAAGACCTGCTTCTGCTTGGCGAGCACGCCGACCACGGTGAAGATGTCGCCTTCGATGTCCACTTCCTTGCCGAGAGCGGACTCCTGGCCGAAGAGCTCCTGCGCGGCGTCGTGGCCGAGTACGACGACGTTGGCACGGCGTTGCTCCTCCTGCTCGGTAAAGAATCGGCCCTCTGTGAGATCAAGATCGTAGACCAGAGGCTGTTGATCGGAGTCGCCCTGGAGGATGGTGTTGGAGACCTTGCGGTTCCCGTACTTGACCGAGAAGCTGCCGAGTTGGCCGGTGGGCGAGCGGTATTGCTGCGAGGCATCGACGGCGAGGACGTGCGGAAGGTCGCGGAGGGCAACGGCGTCTTCGTAGGTGAGCTGCTTGCGATTGAGCATCTCCTGCGTGGGGCGGTTGCCGAAGACAGGGAAGCGGAAGACCCAGTAAACATTGGTGCCGAGCGACTTGACCAGGGTGTCGACGTTGGCAGTGAGGCCGTTGATGACGGAGGAGATGAGGATGACGGTGGTGACGCCGATCATGATGCCGAGGATGGTGAGGCCGGAGCGCAGCTTGTTGGTGCGCAGGGTATCCACGGCCATCCGCACCGCTTCTTTTCCGTCACTCCAGCGCATGGATCGCTCCTAAAACTTTCCTACAGGGACTTCCCTACAGCTCGGCACGTAAGGCGACGATGGGGTCCAGTCTCGCTGCTTTTCTCGCCGGGTAGACGCCGAAGAATATGCCCACCGAGGTTGCGACGCCGAGACCGAGGATGACTGACCAGATCTTGATGTCGGAGGGGAAACCGACGATGAGCGTGATGAGCTTGGCCATGAAGATACCGCTGAGGACGCCGCCGATGCCGCCGACGAAGGACATGGTGGCGGACTCGATGAGGAACTGCGACATGACATCGCTGCGACGCGCGCCGAGGGCTTTGCGCACACCGATCTCGCGCGTGCGCTCGGTGACCGAGACCAGCATGATGTTCATGATGACGATGCCGCCGACGACCAGCGAGATGGCGGCGAGCGAGATGAAGACGGCAAAGAAGCTGGAGCTGATGCTCTGCCAGATACCGACGAAGGTTTGATTGGTGTCCACGGAGAAGCTGTCCTCTGCGCCAGGAGCGTCGTGGCGGAGCGAACGCAGGATGACGCGCACCTGATCGGAGGC
>DASYBK010000033.1:0-11257 GCA_036500805.1 Acidobacteriaceae bacterium | reverse complement strand
GCATCGGCTTTCCCATGCCCAGCCCCAGCAGAATGATTGGACCAGCGATTCTGCTGTACGTGCCTCGTCTCCCGCTCATGCTCGCGTTTCTCCTGGGCATCTATCTGTTGCTGTGGCGCGATTGTCCAGAGAATAGCTCTCCGTGGGACGGGACGCATTCCGCGTGGACGGTTACTCTGGTTGTTTCCGCGGCGCTCGGTGTTGTTTCCACTCTGCAGCGAGAGCGCACCGTGCGGCAGGAGTACGCATACCGCTTGCCGTTGCGGACGCAGGCGTTTCTCGCTGCCGACCCCCAGTCTGCCGGGCGGGAACGTCGTTATATCGCCTTTACTCTGGAGGGCTACCACCTGGTGACGTCGAATCCCGATGCGCTCTGGGTCGATCCCTCTTCCGACGACGATCTCTCCTTCACCACCGGCACCGGGCACGTGTGGGTGGAGCGCGCGTTGAGCCCGCAATCGGAGGTAGTGGATTTGCAGCAGCCTGCGCGCGTTGTTCTGGACAATGCGCGTGAGCCGATGCTCTCCGCCGATGGACAAAGTCTCGCCTTCGTACGCGATGACCATGGCCGAGGACGGCTGATGGTGCGTCGAGCCTTTTCATCCGGCGCCGCAACCGAAACCGCACTCACCCCTTCCTCGCTCAACGTTTACGAGGCATCGTTTCTCTCTGAGAGACACTACGCATTCTCTGCTGAAGCGGGTGGGCGTCCGCCGCAGATCTATCTGACCGATACCTCGCACTCGAACGCGCCGATCACCCTCGGCGAATCTCGCTATCCGGCGCTGTCACCGGATGGGGCCTGGATGGCCTATAGCCACTTGGATCACGGCATGTGGAACTTGTGGCTGCGCGATCAACAAAGTGGCGCGATTCGGCGCATTGCCGATGTGCCCTGCAACCAGATGCAGCCGGCGTGGGAGGACGACTCCAGAACGCTGCTCTACGCAACCGACTGCGGCCGCGGCCTGTGGCTCACCGCAGTGGCGCGCCGCCGCGTGATTCCCTGACCGAAAGTCACTCGTTAACCAATCTTGCAGTTCGAAGGAACAACCGCGCTGCCGACGGTGTCTCCAGTGTCAGGCACGCTTGCGCCCACTCCCTCTACAATGCTCCCGAGACGCCTATGACCCTGCTCGACGCTCCTTCCTTCGATCCCGCCCGCGCCCGCAGACGGCGCAACATCATCGTCGCTTCCCTGATCGGCGTGATCATCATCGCCATCTTCGTCTGGATCTTCTGGAATTGGCCGGCGGAGCATCGCGTCAACCGCTTCTTCGCCGCACTCGAGCAGCAGCAGTTCGAAAAGGCCTACGGCATCTGGAACAACGATCCCGACTGGCAGCAGCACCCGGACAAGTACAAAAACTCCGCCTACCCCTACAACAAATTCCTCGACGACTGGAGCACCAACGGCGAGTACGGCAAGATCACCAGCTACAAGATCCTTTACGCTACGTCTAGCCTGGGCAACAGCACACTGATGGCGGTCAGCGTGAACGGCCGCAAATCGCTGCTGACCCTCGGAGTCTCGCACGGCACCATCGGCTTCACGCCCTTCTCGCTCACGCCGCAGAAAGGCCAGTTCGGCCTCACCTACTGGCAGATCAGCTACCAGTAAAGCTCCCCTGGCACTGGTGTTTACTTCAGGCGGTTCTTTTCGATCACCGTGACCCCGCTACTTCTCTTTATAGCCAGGCATCGTATCCTTGCCCCCCCTGACTCGATAGCCATCAGGATCCTGCAATTCCGCGCCATATCCTCAGTTCACATGCATCGGTTGGTGGACGAACGTAATGCCGCGCTCGGATAACTTGCGATATGTGTCATGCACGCTGTCGCATTGCAATGTCAGCGCACAATCTCTTTCCCGGACTTCCAGATTGCGTCGGATCAGAATCAGTTCCACGCCTCCGTCATCCTCCAGACCTCCTACGCCGGCTTCCGGATTATCAAATCCCACACGAAATCCGAAGCCATCCACATACCAGTCGCGCGAGGCGACATAGTCGGTAACGAAAATCGTGAAGTGATCTAGTTTGATCATGGTTGATCTCCCCTTCAACTTCAGATGCCGCCGCACACCCGCCCCATTGAGCATGAGCGACCAAAGGGAGCGAACCAGCAAACCGCGCCGCAGGCGCCGTTGCCCGTGACGGCGAGTCACCCGGTAAGCGCCTTGTCCAGGCTCGCCTCGTCTTCCACATTCACGCACTTCTGCGTGCGGTCGATCTGCCGCAGCAGGCCGCTCAGCACCCGGCCCGGCCCTACTTCCACGAAGGTGCTCGCACCCTGCTCGATCATCGAGCGCATCGACTCCGTCCAGCGCACCGGCGCCGTCACCTGCTCGATCAGCAGGTCGCGTTCGCGTCCTCCCTTTTTCGTCACATCGGCAGTGACGTTTGACACGATCTGGAAGCGCGGGTCCTGGACCTCGATCTCCTTCAGCACCTCCGCCAGCCGGTCCTGCGCCGGCTGCATCAGCGCGCAATGGAAGGGCGCAGACACCTGCAGCGGAAGCACCTTCTTGGCGCCGCTCTCCTTCGCCAGTTCACTCGCCCGCGCCACTCCCGCGGCGCTTCCGGAGATGACAATCTGCTCCGGCGAGTTCAAATTCGCCGCTGACACTACCTCATTCGTCTCCTTGGCCGCCGTCTCGCACACGCTGCGCACCGCATCCGCATCCAGCCCCAGCACCGCGGCCATCGCACCCTGGCCCTCCGGCACCGCCTCCTGCATGAACTGCCCGCGCGATCGCAGCGCGCGGATCGCATCCGCAAAGCTCATCAGCCCCGCCGCGGCGCACGCTGCATACTCGCCGAGGGAATGCCCCGCCGCAATCTGCGGCTCCACGCCCCGCGACGCCAGCACGCGATATGCAGCCATCGACACCGCAAAGATTGCCGGTTGGGTAAATTCGGTTTGCTTCAACTGCTCGGCCGGCCCCTCGAAGCACAGCTTCGAGAGCGGATAGCCCAGCGCCGCATCGGCCTCGGCAAAGGTATCGCGCGCAACTGTGAACTTCTCCGCAAGGTCGCGGCCCATCCCCACCGCCTGCGATCCCTGCCCGGGAAAAAGAAATGCAATCTTCTGTTCGCTCATAGCTCGTCACTCAGGCAAAGCGCAATTCTCGCATGATGAGCGGTGCGCCCATGACGGAACGCTCGCGCTTCATCCCTCCATACGCTCAATGAGCGCCATTCATCCTGCGATCATAGATCGCCATCTGCTTTGAAATTAAGGCCGTCGTCTTCTTCAGCGCTTCCTGCGTATTTGCGTCCAGATCAGACCAGTTGCGGGATATCGGCTGTTGCTCAATCGACGTGGGCACAATCTCACCGCTGTTATCAACCATCGCCGCCATGATCAGCGTCACCGTCTTCAGGTGAGTATCCACGGTCACGCGACGAATCCGATAACCGATGTCTTTCTCGCAGGCATCCAGATGAGCGGCATCACTGTATCCCCATCCGATCATGTTCGCCTTGCATGCGCGGGGCGTTCGATAAAACGTAAGAAATGTCAGCACATATTGATACTTGTCGCGAAAGTCGGGATAGTTCTGTTTCAGCCAGTCGGGATTGGAGATATCGGGGATATAAATCTCGACGTCGCCATCGCGCGCGACGAGCAGCGGAGTGGTCCACTGGCCAGTCTCGTCCAGCACCTGCGAAGGCTTGCCGAGGGCTCCACGTTGAACGACTTGTTGCGCGACGCAGCTTGTGGATGCCAGCCAGAGCATCCCGATGAAAGCCGCCAGAAGCAGCGGCTTCGTTTGTACCCGTAAGATCATGACCGTTTTCACCTTTGGGTAGGACGATTCGCCACTATATACCCTCGGCAGCCAGCCTCCGGGACAGACTGGCTTTAGGAAACCGTAGGCGCGCTGAACTCGCGTTCGATCCGGTCGGTTACGCCCGAGGAAGCAAACTCCGCCGCCACGCGAATGCTGTTGAGGATCGCGCGATCGTCCGCTGAGCCATGCGTGATGATGCAAGGTCCGCGCACCCCGAGCAGCGGCGCGCCGCCATACTCTGACTGGTCGAAGCGCTTCTTGAATTCCTTGAATCCGCGCCGCGCCAGCAGCGCGCCGGCGCGTCCGCTCACCGTCGACATAAGTGACTCGCGCAGCATCTCGCGCACCATGCGCCCCAGTCCCTCGGAGGTCTTCAGCGCGACGTTGCCCACAAAGCCGTCGCACACAATCACGTCGGCATGACCGTTGTAGAGATCGCGTCCTTCGACATTCCCAATGAACCGGATCGGCAACTGCTTCAGCACCTGCAGCGCCTCGCGCGTCAGCTCGTTGCCCTTGGTCTCCTCTTCGCCGATCGAGAGCAGCCCTACGCGTGGCTTTTCGATCATCAGCACAGAACGCGCATACAGCTCGCCCATGATGGCGAACTGCGCCAGGTTGCGCACATTGCAATCAACATTCGCGCCCACATCCAGCAGCACGCACGGCGAGCCAGTCGTCGTCGGCAGCGGCATCGCGAGCGCCGGGCGCTCCACGCCGGGCAGCGCCCCCAGCACCATCTTGGCGGAAGCCATCGCCGCCCCTGTGTTGCCCGCCGTCACAAAACCTGCAGACCGCCGCTCCCTCACCATCTTCAGCCCCAGCCGCATGGTGCTGTTGCGTTTCTCGCGCACCGCCTTCGCGGCCTTGTCGTCCATCGTGATCCACTCGTCCGTATGGACGATCTCGATCGACACACGACGACCCAGCACGCCGAGACCGGCGCGCAGCTTCGCCTCAGGACCGATCAGATGAACGCGAACAGGAAAGGCGCGGCAGGCCAGGATGGCGCCGCGTATCTCCGGGCCGGGCGCGAGGTCCGACCCCATGGCATCGACAGCGATGTCCGTCAGCGCTGGCAACGGTGTGTGCCTAGGCTTCCTTTGCCTCGAGAACTTCGCGCCCCTTGTAATAACCGCACTTGGCGCACACCCGGTGAGGCAGCTTGCGCTCGTGGCAGTTCGGACACTCAGATAGCCCAGTGGCCGTCAGCGCATCGTGCGCGCGGCGTTTGGAGGTGCGGGCCTTGGAGTGGCGCCGCTTCGGATTCGGCATGGCAGATTCCTTTCGATCCGGCCGTTGCCACGCTCACGTTCCTCGCGGCGTCGTCCCAACGGCCTCGTGCTTCCTAAGACTTGATCTTGCTGCGCAGGTCTGAGAGGGCATTCCAGCGCGGATCGGCTTCCGTCGATGCGCAGGAACATTGCTCTGTATTCAGGTTCCGGCCACAGCCTGGGCAAAGCCCTTTGCAGTCCGCGCGACAAAGGGTCTTCTCCGGCAGGGATAGCAGCACCTGCTCGCGCAAGACATCTTCCAGCACTAGACCGTCTCCGTTATAGTATCCGATCTCGGTCTCCGAGGTCGAGATGGCCCGCTCCGCCGCGCCCGCATCCACCCCGATCGGCCGGTACAGCAGGTCGAACGACCCCGCCAGCGAATGCTCCACTGGCTCCACGCACCGCGCGCACGGCGTTTCAAAGCGCCCCGCATACTCGCCCCGGATCCGGATATCCGGCACCACCTGCTTGTGCCCGCGGTGCTCCTCGATCAGGTCCGCCCGTCCCCTGGTGTCCAGCACGCCAACCTGCTGGATGTCCGGGCCGTAATCGATCGCATCGGCAGAAAAATGCTGGTCAAACTCAACAGGATCAAGCTGAAGATCCGCAACAGTAATCAACATCGCACTCCCATTCTACGACCGCCCGGCGCTTCCCACAGCCACGCCGGCGGCAGATCACCCTTGACCGTCCCAACCGCCATTCACTGAACTCCTCTGAAATTGCATCCCCATAGATACGGGCGCAAGTCAGCCGCCTGATCGCACCTCTCCGGGTGAAAGGTACGGGGCGCTTGAGCGGCTCGAGGAGAACAGCGTGATGCAAAGGCTGCAACGGGAAGGTGAGCCACGACTCCTGCTGGAGTCGGCGCTTCTCGGCGTTGCAGGCGCGTTGAGCGCGCAATTGTTCATGTGGATGCTGCACGTTTGCGACCGGCTCTTCCTCAACCGGCTCGCCGGCTATCAGGCGCCGGGGCTGGAAACCGCAGGCACCCTCGTGCAACATATTGGCCCGCATGGACTGTGGCTCATCCCGGTTGCCACCACGCTGGGCGGCCTGCTCTCGGGGTTTCTCGTCTACCGCTTCGCCCCGGAAGCAGAGGGCCACGGCACGGACGCCGCGGTCGATGCCTTCCACCGGCGGGAAGGCATCATCCGTCCTCGCGTCGCGCCCATCAAGATGGTCGCCTCCGCCATCACCATCGGCTCCGGCGGCGCGGCCGGTCGCGAAGGCCCAATCGCGCTGATCACCGCAACGCTCGGCTCGTACTATGCCCGACTCACCCACCACACCGAAGAGCAACGACGGCTTCTGCTGCTGGCTGGAATGGCCGCTGGACTCTCCGCAATCTTCCGCTCCCCCATGGGCACCGCGGTCTTCGCCATCGAGGTCCTCTACGGAAACATGGAGTTCGAGGTCGGCGCGCTGCTCTATACCATGTGCTCCTCGGCGGTCGCCTACGCGGTCAACGGCCTCTTCGTAGGCTTCCGTCCGCTCTTTCAAATTCCCCCCGTCGCCACGCCAGCATTCACTGCGTACGCCGCGTATGCCGCCCTGGGAGTGGCGGCCGGCGTCATCGGCACCGCACTTCCGGTGATCTTCTACCGCACACGCGATCTCTTCCGGAAGCTCCCCGTTCCCCTCTGGATGAAGCCCGCCATCGGCGGCCTCGGAGTCGGCATCCTCGCCCTCTGGCTTCCCCAGGTGCTGCAGGGCGGCTATGGCTGGATTCAACTGGCCATCGATGGGCGGATTGCACTCGAACTACTGCTGCTTCTCGTCTTCGCAAAGATCGCCGCATTCGCCCTCACCGTCTCCTCCGGCGGCTCCGGCGGCGTCTTCGCGCCTTCGCTCTTCATCGGCGCCATGCTGGGAGGCAGCTTTGCCATCCTTCTGCATCAGCCTCCTGCCGTCTTCGTCGTGGTCGGCATGGCGGCGGTCTTCGGCGCGGCTGCCAGGGTGCCGGTGGCCACCATGCTGATGGTCACCGAAATGGCGGGCGGTTTCCACCTGCTCGTACCCGCCGGGATGGCGGTCATGATCAGCTACCTGCTCCAGGGCAGGCTCTCCTCTAAGCTGAAGTACCGCAGCCTCTACGAAGGCCAGGTTCCCACCCGCCGCGACTCCGCCGCGCACTACCTCGAGCACATCCGCATCGCGCTTGGCCTGCTCGGCAGGCGGGACCTGCAGCTCACCGACGAGCTGGGACACATCGATTTGTTGCGGCTGCTGCAATCCCACATCCGCTTCGATCTTCCCGGCAAAAAAGAGCTCACCATGGCGCTGGTGACCGACGATAGCGCCATCGTCGGCAAGACAATCGCT
Source organism: Acidobacteriaceae bacterium (assembly GCA_036500805.1). GTDB lineage: Bacteria > Acidobacteriota > Terriglobia > Terriglobales > Acidobacteriaceae > KBS-83. The sequence continues at coordinate 3,859 of DASYBK010000033.1, read as the reverse complement.
GCACTCTACGAGATGCTCAGCCCATACGAATTCGAGATCATCGCCGTCATGCGGCGAGAGCATGTGCTGCTACCGCATCTGGAAACTATATTGCAGGCAAAAGACCGCCTCGTCATGATCACCTCGCCGCAAGCCCGCGAGGCGATGGAGTCATTCATTGCGTCACTGCCCCTAGCGTCGCACGGCGGGCTACAGGCTCACTCCGTCGAAACGTCGTCCTAGCTGAAAGGATCTTTCCTATGCTGCAGCCATCCGGAACTACTGACTACTTTTCCATCCGGCTGGAGCGAATCCTCGTTGCCACCGACTTCTCCCCGACGTCCGCAATGGCCCTTCCCTATGCCGCCGCCATTGCACACCGCTTTGGTTCTTCGATCTACGTCTCCCACGTGATTCACGCAAAAGAGTACGCCCACATTGCAGCAGACCAGCTCGATCGAACCCTGCTACAGATGAAGCAGGCAGCCGAGCAGCAGATGAAGGCCCTTCTGGCAAGCTCTCATTTCAACGACATTCCCTTCCAGGTCATCCTGGATCACGGCGATCCCGTGGCAGTGATTTCCGCGCTGGTGGACAAGTACAGCATCGACCTGATCGTAGCGGGAAGCCATGGAAGGCACGGTATTCATAAGCTGTTGTCCCCCTCTGCGGACGAAGCCATCGCCAGAGCGGCAGCCTGCCCCGCGCTGCTGATCGGGCCAGAGGCGTCCATCGCGCCGGAGGCTGAAATGCGCCTGAAATCCATGCTCTTCGCCACGGACTTCTCTCCCGAATCCAGGCGGGCGATGGAGTACGCCTATGCGCTGGCAAAGGCGTATGGCGCCAATCTCTACATCTTCCACGTTACAGAAGATGTGTGGAACGAGCCGCTTTCGACGAGAATGTCCGCGGATGCGTTCTGTCGCATGCGTCTTCTGGAAAATGGTTGGCCCCAGAGCGAACCAGGCGTAGAACCGGAATTTCTGCTGGAGTTTGGACCGTCCGAGTCGATGATTCTGGAGGCCGCGAAGAAACGAGGCGTCCAACTGATCGTTGTAGGTGTGCCGAGAACCGCCCATCCACATCTGTCGTCGCACCTGCCGGGTCCCATGGCCTATAACTTGGCCTCGCACTCTCTCTGTCCTGTTCTCGCTGTCAGAAGTGCCGCTCAGGAGAAATGAGATCCTTGGCTTTCGATGCACAACACAAAAGTCTCCGCGGCGGCCATCGCTTGACACATCGTCATCCTGCGTAGCGGCTCGTCGATCGGCCTGATCGGCGGAATGCATCCTGAGCGGAGCGAAGGACCCGCAGTCCGCCGGCATCACCACCACAAAGATTGGGAAACCACAAAAGCCGGCAGTGGATTCCGTCAGGGTCACCCACAACAATGGACGTGAGCGACCAAAGGAAGCGAGCCCTGCAACAGGCGCCGCCGGCCCTTCCGCCCAGACGGCCAGTCCCTCAGTGCGCCATCGCCTGCGCATCCGCCTTGCGCGGATGATTGCTTCGCAGCAAAAACGATAGGAAGAACATGATCGCGGTTACTACCCCGAGCACCCAGAACGTATCGATGTAGGAAAGCGTCGATGCCTGGCTCAACATTCCCCGATAGAGCATGCCATACGCCTTCATCTGCGCCCCCGCGCCGCTCGCATGCCGCAGTTCACCGGCAAGCCCACTGGTCGAGCTCTGAAACATCCGGCCGCCCAATCCGGTGTGATTCGACAGCATCACCTGGTGTACCTGCGCGCGCCGCGCCAGGATCGTCGTCACCGCGGATGTGCCCGCGCTGGCACCGATGTTCCGCACGAAGTTGATCAGGCCGGCCACCGCGTTGCTCTTCTCCTGCGGCAAGCCGAGATACGCCACCATCGTCGCCGGAATAAAGATGAATCCCATCGGCAGATACTGCGCAATGCGCAACCACGTCGCCGAGACGAAGCTCATCTGCAGATCGAGTCGGTGCGTCGAATAAAACATCGCAATCGTCAGTGTGGCCCAGCCGAAGGCGATCAGATACCGCGCCTGCACCCTCGCCGTCAGTTGCCCCACCATTGGCAGCTCGATCAGCAGCAGCACCGCGGCCACCGACAGCACCATCCCCGCGCTCTCCGCCGTGTAGCCCATCAGGTTCTGCAGGTACTGCGGCATCAGCACGGTGGTCGAAAACGATGCCGCCCCCACCATCAGCATCATCACGCTCGCCGTAGCGAAGTTCACGTTCTTGAACAATCGGATATCGAGAATCGGCGTCTTGACGTGCAGCTCCCAGATCACCAGCGCGACCAGGCAGATGATCGAAATGATGGAGAGCGTGATGATGAAGTGCGACCCGAACCAGTCGTCCTCCTGGCCCTTGTCCAGCACGATCTGCAGGAAGCCCACGCCCACCGCGAGTAGCCCGAAGCCGAAGTAGTCGATCTTGCTCTCATGCAGCGTCGTCCGCTTCAGGAACGGCGGATCGTCGACATACCGCAGCACCAGCAGGATCGCCATGATGCCCACCGGCAGGTTCATCAGAAAGATCCAGCGCCAGCTATAGCTGTCCGTCACCCACCCGCCCAGCGTCGGTCCAATCGCGGGCGCCACCACCGCAGTCACGCCATACACAGAGAACGCCAGGCCACGCTTCCTCGGAGGGAACGTATCCGCCAGGATCGCCTGCGCCATCGGCTGCAGCCCGCCGCCGCCAATGCCCTGAATCACCCGCGCCAGCAGCAGGAATGGGAGCGTTGGCGCCACGCCGCAAAAGAGCGAGCTCACGGTGAACAGCGTGATGCAAATGATGAAGAACCGCTTGCGTCCCACCAGCGAAACCAGCCAGCCGGTGATCGGCAGCACGATCGCGTTGGAGACCAGGTAGGAGGTCAGCACCCAGGTGCTCTCGTCGCTGCTCGCGCCCAGGTTGCCGGCAATGTGCGGCAGCGCAACGTTCGCGATGCTGGTATCCAGCACCTCCATGAACGCCGCCAGCGACACCACAAACGCAATCAGCCACGGGTTTACCCGCGGCGTCCACACGGATTCCGGACTGGCGACGGCAGCGCTCACAACTTACCTGGGCCCGTCGCCAAATCGTCGTCTCCCGAAGCTAAGCTGCCTATTCTTTGCGATACAGCAGATCGCGCATCGCATGCCTGCGCGCCTCGTTCAGGCCACTATCCGCCTTGCTCTCGCTCGCGCCGCGCTGCGCGGTTATATCCGCCTCGTCCATCGCGCTGCATTCCGGGCAGCGGTTGGCAAATCCAGGCTTGTCGGGCTTCAGTTCAAACTCTTCTGAGCAGATCGTGCAGACTTTGATCGGAAAAGGCATAACCCCTTCATGATACCCAACCATGGGCAGCAAATCCTAGCCGCATAGAGCATCCTCACTGCAGGTGTATGCAAAAGAAAAGCAACGCGGCCCTTCGCTGTATTCCGTAACACTGAAAACGCTCTAGCATGGAAACGAGGTTGAGCGAGCCGTGACGCTGCTCTCCGTTCTTGTCCTGGCTGTCCATCTGCTGTGGCTCGCGCTGGTCATCTTTGGAGCCCTCTGGACCCGCGGCCGGCCCATCTGGACTACCCTGCACATTCTGGCGCTGCTCTGGGGAATTGCAGTGGAAGTGTCCCCCTGGCCATGTCCCCTCACCCTCGCAGAGAATTACTTTGAAGCCCGGGCCGGACTGGCTGCGTACCAAGGCAGCTTTCTGCTGCACTACCTCGACGCGATCGTCTATCCCAATCTCCCCGGCTGGATCGTCACGAGCGCAGGGGTCGCCGTTTGCGCTGCCAACCTCGGCATCTACACCCGGCGATGGCACAAATCTCGTACGCTTCCTCCGAGAACGAACGCCGGTGTTCAACCTCCCGGCTGACAACTATCGTTGCCCCTCTA
>DASYBK010000032.1:0-35250 GCA_036500805.1 Acidobacteriaceae bacterium | reverse complement strand
GTTGCTTTGCGACGGCAGCAGTCTAGTGGTACTTCAGAGGCTCGGCCCGAACCTTCGCACCTTTCGTTTTGCAAAGAGAAGCCGACCTTGCCGCTAGTAATCCGGTCCCACAAGTCCGACTTGGCGACTACTCGTCAAAGTGGATGGACGGACGCTGCGGCTTTGTTCTCGAAGTCCGATGGTGGAGGAGTCATCCGGTTCTTCCGATTTTGAGTTATCCAGCAGTCAACGGGCGGAGGCCATGGGGCGGAACGCCGCAGGCCGCAGCTATGGCCGTACCTCCAGGAGTTAGTGAATACTCCGTTCATTCACCTGCTCGAAGAGCTTGTGGTTATCGCGATAGTCTACGTGTACCCCGATGAGTACGGGACCAGGAGTGTCGAAGGCTTGCTTGAGCACTATCGGGATCTGGTCCGGAGACTGAATCATGAATCCATGCGCTCCGAACGACTCCGCATACTTCACGGGATCAATCGGCCCAAGGGTCGTGCCCGAGGGACGGCCATACTTTTGTTCTTCCTGGACGGCGACCATGTTGTAGGTGCCATCGATCCAGATCATGTGGACAAGGTGGGACTGGAGTCGCACGGCAGTCTCAAGCTCCATACCCGAAAACAGGAAGCCACCGTCGCCGGAGATCGACAAGACCTTTTCGGCTGGGCGAACGAGCGTGGCTGCGATAGCCCAAGGAAGTGCGACACCGAGTGTCTGTTGACCGTTGCTGATTAGTATCTGTCGCGCTCGGAAGCTATAGAGATGTCTTGCCATCCAAAGATGGAAGGAACCCATGTCAAGGCAAAGCGTGGTATCAGGTGTGAGAAGGTTCTGTAATTCAGAGACGAGCCTTAGTGGATGGATTGGAGTACCGTTCATCGCCGCAGACGATCGCGCCAACTCCTGACGAGCTTCCCCGATCTTGTCGAGTAAGCCCTTGATGGATGCATCGGGGGTGGAATGCGTGATGAGAGGCGTCAATAGCCGAATCGTCGCCGCGATATCTCCGATCAACTCAACCGTCGGGCTGTAGGAGTTGTCGATATCGGCTGGAAGCAAATCCAGATGTACGATGGTGCGCTTGTTGCCTTTATTCCAGATGGATGGCCAGTATTCGACGGGGTCGTAGCCAATCGTGATCACCAGATCTCCCGCGTCAAGAATCTTGTCCGCTGGTTGATTGTTAAGCTGACCGACACGTCCGCTAAAGCTACTGAACAGATTTGCCGAGATCGCGCCCGCAGCCTGGAATGTCCCAACAACCGGAAGATTTCCGCTGGCGATCAATTCATGAATTGCATCTGCGTTCTCGGGTTTGCTTGCCAGAAGACCAAGCAGCACCACTGGCTTCTTCGCTTGATTGATAAGGCGAGCAGCTTCCTTGACAGCGGCAGAGTCTGCAGGGCCTGCCGCAGAGTGCGTGGGAGGGGTGATGACGTCGCATTTGGCGGGCGCCGCCATGATGTCCGTTGGAAGGCTCACGAAGGCGGCCCCTGGCCGCCCGGATTCAGCGCTGCGAAATGCATTGGTCAGAACCTCTGAGACAGACTCGGGCGAGTCCACTTCCGCGCTGAACTTCGTCACAGGCCTGCAGAGATTGACGTTGTCCATCGACTGATGAATCTTCTTCAATCTGTCAGCCAGAGGTACGGCGCCACCGAGTGCGATCACCGGATCCCCCTCTGTGTTCGCGGTCGCCAGCCCCGTGACGAGATTCGAAACGCCAGGACCTGAGGTGGCGATCGCCACACCGGCCTTTCCCGTCATACGTCCGATACCGCCCGCGATAAACGCGGCGTTCTGCTCGTGCCGGCAGACAACAGTCTGAATAGAGGAGTCAACGAGCGTATTGAAGACCTTGTCGATCTTCGCGCCTGGAATCCCGAAGACCCATTTCACGCCCTGCTGTTCGAGCGTTTTGACGACCAAATCTGCACCGGTAGACTGATTGTGTTTCTGTTCGTTGGACATTAGATGTTCTCCTTTTTGTGGGCTTGTTCGGCGTACGCGAGATCCTTTGAAGTATCTTTCGTAAGGTCGGCTCGTAGGAACTCCTCTGACTCGGAAAGGGACAGATGGAAGTCGTTCAGCCTCTCCACACGGACTCGAAGGTTCCTGCCGCTGCACTCAAGCAGATGGCCTCCTTTAGTCCGGTCCTCGGAGAGGAAGTGGAAGTGGTATCCCGCGACATTGAGGGCGCTGGAGAATTGCGGAGCCCACATACCGACGAGTGTCCCGTGGATGTCCCTGAAATCGAACTCTGGCTGGATCGCCGCGGCTTTGGCTAAAGGCAGACCCTCCAAAGCGGCTTTCATGGCGCGAGTGTGGATGTGGTCAAAGTGACCATTGATGCGAAAGGCGTAGAAGAGATTGTCGGAATCCCGATACCTGTCACAGATAGCTCTGAGTTCCTCAAAGCTCGATGCGCCTGCGATTATCTGATCTTGATCCGCTGCAAACTTTACAACAATGGCGAAGGGTGTTCCTGTGTCGTCGACGATCTTGTTAACGATGCCATCGCTGCGCACCTGATAGATGCCCCCATCCAACACAACCATCTCGCCGTCGAGATTGTCGAAGGTGCCAATCCCGAAATCACCATAGTTCAGCAGGAAGGTGCTGGAGACGGCCCGTTCGTAGATCCCTTGTACAAGGGCCCCCGAGGTTGAGACCTGGAAGAGTGTATGGAGGGAAACGCCAAGGCATCTGGACAGCGTGCTCGTAACAAAATGGTCGATGGACTCGCCATTCTCTTTTGAGCGTTCCTCCAGAACCTTTTGAAGTGAAGTCGAAATCTGACAAGTAAGCGTTGGCATGGGATTCTCCGGTGGTAACTAAACAGACTCGTGAGCGATGATACACGGTATTGCATGTTTATGCTTGTTTATGCATAATTGTCTTGCTGGTATTCCGGTCGAGGTGATGATGCGAAGAAGAAGAGATCTCATGCCCGCAGAACGGCAAAAAGAGATATTGCAACGTATCCGACGGGATGGCCGGGTTCTGACGACAGACCTTGCTCGAGAGTTTTCAACCTCCGAGGACACGATTCGTCGTGCTCTGCGCGACCTGGCTGCTCAAGGCTTGTGCGCTCGCGTGTATGGGGGAGCCCTCGCCGTCTCTCCAGCTTCAGGGACCATCCTCCAGCGAAGAAGGGAGGCTGCTGACCGGAAGCTCGCACTCGGACAAAAGATGGCTTCGATCATTCAACCGGGTCAATTTGTCTTTATCGACGCGGGCTCTACCAATCTGGTGGTAGCCCGTTCACTTCCCAAGAACATTGGCTTGACCATCGCTACGCACGATCCAACTATCGCAGCGGTTCTTGCTGACCGGACAGACCTGACGCTCATTGCGATTGGGGGGCAGGTCAACCCGCTCATTGGCGCGGCGGTGGATGGTCGGGCGCTCCGTCAGGTTTTGGAGCTTCGCCCGAATCTCCTCTTGTTGGGAATATGCGCGATAGATGCGGACGATGGTCTCGCGGCCTTTCACAATGAAGATGCACAGATGAAACGTGTTCTGCTTGAAAGATCTGGCTCGGTTGCGATTGCAGTCTTGAACGAAAAGCTCTCCGCATCGGCTCCTTTTCAAGTCGCCGCGGTTGATGTTGTCGGGGATCTCGTTGTTGAAGAAGATGCGCCAAAGCAGGTTATGTTCGGCTTCGAAGCACGGGGAATACGCATCCACCGTGCAAAACTCTAGGTGCGAAATCAGAATGCTTTGGAAATGCAACTCGTCCATGCGATTCGATATTTGCCTCCTGCTCTTCGAGTTGTAATGCAGATTCGGTATCGAAAAATCCACTGATCAAAAATCGCCCCGAGGAGCCTACGAGTCTTTGTTGCGGACATGACGGGTCCAACTCTTCGCAAGAGTCGAAGACTGGATAGTACAAGTGCTGTCACGCGGGAAATACAAACCGCCGCCGGCACCAGATCGTCCAATCAGCGATTGGATAAAATCGTCAACGAAGTCAGACAGGCACAACGAGCGACTGAAAGAGATCGGTAAGTTTTTCGATTAGCCATTTAGAATCGGCGTCGACAGGGGATGTTGTGGCAATTGCCTGACGCATAATCTGTACTCCTGCGATCAAGGCCAGGATCAATCCCGCACGTTCCCTAACGCGGTTCCCGAAAGCCGGCCTGCGAGAGATTTCTCATAGTGCTGTTCTATTTTTCCGCGCCAGATGGATGCGGCACGTACATTTGACGCGGACCGCAGGAGGATTAAGAAACCATCAAGTCGTTCGTCCTGCTCTGCGTGTTCCACGCATTGCAGTTCATTGCAACCCTTAGACTTCCGCTCACGATCGAAACGGCGAAAGACCAGCCTCTTGAAGAAGCGTCGCCTGCCTTCGCAGAAGCGATGTCCGAGTAGCGTCCAATCCGGTGCCAATCACTTGCTAAATAAGCACGGCAGCAGAGCTTGCTCCAAATGACATGAGATATCCAAAGCAAAAAGATATCCAAAGCAAAAGTTGTTCAAAGGAGCAGCGGCCACTAGCGAGGGGACCCGCTTCGAGTGCGGTTTGAAGAAGATCACCTGGAGCGGACCGATTGTCCGCCGCGAATTCCGTAATCAAGCGTAAATAAGGTTAGCGAGGGCCAGTTGAGCGGAGGCAGCGAAGACGCGATATTCTTCTAAGCCTAACAAAATAAAAGGGATGCGCATTGTAACCATATTTGTACCCGGACGGCGGGGCATCGAACGCCCGAGGTGACCATAAATCGCTGTAAGCTATTGAAAATACAAAGCTTAATGTGGTGCCGGGAGGGGGGGTCGAACCCCCACGACCTTGCGGTCGGCGGATTTTGAGTCCGCTGCGTCTGCCAGTTCCGCCATCCCGGCTTGAGAATGTCTATCGGCCGCGTTTCCCGCAGGCCCATATCTACGATGGCCACCGTCAGTCTCGCACGGTGGCCTCGCCGTCGCAAGGTGTGTCTCGCTTACCAATCGAGCGTTGGGTTTCGCTGCAGCGTGGAAATCATAAATGTTAGTTGCCCGCAGGCAGCACGAGATATTGCTCCAGCTTGCCGTCGGGTTCTTCGTAAGTCGTCACCGTGAGCCGCCGGTTGGGAAACTGCGCGCGGAATGCGCGAAAGGTCATGCCGCCGCGCGGCTCCGCCGCTATCTGGGCAAAACTCTGCGGCGCGCCCAGCGGCTTCAGGCTGGTTGCAAAGTCCTCGATCGCCTCTTGCGTAAAGTAGTTGTTGCACAGATCCGTCAATTGCGAGCGATCGAGCTGTCCATTCTGCAACCCGGTGAATATCTTCAGCGCACGCCCCTCCGCGGCCTGCATTCCATTGGTTGGCGTGCTATTTGTGCTGGCGGAAAGCACAATTGGCCTGAGTGCGCGCGCAATCGCCGCGGCCGCGCTCGATGCATCGATGTTCGTAAGCACCGTCACCGCAGCCCTGGCGTCCGGGTAGACCGTGTTCTGCGAGACAAAGCCCGAGATCTCGCCGCTATGCGAAATGACCGGCCAGCCGTCTTGTTCCCCCACCTGCACGCCGAGGCCATAATCGGTCAGCTTGCCGTCCTTGAGCTTCACATTCGTGAACATCGCGTCATAGGACGCTGGCTTCAGCAGAGAGCGGTTCAGCAGGCTGATGTTCCACAACGCCAGGTCGTGCGGCGACATGGCGAGCTCGCCCGCGGCGAACATCCAGCCCGTACCCTCCAGCGGTGCGGGCCGCAGCGGTCCCAGCGCATGCTGGTAGTAGCCGGTGGGGTCGCTCGGCGGCAGATGATTTGCATCCTGGTCGCGAACGCCCGCCATGTGCAGCGGAGTGAAGATACGTTCGCGCAACTGCTCCACCAGCGGCTTGCCGCCGACGATCTCCGCAATGCGTCCCGCAATTACATAATTCGTATTCGAGTACTGCCACTGTGTCCCCGGATCGAAGTCCAACGGCTTCTTTCCCCAGACATCGAGAATGTGCTGCGCCGTCGTGGGCACCATCATCGTGGTCATCACGTAGTCTTCCGGCCAGAAGTCCTCGTAGCCCGCCGTCATCGAGAGCAGCTCGCGCACCGTCACTTCGTTCGCGCGCGTCAGATGCGGCAGATACTTTCCGATCGGATCGTCCAGCGTCATCTTGCCGTCTTCGACCAGCATCAGGATCAGTGCCGCCGCGAACTGCTTGCTCACCGAGCCGATCGAGTACTGCATATCGGTGGTCGCCGCCGTCGGCGGTTCCAGGCGCGCCTTTCCGTACGCGTGCAGATAGACAATCTCGCCATGCTCGACCAGCGCGACTGAGGCACTGGGAATGCCGGTGTCTGCGATCACCTTCTCCACCGCATCGTTGACCTGTGCCGTGGTCGCGGCGCCCAGCGTATTCGTGGTCTGAGCAGAAGCTTTCGCGGGAAGGATGCCGAGCAGCAGGGAGCCGGCCGCAAGCAGAAGGATGGCAGGGCGCATGGTTGCGAGAGTATCAAGAACCCGAATTTACCCGTGGCCCAGCCTCGGTGATGTTGCAGTTTGATGGGCCGGTGAAACTTCCAGGGAATGGAGTCGCAGAGTTGGATTCTGCGCTTGCCAGGGGCATACTGGTCCGGACTCTGGCCATTCATTTGCGCCTTGACCAAACTCTGATGCAGGAGGAGAGATATGTCGGAGAACGACGGCATTGCCAAGGTGATCGAAGGCTACCGGCACTTCAGTGAAGAGGTCTACCCGGAGCATCGCGAGCTCTTCGAGCAGCTCAAAAATAAGCAGAATCCGCAGGTGCTCTTCATCACCTGCGCGGACAGCCGCGTCGATCCGGCGCTTATCACCCATACCGATCCCGGCGATCTCTTCATTTGTCGGAACATTGGCAACATCGTGCCTGCCTACGGCGAGATGATGGGTGGCGTCTCTGCTGTCGTCGAGTATGCAGTCGTCGCGCTCAAGGTGACGGACATCATTGTCTGTGGCCATTCGGATTGCGGCGCCATGAAGGCCTTGCGCGATCCTGATTCGCCGTCTCTGACATCGATGCCTACCGTCAAAAGCTGGCTCCGGAATGCCGACGCGGCACTAGGGGTGGTGCGCGCCAAGTACCCAAATACTTCAGGCGACCACATGACCCGTGCCCTGATTGAAGAAAACGTCCTGCTCCAGCTTCAGCACCTGCGGACCCATCCCGGCGTAGCCGCTGGCCTGGCTTCCAAGACAGTCCGGCTGCATGGCTGGATCTATAACATCGGCAATGGGCGCGTCCTGGCCTTCGACCAAGAGGCCCATGAGTTCGGCCCGATTGAAAAGGTGCTGGGAATAGAGTCCCCGCGGGCGGCGGCCCACTGACCGCGTTCTCCCGGCATGGCGGCATCCGACAGATGATCGGGTTCTAAGCAAACCGTTTTTAATCAATAGCTTGTACGGATAGTGGATTGCGTCCTCGGCACTGGCTTCGCCTTGACCCAAGGTCTGCCACTTTGTCCAAAACTCCAGAATCCTGCCCGACGTTTTCCGCATCAGATTGATTGACAATAAGTCACTCAAGTGCGACAGTGGTCGAAACGCGCACGTGGCGATGAGATCAGGAGAGTTATGGCAAAGATTATCGGCATCGATCTGGGCACCACCAATTCCGTGGTCGCTGTGATGGAAGGCGGCGAGCCCAAGGTCATCCCCAACAGCGAGGGTGACCGCACAACCCCTTCCATTGTGGCCTTTACCAAGACCGGCGAGCGGCTGGTCGGCCAGACGGCAAAGCGCCAGGCAGTCACCAACCCGCAGAACACGATCTACTCGATCAAGCGTTTCATGGGCCGCCGTGCCAGTGAAGTCACCGACGAGATGAAGATGGTTCCCTACACCGTGAAGGCGCAGGGCGATCACGTGGTCGTCGAAGCACAGGGCAAGGACTATACCCCGCCTGAGATTTCGGCGATGATTCTGCAGAAGCTGAAGCAGGCAGCAGAGAGCTATCTCGGCACCACCGTGACCGAGGCGGTTATCACGGTTCCTGCGTACTTCAACGACGCACAGCGCCAGGCTACCAAGGACGCCGGCCGCATCGCCGGTCTCGATGTCAAGCGCATCGTCAACGAGCCGACGGCGGCAGCGCTCGCTTACGGCCTTGACAAGAAGAAGGACGAGACCATCGCGGTCTACGACTTCGGCGGCGGCACCTTTGATATCTCCATCCTCGAGGTGGGCGAAGGCGTCATCGAAGTGAAGTCCACCAACGGCGATACGCACCTGGGCGGTGACAACATCGACCAGCGCATCGTCGATTGGCTGATTGATGAGTTCAAGAAGGAAGAAGGTCTGGATCTGCGCTCGAAGGGCAACGAGATGGCCCTGCAGCGTTTGAAGCAGGCCGCCGAGGCAGCCAAGATCGAGCTTTCCACGGCAATGGAGACGGAGATCAATCTGCCCTTCATCACCGCGGATGCGACCGGCCCGAAGCATCTGGTTCGCAAGCTGACTCGCGCCAAGCTGGAGCAGCTTGTCGACGACATCCTGCAGCGGTCGATCGAGCCATGCAAGAAGGCGATGGCCGATGCCGGCGTGAAGGCTGACCAGATTCAGGAAGTGGTTCTGGTCGGCGGTCAGACCCGCATGCCCAAGATCCAGCAGCTCGTAAAAGAGCTCTTCGGCAAGGAGCCGCATCGCGGCGTGAATCCGGACGAAGTGGTCGCGATTGGCGCAGCAGTCCAGGCAGGCGTGCTGGCAGGCGACGTGAAGGACCTGCTCCTGCTTGACGTCACACCGTTGACCCTCTCCATCGAGACGGCTGGTGGCATTGCGACTCCGATGATCCAGCGCAACACCACCATTCCAACCAAGAAGACCGAGACCTTCTCGACCTTCGCGGATAACCAGAGCGAGGTGGAAGTCCACGTCTTGCAAGGTGAGCGTTCGATGGCCGCGGACAACCGCACCCTCGGCAAGTTCAAGCTGGGCGGCATCGTGCCTGCTCCGCGCGGCGTGCCGCAGATCGAGGTTACCTTCGATATCGACGCCAACGGCATCCTGAACGTGCAGGCAAAGGATCGCGGCACCGGGAAGGATCAGAAGATCACCATCACTTCGTCGTCGGGTCTGAGCAAGGATGAGGTCGAGCGCATGGCGCGCGACGCCGAGTCGCATGCGTCCGAGGACAAGGAGAAGCGCGATCAGATCGAAGCCCGCAACGGCCTGGACAACATGGTCTACAACATCGAAAAGATGTTGAAGGAGAGCGGCGACAAAGTCTCCGGCTCGGAGAAGAGCGATGTGGAGTCTGCTCTGGCTGATGCCAAGAAGACTCTCGAAGGCTCGCCGAGCGCGAGCGAGCTGAACGCGGCGCGGGAGAAACTGACCGCTGCCTCGCACAAGCTCGCCGAGGCCATGTACAAGGCTACCGCGAACGCTGCTCCGACCGATGGCGCACAGGCTGCTGGTGGAACCACGCCAGGGACGGGCACGGACGAGCCCAAGAAGGACGAAGGCGTCATCGACGCGGAGTACGTGGACGTCGAAGACAAGAAGTAAAGCCGCTGGTAACGCATTGGCGGATGACCGTGACGGCATCTGCCGGGGCGAAGGTAAGGGGCGCTCGCAGCGAATGTGAGCGCCCCTTGCGATATCCGGCCGATAAAGGAAAGTAGCAGGGAGCAGGGACAGAATGCAGCAGAGGAATGGGCACACAAAGAATGGCACGCCAGGGCAGGGGAGGGCGGCCGCGGAGGACCAGCAGATGACCAATACCATGTGGCGCTGCGTGCAGTGGCGCGCCGGGCAGATTCTGAACAAGGTGCTCTTCAATACCAAATCCGAGGCGGAGCACTTTTGCGCACAGATGCACCGCGCCGAGCCGGACATCTTCTGGCGCATGGAGCCGGTCGAAGCGAGACTGGTCTGGAACTGACAATCGGCTGAAAGGCCGATTGTCATCCTGAGCGGAGCGAAGGATTGCAGTCTGCTTCCACAGGAGTCGAAGTTCGCGGTAATTAAATTCTGTAATTACCGAGGTGACGAAAACGAATGCCCGAGGGAAATGAAGTCCATCGCTTTCGCGATCGGCAGGCAGCGACCTTTGCCGGTCGCACCGTGCACGCGGACTCACCCTCGGGCCAATTCCCAGAAGCAGAGCTCCTCGATGGCCGAAAGCTCCGCGGGATCATCGCGCACGGCAAGCATCTGGGCTACGATTTCACTCGCGATCTGATCCTTCATGTGCACCTCGGCCGTTTTGGCGATTTCACCGAAGGCACAGGAGCGCTGGCCGAGCCGAAGGGCGCGTTGCGGCTGCGTATATGGACCCAAAACGGAAAACAGACCGACTGGCTGGAACTTCGCGGCCCATCCGACTGCTCCATTTACGACCAGAAAAAGTGGGAGCGGCTGATGGCCCGTCTCGGTCCTGACCCGCTGGAAAAAGGCGCCGATCCGAAGCCGGCATTTGCCGGCATCGCGCAGAGCAAAACGCCGATCGGCATGCTGCTCATGGATCAATCGGTCATTTCGGGTATCGGCAACATCTACCGCGCCGAGCTGCTGTACCGCGCCCAACTCAGCCCGTTTCGTCCCGGAATGGATGTCGAGCCGAAGAGGCTCCGTGCGATCTGGAAGGATGCCATCACCTTGATGGCGGACGGCATGATCGACCGCCGTATCGTGACGACGCGGCCCAGGGACAGGTCGCACCCACGTGGGCCGGCCGAGCGCGATGAATTGCACTATGTTTATAGACGCAAAGGGAAACCGTGCCTGGTCTGCGGCACGGCGATCCAGAGCCGGGATATGGCTGGCCGCACACTCTATTGGTGTCCGGTCTGCCAGAAACAGTAGGTCGGCAGACAGCAGGTTGGAAGCGAAGACATAAACGATGCCATCGACACAAAACAAGGACTATTACGGCGTTCTCGGAGTGAAGAAGACCGCGACTGCGGAAGAGATTCGCAAGGCCTTCCGCAAGCTGGCGCGCAAATACCACCCGGACGTGAATCCCGGGGATAAGAAGGCCGAGGAGAAGTTCAAGGAGATCTCCGAGGCCAACGACGTTTTGAGCGACGAGAAAAAGCGCAAGGTCTACGACCAATTCGGCTTCTATTCGGACCAAATCGACCCCGCGCAGGCGGAGGCAGCGGCTCGCGGCGGCTATGGACGGCCGCGCTCTGGCGCCGCCGGACCGCAGGAAGTTCCCTTCGACTTCGAGGGCTTCGACTTCTCTAACTTCGAAGGCGGTCCAGGAGCCCAGCGCCAGCCCACATCGACCGCCGGCGGCGGCTGGGGCGGCTTCCGGGACATCTTCTCCGGCATCTTCAACCAGGCGGGCGGCAGACAGCCGCAGCATGGCCCCCAGCCGGGTACGGACCTCGAATACACCGTCAACGTGGACTTCTGGACCGCCGTTCGCGGCGGCACTGCACGGCTGCAGATTCTGCGCCAGGAGATCTGCCCCACTTGTCACGGCAAAGCCTCATCCGGCGCGCCGATGCAGTGCCCGGAATGCCACGGCAGCGGTCACGTTACCCAGATGGGTGGCCGCATGAAGTTCAATATTCAATGCCCGCGGTGCGGCGGCTCCGGCCGCATCCAGGAGACCTGCCCCACCTGCCATGGCGACGGCACAGTGCAGCGTCCGGAGACGATCGAGTTCCGCATCAAGGCCGGGACGCGCGATGGCCAGCGGATCCGGCTGGCGGGCAAGGGCAACGCGGGGATCAACGGCGGACCTGCCGGCGATCTCTACCTGATCATCCGCTCCGGCCCGCATCCGATCTTCACCCGTGTTGCCGACAATATCGAAGTCACTGTGCCGGTCAGGATGGATGAAGCCGCGCTGGGGGCGAAGATCGATGTGCCCACTATCGATGGCCGGGCTCAGTTGCGCATCCCGCCCGGTACCCAGAGCGGGCAAAAGCTACGCATGCGGGAGAAGGGCGTCGTCTCAGCCTCGAACGAGGGCCACCGGGGGGATGAGATCGTTACGGTGGAGATTGCTGTCCCCCAACTGCGTGACGAACGATCGAAGGAGATTCTGCGGGAATTTGCGCACCTGAATCCGGACGATCCGCGTGCGACGCTATGGAGCAAGGTCTGAGGAAGCAGCCGTAAATCCGTGAGTCCAAAGAACTGAGTCAAAAGAAAAGGGAGAGGCCCGCGCCGGCAGCCTCTCCCTGTTTCCCAATTCGGAACTGGCTATTGCATTCCGCCAACTGCCGCGATGGTGGTAGTCAGGGGCTCGCGCATCAGCGTCTGCAGCTTCGATCCGGTCCACAGCATGTAGTACTTGCCGCAGCTTCCGGCAAAGTTGCTATGGCAGCCTTCCATGACCAGAAGGCGGCTGTCCGGCTTGTACTGGAAACCAACCGTCGCGTCCGGAGCGCCCTTGGGAGCCGTCAGATTAAAGCCCGGCTCATAGACGCGGCCGTTCAATTCGTCCACGATGAAGAAGGTAGTGCAGCCATCGCCGCATCCCCATTGCAGCAGGGCGTAATGGCCGCCGAAGTTGGTTCCCTGGCTCGATCCCTCACGCAGACGCGTGCGGAAATAGGCCTTGTTTGGGCTATTGATGATGGGTTCGGACGTTAGTCCCGCAGGCACCTTGACGGCCGGGTAGTCCGTCGCTGCCGGTGTCCAGTCCTGCTGGGCCTGAACCTGCTGGGCAAGCATGGATACGGCTGCGAAGGCGAGGGCAGTGAGGGTGAACCGGAGGTTCTTCATGACGAAAGTGTGCCCCGTTCCGCGCTGGATCACCAGAGAGTAATCGGAATTTTCGATTACCAAAGGGTGCAAATGACGCAGAAAATACCTAATGGGGAACAAGTACAACTTTTGGTGAACGCGGTTATGCCCTGGGTTGAGGCAGAACTCCGAAAAACGGGCAGATTTTTCCCTGCTGCCGCCTGGCTCGAGCGTGGCGCCACCGAGCCCGCGTTTCGGGCAATGGACGCTGCTGAGGGTAGCCGGACGCCCCCGATCGCGCAGCAGGAAGCGATGCTCACGGCAGAGCTTCTTGGCCGGTGGCAAAGCGGAGGGCTGGTGGCAGCCCTCCTGATGGCCCCGGTTTTCTACGGCCGAAGCGGCTCCGGCGAGCGCTCCACGGCCGTGCGGCTGCATGTCGAGACCCGCGAGGGATATTGCGCTGACATATTCATGCCATACCGGATACGCACCGGATGGCGCCGGCGCGGCAGGCCGCCGAACCGCGTACACTTCAGCCATCCGGTGGCGCAGGAGAGCGATTCGCGATTCGGCGGTTCGCCCCCGCCGGCGCAGGAATAGAGCATTTTCGGTAATACTGTGAACTGCGGAGTTCTTCTCGGCGTGGCTTTTCCTACAAGAAAAGCCACAAGAATAATGGCTCGAACGTGTACACCAATACCTAAAATGCTCTAAACGATGCCGACAAAACGCAGATCGAAGGGCGCATACATGATCTCCGCGGTGGCGGAGATGTACGAGATTCACCCACAAACCCTCCGGCTCTACGAGCGCGAAGGGCTGCTGAAGCCGTCTCGCACCGAGGGCAACACCCGTCTCTACACCGACGAAGATCTGGAGCGGCTCGAGTTCATCCTGAACCTCGCCCGCGACCTGGGAGTCAACATCTCCGGCATCGCCATCATCCTGCAGATGCGCGAGCGCATGGAGGAGATGAATCGGCAAATGCAGAGTTTTGTGGACTATGTGCGCTCCGAGATGCTCCAGCACATTCAGCAAGGCTTCGGTTCGCCGAACGATGCCGCCATGGTGCCACTGCGCAAGGCGGTAGTCATCGACCCGCCTCCCGCGCGGGAACGCAAACGTTAGATTAAGAAAGACTTAAGAATGCCTTTACAGATGCCTTTTGGAAGTCCGGCATAGCACACGTTCAGTTGCCGGAGTAGTCTAACTAGCAGCTATCCTCGGGTATCTCAGCTATTTCAGCTGTCAGGGTGAACCGTATCGTGATGTTTCATCTCCTGCTCGCCTTGGGCATCTTTGGGCTTGTCACCTCCACGGTCTACAGCGCCATGGTGATGGCAGGAGTCCTTCACTTCCGCCGGCAGCGCCTCGCCGCCGATCCTTCATTTCACCCTCCGGTCAGCCTGCTCAAGCCGCTGCATGGAGCGGAGCCCAACCTCGCGGATCACCTTGAAGGCTTTTTCCAGCAGGAGTATCCGGCGTACGAAATCCTCTTCTGCGCGCGCACGCCGAACGATGCGGGCCTGCAGATTGCGCGTGAAGTTGCGGCCCGCTATCCATCGATTCCGGCGCGGTTCCTCACCAGCGGAGAGCCGCCGTTTGCGAATGCCAAGGTTGCGTCCCTCGATTGCATGGCGCAGGCGGCGCAGCACGCGATTCTCATCGTCAGCGATAGCGATGTGCGCATCACTCCGCAGTATCTGCGCGCCGTCGTCGCTCCGTTTGCGGAGAAGGAAGTTGGCCTGGTCACCTGTCCCTATCGCGGCGTGCCGATCCCCGCTCTGCCGAACCATCACCGCGCGGCCGCGTTATGGGCGCAACTGGAAGGCGCCGGGATGTCGATCGAGATGACGGCGGGCGTGCTGGTGGCGAACATGCTCGAAGGCATGCACTTCGCGCTTGGTCCTACCATGGCGGTGCGTGCCGCCTGCGTTCAGGAGATCGGCGGCTTTCGCGCGCTCGGTCAGTACTGCGCGGACGATTTTCTGCTCGGCAATCTGGTGGCGGCGAAAGGGCATCGCGTCGTCTTTTCGCGGCACGCGATCGATCACATCGTGCTCAATACCGGCTTTGCCGACTCTATTCGTCACCAGGTGCGCTGGAGCAAGAGCACGCGCTTCTCGCGACCGAAAGGCCACTTCGGTACGTCGCTCACCTTCGCCATGCCGTTTGCTCTGCTGGCGTGCGTGGCCGCGCTGCTCCTGCATTGGCCGTGGCTCGCTGCCGCATTGCTGGCCTGGGGCGTCGTGAATCGCATGTTGTTGGCCGCGATTGTCGGCGCTGCCGTGGTCGAGGAGCGCTCGCTCGCCCGCACCATGCTGCTCTTCCCGCTGCGCGACCTGATGGGCTTCGGATTCTGGCTCGCCAGCTACGGCAGCAATCAGATCCTGTGGCGCGGCTCACAATACACGCTCGAAACAGGCGGCTATATGCGCAGCGTGCATACAGGGGCTGCGCTGGCCGAAGGTGAATCGGCCGAGCATGAATCAGCGCTGACTATCTGAGATCCCGCTTAAGATCTCTCCCCTTCGCCCCTCGCTCACCTTGCGGGCAAGGCGCTTCGTCGCGATGACGAGGAGCTGTTTCAGAGCGGCCGGTCCGTATAGAGCGTCTTGTCCGCCAGCTCCTCTACCGGAATCAGCCGCCTTCCCAGCACCGCTTCGACTTGATCTCTGTGCTCGCCCTGCGCAAAGAGGAACTTGCGATTGCCCGTCCCCCAGATCGATGCTAGCTCCTGGTCGTCGAGGAAGATGTGCGGCGCATCCGGCCACATCGATCCCCACAGCAGAGTGGAGGAGCGGCCGTGCACCAGCAGCGCCTGGCGCCGCGTGTAAAACAGCACGGACGATCCATCCGACTGGTCGCCGTAGACGATGAGCGTTGCGCGCATCGCCGCAGGGTCCGAGGGGCTCTCGCTGGCGGGATAGCCGGCGACACGGTTGATCATCCGAGCCATCGGCTGAGACGAGAGCATCGGCGCGAAGCGCACGAAGGCGATATGGGCAGCGACGAGAAAGATCGCAGTCGTGAAGGCGACCGAGAGCGTGGCTTCGAAGTGACGCTCCCGCCTGCGCAACTGCAACGCCAGCAGCGGGCCAACCAGCAGGACGATGGCGGCGATCACCGCCGGCAGGCGCAGCGCCGCGAATGACGGTCCGGTCAGGTCGAAGAGGTGCGACATCGAAAGCGAATAGCTGCCCACGCCGCGATGCGCGAGCAGCGTCCCGATATCGGGCTCAAACGGAAGATGCCGCGATGTCCACAGTCCATAGCCCAGGGCAGCGGCGGAGAGCACGCCGACCGCCGCGAAGACAAGATGCGCCCCGATGAGCCAACCGTCCGTGCCTTCGCGCGCCTCCTCATCGATGCGCTCTGCTCGCAGTTCGAAGGACGCCAGCACCGCGGCGGTCAGCATGAGTAGCGGTAGATACGCGGGGAAGGTGTAGTACTCCTGGTTGGTGGAGATCGAGAAGAAGACCAGCATGAAGCCGGTATAGAGCGCGAGCAGCCAGATGCTGCGGCTGCGAAAGCGTGCAGCATCGTCCGGTGAGCGGAGATGGCTCATCCATTGCTTGCGGGTGCGCCAGGCGCGGCGCACCACCAGCGGTAGATAAAGACTCCACGGCAGCAGCCACGCGATCTGTCCGATCCAGTAAACCCATCCCGGCTGCTTGTTGTAATCCACCGGGTAGCGCTTGCCCAGGAAGCGCAGCACCTGCTCGTTGATGAAGTAGAAGTAGAAGAAGCCGTGCACATGGCCAACGGTCGGATGGTTGCCGACCGGATTGCCCTGATCCGGATTGCGTAGCCCGGCGAGGATGTGCCACGGCGCCGCGATGGCGAGAAACAGTAAGACTCCGGTCACCAGCCGCATCTCGCGCCAGCGGCGCCACTCACCGGTGATCCAGAGCCACATCGCAGCCGCCGCGAAAAAGAAGACGGGAGCGATCAGTCCTTTCGCCAGCGTTGCGATGGCGAGCGAGGCCCAGCTTATGTAGAACAGAGAGGGCCGGCGGTCTTCGAGCCCGGTCAGGAAGCAATAGAGCGAGAGGCCGATGAAGAAGCTGAGCAGCGCCTCCGGGATGTCGATGCGCGTGAAGAGAAAGACGCCTACGCCGGTCAGCAGTGCGAGGGCCGCGTAGAACGCGGCGCGCTCATTGAAGGCGCGACGCGCCCAGTACCATGCCAGGATGGCGGTCGCGAGCACGCCCAGCGCCATGGGAAGGTGCGCAGAGAAGACGTTATAGCCGAAGATGTGATCGTCAATGGCGGCGAGCCAGTAGGGAAGCGGCGCCTTTTCGAGATAGCGGATGCCATTGATCTTCAGCGTCACCCAATCGCCGGACAGCGCCATATGCTGTGCCGCGTTGGCGTGCGCGGCATCGGCGTCGTCCAGCAGCGGCGGAGAGAAGAGCGCCGCGAAATGGACGGCGAACCAGAGCAGGAGCAGGATGGTCCAGGCGCGCCGGGTGGAAAGAAAGCGGGCAGGTGCAACGTCGGTGTGCACCGGAAGTACGATGGGACGAGACATGACGGAATCAGCAGAATATCAGCCGGGCCCGGACACCGAGGGCGCGAACGCCTCACCGGTGTTGGAGCATCTGCGCAAAGTCGCCGAGGAGATGCGCGAAAAGCTCGACGCGTGCCGCAAACGCGACGGTGCGCCGAAGGTGGAAGCGGTCCACCATCTGCGCACGGGCACGCGGCGCGTCGAGGCGACGCTGGAGACGCTGGCGCGGGAGGCAGGCGCACGCGGCCTGGGCCAGGCAGCGGAAGAGCTGCGCCAGCGCTGGCTGCGACAGTTGAAGAAGGTTCGCCGCGCCGCTGGAATGGTGCGCGATCTCGATGTGCACCGCGACCTGCTTGCAGAAAACTTTCTT
The DNA here is from genome assembly GCA_036500805.1 of Acidobacteriaceae bacterium. Lineage (GTDB taxonomy): Bacteria > Acidobacteriota > Terriglobia > Terriglobales > Acidobacteriaceae > KBS-83. The sequence continues at coordinate 17,760 of DASYBK010000032.1, read as the reverse complement.
CCCGCTGCGGACACAGCGCCCGACGCTGTCGCGAGAAAGCTGGCCGCGGCCGTGGAAACGGCCGCTGCCGGTTCCGGTGAAGAGACGCCGCTCATTGCGCAGGCGCGCGCGCTTGACTCCTGGCTGAAGGTCCGCCGCTCGGCCGCCGCTGAGGCGCTTTGCGGCACGCTCGACGATCACGCGAGCCGGCTGCTCGATGCCGAGCAGCAGTTCATGGCCGCCGTTGCGCAGCGCCGCTCCATCCTGCGCCGTGTGCATCGTCCAGCGGTGCGGCTTGCGCTCGAAGACTACCTGCGCCTCATGGATGCGATGCCGCTGCTCGACAAGGAAAACCTGCACGACTTCCGCAAAGGCGCGAAAAAGGCGCGCTATGTCGCGGAGTCGGACGACAGCGATCCGGCGGCCGAGGCCATGGCCAAGGCGGTGAAGCGGGTGCAGGACGCCATCGGCGACTGGCACGACTGGGAGGTGGTTGCCGAAGAAGCGGACGAGGCGCTGGGAAGTGGAGGCGCTCTGCTGCAAGGAGAGCTCCGCACCCGCGCGGAGCGCGCCTACGAGCGTGCTCTGCGCGTCACCGCCTCCATGGGCCGCTGCTTCATCGGCGAATGGCGGGCCGTGCCGCCGCGCCGCGCCCGGGCGCCGCGTGTCACCTCCCGGAAATCCAGTTGATGTATGGTTTCCATGCACAGAATGCAGACCCTCGCTGCTGTCGACATCGGATCGAATTCCTGCCGGCTGAAGATCGCCCGCATCGAAAATCATCGCCTGAAAGTCCTCCATGAAGACCGCGAAGTCACGCGACTCGGGGCCAGCGTCTTCGAAGGCGGCATGATCTCCCCCGATGCGATGGCGACCACCCTGCGCGCGCTCAAGCGCTTCTACAAGGCGGTGCAGGTGGCGGGCGCCGACCGGGTGCGGGCGGTCGCCACTTCCGCGCTGCGCGATGCGCGCAACGCGCAGGCCTTTGTAGCCTGGGTGAAGTCGGAAACCGGATGGGATCTGGAGATCATCTCCGGACTCGAAGAGGCGCGGCTCATCCATCGCGGCGTCATGCAGGAAGCGCGCACCCAGGGCCGCTGCCTGCTGGTCGATCTCGGCGGCGGCTCCTGTGAGATCACGCTCTCGGACCGCAGGCGCATCGTCGAGACGGTGAGTCTTCCACTCGGCGCCGTGCGCCTGACCGAAGAGTTTCTGCACGAGCGCGATCCGCCGGTGCCGGAAGATATCGCGCGCATGAAGCGGTTTATCCGCCGCGAGCTGGCACGAGCGGGCAAACGCTTCGGCGGGTTGTCGCGTGTGCCGGTCATTGCGACTTCGGGAACGGCCGCGGCTTTGGTGCAGGCCAGCGTGGGGATTAAATCCGGAGCCCGCCCGGAGAAGCGCGCGAAGAGCGCGGCCCGCACTGCGGAAACGCGCGCCGTGCGCCGCCTCGCCACGAAACTCCCTAAGCTGACCAACCAGGAGCGCAGCAAGATTCCCGGTGTCGGACCGCGCCGCGCGGAGATCATCGTGGCCGGCGCCGCGGTATACGCCGAGCTGCTGGAGCACTTTGGCCTGCAGGGCTTCCGCTACTCCGATCTCGGATTGCGCGACGGCGTTCTGGCCCAGATGTTCGCCGAGCAGGATGCACGCACCAGCGCGCATCAGCAGTTCGAGCGTGACCGCTGGGAAAGCGTGCTGGCCACCTGCAAACGCTATGGGGTAGACCCGCGCGTGGCCGAGCCCGTGCGCGCGCATGCGGCACAACTCTTTCGCGATCTGCAATCCATGCATGGGCTGCCCGCGGACTATCGCCAGTGGCTGGAAGCCGCGGCCATGATGCGTGATGTCGGCAAGTACATCAACTATCAGGGCCACCATCGCCACACCCAGTACGTGATTGCCGGCTCGGAGCTCTACGGCTTCACGCCGCCGCAGCGCGCCATCGTCTCCGGCATCGCGCGTTATCTGGGCAAGTCACGTCCCGCGCCGCAGGACCGCGCCTTCCGCTACATCGCGCCCGCCGAGCATGACAACGTAAAGCGCGCCATCGTGCTGCTGCGTCTCGCCGTGGCGTTGAATCAGGACCGCGCCAGCGACGTGCTGCGCGTGACCGTCCGCGCCTATCCCAAGCGTGTGCTGGTGGAGATTCAACCTGGCCGCACGGGCGCAGAGCTGGAGCTGTGGTCGCTGCGCAAGGAAGCGGACTACTTTCGCGAGATCTTTCGCCGCGAGCTCTTCGCGGCGCTCGCCTGAAACTGGCGCAGCGCGCGCGTATCGACCAGGCCCACCAGCTGAGCGGGGCGCCGGCTCATCTCGATGCGTGCCATGGCTCCCTTGCGCAGCCGCACATTGGCCCGTCCGCCGCGCTGCCCCGCGATCAGTGCGCCGGCAAACTGCGCAAGGTTCGGATTGTGCCCCACGACCAGCACGATCTCGTGGTCGGCGTGTTTGGCCAGCATCGCTTCGAATTCGGCGAATTTGCCGCTCGGCTCCAGGCTGGCATCGGCGGCGATCTTCTGCTCAAAGCCGATCTCCGTAGCCACCAGCGAGGCGGTCTGCAGCGAGCGCTTCAACGGGCTGGAGACGATCGCATCGAAGCTCACGTTCATCGCGTTCAGGTACGCGCCAATCAATAGGCATTGCTGCTTGCCCTCTTTATCCAGGCCGCGTTTGCGGTCAAGCAGAGGATTCCGCCGGCGGACTCCGGCGCTGGCATGACGAAGAATGTAAAGGGTCATAGAGAAAGTCTGTAACCTCATTGTAACAATCCGGCTATCTGCAAAAGAGGCGAGGAGAACTCACGTCTGCAGCCGGGCAAGCTCGCACCGGGATTTGCATCGGCAAGCAATCCCAATGACGCCGGTTGGCGGAGGCTTTCATTGACGCGCCGCGGTGTATCACTGTAACTTGTCACCAATACAGTGATCGAGATGCTCTTCAAGCTGACACCCACAACCGGCCAGCCGCTTTACATACAGTTGATGCAGCAGATTCGTCATGCCACGGAGACTGGAGCGCTGGAAGACGGCGATCAACTGCCCGGCATCCGCACTATGGCCGAGGAGCTCGTCGTCAGCCCCAATACTGTTGCCAAGGCTTACTCCGAGCTGGAGCATGAGGGCTTGCTGGATCTGCGTCAGGGTGCGGGGGCCTTCGTCTGCGTTCGGCGCCGGGTGCGTTCCCGCCAGGACAGCGTGTATGAGGCGCGCAAGCGGGTCGGTGAACTAATCAGCGAACTCCGCGAAGGAGGCCTGTTAGATGATGAAATTCGACGAGTCTTCGAAGCAGAATTACTTCACGCAGTAGAGACGGTGGCCCGGCGATGACGGAATCAGCAGTCATTGAAACCAACGATCTCAGCAAGTCCTATGGTGGCGTGCGGGCGGTTTGTGGACTGAATCTATCCGTTCCGCCGAGTTGTATTACTGCGTTCCTGGGCCTCAATGGCGCGGGGAAGAGTACGACCGTCAAAATGCTGCTGGGCATGATCGAGCCCAGCAGCGGAGAAGGCCGCGTGCTGGGCAGCCCGATTGGTGATCCGGCACAGAGCGTTGCCTTGCGCCGCCGGGTCGCATATGTAAGCGAAAACAAACGGCTCTATGACTACATGACCGTGGAGCAGATCATTCGTTTTACTCGATCGTTCTATCCGGACTGGCGCGCGGAGGTCGAGCGAGACTTTCTACATGCCTATGAATTACCGCCGGACCGCAAGATCAAGAAGCTCTCCAAGGGAATGCGCACGAAGCTAGCATTGCTGCTGGCATTTGCGCGACGTCCGGAACTCCTGATCCTCGACGAGCCGAGCGAAGGCCTGGACCCGGTAGGCATCGAGCAGCTTCTGGAGAGCCTGGTCAGCCGTTGCGCTGAGGGCACATCGATCTTCTTCTCCTCGCACCAGATCCCGGAAGTCGAGCGCATCGCCGACCACATTTGCATGCTCGACAAAGGGCGCCTGGTCATCGATGCCGCCATGGACGATCTGCGCCAGTCGTATCGGCAGATTGACCTGGTCTTTCCGTCCGTTCCAGATGAGCGCGAGTTTCGCATGGCAGGTGTGGAGAGCATTCGCACGAAAGGTCACCAGATGCGTGTCTTCGCCAGCCGCAATGCGGAAACCGTGATGGAGCGTGCACGCAGCTTCTATCCCAGTTCCGTCGAGGTTTCGCCGGTTGGACTGCGAGACATCTTTCTCGAGACGATCAAGGAGAACTAGCGATGCTTTGGTACAAGGCCTGGTTGGAGACTCGCCCCCGCTTCCTGATCTGCCTCATCGGCATCACAGCACTCTGTTCGTTCGCTGTGTATCACGGCGACCACCAGGCATTGTCGTATACCGGAGCTGACTACTACCGCTATGTGCTTCTCTCCGGCCATGCCATGCTCTGCGAAAGCTGGGTGCTGGCTGTCACTCTGTTGATGATGGGCGGCCTGCTGCGGGAGAAGGTGGCAGGGGCGTCTTCGTTCACGCTCGCATTGCCTGTCAGCAGAAGGCGTCTGATGGCGGTGCGCATCGGCGTGGGGCTGCTTCAGGCCTTCGCGTTGGCGATTGTTCCTTGGAGCGTCATGTTCTTCATCGGCAGCGTCGCCGGCAAGACGCACTCCATTACCCAGGCGGCCTTCTGCCTTGCATTGTTATTGGGAGGAGGACTGCTGTTTTTCGCTCTCGCGCTTCTCATCTCCTCGCTGGTGGAGGGTGAGTACACCGCACCGGTGGTGAGCTTCGGCATCGTGATTGCGATTGCAGTATTGTTCAGCGACCGGGCACTCAGGGTCTACAGTCCGCTGGCATTCATCACCGGCTTTGCATATCTGGATCGACATACCTGGCTGCTTACCGGCCCGGTCCCATGGCTGCACCTCGCGACCTATCTCCTGCTTGCCGCGGCTCTCACGGCGGTCTCAGTCAAAGTAATTGAGTGGCGCCAATTTTGATCCTGCAAATAATCACCTTCCATGCGCCGATAAAATGAGGCGGTGAACGTTGCACGACGCTTCTCTGTCATCGCAGCAGTGATTGCTGCCCTGCTGCTCGGCTGCCTTCTGGGATGGGTCGCGGTGCGACGGTCGGCTTCCCATACGTCTGCCAGCTCGGCGGGAAATGCTCCGTCGATCACGCCTGTCAACACTGCGTCAGCCGCTGACCGCGATCCGACGCTTGTCTACGCCCACAACATCCTGCTTCGCAAGGGACCGGACTTTCGTATCTACATCGTCTGGATCGCCGGCCAGATGGTCCGGACGAAGCAGAACGAGAACCCCTCCTTCGACGACCCGGATTCCTTCATTCTGCAGATCAACAAGGGCGTGATCCACGCCAACATCGGCGATATCTCGAAATATCTCAACACCACCGCTGCCGAGAGCACTCCGCTCAAGAATGTCGACATTCAGCCGCAGGGTGAACTCATCAAGATTCACGGGACGATCAAGAAGGTGGTTCCGCTGCCCATTGAGATCGTGGGCTCACTTTCGGCGACGCCCGACGGACTGGTGCGCCTTCATGTGCAGCACATCTCCGTGCTGAAAGTTCCGGTGAAGGGATTGCTCGGCACCTTCGACGTGAAGCTCTCCGATCTGGTGCATGCCACCAATGTGGCTGGCGTCACCATCTCCGGCAACGACATCATCTTCGACACCGAAAAGCTGCTGCCGCCCCCGCATATCCACGGCCAGTTGACGACTGTGCGGGTGAAGGTGCCGGACATCGAGGTGGTTTACGGCAACGCGCCGAACGACCCGTCGCAATTGGCGCAATGGCACAATTTCATCCGCTTCCGCAATGGCGCAATCGATTTCGGGAAGCTCACCATGCATCACGTTGACTTGACCATGATCGATGCAGCCAAAGAGCCATGGTTCGACCTCGACCTGGTGAACTACCAGAACCAGTTGGTGAACGGCTACACGCGTATGACGGCGCAGGCGGGGCTGGAGATCTACATGCCGAGTCTCAAGGCACAGTCTGCGAAGCCGGCAGGGCAGAGCGTGACGCTGGAATGGCTCAAGAACCGGAACACCTCGCTGCCCGCCGATGTGGCAAAGAAGACGCAGGGCCAGAAACACTGATAGCTAATTCACTGGCACCGGCTTTGGCTCTGGATCGAGCGGCGCCGGATCAGGATCAGGCTCCGGAAAGCCCGGGCCATCCGGTTCTGGATCGGGCGGTGGATACGGATCGGGCACGACATCCGGGGGTGTTCCGGGAAAGCCGCCCAAATGCACGGGGCAGGTTTCGGCTATGGTATAGAGCGCGAGCATACTCTCTGGGATGGGGCCGGATGCGTGCCCGCGTTGCTTGGCATTTCATCGCGGTGACATGAAAAGGCGTCAATGGCTTAAGACGAAGCGTTCCGGCGCCAGCGCTCGCTCAGCAGCAGACCCATCAGCAAATTCCGCCGATCCTCGAACACCCAACCGGATTCCCGCATCACGCGCCCGTGGTCCGGCAGGCGGCGCGTCCTGAGGCCGGTGAGCAGCCCAAATACCAAGTAAAGACCGTGCACGATGAAGATTCCCGCCTGCCTCGCGATGGCTTGCCGCGGAATGGCAAAGTCGGACACTACCCAGATCGCCGAATCCGCGGCGGCGGCATTCACCCGCGCCAGCAGCATACGCAACTCCTCCTCGTCGAAGCAGTCGAGAAAGAAATGACTGACGATGAGGTCGAATGGCGCTTCCGGGAATGCCGCCGGCTCGCAGGCCAACGCGTCCGCGTGTAGGAATCGCACCCGCGCCTTCGCCGGCAGCCGCTGCGCTGCGTGGTGCAGCATCTCACGGCTTACGTCTACCGCCGTGATCTGCATCCTGGGGACGCGTTTCGCCAGCCTCGCGAGAAACCGGCCGTCTCCATCGCCATAAATCAAAGCGTTCCGGCATGTGGCCATCGTATCCAGGCGTAACACGCGACATTGCTGCAGATAGGGGCCAAAGCTGAAGTATTCCATCCAGCGGTAGAGGGGTGCCAGACGGCCGAAGTTCGCGCATGCGCTCATCGCAGCCGGGCCACAATCAGCAAAAGCAATGGAGTCAGCAGGACGAGATCCGCGGCGATGCGCCGCCCGGCAGCCGCCAGAGGGGAATGGTCGAGCATAAGGAAGAGCGCGGCGCTCAGAGCGGCAGCGGCGGCAAGCCCGCGTGCCGGCTGATTCGCGACAAGAGCCAGACTGAGGCAGCCGGCGGCCATCGCGAAGCCGGCGAGCCACTGGATGCGCCGCTTCCGAGGCTGCTGCTCCCAGTCCTCGATCGCGATGCAATTGAGCCAGCACAGCGCGGCGAAGAGCGGGCAGAGAAGCAGCAGCGGATGATGCCGCGGCATGCCCGCCGCACGGCGCCGCGCCTCCTCCCAGGCGGGCAGCGCCGAAGCCGCGGCAAAGAGCAGGGCAACGGCGAACTCTTTGGGAAAATACCGCAGCGATCTGCCCTGTGCCCACGGGGGCAGATGCACCAGCCCAAGGTATAAGAGCGACAGCGCGCCGAGCACGCAGTAAGCGGCAATCAGCGAGCGCGGCATCCGTGCGATCAGCAGCGCCAGTGCCAGCGCCACCGGCACAGCCGCTGCCAGAAACCATCGCCGGTGACGCTCATGGAAGCGATGCCGCTCCTGCAGCAGACGCTCTGGCGAAAGCCGCGCATCCAGCAGGCGGTCAGCCACGTAGAAGAGCCATGTTCCCAGCGCCAGCGCGGCAGGAAGCCACGGCGCGAGCCGGAGCCGGGCCGCGCGCCCAAAGGCCCAGCACCACAGCGCGGCAACCGTGGGCGCATCCAGACTCAGCAGATGCCAGTACCGCAAGAGTGTGTGAACGAAGCGCCGCAAATCTCAGTGTAGTGGCAGCCGCGCGGGGGCTGCTCGCTGGCGGACGCTCTACCGCGCGCCCGCGATGAGGATCTTTTGCAGGGTGAACGAACCGTCCGATTGCACTTCAAAAAAGCTGCGCACCTCATCCGGCGCCGCGCTCCACAGTGCACGGATTGCCGCAATACGCTCGGGCTGCGTCCGCTGCCGCGCCACCCAGCCGGCGAATTCGATCTTCACCGGCCATTCCTTCCGCATGCTCGCGGTGAAGCCGGCCTCGCCGAAGAGCGCCAGCCACTCCCGCGTGCTGTAGTCGCGGATGTGCGAAGGATCGCGCAGAATCTCCGCCGCCTGCAGGTGCGTGTCCAGCAGCGGCGTCTCGCCTCCGGCAATGTCGATCAGGATTACCTGGCCATCGGGTTTCAGGACGCGCCGGACCTCCCGCAGCGCCGCGGGCACATCGTGCCAGTGATGCGCGCTGTAGCGGCTGACGACCCAATCGAAATGCGCATCGGGAAAGGGGATCGCCTCCGCCATGCCCTGCACTGTAGTGATGTTCGCGAGCCCACGCGTGGCCGCCTCGCGCTCGACTACGGCAAGCATCTCTGCGGTCAGATCGTAAGCCGTTACGGAGGCGGCAGAGAGCGCCGCGGCGAAGCTCGCATGTCCGGCGCCGCATCCCAGGTCCAGCACCACCGCGCGCGGAGTCGCGGCGATCTCCCTGCCGAGCAATTCCAGGTCCTCGCCGGTGGCGTGAGTCGCGCTCTCCAGGTAGGCGTGCGCCGTTGCCCCAAACTGTTGCGCTACGAGAGTGTCATGCTCCATGTTTTCTTTCTGCTCACACGTCAGGAGGCGGGTACCGCGCGTGCATCCTCCAGCGACGGCCGGGCGATGATGCGGCCGGTCTTTCTCCGCGTGCCCCGCTCCGTAGATTTTTCTCGCGCCGGCGTTGCGGCTGCGCCGGCTTCGCCCATTTCAACCGGAGGCGGTATCTGATCCGCAGTGACACGGCCCTCGGCGAGCTGCATGAAAAAGTCCTGGGCAGAGAAGGCGGCCTTGCCGCTGGCCGGCCGCGCACGCCGGTAGTCGCCGTTCGGCTCGAGGACGCGGGTCTTCGCCGTATCGGCCAGATAGGCGGCCAGGATCTCGTCCTTCAGCCGCGCACGAAGCTGCGCATCGTTCACCGGAAAGAGCACTTCGCAGCGCTCGAAAAGATTGCGCGGCATCCAATCCGCGCTGCCGCAGTAGATGGTCTCCTCGCCGCCATTGGCGAAGTAAAAGATGCGGCTGTGTTCCAGGAATCGTCCCACGAGGGAGCGTACGCGGATGCGCTCGCTGAGCCCCTTCACCCCTGGGCGCAGCGAGCAGATGCCGCGCACGATCAGATCGATCTCCACTCCCGCCTGCGATGCCTCATAGAGCGCCTCGACGATGCTCTTCTCGAGCAGGGAATTCATTTTCGCGATGATGCGCGCCGGCCGCCCCTTGCGCGCGTGCTCGGCCTCGCGGCGAATCATCTGGATGGACTGCTCGGCCAGCGTGAGCGGCGCTACCAGCAGCGGCGAGTAGTCGTCCGATTCCGAGTGCGCGGTCAGGTAGTTGAAGACCGCCTGCATGCTCGCGGTGATCGCCGGATCGCAGGTCAGCAGGCTGAGGTCGGTGTAGAAGCGCGCCGTGTTCGGGTTGTAGTTGCCGGTGCCCAGATGTGCGTACCGGCGGGTCACGCCGTCCTCGTCGCGGCGCACCATCAGCGCCAGCTTGCAGTGTGTCTTCAAGCCGACGATGCCATGGAAGACCTGCACGCCGGCGTCTTCCAGGTTGCGCGCCCAGCGGATATTCGAGGCTTCGTCGAAGCGCGCCATCAACTCCACGACGACGGTGACTTCTTTCGACTGCGCCGCTTCAATCAGCGCCGTGAACATCGGCGAATCCGCCGATGTGCGATAGAGCGTCTGCTTCATCGAGAGCACCGCGGGGTCTTCGGCAGCGGCTTCGATAAAGCTGACCACGCCGTCGTAGGAGTCGTAGGGGTGGTGCAGCAGGATGTCGCGGTGTTGAATCTCCTCAAAGATATTTGCCGAGCGCCGGTTCAGGCGCAGCTCGCGGGGCACGAACGGCGGATACTTCAGATCCGGCCGCGGCGTGTCGGTGTAGAGCGTCATCACGCGCGACAGGTTCACCGGGCCGTCGGTGCGCACCACCTGCGATTCGTCCACTTCAAAGTTCACGCGCAGCCGGTCGATGATATCGGGATCGGCGCCTTCTTCGACCTCCAGCCGCACCGCGTCGCCCTTGCGGCGATTGTGCAGCTCCGTACGCACGCTCTCCAGCAGCGAGCGCGTCTCTTCCTCCTGCAGATACAGATTGCTGTTGCGGGTCACCCGGAAGGCCGCAGTGGCCAGCACCTCGTACCCTCGGTACATGCGCGCGGCATGGGCCTCGATCAGCTCGTGGAGAAAGATGTAATCGGTGGTGCCACCCGTGGAAGGCACCGGCACCAGCCGGGGCAGCGCCCGCGGCACCGTGACCACGCCCAGCAGTGCGCTGCCAGCGCGCTTGCGCTTGCTCCGCAGCAGCAGCGCCAGGCACAGCGCCTTGTTCAACACCCGTGGAAAGGGATGCGCCGGGTCGATGGTGATCGGGGTGAGCAACGGATCGACCTCGCGCACGTAGAACTCCGCGGCATGCTCCAGTTGCTTCTCGGTCATCTGCTTGTAGTCCAGCACACGAATCCCGGCAGCGTGCAGGGCCGGCCGCAGCGAGTGATTCCAGCAGCGGTACTGGCTCTCGACGAAGGTGCGCAGCTCGGAGGTATCGCGGTCGAAGGTCTGCCCCGGCGTCATGCCGTCGGGGCCGACCTCGTTGTAGCCGTCTTCAATGCGCTGCATCACGCCGGCGACGCGGATCTCCACGAATTCGTCGAGATTGGAAGCCGTGATGGCCAGGAATTTCACCCGTTCGAGCAGAGGATTGCTGGGATCCTCCGCCTCCTGCAGAACGCGGCCGTTGAAGCGCAGCCAGGATTCGTCACGGCTGAAAAAGAGTTGTTGTTCCCGCTTTGGCTGGCGCGCAGTCATGCTGATGAATAAAGGGTCGGTGCTGGAAGGACCTTTCTTAGATACAGGATACTCGTTCCGCCCCGCATGAAAGCCGCGCGAAAATCCGTTGACTGCAACGGTTGACGGGCGGCTCCGGGTGGCCGAGGATGAAGGTACAACCAACTGTAGCCATGATCGGCGAGTGGAGGCACCGTGATCGAGACTGAAACAGCCGTCCCCGACCCAACCGCAGACTGCACCGACTGTAACGACAGCGTCGTGATCGAGTCCGTAGCCCGCGAACTCTACCAGACCGCCGCCCTCTTTCTGGGAGACGAAGGCGAGACGACGCAGGTGGTGGAGCAGACCGTAGCCTCGATCGACATCGATCCCTGCGCGGACGGCGATGCCGCGCGCACTGCGGCATCGAGCGACCTCACCCGGCGGGCGCTGGCGCGCGTGGCCGCTCTGCGCCATGCAGAGATGCATCCGTCGGCGGCTGCCGAGCTGGGCGGATGCGTCGAAACCGACGACCTCAGCGCCGCCGGCATCACCCGCGAGCAACTGGATGGCCTGCTCTCCGGCGCCGGCCGGACACGCATGCGCGAGTGGCTGGAAGGGCTTGGACCGGTGGAGCGCAGTGTCTTCGTATTGCGTGCGGTGCTCGGCCGCAGCGGCACGGAGAGCACACAACTGCTGCACCAGGCGACCGCGGATGCATGGACCGAAGCGCACGTCGGTGCCGCCTATCGATCCGCGCTCTGCTCGCTGGCCAGCTCGCTCGTTCATTCGGCCGCTCATTGACGGCGAAATCATCCGTGGCGTTGCCGAAAGCGCTCGCCGGTTCCTTTCACAATCGGCCGGCGGGAGGATACGCTGGCACGCCATGCGTGGGTTGTTGCGGTTCGGTAATTCCAGGGACGCGAAATAGGGAAGTTCTGATTTTTTAAGTCTTTGCCAGCGATCTGGCATCCAAAATGGCGACTATCATGAGGAGATTTTTCCTGAGGCACTCGAACCTTGGAGTGTGCGCCCGGTCCTTGCTGTTCATGGCTGGGACGCTGTTGTTTCTTCTGGCCGGGCCCCGCGCAGCGCAGGCTCAGCTCGGCGGCAGTTCGTCCTCGACCCCCGCGCCATCGTCGCAGCCGCCTTCAATTCCGCAGCCTCCCGCCCAGAGCACGTACCAGGGCAGCGTCGCAAACCAGCCCGTAACCCCCGGCGTGCTGCGGCTCACGATCAAGGACGCGGTGCTGACCGGCCTCAAGAACAACCTGGGAATCATCCTGTCCGGGCAGAACGTGAACCAGGCCGGCGGGCAGCGTTTGCAGCAGTTGCAGAGGTTGCTGCCAACAGTGAATGGCTCTCTGAAGGAATCGGTGCAGCAGGTCAACCTCAGGGCGGAGGGCCTGAATATCCCCGGGTTTCCCTCCATCATCGGCCCTTTCGCCTACACCGATGTGCGGGCCAACCTGGACTGGACGCTGTTGAGCGTACCGTCGCTCAACAACTATCTCGCGTCGCGCCACGATTTCGAGGCGACCAAGCTCTCATTGAACGATGCACGCAACCTGGTGGCGCTCAGCATCGGCTATGCCTATCTGGCCTGCATCTCCGACGAAGCGAACATTGCGAACGACGAGGCGCAGGTCGCCTCCACGAAAGTTTCGCTCGACCAAGCGAATGCCAATCATGAGGCGGGGACCGCGCCTGAGCTCGATGTGCTGCGCGCCCGCGTCGACTACCAGACGCAGCAGCAGGCGCTGATTCGCGATCAGAATGCGCACGACAAGGACAAGATCGCGCTGGCCCGCGCCGTCGGTCTGCCGCTCGAGCAGCAGTTCGAGCTCGCGGATCGCCTGCCCTTTGCTCCGCTCGAAGGGATTCAGCCGGATCAAGCGCTGAAGGTCGCCTATGCGACCCGCAAGGATCTGCAGGCGCTCGACCAGCAGGTGAAGGCAGCTGAGTTGAGCCGCAAGGCAGCCACGGCAGAGCGCTATCCCAGCGTCTCCTTCAGCGGAGACTACGGCGATATCGGTCCTACGCTCGGCCATTCGCACGGCACATTCGACGCGGTGGGCTCGGCCAGCGTGCCGCTTTTTGAAGAGGCCAAGCTGCGCGGCGACGCAAAGCAGGCGCAGGCGCAGCTCGATACCCAGAAGGCGCAGTTGAGCGATCTGCGCGGCCAGATCGACGCCGACATCCGCGACGCATTCCTCGATCTCGAATCGGCAGCCAGGCAGGTTCAGGTAGCGCGCAGCAACATGGAGCTCGCCAACCAGACGCTGAGCGATGCGCAGCAGCGCTATGCCGCGGGTGTCAGCGACAATCTCGCGGTGGTGCAGGCCCAGGCCAGCGTGGCGCAAGCCAACGGCCAGTATGTGGCGAGTCTGTATCAGCATAACGTCGCCAAGCTGTCCCTGGCGCGGGCGATGGGCGTGGTGGACACGCGATACCAGGAATTTCTCGGAGGAAAGTGACCGTGGCCGAACAGGATCCGGAATCCGGCAGAGCCGGCAACCAGAACCAGCAGCAGGGCAGTGACCAGGAGCAGCGCCAGAATCCGGAGAAGAAGCGGCGGCGCAGCTTCATCCTCTTCTTCATCGTTGCCGTGCTGGTGGTGGGGGCGCTGCTCTACTACTGGCACTCCACCTTTTATGAGGACACAGATGACGCGCAGGTCAGCGGCCACATCATTCAGATCAGCGCGCGCATCCAGGGCCACGTCATCAACGTGCCTATCAAAGAGAATCAGGAGGTCTCCGCCGGTACCCTGATCGCGGAGATCGATCCGCATGACTATGAGGTTCTGGTGGCACAGGACGAGGCAAATCTGGAGGCAGCCGAAGCCAACTATGAATCGGCCAGGGTGAACGTCCCCGTTACCGACATCCAATCCTATAGCGCATTGTCGTCGGCAAATTCGAACGTTCTGGGTTCTAACGCGCAGGTGAAGCGTGCCATGGGTCTGCTGGAGCAGGCACAGGCACAGGTGGCCCAGGCGGAAGCGAACAATACCAAGTCGCAGCTTGACCTGAAGCGCTTTACGCCCCTGGTGGAGAAGGATGTGATCTCCAAGCAGCAATACGACCAGGCTGTGGCTGCTGCACAGGCAGATCAGGCAGCGGTCATCTCCGCCAAGGCCAATGCGGCGGCGGCGGCGGATCAGATTGCTGTCGCCAAGAATGAGCTCGCGTCATCAGTGGCTGCCCAGCGCAACGCAGGCAACGCGCCTCGCCTGCTGCAAGTGCAAAAGGCCAAGGCCGACCAGGCAGCCGCCCAGGTGGAACAGGCGCGCGCCCAGTTGAATCAGGCGAAGCTCAACCTGAGTTACACCAAGATCGTCGCGCCGGTGGACGGTATCATCACCACGAAGAACGTCGAAGTGGGACAGAACGTCAGCGTGGGCCAGAACATGGTCACGCTGGTATCCCTTCACGACCTGTGGGTGACCGCGAACTTCAAGGAAACCCAGCTTCACCTGATGCGCCCCAACCAGACCGTCAAAATTCACGTGGATATGAACGGCCGCGACTACGATGGCGTGGTAACGCAGATCGGCGGCGCCACGGGGTCGATGCTGAGCCTCTTCCCGCCGGAGAATGCGACCGGCAACTACGTCAAAGTGGTGCAGCGCGTGCCTGTACGCATCGACTTCACCAAGCCGGAGGAGGACAAGAACCATATCCTGCGGCCGGGCCTCTCGGTGGAACCCACAGTCCGAGTGAAGGGGAGTTGAGCCGTCTTCAGCGGATTCACCGGCAGTACATATTGCCGTTCGAGACTAGTGGCAGCACTCCTTCTATCAGCCACCGGCCGCGGCAGCGCGGCATCTAACTGTCTGTAACGGAGGTTAAGAGATGAGTAGCAATGCACTGAAAGAGGCGCCGGTAAAGGACACAGCAAGGTCCGGCGCAAAAGTCGGCGACCTGATCACACCCAACTGGCGGCAGCACGCGAAATCCATCCAGAAGTACGGCACCGTCGTGAAGGACCTGCCCATCGGCCTCGACGCGTCGGCGCGCCAGGAGATCGTAGGTCGCCTGAATCTGCTGCTGGCCGATACCATCACCTTGCGCGATCTGTACAAGAAATCGCATTGGCAGGTGGGCGGTCCAACTTTCTACCAGCTTCATCTGCTCTTCGACAAGCATGCAGGGGAGCAGTCCGAGCTGATCGATGAGATTGCGGAACGTGTGCAGATGCTGGGCGGTGTCAGCATCGCGATGGCTCATGACGTAGCGGCGAACACGCGCATCGAACGCGTGCCTATCGATCGCGAAGAGGTGCCGGTGCAGATTTCCCGCCTGCTCGAAGCCCACCACGTCATCCTGAAGGACGCCCGCGATCTGGCGGAGAAGGCCGACGACCTGGGCGATGTGGGTACGAACGACCTGCTCGCCAGCTCGGTCGTCCGCACCAACGAGATGCAGGTATGGTTCGTCAGCGAGCATCTGGTAGAAATGCCGCTGGTTCTGGCGAGATAACCGCCCCCAGCGGCTATCTCCACACCCGCCGGGCCGGATCTACCACGATCCGGCCCATAATTTTCCCCGCTTGAAACTTTTGTCGCTCTGGTACGTCGCCGGGCATCTATCCTTTGGGTCTACTGAAGGCTGCACATATGCCGGTCGCCATCGATTTCTTCATCCATCACGCCTATCTCATCCTCTTCGGCTGGATCGCCGCGGAGCAGATCGGCCTGCCCATTCCGAGCGTGCCGCTGCTGCTGACTGCCGGCACCCTGACCGCGACCCATCAGGTCAGCTTGTTTCTGATACTGCTTACGTCCGTCACCGCCTGCCTTCTCAGCGATTCCTTCTGGTATTTCATGGGCGCGCGTCACGGCGGCACGATCGTGCGCATGGTGTGCAAGCTCTCCTTCGAGTCCGCGGCCTGTGTGCGGCGCACCGGCGACTTCTTTCAGCGCTACGGCTCGCGCGCGCTGCTGCTGGCGAAGTTCATCCCCGGGCTGGGCGCGGTGGCGGCGCCGATCGCGGGGCAGAGCAAGATGCCGTACGCAACCTTCGTCACCTTCGACGCGGCCGGCGCGCTGCTCTGGAGTCTGAGTGCTGCGCTCGCAGGCCGCTTCTTCGGAGATTTCCTCAAGCGTCATCCCGGCGCGCTCGGCGAGGTCGGGAATTCGGCAGGCCTGCTCTTTTTTCTGCTGCTGGTCGGCTTCTTCTGTTACAGGGTCTACAGGCAGCGCTCTTTCCTGCGGCAGATTCGCGGCGCCAAGATCGAGCCGGAGGAGTTGAAAGCCCTGCTCGATGCCGGCGAGGACGTGTACATCATCGACCTGCGTCATCCGCTGGACTACCTGCCCGATCCGCGGCGGCTGCCCGGCGCTGTGCTCTTCAAGCCGGACACGCTCGTCGCCGAAGGGGATCGCATCCCGCGCGATCGCGACATCGTGCTCTATTGCACCTGCCCCAGCGATGCCACCAGCGCCCGCACCGCATTGCGGCTGCGTAGCCTGGGCATCTATCGCGTGCGGCCTCTGCATGGCGGCTACGAAGGATGGAAGAAGCTCGGCTATCCGCTGGAGGCGATGGAGCAACGCACCGTCGCGTAAGAGATGTCATACGCCCTTCCGTGGGATGCAGCAGCGTGCGCGCTTGTGCTAAGTTGACCCCTTGCGGTGCTGCTCCGGCGCCGCTGCGTTTTTCAGAGGGGTGGGTGGCCATGGCGTGGACAGAGTCCTATCACTGTGACGTTTGCAATAGTCCGCGTGGAGATGCGGAGGACTGGTGGCTGGCCTGGACGGACCACACCACGCCTCCCGATGGCCCGCAGCAGGAGGCGTTGCGTATTACGCGCTGGAGCCATTCGCTCTCCCACAGTGCCGGAGTGAAGCACCTGTGCGGCGCACGCTGCGCTCAGACCTTCATGGACCGCTGGATGCAATCGGAAGGCGCGCGGTATTAGAGCATTTCTTCGGAAGCTTCGAGCGCATTTCGCTGATTACCCGAAACAATAGGATTCCGCTCTACTATTGAGGGTCAGGAGACGAACTTGGCCTATCACGATCTGCGCGACTGGATCGCGCAACTGGACCGCGCCGGGGAGTTGCGGCGCATCCGCGAAGAAATCGATCCCATCCTGGAAATCGCGGAGATCACCGATCGCGCCTCGAAAGCCGGGCGCAAAAGCGGCCTGCAGGGTTATGCGCCGGGCGGCCCCGCGCTGCTCTTCGAACGCGTAAAGGGCCATCCCGGCGCGAGCGTCCTGATGAACCAGTTTGGCAGCCGGCGCCGCATGGAGATGGCACTCGAAACCTCAAGTCTGGACGAGATCGCCGGCCGCATCCAGGCGCTCATGGAGATGAAGTCGCCCGAAGGCATGCTGGGCAAGCTGAAGATGCTGCCCACACTGGCGGAGGTAGGGAAGTTCTTCCCCAAAGTCGTTCCGTCACGCCAGGCTTTATGCAAGCAGGTGATCCATCGCGACAATTTCAGCGTGCTCGACTTTCCCGTGTTGCAGTGCTGGCCCATGGATGGCGGCCGCTTTATCACCTTGCCGCTGGTAGTCACGCGTGATCCGCTGCACGGCAAGCGCAACATGGGCATGTATCGCATGCAGGTCTATGACGGCCAGACCACGGGCATGCACTGGCAGCGGCAGAAGGTGGCGGCAGAGCACTTCCGCGAGCGGCTTCGCATGGCCGCGGCCTCAAGCGCGACCGGCAGCGCTGTCGCTGCCCGGATGGAGATCATGGCCTCCACAGCCGGCGGCAGCACCCGCGTGGCCGGTACGGTTGCCGGCGTGCCTGCGCTGACCACCACCGATCTACGCGGCGAGCGCATGGAGGTTGCGGTTGCCATCGGCACCGATCCGGCGACGACCTTCTCCGCTATCGTTCCCGCACCGCCCGAGGTGGAGGAGTACATCATCGCCGGATTTCTCCGGCAAGCGCCGGTCGAGCTGGTGCAGTGCGAGACGGTCGAC
>DASYBK010000031.1:0-9093 GCA_036500805.1 Acidobacteriaceae bacterium | reverse complement strand
CGGAGCAGAAGTGCTCGCCTGCGCCGCGCAGCACAACGATGCCGCAGCGGCTGTCCTCGGCCACGCGCAGGGCGAGGGTCAGCTCCTGGATCATGGTTGCGGTGAGCGCGTTGCGCCGCTGCGGGCGGTTCAGGGTAATGGTGAGGATGCGGCCGGATTCGGTTTGGGTTTCTTCAACTAGGATTGTCGTGTAGTTCGCCATGGTCTTTCTCCGGTTCATTCTCGATCTGCTGGTGCGTTTGCAAGGGTTCCTGGTTGAGCGGCGCCCCACGCCGGTATTGAACGATAGATACAGCAGGTCGCTTCGGCAAGCTCAGGGCAGGCTCTTCGCTCCGCTCAGGATGACAGATTCCGTAATGAACTGATTACGTAATGTACTGGGGTGGAGTTACATCAGGCTCTGCGCTTCGAAGAAACGCTCTACTGTTTCACGCCGCTGTACTTTTCGGCAATGGTGCGGTTGGCGGTGATAACCGATGTCAGGTCCGCTATTGGCGGAAGCTGTGCGCCGAGCGAGGCCAGTGCGGCGAGCGCGGTCTCGGTGGGCACGTTGCCGACCAGGACGTCCTGGGCGAAGGGGCAGCCGCCGAGGCCTCCGATGGCGGAGTCGAAGCGGCGGCAGCCGGCGCGGTAAGCGGCGGAGATTTTGGCGGCCGCCTGGTCCGGACGCGCGTGCAGATGCACGCCGAGTTCGATCTGCGGACTGTTGGCTACGGCGGCGGCGACGACCTCTTCGATGAGCTGGGGAGTTGCGAGGCCGACGGTGTCGGCGAGCGAGATGGTCTCGATGCCGGAGTCGGCGAGCAGATCGCAGGCGGCGACGACCTCATCGACGCTCCACGGATCGCCATAGGGATTGCCGAAGGCCATGGAGATGTAGACCACGATGTCGAGGCCAGCCTTGTAGGCGAGCGAGCCGACGGTGTCGATGGTATCGACGGCTTCTTCGGGCGTCTGGTGCTGGTTGCGCTCGAGGAAGCCGGGCGAGATGGAGTAAGGAAACCCGAGCGTGTTGACGCCGCCGCTGTTGATGGCGCGCTCCGCGCCTTTGCTGTTGACGACGATGCCGATGACTTCGAGCTCGTCTGAAGCAGGGGTGGGGATGAGCGAGGGCAGATCGGCAAGGGCGAGGACCTGCTCGGAGTCGGCCATCTGCGGGACAGCTTTGGCGGAGACGAAGGAGACGGCGTCGATGTGGCGGAAGCCGGCGGTGACGAGGGCGCGCAGGTACTCGGCTTTGACTTCGGCGGGAATGGTGAGGGGCAGGCCCTGCCAGGCGTCGCGGGGGCATTCGATGATTTTGACGGTAGTGCTCATCGGACAGAAGAGGGTATCAGGGACTGACCGTCCCGGGCGATTGCGCCTTTGGCGCATTTTGTCAGGTTCGCTTCCTTTGGTCGCTCACGCTCACATTCGTGGGTGACACCATGTGGTGGTGGTGCGAGCATTGTCAACAGCAGGTCTCTCCACTGCGCGGCTTCGCCGCTCCGGTCGAGATGACACGTGTGGGCGGCGGCTTCTTCGCCGCTCCGGTCGAGATGACACGTGTGGGTGGGCTTCGCCGCTCCGGTCGAGATGACATTTTTGTTGGTTCTGGCTGATTTAGAGCTGGGAGAGGATCATGACGGCGCCGACGGCGAGCGCGTGGATGAGCACGACGGTCGCGGCGGCGCGGAGGAAGCCAGCGGCGCGCCAGAGGAGGCCGAGCAGGAAACCGTAGAGCGGGAACTGGGTGTACATGAGGACTTGCGCGATGGTGTCGGCGGCTGCATCCGGGACACCGAGCTGCGGCTGATGGGCCAGCATGGCGAGCGGCGCGATGAGGCGCAGGCGGAAGAGGCCGCTGGGGCCGAGCAGGGGGGCGACCTCGGCGTAGCGGACGGCGAACCAGGCGGCGACGATGCCGGCGAGCACAAGTGCCCAGACGATGCCCCAGGCGAGGGGAGTCCTGCCGCGGCTCTTTTTGCGGGCGGCGGATTTCTGCCGCGGGTATGCTTCAGCGCGTGACGCCATGACTTGAGGATAGCGGTGATGCGCGCGTGTTGCCGATGCGATCCGGTGGGGCGCATCTTGATGGTCAATGCCGGGTCATCATGCAGCGGGGACCACGAGCGAAATCTCAAGTGATGCTTTAAGGATGTTCTGAGCCGTACAGGTCGCGAGAAAAGCAGATCTCTCCACTCCGCCGGTGACGCTCTCGCGTCACGGCTCCGGTCGAGATGACAAGGCGGTAGGTTTGTTCGGAGCGCTTAGGTTTGCAGGACACCGGGGTGGAAGCGCTCGATGTTTGGATTGTGAGCGGCGGCTTCGAGCGCGAGCAGGATGGCTTCGCGGGTCTTTGCGGGGTCGAGGATGGCATCGACCCACAGACGCGCGGCGGCGTAACGGCTGTCAGTCTGGGCGTCGTAGGTGGCCTGGATGCTGGCGCGGATTTCTTCTTTTTCGGTATCGCTGAGCTTGCGGCCACCTCGCTCCAGAGCGCGGATGCGGATTTCCACCAGCGTGCCGGCGGCGGATGCGCCGGACATAACGGCGTAGCGCGCGGTAGGCCAGGCGAAGATGAAGCGCGGGTCGTAGGCTTTGCCGCACATGGCGTAGTTGCCGGCACCGAAGGAGCCACCGACGATGACGGTGATCTTGGGCACGGTGGAGTTGGAGACGGCGGCGACCATCTTGGCGCCGGAGCGAATGATGCCGGTCCACTCGGCGTCGCGGCCGACCATGAATCCGTTGACGTCGTGTATGAAAAGGAGCGGGATCAGGTTCTGGTTGCAGTCGAGGATGAAGCGGGCTGCTTTGTCGGCGCTTTCGGCGTAGATGACGCCGCCGAACTCGATGCGCTTCTCACCGGAGTGGCTGGTCTGCGGCTGGTGCTGCTTCTGATTGGCCACAATGCCGACGGCAAAGCCGCCGATGCGCGCGTAGCCGCAGAGGACGGTGCGTCCGTAATCGGGCTTGTACTCGTCGAACTCGGAGCGATCGACGAGGCGCGCGATGACTTCGTGCATGTCGTAGGTGTTGCTGGCGGCGCGGGCGGGATCCGGATCGAGCAGGGTGTAGAGATCTTCAGCGGGATACTTCGGCGCGTCCTTATTGGCGTCGTAATGGGCGCGGTCGAAGGGGGCGCGCTCGGGATGCCCGAGCTTCGAGACGAGCGAACGTAACCGAGCGATGCAGAGGTGGTCGTTGGGCTCCTTGAAGTCGACGGTACCGGAGATCTCGGCATGCATGGTCGCGCCGCCTAATTCTTCTGCGGAGTACTTCTGTCCGATGGCGGCTTCGACGAGCGCGGGGCCGGCGAGGAAGAGGCCGCTGCCTTCGGTCATGAGAACGTGGTCGGTCATGACCGGCAGATAGGCGCCGCCGGCGACGCACATGCCCATGATGGCGGTGATCTGCGGGATGCCCATGGCCGACATGCGCGCGTTGTTGCGGAAGATGCGGCCGAAGTCGTCCTGATCGGGGAAGACGTCCTCCTGCAAGGGAAGAAAGATGCCGGAGGAGTCGACGAGATAGAGGGTGGGGAGATGGTTCTCCATGGCGATGTGCTGCGCGCGGAGGACCTTCTTGGCGGTCATGGGGAAGAAGGCGCCGGCCTTCACGGTGGCGTCGTTGGCGACGATCATCGAGAGACGGCCGGCAACGCGGCCGAGTCCGCAGACGACGCCGGCACAGGGTGCGCCACCCCATTCGGCGTACATGTCAAATCCCGCGTACGCAGCTAGTTCAAAAAAATCCGTGGCTGGATCTAAGAGTAGAGCGATGCGCTCGCGCGCGGTGAGGCGCTGTTTGGCGTGTTGGGCCTCGATGGCTTTCGCGCCGCCGCCTTCGCGGATGGTGGCCTCCTGCTGCTGGAGTGCGGCGAGCAGGGCGTGCATGCCGGCGGCGTTGGTCTGCTGGCGCTTGGCTTTGGGGTCGAGTTTTGTGGCGAGGGTGGTGTTGAGTACGGGCGCTGACTGCGGGCTATCGGGAGTGGGCATAGGAAACTCGCCAGCATAGCAGGGTTGGGATTACGACAGGGGATGGAAGCGCAGACTGTGCACGGGGAAGTCCTTCCGGTTGTCGGTAATGAGAGGGGCATTGTTTTCGAGCGCTGTAGCCGCCACCAGCATGTCGATTAAGCTGAGCGTCCTTCCCCGCATTGCCCACTGGTGCTTCAGTTTTCCCGCGAGTTCTGCAATTTGCTCCGTAACTGGATAGCAATGGAGACCCTGAAAGAGCGCAGCGGTTTCCCGCTCTTCGCCGGAGCGCATTCCAGCGTAGACCTCTGCCATGTTTACCGTGCTGGTTGCAAGCACATGCCCATCCAGCACCAGGCGGGACAGCTTAGAGAGCAGGCCTACCCGGCTACGCAACGCGTCAATCAACACAGTCGTATCCAGCAGAAAAATCATCTTCCGCTCTTCCGGCGCGAAGTGCGGCGAGCCCTGGCAGCTTCCTCCGCGGCGCGCAGTTTGCGTACCCATGCAGCCGATCCAGCGGCCAGCTCGGGATGGTTTTCATCACGCCATGCGGGTTCGCTTCGGTTCAGAAATGCCAGCATATGACGCCGCTTCAACTCCGACCGCAAGGTCTCGGCCAAAAATGCGCTGCGGCCGCGAGGCCCGACCAATGCATCAATTTCCGCGATCAGTTCCTTGGGAAGAATGATGTGAGTTCTTTGTGTGTGCATAATAAGTCCCACTTCTAGTGTGCCATGTTGGACGCCGCGCCTTCAAGACCTAATGCCGCTGCGTCACGTTGCATGGCGGCGAGGCAGAAGGCGATGTGCTGGTCGAGATCGACGCCCAGCTCTTTTGCGCCGTTGATCACGTCGTCGCGGTTGACGCCGCGGGCGAAGGCTTTGTCCTTGAGTTTCTTCCTCACGCCGGCTACGTCGACATCGTGGATGGACTTCGTGGGCTTGATGAGCGCGCAGGCAGTGAGGAAGCCGGCCAGTTCGTCACAGGCGAAGAGTGTTTTGTCCAGATGGGAGACGCGCGGCGTGCCGGTGTACTCCGCGTGGCCGAGGATGGCGTGGCGGATCTCCGCGGGCCAGCCGCGCTCTTCGAGCACGCGGACACCGATCCAGGGATGCTCTTCGGGCGAGGGGTGGCGCTCGTAGTCGAAGTCGTGCAGCAGGCCGGTGGCGGTGTAGAGATCAACCAAGCGTGAGGCGTCGTCGCCGACGAGGCCGAGGGGGCGAGCCTCCTGCTCGCCATAGGCGCGAAGGCAGCTTTCGACGGCGAGGGCGTGCTTGAGCAGGCTGGGGCTTTGGGTGAACTCGGTGAGCAGGGCCCATGCGGCATCGCGGGTAGGGATGGAGGCAGGTATCTGGTTAGTCATTGCACCTCTGGGTCAGGTATGAAGCGAGAGTGTTGCGGGTCTCTTCGGGTTTTATGCCATGTTTTTAGAAGATCAAGGTGTTTTCCACTGGAATTTCACTTGACATGAAAATCAACACTACGGCACTGTAGCTATGCGTCTGAGGAGCTTCGCTCCAGGGCGCGGGAAGCCCGCTCTGGCCTCCGTACAACTTATGGCAACTACCTTAGCAAGCGTCGAGGCGCGCGAGGTACTCCGTTGCACCCACTGCAGTCTCGTGCAATTCCGCACGATGAATGCTTTATGCAGGCGGTGCCGCAAATCCCTGGAGATGGAAGAGCCCGAACCGGTGATGCTGGCCGCGACCTCTGCTATCCGTGAACCGGAAGCGGAAGAGAGCGGTCTGCAGGTGGCGCGCGCGGTGCGCGACGCCCGGCGCGGCCGCAACCTTTCGCAGCGGCAGCTTGCCGGCCGTATGCAGGTGCCCCGCACCTACATCTCGAAGATCGAGAATGGGAAGGCGATGCCGACCTTGTCTTCGCTCGAGCGGCTGGCGACGGCGCTTGAGGTGGACATGTGCAACCTGCTGCATGATGCGCGGAACCGGCAGCATGACGATGTGTATTCGGTGCTCGACGATCCGTTCCTGTCGGAGATTGCGCCGCTGATCTCGAAGCTGGATGCACTGCAGCGCTCGATGTTCCTGAACCAGGTGCGCGACATGGCCATGGGCCGGCGGCGCACCGCGGTCGCCTGAACCGCTCGAGGCCTTTCAGCGTGGCTTAACGCCGTTCGGCAGTGCGCGCGGCCGTTTTCTCCAGACGGCGCGCGCGCATTGCGACGCGCTCCGGCCATGTGCTACGGTCGAGGCTGAGAGGGAAGGGCGTTCTCTAATGAAGTCAGCCAGCCGGGCCCATGAGCTCTCGCCGGAAGAGCAGGCTATCTACCGGTCGCTCAATCCTGAGCGAATGCCAGCACACATTGCAATCATTATGGACGGCAACGGCCGCTGGGCCGGCCGGCGCAGCCTGAAGCGCTTTCTGGGCCACCAGCAGGGCGCCGAGGCGGTGCAGTATGTCGTCGAGACATCGTCGCGCATCGACCTGCCATGGCTGACACTCTATGCCTTCTCACTCGAGAACAACCTGAAGCGGCCCAAGACGGAAGTGAACTTCCTGATGCGGCTGCTGCGTTCTTACCTTATTAACAATGTGCAGCGCATGAACGATAACAATGTGCGCATCGCCTACATTGGCCGCACGCATGAGCTGCCCGCCGAGGTGCAGGAGCAGATGCAGCAGGCGGCGGAGGCGACGGCGCGGAACACGGGCACGGTGCTGACTTTGGCGCTGAACTATGGGGCGCGGTCGGAGATCATCGACGCGTTTGCGGCGCTAGCGCGCGAGCGGGCGGCAGAGGGACGGAACGCAGAGGGGATCACGGAAGCAGACCTGCATCGGCATCTGTATACGGCGCACATGCCCGATCCTGACCTGGTGATCCGCACATCGGGCGAGATGCGGATTTCGAATTTCCTGTTGTGGCAGATTGCGTATTCGGAGATCTTCGTGACCGACCGCTTCTGGCCGGACTTTCGTGGCGTGCACCTGCTGGAGGCGATTGCGGAGTATCAGCAACGGGAGCGGCGATATGGCGGGCTGAAGGCGCACACGGATGAGGAGATTCCGGAGCATGCCGGGGTGCTGGTGCCGCGGTAGGGAATCTTGTTCCGGTTTGTAAATGATGGCTTAGGGGTGGCGCCTCTGGCGCGACTTCTTTGACAAGACCCCCGGCATTCTTGATCCATTACTTCCTAAAATGGATTCGTTAGGCGGATAGCCGACGGTATCACTCGTCGATGCTGTCCTAAACAGAGTTCGCCGAATGCGATTTTCTGGGTCTCTGACTGTGCCAATATCTCTCGAGACTCGGGTTCTTCGATCAAAGGAAGAAGTACGTAAACATCCTTCGGCCAATCATTGAAATCCCACAGGGAGTCATCTTGATATTTAGGCGTCAGAACGAGCAGCGAAATATCTTCTCTCAGACCGTATTTAGCCCCAGAATAGGGAGGAAATACTCTTACCAACATTCCTTCAACACCCTGTTCGACAGCTATTTTCTTGACCCACTCACATCGCCTGAGATCTTCTGCGTGAAAACCCTCGACAAACCGTAAATCGAACTCCGCTTGCGTCATCTGCTTCTCCTTACCTCAGTTTGACGAGTGTGGTGTGGTCCGTGCTGGGTCGTGATCTTGGATCTGCTATCGCCTGCTGCTACCACCTAACAATGAGCCGAGTGCACCGCGAATGAGTTGGCGTCCCACTTGTGAGCCGATCGCGCGCGCGGCGCTGTTGACCATGGCCTGGCCGGGGGACATGCGGCGCGAGTTGCCGCTGCCGAAGAGTGCTCCCATTGCTTCGCCCAACAGGCCGCCAGCCCCACTGGTCTGCGCCTGGGTTTGCACGGTTTCGCGCTGGTGCATCTGGGTGTCGCTGGGTGTGTGCTCAGCTTTGCCGGTGAGGCGTTCGTAGGCGGACTCGCGATCGATGGCCTTTTCGTAGACGCCGGCGACCGGTGAGGCGGCGATGATCTGCTGGCGCTGCTCAGGGGTGATGGGGCCGATCTGGCTGGCGGGCGGGCAGACCATCGCGCGCTCGACGATGTCGGGAGTGCCGCTCTCGTCTAAAAAGGACACCAAAGCCTCACCTACTGCGAGTTGGGTGATGACGGTCGCGGTGTCGAGCTTGGGGTTGGTGCGGAAGGTGTCGGCGGCTGCCTTCACGGCCTTCTGATCGTTGGGCGTGAAGGCGCGGAGCGCGTGCTGCACCCGGTTGCCAAGCTGGCTGAGCACGACCTGCGAGACGTCATTGGGATTCTGCGTGACGAAGTAGACGCCGATGCCTTTGGAGCGGATGAGGCGGACGACCTGCTCGATGCGCGCGCCGAGGGCGGAGGGCAGATCGTTGAAGAGCAGGTGCGCCTCATCGAAGAAGAAGACGAGCTTCGGCTTTTCGAGATCGCCGACTTCGGGCAGCCGCTCGAATAGCTCGGAGAGCAGCCAGAGCAGGAAGGTGGCGTAGAGCTGCGGCGACTGCATCAGCTTGTCCGCGGCGAGGATGTTGACCACGCCGTGGCCGTTCTGATCGGTTTGCAGCAGGTCGTCGATGTTGAGTGCGGGCTCGCCGAAGAACTTGTCGCCGCCTTGTTGCTCCAACGCAATCAAATTCCGTTGAATTGCCCCGATGCTCGCCGGCGAGATGTTGCCGTACTGCGTTTTGTATTGCGCGGCGTTGTCGCCGGTGTACTGCAGCATGGCACGGAGGTCTTTGAGGTCGAGCAGCAGCAGGCCCTCGTCGTCGGCAATCTTGAAGACCAGGGTGAGGACGCCTGCCTGGGTGTCGTTGAGGTTGAGGATGCGGCCGAGCAGCAGCGGACCCATCTCGGAGATGGTGGCGCGGACGGGATGGCCCTGCTCGCCGAAGACGTCCCAGAAAGTGACCGGGCAACCGGCGAAGGCGGGAGTTTCGAAGCCGAGTGTTTGAAGACGCTGCGCGAACTTGGGGGTGTTCTGGCCGGGCTGGCTAATGCCGGAGAGGTCGCCCTTTACGTCGGCTGCGAAGACGGGAACGCCGATGCGGCTGAGCGCTTCGGCGATGACCTGCAGGGTGACGGTTTTGCCGGTGCCGGTGGCGCCGGCCACCAGACCGTGGCGGTTGGTGAGCGTGGGTAGCAACACCAGATCATTCTTGCTTTCTGTCTCTTTCGCGATCAGCATTGGCTGGG
>DASYBK010000030.1:0-31401 GCA_036500805.1 Acidobacteriaceae bacterium | reverse complement strand
AGGAAGGTAGATGGCGGGGACGACAGGGCGATCGACGCCGTCGTTGCGCGCATCGCCGACAACGCCGATGATCTGACGCCAGGCGGTGCTTTGCGCAGAGGTGGCCGCGAAGTGATTCTGATGTGCGAGCCCGGGAATGCGTAGCTGTCGGCCCAAGGCATTGGACGAGGAGAGAAAGCGTGTCGCGAAAGCGCGATTGACAATCGCGATGAAGTCTCCACGCGTGTTTTCATCCGTATTCCAGAGGCGCCCCTGAAGCAGAGGGATGCGGAGCGCAGCGAAGTATCGCTGGTCGACCAGCATCACACGGGCCTGCGACTGCTGCCGATCGCGAGGTCCGTCGATGTTGAAGGAGATTTGAACGCCACTGTAGGGCGGCGTGGCCTCGGTACCGGCCGAATCAGTGGAGACAGCGACAATGGAGACACCGGGAACGGATGCGATCTTCTCCCGGATCTGCTCGATGTAAACGGTGCGCGCCTCGCGCGACTGAATGCGGCTCCACTCGCCTGGGTCTACGAGGTGCAGCTGGATGCCGACCTTCATGACATTTGCGGGATCGTAGCCCAGCGGCATCTGCATGAGTTGCAGAAAGCCGCGGATGGCGGTGCCGGCGGTGGCCATGAGAAGAAGCGTGAGTGCGACTTGCGCGGCGATGAGGACGCTCCAGCGATGCTTTGCGGGAGCATTGACGACGCCAATCTGCCTGCCGGGGAGCATACGCGCGGAATCGCGATGCGAGAGACGCAATGCGGGGACAAGACCGAAGAAGATGCCGCAGAGCAGCGCCAGCACGACGGAGAACGCGAGGATGGGGCCGTTGATGCGGATGACGGATTCGGCGGGAAAGGAATCCGGAGAAAGCAACAAGGGAAGCTTTGCCAGCCAATAGGACGCAGCGACGCCAAGGACGGCGCCGGTCGAGGAGATGACGACGGCTTCGACCAGCAACTGGCGAACGATGCGCCAGCGACTGGCGCCGATCGCACTGCGGATGGCGAGCTCATGCTGGCGCGTGCGGCCACGGGCCAGCAGAAGGATAGAGCAGTTGGCGCAGCCGATGATGAGCAGGAGCACAACGCCTGCGAGAAGAAGCGTCAGGGTACGGCCAGTTCCCTTCTGGTAAGGCACGATGATGGGCTCGAGCGCAAGATGCCAGTGATCGGGAAAGCGCTCGGGATGCTGTTTTGCAAACTGGCGCACGATGGGCTCGAGCGCAGCGTTGGCGGCGGCAAGCGTGACGTGGGGCCGAAGCTTGATCCACGGTATGTTGGCCTGGAAGGGGACGTTGACAAGAAGCCGCATGAGACTGCCCGGCAGGTAGACGTCGGCAACACCGGTGCTGTCATTGAATGCGAAGCTGCGCGGCATGACCCCAATGATGGTGTAGGGGGCGTGATCGATCTCCAGCGTTCGCCCGATGACGTGGGGATCGCCGCCGAAGTGGCGCTGCCAGAAGCGGTAGTTGAGAACAACGACAGAGTGGCCGCCGTTCTCTGCATCGGATGGCTCGACATTACGACCGAGAAGCGGGTGCACACCAAAGAAAGTCCCGGCATTCTCCGTGAGGTAGATGCCCCGGATGTCTTCCGGCAGCGCGCCGCCGGTGATCTCCATGTTCGAGTTGTTGAAGCCAAGCAGCGAGTCAACCGGGGCTGCAAGGCGCAGCTCGTCAAACTGTGCCATGTTAAGGGGAAACCATTGAGGGCTGTCTGGCGCCTGCTCATTGATGATGACCGGGTTCATGATGCGGTCGGAGTCGGCGTAGGGAAATGGGTGCAGCAGCACGGCGTAGATGAGCGAGAACATCGCCGTGGTGGCGCCGATGCCGAGGGCGAGTGAGAGCACGGCGACGACGGCGAAGCCGGGGTTGCGACGCAAAGCGCGGAGGCCGTAGCGGATGTCGCCGCCGAGCTCGTCGAAGAGTCGCAGACCGATGGCGTCGCGGTATTTTTCGTTTTGCGTTGCGGGCTGACCGAGGTCGATGCGGGCTTTGCGTTCGGCTTCTTCGGCGGAGAGGCCCTGGCGGATGAGGTCCTGCTGATACGCCTCGAGGTTGGAGCGGAATTCTTCTTCGACGTCGTCATGGTTGCGCGGTGCGACGCGGCGCCACAGTTGGCGCATTGCCTCAAAGAGATTCATAGCTCGTCTGCCTTCTTCTCGAGAATGCTGGCGACGACGGCGGCCATGTCGGTCCAGCGGGCGGTCTCGGCCTTGAGCTGACGCGTACCGGCAGCGGTGAGCGAGTAAAACCGGGCGCGGCGATTGTTCTCCGACTCACCCCACTCGCCTTTGATCCAGCCCCGGCGTTCCAGACGATAGATGGCGGTGTAGAAGGACCCCTGAAGGATTTCAAGGCGCTCGCCGGAGATCTGCTGGATGCGCAGCAGGATGCCGTAGCCGTGCAGCGGGCCGAGTGAAACGGATTTGAGGATGAGAATCTCGAGCGTGCCCTGGGGGAGTTCTACTTGCTTTGGCATGCTGTTCTCCTATTTGGGATAGGAGAGTACGCCGCGCTCTCCTATCCCGTCAAGGGGACTGGCCGTCCCGGGCGATTGCGTCGACGGCGCGAGTCGATGGGGCTCCTCCTTTTTGTCGTCGCCGTTTGGATTTGCGGGCGACCTAACTCTCACATCTCTTCGAGATGTGGGGGCACCCGCTCTCCACTTCCCTTTCGGTTTCGCTCAGGGGTTTGGTGGGGAGGGCGATGCTGTTTAGGAATCAAGCGGGGCGTTTCGTTGATGCGGCGGCAGCGATGCGCAGCTCTGGGACGCAGGGCTGGGATGCGTGGGTTGGCAACGCAATAGGGGAAGGCTTGCGCCGCGTGGGATCATCAAAACATGCGCACCAAAGGGAGATATGCCGGGGGAGCCATGTGGCTGGCGGCGGTGCTGTCGCTTGCGCCGATGTGCGTGGCGCAGGCGTGCGGGCCGGGTACGGCAGATGTGCGCGGAACGGTGGTGGATGGCTCGGGCGCGCCGATTGCGGGGGCGACGCTGAGCTTTGGAAGTGTGACAACAAAGAGCGGTCCGGATGGACAATTTGTAATCCACTGTGTTGCAGATAACGCGGTGGTGCGGGTAGAGGCGGCGTCGTTTGCTTCTGCGCAAGTGAAGGCGGGCGCGATGGATCGCGTAGTGCTGGAGCCGCTAGGGGCGCACGAGGAGGTTTCCGTGACCGCGTACCAGACGCCGCTGGCGGAGAGCGCGAGCCCAGCGAGCGTGCGGGTGATGACGGGCGAAGAGCTGAGGACGGCGGCGCCGGTGGCGCTCGATGATCGCTTGCGGCAGGTGCCGGGATTCGAGCTATTCCGGCGATCGAGCTCGCTGGTGGCGAACCCGACCTCGCAGGGTGTTTCGCTGCGCGGGCTGGGATCGACGGCGGCGAGCCGCACGCTGGTGCTGGCGAATGAGATTCCGTTGAATGATGCCTTCGGCGGATGGATCTATTGGGACGAGCTGCCAGAGCTCGACATCGACAGCGTGACGGTGGTGCGCGGCGGGGCGAGCGATCTGTATGGATCGAGCGCAATTGGCGGCGTGATCGAAATGCAGCCGGTGACGGCGGAGCGCAATCATGCAGAGCTGGTGTCGAGCGAGGCATCGTTCCACACGTTCGATGAGGCGGCGCTGCTGAGTGGGACGGTCAGGAATGCTCACGGAGGCGGATGGTCGGGGCTGGCTACGGGCGGAGTTGTGCTCACCGACGGTTACATTCTCACGGCGCCGGAGGAGCGCGGGCCCGTGGATATCCGATCGAATGTGCATGCGCAGAATGGACGCGTGGTGGGCGAGCGGGATTGGCGCGGCGGACGGGCGTTTTTGCTGGGCAACGTGCTGAACGAGGCGCGCAGCAACGGGACCCCGCTGACGTCAAATGGGACGCGGCTATGGCGCTACGAAGCAGGGCTGGACTGGTCGCCGGCCGGAGCGAAGGGCGGATCGCTACTGCTGCGCGGCTACGGCAGCGCGGAGCATTTCCGGCAGACCTTCTCTTCGGTGAATGCGGCGCGCACAGGGGAGACGCTGACCCGCTTTGCGCAAACGCCGAGCGATCAACTGGGCGCGGCGGCGCGCTGGACGCAACCGTTGGGCGTGCGGCTGGTGGTGCTGGGAGGCGCGGACACGCGCGATGTGCGCGGGGAGGACAACGAGATTGCGACGACGACCGGCGTGCGGACCTTGCTTTCCGCGCGACAGAGGACGACGGGCGTCTACAGCGAGGCGGTGTGGACGCCGCGGCAGTGGACGCTGAGCGCGGGCGGACGCATCGACCACTTCCAGAACTTCGACGCATGGCAGACGCTGCCGACGCCGGGCCCGCTGCCCCAGGTAACCGAGACGGTGGCTAATCCACGGCTGGGGGTGGTGCGCCGGATCAACGGGTCGCTGGCGCTGACGGCGATGGGCTTTCGCGCCTACCGGTCGCCGACACTGAATGAGCTGTATCGCAATGGGCAGGTGGGTAACGAGCTGACGCTGCACAACCCGACGCTGCGCTCCGAACGGGCGACGGGATGGGAGACGGGCGTGGTGCTGACGCCGGCGGGATGGAAGGCGACCGTGCGCGCCGGTTACTTCTGGACGATTGTGAACCGGCCGATCACTGCGCTGACGATCAGCACGACGCCAACAACGATCACGCTGCAAAGAGCAAACCTGGGACAGATCAAAAGCCGCGGCGTGGGGCTGGATGGCGAGTGGCAGCCGCTCGGTTGGCTGAGTGTGGTGGGCGGCTATCAGTACGCGGACGCGACGGTGACGCGCTTCGATCAGGAACCGTCGCTGGTGGGAAGCTGGATTCCGCAGGTGCCGCACCAGACGGGCACGCTGCAGGTGCGTGCGGTGGACAACCGGCTGGGCACGCTGGCGCTGGAGGCGCGGATGAGCGGGCAGCAGTATGACGATGACGACAATACCTTCCGGCTGGCGGGATTTTTCACCATGAAGGCGTTCGCGTCGCACACCTTTCGCAAGCGGTACGAGGCATTTGTCGCGGCGGAAAATCTGTTGAACCGGCGGATTGAGGTGGGGCGGACGCCGACGCTGACTTTGGGGCAACCACAAGCGGTGCGTGGCGGGGTGCGCATCCACCTCGGGGATTAGCCATCCGGGCACACGCGCCGGTGGCGCGAGTCCATGGGGCTCCTCCCTTTGGTCGTCGCCGATCGGATTGGTGGGCGACCTTGCACCCATATCTCTTCGAGATGTGGGGCACCCGATTTGGTGGCGCGAGTCCATGGGGCTCCTCCCTTTGGTCGTCGCCGTCGAATCTTCTGGGTACTTGAGTTACTGCAGGTCCTTCGCTTCGCTCAGGATGACAGGAGTTGTCTGCGAGATGCGGACACAGGATTATCGTTGGAACATTCCTACGCGAGGTGGACGCATGAAAGATGACAGAGTGACGAAATTTCTGCTGGCGGTGATTGCAGTGGCGCTGAGTGCAATTGCGGTTCGGCCTTACCTTGCGCCTGTGCCTGCGCGTGCGCAGAGTTCGGGGTACCCGGTATATATCGAGCCCGGGGTGCAGATGCTGAAGTCGTCGGATGGCAGCAAGCAGATGTACGGGCGGGTGGTGGTGGATTTGCGCACGGGAAAGATCTGGGGCTTTCCAACGATCACCCCCGATCCTTATCCGTTCAATGCACTTAATTCGAAACCGGAGACGTCGCATCCGTTTGCGCTGGGGCGCTTTGCCTTCGAGGACATGGACGAGAAGGAGCAGTGAGAGGCGATGCGGTCGGGATGACAAACGTGTGGATGTGCGGGCGTTATTCGTAGCGCAGGGCGGTGACGGGGTCTAGCTGCATGGCGGCGCGGGCGGGGATGAGGGTCGCGGCGAGCGCTACGATGGCGAGCAGTGCTGCGACGCCGAGGAAGCTGAGCGGGTCGTAGGGTCCGATGGAGAAGAGCATGCTACGCAGCAGATGCGCGGTGGCGAATGCAGCGGCGAGGCCCAGTGCGCCGCCGAGCAGGATGAGACGCGCGCCCTCCCAGGCGATGAGCCGGAGGATGTTGGCACGGGTTGCGCCGAGCGCCATGCGGACGCCGACCTCCTGTGTGCGTTGCGCGGCCGCGTAGGCGGTAACGCCGTAGAGGCCGATGACGGCCATGAGCAATCCGGTTACGGCGAAGAAGGCGAGCAGCGCGGTCTCGAAGCGCGGGCGGGCGGCAAGGGTGCTGACGCGCGCGTTCAGCGTCTGGATGTCGACGGGCGTAGTGGGATCGATGGCGGCGATCTGCTGCCGCACCCAGGGCGCGATGGTGGAGGGTGACAGGACGCTCTGGATGAGGATGACGGCTGCGGTGTCGGAATCTTCGGGTGTATTGCGGCGAAGCACGTAGAACTCAGGCTCAGTCGGCCCGGTGAGACCGCCGTTGCGAACATTGGCGGCGATACCGACGACGGTGTAGTCGGGGTCGTCGGGGCCGGGACGAATGCGCTGGCCGATGGGGTCCTCGCCGGGAAAGAGGCGGCTGGCGAGAAGCTGACTGAGAATCATTGTGTGTTCGGTGGAGGAGCGGTCGGCTTCCTCGAAGCCGCGCCCGCGGAGGATGGGGATGTCGAGCACGTGAAAATATGCCGGGGTGACGGAGCGGCGGAGCACTGTGGCGCCGTTGCTCTCCGCCGCTGGTGGACGGCCAGCAACAACGAGGCTCGAGTACCAGCGGCCCTGGCGCGAGGCCTGCGGCGGTACTGAATCACTGACAGCCACGTCGGCGACGCTGGGCAGGCGGCGTAGAGCGATCTCCGCGCGATTGAAGAAATCCGTCTGCTTCTGCGGCGTGCCGTAGCGGCTGGGCGGAAGCGAGATGGCTGCGGTGAGGACGTGGCTGGTCCGGATGCCAAGGTTTTGCTGCTCGATGTTGTAGAAGCTGCGCAGGAGCAGAGCGGCACCGGAGAGCAGAAGCATGCTGCAGGCGATCTGCGCAACGACGAGCGCACGGCGCAGCGTGGCCTGCGCACCGGTGCCGCTGGTGTGAGCGGTGAGCGCCCGCGCATGCGGGCGCTGGAGTGCTGTGACGAGTCCAAAAACCGCGCCGCAAGCAAGCGTGAGACAGAGCGTGAAGAGGAGAATGCGCGGATCGAGCTGGGCACGGCGAAGGAAGGGAATGCCGGCGGGCGCGATGGAGAGGAAGAGACGAAGCAAGGCCTCTGCCAGGATGCAGCCGGTGATGCCGCCGGCAATCGAAAGGAGCATGGCTTCGATGAGCGTCTGGCGCATCAGCCTGGCGCGGCCGGCGCCCAGCGCAGCACGCACGGCGAGCTCCCGCTCGCGGGCTGCGGCTCGGGTCATGAACAGGCTTGCGACATTCGCGCAGGCGATGAGCAGGACAGCGAGGACGGCGGTGAAGAGAGTCCACGCCAGCTTGCGGATGCTCTGCATCTGGAGATCGCGAATGGTGCGGACACCGAGATGCACCTCGTGGCGCAGGGCGGGCGGAGCGAAGCTCAGACTCTTTTCAAAGGCGGGCTGGAGCGAAGCGCGCGCCTGGGCGAGGGTGACTCCCGGCTTGAGCCGGGCAAAGGCGCGCAGCGGCCCTCGATTCTTACCGGCGCGTAATGCGACCTCGTCCAAGTCGAGAGGCCGTATCACGTCAGGTGTTTCCAGCCGCGGCATCTCGAAATCGGAGGGCAACACACCGACGATACGGACGGGGCGGCCATCGATCTGGATGAGCTGATTCAGAATGCCGGGATCGCGGTTGTAACGGCTCAGCCAGAAGCTGTAGGAGAGGAGCGCGACATCGGGCGCGTTGGGGCGATCTTCTTCAGGGAGAAAGTTGCGGCCGAGAACCGGCGATACGCCGAAGGTGGGAAGAAAGTTTGCCTGGACCCAGGCGCAGGTGAGCTGCGCTGGATTGCGCTCGGTGAGATCGCAGGGGCGCGGCAAGACGCTCTGCGCGGTCACCGCTTCCAGCGCCGATGGATCGTCGCGCCAATCGTCGTAGAAGGGGCTCATCATGAACTCCTGCGGCTCGAGGGCGTGGCTTAACCCGATGGAGACGAGGCGGTCGGGATGCGCGTAGGGCAATGGGCGGAAGAGGATGCGATCGACGACGCTGAAGACCGCGGTGGATGCGCCGATGGCGAGCGCGAGCGTGGCAATGACGGTGAGGGCGAAGAGCGGGTTGCGGCGGAAGCCGCGCAGGGCGTAGCGGGTGTCCTGGATGATCGTACCGAGGAGCCACGCGGGATGTTGACGTGCGGTTTCTTCGCGGGCATGCTCGAGGCCGCCGAAGTCGATGCAGGCGCGGCGGCGGGCTTCTTCGGGCGTCATGCCGGCAGCGAGGTTAGCGTCAATGGCGTGGTCGAGGTGGAAGCGGAGCTCGGCGTCGAGCGCGGCCGAGGAGCGGCGTGAAAGGAAGAAGCGAAGCCGTGTGCCGAGGCTCATGTGTCACCGCGGAGTGTGATGCTTCGATAAGAAGGCCGCCCGGCGCACATGCGCGCGGCTCGACGGAGCGAGCCGGTTGCACTGACGCCGGACGGTTCGCATGCACTTTGGGGAGGCTGCGAAGTTGAAGACGGTGCGGCTCATGAGGCGGCGGGCTCCCGGCCGAGGACGAGGGCAACGGCGGTGGAGAGACGGTCCCAGGTGGCGAGCTCGGAGGCGAGCTGCTTTTTGCCGGCGCGGGTGAGCGAGTAGTAGCGGGCCTGGCGATTGTTCTCCGAGGTGCCCCACTCGGCGCGGATCCAGCCTTTGTATTCGAGGCGATGGAGGGCGGGATAGAGCGAACCCTGGCCGACCTGGAGCACATCGCGGGAAAGCTGCTGGATGCGCTGGGCGATGCCCCAGCCGTGCATGGGCTCGAGCGCGAGCGTGCGCAGGATGAGCAGATCGAGAGTGCCCTGCAGGAGATCGGTAGATGCCGGAGACATGAAAGCTTCCTCTCGACGTTCGACAACAGGGTGAACCCGCCTCCTGTCGATTGTCAAGGGGACTGGCCGTCCGGGGCAATTGCGCCGGCGGCGCGCTTTCTGAGGTTTGCTCCCGACGGTCGCTCACGTTTGGATTTGTGGGCGACTTGACTCCTACATGTCCTTCGAGATGTGGGGCCGGTTTTCGCGCGGCAGGGCGTGAACGCGATCGAAACCGGCAAATATGATCCCAGTCTTCCTCTGGCATTCAAGATTGCGCGCCTGTTTGGGACGACAATCGAAGCAGTGTTCCTGGGCACTAAGGAAATATTGCGAATGAGAGGTGGCGGCGATGGCGGAGACTGCGATCGGGCTGGTGACATTGAAGAGCGCGCATTCGGTGGAGGAGACGGTTGCGAAGATACGCGGGGTGCTGGCGGCGAAGCAGATTCGCGAGTTTGCGCTGATCGATCACAGCGGCGAGGCGGAGAAAGTTGGGCTCACGATGCCGAAGACGCAAGTGGTGATCTTCGGCAATCCGAAGGGCGGGACGCCGCTGATGCTGGCGGCACCGACGGTGGCGATCGATCTGCCGCTGAAGTTGCTGGTGCGGGAGGATGCGGCGGGCGAGGTGTGGGTGAGCTACTGGTCGGCGCAGACGCTGCTGAAGCGGCATGGGCTGGCGGAGTCGTTTGCCGGGAATATTGCGACGGTGGAGGCGATTGCCCGGCAGGCGGCGGAGTGAGTGCACGATGAGAATGCGGGACGAGCTGCCGCTCTGTTTCGTAGCGCCTGAAATTCCGCACCTCGAAGCAATATGGAGGGCACCCGGCGAGGGAAACAGCAGATCCCTCCACTTCGCTTCGCTTCGGTCGGGATGACCAGGTTGTGAAGCCTGGCTACGATGGGGCGCCCATTTTGCTTGCCATGCGAGGAGTGGCTTTGGGGCGGAGCCACTCGGCGGTGTCCCATAGGAATTTGGCAATGGCGATGATGAGCACGACGAGCAGCCCGGTGTGGATGTTGGCGTTGAGGTTGGCGGCGGTCTCCGGCGAGATGGGACTGCCGCCGAAGGTGGCCTGGCCGATGTAGTCGCGGGCGCGGAGCAGGAAGACGAGGATGGCGATGCCGAGCAGGTGAATCATGCTCTCGATGAGGTGGTAGTAGCGGCGAACGGCCCTGGAGAGCAGCGCGATCTTTGAAGCGAGCTGGATGGCAGTGAAGGCGATGATGATCCAGTAGAAGGTGTGCCAGATGGTGGGCAGATCGATGTTGAGCAGGTGCCAGGCGACATAGGGACCGAACATGAGCAGGGGAAAGCGGGGGAAGGCGAGCAGCCACAGGAGGAAGACCAGGCTGGCGATGGCGTCGGCCCAGGGATGGCGCGGGCCGGCGTGGGGGATGGGATGGGCCTTGGGCAGCTTGCGCGGATCCCATTTGTGCTGTTCGAGCTGCTTGCGGAAGTTGACCTGATAGACCTCGACCAGGGCAAAAGCAACTGTGACGATGACGAGGAAAAAGAGCACGGCGTAGATGAGATCGTGCAGCACGCCGCCGAAGTGGAAGCGCTGGGCAATGGGCACCTGCGCGGAGCCGAAGATGAGGGCGGCGGCCTGGGCCAGCAGATTGACGCCAATGACCAGCGGCAGCAGGCGTTTGATGGTGAATACGTAGAAGGGATAGATCTCCGGGCCGATGAGGGAGCGCTGCGGCTGATAGCGCGCAGCGACAATGAGTGGCGGCCCGTGATGGCGCAGCACGTCGGCCTGCTCGTCTGCGGTGAGCGGTCGGCCGAGCGCGGTGGCTTTGTCCTCCATCTCGGAGTGGAGGTTGGCGGCAAGCTCGGTGAGCAGATCGTCCTGCCGCTGCGCGGGCAGGTAGCGGCTTACGGCGTAGAGGTAGCGGTCGATGAGATCGTTAAGACCGTTGCGATCGTTGGCTGCCATGGCGGGTCAGGCCTCCTGAGCGTTCCTGGACAATAGCTGGTGGATGGAGCCGTTGATGGATGCCCACTCTACCAGCAGTTGCGCGAGCGTGGCGGCGCCGGCGGGTGAGAGGCGGTAAAAGCGTTTATTGCGTTTGTCCTCTTCGCGCCACTCGCTGAGGAGCAGGCCCTGGGATTCGAGGCGGCGCAGCAACGGATAGAGGGTGCTCTCTTCGATGTCGATGCCGCGGGCGGCGAGGGTTTTGCGAAGGGTGTAGCCGTAATGCTCCTCGCGGAGCTGGGCGAGGACGGCAAGGATGAGGCAGCCGCGACGCAGCTCGAGGCGGAGGTTCTCGAAGACGGGCTGAAGGGCTTCGCTCATACTGTGTAATGCATACTGTATTATACATAGTGTATGCCGTCAAGTATAGTTGCGCGCTTTTCTTGAGAAGCCATCTTTTGTCCCGTTTTAGTCCAAAGTTTCGCTCTACCTTCGATTTTTGTTGGTGTGACAATTCTCCTTGCGCTAGAACAGGCTAGCTATGCCGGCCCGATCGATCGTCCTTGCTGCTCTTGCCTGTTTTCTGCCCACCCTGCCCACTCTTTCCGCCCAGACGGTGAAGCCTTCCGCGCCTTCGCCGTCCGGCACCGCGATTCCGGTCAAAAACCTTCCGATCCTTGCGAAATCGCAGGCTGACCTGACGGGCGAGGCGGTGATTGTCGAAAAAGACGAGACGGTAGTGCGCTTCCCCCGGGATGGATCGAGCGTACGCACTGTTTCCGTTACCGAGCAGATCCAGTCCGATGCCGGGGTGCGCAGCGCTGGGATTTTGAGTATTCCATTTGCGGCGCAGACCGAGACGGTGAGCTTCGATTTCGTGCGGGTGCGCAAGCCTTCGGGCCAGGTGATCGAGACGCCCGCCGGCGATGCGCAGGAGGTGCCAATGCCGGTGACGCAGGCGGCGCCGATGTACAGCGATCTGCGGACGAAGCAGGTGCCGGTGAAGTCGCTGAGCGTGGGCGACACGCTGGAGTACCGATTGACGCTGAAGGACACGAACGCCTCGGCTCCGGGGTCGCTGTGGTACGTGGAGGATTTCACTTCGGATCTGCCGGTGAAGGAGGAAACGCTGGAGCTGCGGGTGCCGCGCGATCTGCCGTTGCTGGTCAAGAGCAAGAAGGTGCAGCCGGCGGTGACAGAAGAAGGCGGCGAGCGCGTGTACCGCTGGAAGCACGAGACGGCTTCCGAGTATCCGAAGAAAGACGAAAAGGATAAGACGGCGCCGGTGAACCAGGTGCAGGAGATGTACGAGCCGGACGTGGCGATAACGAGCTTTCGCACGTGGGCGGAGATGGGGGCGTGGTATCGCGGGCTGATGAAGGGACGCGCGGTGCCGGACGCGGCGATCCAGGCGAAGGCGGACGAGCTGACGCGCGGGCTGACGACGGACGACGCGAAGGTCGACGCGCTGTATCACTTCGTGGCGACGCAGTACCGGTATATCGCGGTGTCATTCGGAGTGGGACGGCTGCAGCCGCACACGGCGCCGGAGATCTTCGAGAATCAATACGGCGATTGCAAGGACAAGCACACGCTGCTGGAGGCGATGCTGGCGGCGGAGAAGATCGAAGCCGAGCCGGTGCTGATCGGCACCGGAGTGCGGGTGAACGAAGCGCTGCCGATACCATCGCAGTTCGACCACATGATCACGCTGGTGAAGCTGAAAGATCACGATGTGTGGCTGGACTCGACGCCGGAGGTAGCGCCAAGCCGGATGCTGCTGTCCGCCCTGAGGGATAAGCTGGCGCTCGCGATCCCGGCGACGGGCGATGCGCGGCTGGTGCGGACGGAGACGGCGCTTCCCTTCCCTTCGTTTGTGCGGGAGACGATCACCGGGAAGCTGGAGAAGGGCGGCGTGCTGACGGCGCACTTCGACCTGACCTTGCGGGGCGATGCGGAGGTGGCCTATCGCGAGGCGTACCACACGGTACCGCGCTCGAGCTGGCAGGAACTGGGGCAGCGGATCTCCTACAACAACGGCTTTGCCGGCGAGGTGAGCGCAGTGGACGCGAGCCTGCCGGAAAAGACATCAGAGCCCTTCCACGTGAGCTGGGACTACACGCGCAAGGATTTCGGCGATTGGGAGAGCCGGCGCTTTCCGGGG
Source organism: Acidobacteriaceae bacterium (assembly GCA_036500805.1). Classification (GTDB taxonomy): domain Bacteria; phylum Acidobacteriota; class Terriglobia; order Terriglobales; family Acidobacteriaceae; genus KBS-83. The sequence goes on along the minus strand of DASYBK010000030.1, from coordinate 18,453 downwards.
CTGTCGACGTGGTTTAACGCGAAATTCGCGGAGGATGCAACGGCGCCGAAGCGCGCGATGCTGATGGACCCGACTGGAGAGACCGAGGTGAAGGTGACGCTGACCTTGCCCGAGGGCTACACGGTGACGGTGCCGGCGAACGTGAAGCGAACGACGGAGTTCGCGGAGTACACATCGACCTATGCGCTGAAGGACAACACGCTGACGATAGACCGCACCATGCGCGACAAGACGAGCGAGCTGCCGGTGAGCGAGTTTGCGGCATATCGGGATTTTGTGAAGGGCGTGAGCGATGACTCGTCGCAGATGCTGCAACTGGTGGGTGCGTCGGTGAAGGGGACGGCGCCGGCGAAGGCGGAGAACAGCGAGGCGCGCGAGCTGATGCAGCAGGCATTTCTGGATCTACGCGCGAATGACCAGAAGAGTGCGCGCGCGCTGCTGGACAAGGCGAAGGCGCTGAACGATCAGGAGAGCGGGCTATGGGTGGGATACGGGGCGGCGGAGTGGCTCAGCAACAACAAGACGCAGGCAGTGGCCGATTACAAGAAAGAGCTTGAGCTGCATCCGGAGAGCTTTGCCGCGTATCAGGCGCTGATTGGACTGTATTCAAGCCAGGGTCAGTGGGCCGATGCCGAAAAGACGATGCAGGCCTGGGCAAATGCCGATCCGGCCGATCCGCGGCCGCGTGCCCAGCTGGGCAATCTGCAGTTGACGCAGAAACGCTATAAGGATGCGGAGGCGTCGTTCCGAGATGCGATCACGCTGAGTACGGAGCCCGATCCGCTGAAATTGCAACTCGGCACAGCACAGATCAAAGCCGGTGATACGGAGGCCGGCAAGAAGACGCTGCATGCACTGATGGACACCAGCGAGGATGCGGGCGTTTTGAACGACACGGCTTATGCATTGGCCGACGCGGGAGTGGATCTGCCGGCGGCGGAGGCAGCCAGCACGAAATCGGTGGAACTCGAGGAGAAGCGGACCGCAGCAACGACGCTGGCAGACGCGAAGAACGAAGACTTCAGGAATGTATTTTCGCTGGCGGCGGACTGGGACACGCTGGGATGGATTGATTTCAAAGAGAAGAAGCTCCCTCAGGCTGAGGCCTATGTGCGGAGCGCATGGCTGCTGCTGACGGCCAATCCGGAGTCGGGTCTTCACCTGGGGAAGATTTACGAGGCCGAAGGAAAGAGAGGCGACGCGCTGACGACCTATCGGGTGGCGGTGAAGGCAATGGGGCAGCAGCCGTTGACGGAAAGCTACACGGAGATGAAGTCGGAGATGGAGACAAAGGCAGCGGCTTTAGAGGCGGCCGGCGTGCATGAGAAGCCGGGACCGCGCGTGCAGCAGGGCGGCGACGAGGTGGCGGCGCTGCGCACGTACACGATTCCCAGCCCGCTCGACGGGGAGTATGCCTCGGCGGATTTTCTGCTGCTGCTGGGTGATAACCGAGCCGAGGATGTGCGGTTCCTCAAAGGCGATGAGGCATTGAAGAAGGCCCAGCCGGCGCTGCTGGCGGCGAGCTACCGAGCGCCCTTGCCGGCGGGGTCGAAGGCGAAGGTACTGCGGCGCGGGATTGTGGCGTGCACCACGGGGTCGAAGACCTGTTTGCTGGTGCTGCTGCCGGTGACGGAAGCCCGGATGGATAACTAGAGTATTTCTCCTGCTGCCGTATATGACCGGCTCTGGCCGGAGCCGGCAGCGCATTTGATGAAGCAGCGCCTTGCGAGTGAGGGAGCAGCCATGTTTCGACACAATTTCGTGAGTACAACACGTCGTTACCCGCCATCTCGCGCGCACGAATCCTTCGACGGGCGACGTTGAGTTGCATGCCAGGCGCCTCGACATGCACGCTGAGGCTGAAGGGAATCTTCAGCGCGCGCATCGAGGAGTAGCGGAAGGCTTTCCGAGCGCGCCGGGAACGGCATTCGCCGCTTCTAGGCGGAGAATGCCATTGGTCTACAGGCTGCTTCCCCGGACTAGAAGGCGACAGCAGAAACGGCAAGACCCGGGCCTGTGATCCCGGGTCTTGTGAAAGGGTGGGCGCCAACGAAACGCCGGTCCCTTTTTAACCTCGTGTTTTGGCCCTGGTGAGAACAACGTGGTTGGTTGGGTTGACGGTTGCGCTGGTGAGAGACTGTTAGTCCTCGTTGCGAACCCAGCCATCGTCGGTGAGGACGAGGGTGGCCTGGTCGACGGGCTCCCCGACCACGGCCTTGGCCACGGCTGGGAAGGCGGTCTGGATGGCATGGACCTTGGCCCAGTCGGGGCTGTCCTTCTCGACGAAGTGGTACTCGACCTTGGTGAACTGGTTGCCGTGGAATTCTCGCGGGGTGGAGTAGTTGTCCACGCTGGTGACCTGGCGCTTGCCATAACAGAAGCGTCCATTGCCGGGGACCTGCTGGCCGGTGAGGGTCAGCTCGTAGCGCAGATTGCCGTTGTGGGAGGTCCGGGTGAGCAGGCCAGCGGCCGTCAAGGCATCCAGCTTTTTGTGGACATCGCCCAGAAGCTTGTCACTGGCCTGCATCTCGAATGGATAGGGCAAGGGCTTGGTGAAGAGGCAATCGGCGTTGGCCGAGTAGTCCTCATTCAGCACATGAGCGAAGTTCTGCTTGCTCATCTCCCGCTTGTCGCCGCATCCGGATCCCAGAAGAACCAAAGCACCCGCAATTGCTGTCAGACTTGCAAGGTTTCTAAGCTGCCGTGTCATTTCTACCCTCTCGTGGTGAAAATCTTTCGCAACTGTACGGCAGAAACTTTAGCTGGAAAACCTTACGGAAGGGGTATTCGGGGTGTAAATGAGGCCCACGTTCGGGGTATAGGCCCATTTTGGAATGAGGAAAAAGGTGCTCGATTGCACCGGGGCGGACGTAAGTTCGCGGCCGGAGCCACGTCTGGGGGAGGTTCCAAGGCGCAAGAATCGCAATTTCTACAACGAAAGTGGGAGGAAATTGCCTTCCGGGACGACCACGGACGAATCGCTATCTCGCGCAGATTCGGATCAGGCGAGCCTTTACCGACTCACGATCGAGTTTGATTCGCTTTCGGACCTGCCGGTCATCGCACCTTGAAGCTGGCGAGCCAGTGTCGGTAGATGGGGTCGTCGCCGGGAGCGACGGCGCGGCCGTCCGGGTCGGAGACGCTGAAGATGAAGACCGTGGCCTGACCATAGATGTAGTAGCAGGGGGGAGCGGTGTGCTCGGTGTAGTAGCGGGATTTGCTCACTACTTTTGCGTTGTCCAGGCCCGGATAGCCGGAGGATTTCAGCCAACGGTCGAGCAGGTACTCTTCGCGCAAATTCGCTTTAACGGCGAGCGTGTAGGCGCGACCCTGATGTGTAAAAGCACGAGAGCAGGTGATTCGCTGTGAATTTTCTGAGCCATTCGAGTATTCAGCCAACACGCGGACGGTATCGCTGGCCGGGTATTCGAAGGTGCCGCCGCATCCGCCATCGCGTGAGACTTTCCAGTCCGCTCCATCCTTGACCGGACCGGTGAAGCGGAAGGTATGGACCACCTGATCGAGTAATTGTCTCAGCCGGGCCGGATGGAATTCCTTTACCGAGCCGGGCTCGAATGAGCCAAAGCTGGCGCTTGCGATCTGGGCTGCGATTTCGAAGCAGACGTTCTGATAGAAGGCGCGATACGCTGGGCCACTGGTGACATGGCTCAGGCCGCCATCGGTGACAATGGCGGTGTGGAAGGGGTGGCCGTGGATGATCTCGACTCTCGTGGGAATGGGACTGCGGAGCGTGTCGCAGTCCTGTTCTGTCTTTGCGTCGCGCAGCACGTTGATCGCGACGCCCGCACCCTCGAAATTGGTGTCTTGATAGTCCGTGCTGCTGTAGCCGAGGCATGTGACGGTTGTTTCGAAGCAGATTGGGCTATATCCACCGGGACCTCCGTCGCGCGCGCTGTAGAGCTTTATGTCTGTTGGATAGGAGATGGTGAATCCGTAATCGGGGCTCGAGTAGCTTTGCCAGGCAGGCGGCGGCTGCGCGGCGGAAAGCATGCCGCAGAGCATAGCTGGTATGAGGAATGCAGACGACCTGCGAAGCATTGTCTTCACCCGCGGTGAAAACCGGTGCGGTTGAATGTAACACCGCGTGGAGCGAATCGCGCATTGCTATTTGCAATCGCTCATTTCAGATAGGCGCGGACGAGGTCGATGAGGTCTTCGGCGATCTCCTGTGAGGGGAGCGAGGGTTGGCCGGACGACATCATGTGCTCGCGGATGTGGTCTTCGAGGACTTCGCCCATGAGGCTGTTGATGCCGCCGCGGACATTGGCGAGGAGCATGAGGACGTCGGCGCAATCGGTGTCGCCGGTAAGCGAGCGCTCGATGGCGTCGACCTGGCCGCGTATGCGCTTGATGCGAGCGAGGAGTTTTTTGTCTTGATGGTGGGCCATGGTGTCTCGGGAGCGTTGACGGTTGTATATCCTAGGGGGATATGGTACACCGGGGAAGGGTTCGCGGTCCCCTGGAAACCAATTTACGGAATGCCGGTGACTTCAAGGCGGCATCTGGTGATAAGACGGATTCTGCTGGCCATTCCTGCGTTTCGCAAACTTGTCCGCGATGGGCTCAGAAATGTGATTTAGGTTAGGCTAAATCGTGCGGTTCGCCCTCCTCCGGTGGGCAAAGACCAAAAGAGGAGACGCCGGGAAGGTGCTGTGCCGGAAGACAATCTGGATGGGGATGCTGCTGGCACTGAGCGCGGCCGCGGGGCTGGGCGTGAGCCGGGCGCAAACGGAGGGACCGGCGCCGGAGCTGGAGGCTTCGCCGCAATCCGCCGGCGGCGGGCATGCGACTGCCAGCTCCACGGAAAGCGCGGGAGAAGACAACGGACCCACGGCCATGTTTCCGCACTCGGAGACGGCGCCGTGGTTTGTGGCGGGGCAGGCGAACATCATCTTCCAGGCACATCCGAGTTTTCATTCGCCGTACCAGGGCCCGAACAGTTTGCATGGCGCGGGCGAATACAAGACTTCCCTACTGGGGACCCTGTACCTGGGCTATCAGCTGGGACGCGGCATCCGTGGCAAGACGCCGACGTGGAGCGAGCGCTACAACACGGATTTCATTGCGGACTTTGAATCATCGGGCGGGCGGGGGCTGAGCCAGGCGCTGGGGCTTGCGGGCTTTACCAATCTGGACGTGGTGCGCAACCCGAACCTGGGCTCGAAGCCGTATGTTGCGCGGGTGGAGTTTCATCAGACGATCGGCTTCACCAACGAGATGACGGAAACGGATCGCGGGCCGCTGGCGCTGGCCACCGAGGCGCCGGTGCGGCGGCTGGAGCTGCGGCTGGGCAAGATGTCGCTGCCGGACGTGATGGACATCAATGACGTGCTGAGCGACAGCCATTTGCAGTTCACCAACTGGACGGTGGACAACAACGGCGCGTGGGATTACGCGGCGGACACACGCGGTTACACGTATGCGGGGGTGATCGAGTACCAGGACCGCGACTGGGCGGCGCGCTATGTGCTGGCGGCGATGCCGGTGGTGGCGAACGGCATCGATCTGGACTGGGCGCTGAGCCGGGCGCGGGGACAGAACTGGGAGTTCGAGCTGCGACATGGTTTTTTGCGCGGGCACAAAGGCGTGCAGCGCGTGCTGGCCTATGTGAACAATGCGCACATGGGGAGCTATCGCGAGGCGGTCACGGCGTATGTGGATGGCATCGATCCGACCCCGAATATCGTGAAGCACGAGCATTTTGGCGCGGTGAAGTATGGCTTTGGCTACAACGTGGAGCAGCAACTGACGGATCATCTGCGCGCGGCTGGACGCTTTGGATGGAACGAGGGACAGCATGAGTCGTTTGCGTACACCGAGGTGGACCAGACGGTGCTGCTGGGCGCGGATTATGACGGCGCGCAGTGGGGAAGGAAGAACGACAAGGTGGGGCTGGCGTTGGTGTCGAATGCGATCAAGAAGGACCACCAGAATTATCTGGCCGATGGCGGGCTGGGATTTCTGCTGGGCGATGGGCGTCTGAACTACGGACGCGAGACGACGGAAGAGGCTTACTACAACATGCACACGTGGCATGGGCTCTACTTCGCGCTGGGGCTCTCGCACATCGACAATCCGGGTTACAACCGCGATCGCGGGCCGGTGTGGGTGCCCTCGGTGCGGTGCCACGTGGAATTTTAGGACTGGCCGTCAGGGCGATGGCGCCTTCGGCGCTTGTCTTGACGGCGCTCGCTTGAGTCGGTGCCGGCGAGAAATGTGGGCGACTTATCTTTCGTTGGCTCCGGTGAAACTTCATTGGCTCCGGTGAAACCCAGGAAGCAGGATGCCATGACCCTGACCACTTTCGATTTTTCGCTGCGGCTGTTGACTGCAATCCTGCTCGGCTCGCTGGTGGGCATGGAGCGGCAGTGGCGGCAGCGCATGGCGGGCACGCGGACCAACGGGCTGGTCGCCGCGGGCGCGAGCGCATTCGTCATGGCCGGATTTTTGTTGCACGGCGACGGCTCGGCAAGCGGACGCATTGTGTCCTACGTGGTCTCCGGCGTTGGCTTCCTGGGTGCGGGTGTGATCTTCAAAGATGGCGCGAATGTGCGCGGGCTAAATACTGCGGCGACCATCTGGTGTTCGGCGGCGATTGGTGTGCTGAGCGGGCTGGGCGCGTGGCGGTTCGCTATTGTGCTGGGAGCTGCGGTGGTGACGACCAACATTTTGCTGCGCCCGCTCGCCTACCGGCTGCATCCCGTGCTGCCGGCAGCAGAGCCGATCGAATCGACTTACGAGATAGAGGTCATCACGAGGGCGAGCGCGGAGACCGCGCTGCGCGCAGTGCTGCTGGCGTCGATCCAGCAGACCTCCGTGTCGCTGCAATCCATGTACAGCGAAGTTTCGCCGGATGAGCGGGCGACAATTCGCGCGGAGGTACGCAGCGTGGGACTGGGGAATGATCTGGTGGAGCAGATTGTGCTGCGGCTCTCGGTAGATGAGCGGGTGATTAGTGTGCGGTGGACGATGGCGCAATCCGTGATGGAGTGAGGGCAAGCAGCAGGAGTCGCAGGCGATGTTCCGATCAGCCGGGCTGGATTGCGGCTACCTGTTGACATTCCACCTATAGGGGAGCAGTGTATAGGTGGCATGCCAACAGGTGAAAACAGACCGGATGTGATGCAGGGCACGCTGGATTTGATGGTCCTGAAGACGCTGGATTCTATGGGGCCGCTGCACGGCTATGGGATCGCGCGGCGGATCGAGCAGATGAGCGGCAATGCACTGCGGCTGAATCAGGGAACGATCTATCCGGCGCTGCTGCGGCTGGAGCAGCGGGGATGGATCCGGTCGCGGTGGAGTGTGTCGGAGACCAACCGGAGCGCGAAGTTCTATTCGCTGACCCGCACCGGGCGGCGGCAGATGGAAAAAGAGACAGAGAACTGGGAGCAGATCGCGGCGACGATGGCGCGCATTCTGGCTCCGTCGGGCTAGAGAGGCCGGCATTCGGGGTTGGTTGAGCGGCGCTTGGCGCCGGTATTGAACGATAGGTGAAGCAGATCCTTCACTCCACCTTCGGTTATGTTCAGGATGACGAGGATATGCAATTGAGCAGCGACTCACCACACGAATCACCACACGACTCACCAGGTCAGAAAGGCTAGGGAGGCGGCGTTGGATCGTTTGCGCATTCTGCTCAGCCGCTGGGCCGCGCTCTTCCGCGGGCGGGCCTTGGACCGGGAGCTGGATGCGGAGCTGCGCTCGCATCTGGAGTTTGCGGCGGCGGAGAAGATGGAGCGCGGGATGTCCGCGGAAGAGGCGCAGAGGGATGCGCTGCGCGAGTTTGGCGGGGTCACGCAGGTGACGGAGCGCTATCGCGTGGCGCGCGGGGTGCCCTTTCTTGAGGTGCTGGCGCGTGACGTGCGCTTTGGCCTGCGCCAGCTGCGCAAGTCGGCTGGCTTTACCTGGACGGTGGTGCTGACGTTGGCGCTGGGCATTGGAGCGACGGCGGCGATGTTCAGCGTGGTCGACGCGGTGGTGCTGCGCCCATTGCCCTACAACGATGTCGATCGCATCGTGATGGTGAAGACGCATTCGGCCTCGAATTTCTGGCAGTGGAGCTCGTGGCCGGGGTATCTGGAGATGCGGCGGCTGAATACGAGCTTTGCGTCGCTTGCCGGATATGTGGATTGGTGGGGAATGACGCTGCGGACCGGCGACCGCACGCAGTATCTGAACGTGACGCAGGGCTCGCATAATTTCTTCGATGTCTTCGGGGTGAAGCCGCTCGTGGGCCGCACCTATCTGCCGGGCGAAGATCAACCGGGGCGAAACGATGTGCTGGTGCTGAGCTACGAGGTGTGGCGGCAGCAGTTTCATGGCGATAGCGCAATCGTGGGCAAGACGGCGAATCTGGATGGGCGGCCGTATACGGTGATCGGCGTAATGCCGGCAGGCTTCCGCTTCCCTTTCGGCAAGCCGAACCTGGTCTACATTCCCATGCACGTGCGGCCGCCGTGGGTGCATTCGTATAGCAACTCCTGGGTTGAAACGGTGGGACGGCTGCGGCCGGGTGTCTCGCGCGAAACGGCGCAGGCGGAGATGGCGCACGTGATGGGGGAGATCGGCCAAGAGCAGCCGAAAACGGACAAAGGGCGGACGGTGCAATTGACGCCGATCACGGCCGCGATGCACGGCGAGAACGAGCTGGCGGAGATCGCGGTGATGCTGTGCGCGGTCTTTGCCGTGCTGCTGATTGCGTGCGCGAATGTTGCCGGGCTGCAACTGGCGCGGGGCATCGCACGCGAGCGGGAGATGGCGCTGCGGGTGGCTATCGGCGCACGGCGCGGGAGACTGCTGCATCAACTGCTGGTGGAGAATGCGCTGCTGGGCGCGATGGGCGCGCTCTCCGGGCTGCTGCTGGCCGGGGGACTGCTGGCGGCGATGAAGGTCTTTCTGGCGCATGCATTTTCGCGCGGGGCAAATATCACCCTCAACCTGCCGGTGATTGCCGTGACGCTGGGCGCGGGCGTGTTATCGAGCGTGGCAGCGGGGCTGATTCCGGCGTGGCGCGCTGCGCGCGCAGACCCGAGCCAGGCGCTGAAATCGGGCGCGGCGACCGGCACTTCGCGGCAGCAGCGGCGACTGCGCGCGGGCTTTGTCATCACCCAGATCGCGCTCTCGCTGGTGCTGGTGGTCTTCTCCGGCGTGCTGCTCATGACGCTGCGCCGCATGCTGAAGATCGATTGTGGCTTCAGCCCGAAGAACCTGCTGATGCTGGGCGTGAATATTCCTTCCGGCGATTACAAGGGCCGCAATTATGTGCAGGAGTTCATGCTGCCGTTTGAGCAGCGTGTAGATGCGATTCCCGGCGTGGTGGCGGCGGGTTTCATCGATCAGCCGCCGGTGCTCGGCTTTGGCTCGGGAACCAGCCAGGTGCTGGTGGGCCATGCGCCCGATCCGCCGGGGCACGAGCGGAATTCCGAGAGCCGGGCGGTGACGCCGGGCTATTACCGCGCTCTGGAATTGCCCATGGTGCGCGGGCGGAACTTCAGCGCGCAGGACACGCCCACGTCGCAGCCGGTGGTCATCGTGAATGAGGCGTGGGTGAAGGAGTTCCTGAGCAGCAAGGAAGATCCCGTGGCGCAGGCCTTCGTGGGCAAGCCTCGCAATACGGCGATCATTGGTGTGGCGCACGATGCGCGGCAGAGCCTGCCCGAGCCGGCGCGGCCGGAGATCGATTTTCCGTTCTCGGAGTTCAGCCAGCAGACGCAGCAGGATGCCGGCTCCTTCGGCATCTGCCTGTTTGTGCGCACGGCGGTGCCGCCGCTGAGCATCGTGCCCGAGTTGCGTGCGGCGTTGCATGAGACGGCGCCAACGATTGCCTTTCAGGCGCCGGACACGATGGACGATCTGCTGGAAGACGCGCTGATGACGAACCGGATGGAGAGCTGGCTCTTCGGCATCTTTGCCGGCATTGCGGTGCTGCTGGCGGCGGTTGGGATCTATGGGCTGCTGATGCAGGAGGTGAGCAGCCAGACCCGCGACATCGGGGTGCGAATGGCGCTGGGGGCGACACCTGCCGCGATTGCGCGGCGCATGATGCTGCGGATCGGCGGGCTGCTGACGACGGGGCTGGGCACGGGGATTGTCCTTACGATGCTGCTACGCCACACGGTGGCCAGCGTGGTCACGGTGGAGTACGGACGGGACGGGCTGATGATCGCCGCGCTGGTGCTGCTGCTGGCTGGAATCGGGCTGGCGGCAGCGATTGTGCCTACCCGCCGGGCCGCCTCGGTCGATCCGATCCGGACGCTGCGCACTGAATAGATGTAAGCTGCTTAAATTCAATCTGTTATGACGAAGTCGCGGAGAGGTATCGAGTCCGGGATCACCACTCCCGGGCCAGCGCGATAACGCGCTATCATGTGTAGGACTCCAGCTTGAGCGGGCGGGATCGGGTTCCGACGGAGACCTTCTGACAAAGATGAGGAAAGATCGCGTCCTGTCACAGCTTTCACTCGTCAAAGAGGGCGGGGGATTTGCCGTGACCCGTGGAATCGCATTACCGCTCGCATCGCCTGCACAGCAGCAGGAAAACCTGGCGATTGCGCGCGGTCTGAAGCAGCGCGATGTTGAGCTGCTGGACACGCTCATCCTTACCTACCAGCATCGGCTCTTCCGTTACCTGCTGTATCTGACGGGCAGCCGCGAGCTCTCCGAGGATCTTTTCCAGGAGACGTGGATGCGGGTGCTCGAGCGGGGCAGCCAATACCATGGAGCCGCGCGCTTCGATACCTGGTTATTTACGATTGCGCGCAACCTGGTGATCGACGTGCGCCGCAAGCGGACGATGGCGAGCCTGGAAGAGCTTTGCGATACGAGCGAGGACGAGCGGCCGTACGAGCCGGCAGCCCACGACCCGACGCCTCTGGACACCTGCCTGATGCGGGAAAATAGCGAGCGCGTGGCCGAGGCGCTGCTGACGCTCGATCCGCTGAGCCGCGAGGTTTTGGTGCTGCGCTTCCATGAGGAGCTGTCGCTGGAGGAGATCTCGAAGGTGACACACGCGCATCTGTCGACGGTGAAGTCGCGTCTTTACCGGGGACTGGCCGCCCTGAAGCCGCGCATCTTGCAGCCGAAGACCGCCAAAGTGGAGGGACGTTGATGCCGGACGCTCCTCGTCACCGTCCGGACGACACGCCGGAAGCGCTGCTGCGGGCAGTGGCAGGGCGCGATGCCAATGCACAGTTGCCGGTGGTAGCGCGGACGAGGCGCGCCATCCGCGTGGCCAACGAGACACGGCGCGAAGAAGGCGAGCGCGGACGTCATCACATCGGCATCACGCTCTTCGTGCTGGGCGCTATTTTCGTGGTGCTGGCGCCGGCGATGTGGGGCAGCCTGGATGACTTTTTCGGGGGTGAGCATTTCGGCGATCTGCCTACGCAGGTTACGCTGCTTTGCACGTTCCTGATGCTGGCGGTGGTCGGCGCGCTTGCTGTTGTGTGGCGCAACCGGGCGAATCAGGATGACTACCGGCAGGATCATTAAAGGTCTTTCGACGGAACAGTTGACTCGCGGGAAACTTTCAGGCGTTGTGCATTCGTCTCATGATTGAAACGGATTCAGGTTCATGGCTATCAAGAACTCCAATCGAGATTCCCAGCAGGCACCGAAGCTCAGTTCCGAGCTAAAGCTGATTCCGCGCTGGTCGGTGGCGCTGGCGGCACTCGCCTTCGTGGGAGTGCAATACCTGTGGTGGGTGGTTATTCCGGCGCACCGTCATCATCCGGGTCCTCCAGCAGGTATCCGGCTTTACTTTGCGCTGACCTGGAGCGCTTTGGCGGCGCTCTACATGCTGATGATCGGCTACGTGAGCAAGGATGCGCCGCGCCGGCATATGAGCGCGCAGATCTGGATGATCGTGTGCTTCGTCATGCCAGCGGGAGTCGGCTCTGTGCTGTATTTCCTGCTGCGCCAGCCGATCATCTCCAGTTGTCCGGCGTGCGGCACGCCGATCCAGAGCGACTATCACTTCTGCCCGCAGTGCGCCTGCCAGGTCTCCGCAGCGTGCGGCAATTGCTATCGCAGCGCCCGGCCTACGGACCTTTTCTGTGTTCATTGCGGACACGATCTGGCGTCGGACAGCATGCCGGAGCGCGTTCGCAGCTCGCTCTCCTGACCCATCCGTAGCCAAAGGGCGTTAGGCCGCGCGTTGACCCTGCTCTCCGCGGCTTCCTATACTCGTGTTGGCATATGACCCTGAAGGCACTCATCGTCGACGACGAACAGCTTGCCCGCGAGGAGCTGCAGTATCTGCTCGGGTCGATCGACGATGTTGAGGTGGTGGCGCAGGGAAAGAATGGCATCGAGGCCATTGACCTGGTGCCGCGGCTGGAGCCGGATGTGGTCTTTCTCGATGTGCAGATGCCGGGCCTGGATGGCTTTGCGGTGCTGCGGAAGCTGCTGGAGAAGACCGGGCCACGGACATTGCCGCAGATCATCTTCGCCACGGCCTTCGACAAGTATGCGGTGCGCGCCTTCGAGGTGAATGCGGTCGATTACCTGCTGAAGCCCTTCGACCGGAACCGGCTGGAGCAGGCGCTGGACCGGGTGCGGATACGGCTGCAGAATCCGGCGCAGGGTGGGCACGATAGGCCGGCGCTCTCGCGCGAGCAGGTGGACTCGCTGATCCGGCTGATCGGACAGCAGAGCGGCGTGGCGACGAATGGCCGGAGCAGCAGCAAGATTGTGGTCCAGGCGGGGACGCGCATGCTGCTGGTGGACCAGAAGGAGCTGTGCTTTGCGTCGATCGACGAGGGCGTCATCTCGGTGTCTACGCCTACGATCGAAGGGCAGTCGAAGTGCCGCACGCTCGAGGAGCTGCTCGACCTGCTGGACCCGCAGATCTTCTGGCGCGCGCACCGGTCGTATGTGGTGAACATCAACCACATCAAGGAAGTGGTGCCGTGGTTCAAGTCGAGCTACCAGCTTCGCATGAACGACCGCAAGAATACGGAGATCCCGGTAAGCCGCGCCCAGACGCGGCGTCTGCGTGAGCTCTTCAAGCTCTAAGGACGATTCGGTCTCTCAGTCGTAGCGCTCGAAGATGATTTGCTTTTTGTCCCATCCCAGGCCGGTGAGCCGCTCACGGTTCGCGGAGACCATGTCGTTGAGACCGCAGATGTAGGCGTGGATGTTGAAGCCGGGCGTGCCTTCGGCCGCGGTCGGGGTGTCCTGCGAGCGGGATGCGGGGTGCTCGGTTGCGATCTTCGTGACGTGCTCCTGCACGTAGCCACGCTGGCCTGGCCAGTCGGGCTGGGCGCGGCTGAGCGTCATGATGTATTCGAAGTCCTCGTGCTCGGCGGCCTTTCGCTCGAAGAAGTCGCGATAGTAGAGCTCGGTGGGATAGCGGGTGCCATAGACCAACCATATCTTTCTGCCGCCGGAAAGAGATGGACCATTGTCGGGAAAGAGATGCTCAATGAAGCCGCGCATGGGCGCGATGCCCGTGCCGGTGGCGATGAGGATGGCGTCGGTCAGCGGCTGGCGGAGGGTGAAGAGACCATGCGGACCGTGGAAGCTGAGGGTTTCGCCCGGCTCCAAGTCGGCGAGCAGGTTCGAGAAGAATCCGCCCTCAACGCGATTGACGCAGAGGTCGAAGGCATTGGCGCGCGGCGCGGAGGCGATGGAGTACGCGCGGGTCTGCAACTTGTTCCGGCTGTCCTCCTTGACGAGCGAGACGAACTGGCCCGGTTTGAAGGCGAACTGATCCAGGCCATCTATGGAGAATTCGAGGTGAAAGCACTGCGCGGAGTCGGAGATACAGGTCTTTTCAATGAGTCTTGCTGTGTGAAGCTCGCGTGCCATAGTTGATTTTATTTTCTCATTCTACCGTGACGGATTTTGCGAGATTGCGCGGCTGATCGACATCGCAGCCGCGCCGCGCCGCGATGTAATACGCTAGCAGTTGCAGCGGCACCACCTCGAGGATGGGCAGGAGGAGCTCCGGCGCCTGGGGGATGAAGATGACGTGCTCGACGAGCTGGCTGATGTGATCGTCGCCCTCGGTGGCGATGGCTATGACCTTGCCGGCGCGCGCCGTCACCTCCTGGATATTCGAGAGCGTCTTCTCGTAGCGGAGCATGGAGTCGGTATTTGTATCATCCCTGGTTACGATGACGACGACGGGCAGTGACTCGTCGATGAGCGCGTTGGGACCATGCTTCATCTCTCCGGCGGGATAGCCCTCGGCGTGGATGTAGGAGACCTCCTTCAGCTTGAGCGCGCCTTCGAGCGCAATGGGAAAGTGGATGCCGCGTCCGAGATAGAGAAAGTCTCGCGCGGTGGAGTAGGGCACAGCGAGTTGTTCGCATTCTGCGGCGCGGGTGCGCAGGATCTCCTCGATCTTTAGCGGGATGTGGTTGAGCGCGTCGGCGAGCGCCTTGCTGTCGGATTCAGATAACGTGCCGCGCTGCTGCGCGAGGTGCATGGCGAAGAGAAAGAGCGCGGTGAGTTGCGCGGTGAAGGCCTTGGTGGAAGCGACGCCGATCTCCGGCCCGGCATGGGTGTAGATCGTGCCGTGGGCTTCGCGGGCCACGGCCGATCCTACGACGTTGCAGATGGCTACCGTCTTTGCGCCTTTGGCGATCATCTCGCGCTGTGCGGCGAGCGTGTCGGCGGTCTCGCCGGATTGTGTGATCAGCAGGCCGATGGCGCCGGGGTCGGCGATGGGATCGCGATAGCGGTATTCGCTGGCGTAGTCGACATCGACGGGCACCCGCGCAAGGCGCTCAATCATGTACTTGCCCGCGAGGGCGGCGTGCCAGCTTGTACCGCAGGCTGCGATGTTGATGCCGGAGGCGGCGCGAAATTCCTCGTCGGAGATCTTCATCTCGCTGAGATAGACCGCGCCGGTATCGAGCGAGATGCGGCCGAGGGTGGTGTCGCGGACGGAGCGCGGCTGCTCAAAGATTTCCTTGAGCATAAAGTGCTTGTAGCCGCCTTTTTCCGCCTGAATGGGATCCCACAGCACGCGCGTGACGTCACGCTGGATGTGCTCGCCGTGGAAATCAGTCAGCGTGACGCCGGACGACTGGAGGATGGCCATATCGCCATCGGCGAGGAAATAGATGTCGCGGGTGTGATGGAGTATTCCCGGTACGTCAGAGGCGACGAAGTATTCGTCGTTGCCGAGGCCGACGACGGCGGGCGGTCCGTTGCGGGCAACGACAATCTTGTCCGGCTCGTCGGCAGAGATCACGCTCACGGCGAAGGCGCCGGTGAGACGCCGCACGGAGCGGCGCACAGCATCTTCGAGCGAGAGCGTCTTGCCGGAGATCGCGGAAGAGCGAATCTCCTGCTCGACCAGGTGAGCGATGATTTCCGTATCCGTTTCGGTGACGAATGTGTGCCCTTCGGCGGCCAGTTCCCTTTTGAGCGCGAGATAGTTCTCGACGATGCCGTTGTGCACGACGACGATGCGGCCGGTGCAATCGCGGTGGGGATGCGCGTTCTCTTCAGTAGGGCGGCCGTGGGTGGCCCAGCGGGTATGGCCGATGCCGTACGAGCCGTGGATCGGCTGCTGACGTATCACTTCCTCGAGATTGCGCAGCTTGCCGGGCGCGCGGCGAAGCTCCAGCCCTTTGCCGTCCCGGCCTACTGCGATGCCGGCCGAATCGTATCCGCGATATTCAAGGCGGCGCAGCCCATCGAGGATGACCGGAACGGCCTCCTGCCTGGTGCCGACGTAGCCGACGATTCCGCACATGCGGTCATTGTACGGGCGGGTATGGTGGCTGCTCGGCGATACCTCGGCGGCTATTCTTCGAGGCGGAAGCTGTACTCTTCGATTACGGGATTGGTCAGCACGTCACGCGCGATGCGATCGACTTCCTGCTGCGCGGCATCGCGGCTGGTGCCGTCGGCGAGGGTGAGCAGGAAATATTTGCCCTGGCGGACATCGGCGACGCTACCGAATTGCAGTTTCTTGAGTGCGCCCTGAATGGTCTGGCCCTGCGGATCGAGCACGGTGCGCTTCAGTGTGACGTAGACATGTGCCTTCATCGTGCTTGATTATAAGGCTTTGGCCGAGACATACGGGCGGCCGGAGAGTATGGGCATGGTCAATTACCTGGAACTGCCGATCGGCGATCGCTGCCCGGAAGTCATCGAAGCAGTGATCGAGATTCCCTTCGAGGGCATTAACAAATACGAGTACGACAAGAAGCTTCACGTCTTCCGGCTGGACCGCAATTTGTATTCGCCAGTGCATTATCCGGGCGACTACGGATTTATTCCCTCTACGCTGAGCGAGGATGGCGATCCATTGGATGTGCTGGTGCTGGTGGACGCGCCGAGCTTCTCCGGCTGCGTGATGCAGGTGCGGCCGATCGGCGTCCTGGAGATGCTGGACCAGGGCGTGCCGGACGAGAAGATACTCGCGGTGGGCAAGAACAATCCGCGCTACACCGATGTGTGGAATTATTCGGAGATCTATCCCCACATCCTCAAGGAGATCACGCATTTCTTTTCCATTTACAAGGACCTTGAAGGTAAGCGTGTGGAGATCAAGGGGTGGAAGGATGCAGAGGCTGGGCGGCGCGCAGTGACGGAATCTGCGAAGCGCTTTATCGAAAATCGCAGGAAAACCACTGAGGTGGTTGTTTAGGAGCATCTCCCCCTGCAGCAGACATGCTCTAGCCAGTGGTTTCGCGGCTGCTGGTGAGCGCGGTCTGCCGATTTCGCGACCAGGGCGCCTGGATCGCGTAGGCGACCGGGCCCAAAAGCGCGATAGCTGAGGCCAGGCCGAGCGCGGGAAGATTGGCGATCTGTTCGCCGCGCGCCATGACCAAGGCTATCGCGATCAATATCGTTGGCGGGATGCCGATGAGCACACATGCCGTAGTGCCGCCTGGGATACGGAATGGCCGGTCGAGTTGCGGCTCGCGCCAGCGCAGCACGGCGAGCGCAACGAATTCCAGAATGAGGCTTCCGCCGTAGAGCACCAGGTCGATGGAGATGAGGCGCTCGAAGGTGAGGTTGACGGCGAGCGCCCATCCGACGGCACAGAGCAGGATGGCAACCCAGGGTGCGCCGAAGCGATTGTGGAGCGCAAGCATCCGAGGCAGGAATCCATCCTGCGCGAGGGCCACGGGCAGGCGTGTGTAGGAGAGCATGAGCGCGTTGCACATGCCGAAGCCATTGATCATGCCGCCGGCGACGATGGCGAGACCGAGCCACGGGCCGACCAGCATGCGCGCGGCATCCGCCCAGGAACCGGTGGAGAAGGTTGCGGCCGGCAGCCCGGCCACGCGAGCCGCCAGCGTGGGCACAAAGTAGCAGAGGGTCACCAGCGCAGCGGCGGCGATCATGGCGCGAGGATAGTTGCGCTGCGGCCGCTCCACCTCGGCGGCGACGGTGGAGGCGTTATCCCAGCCCATGTAGTTCCACAGGGCAACGAGAAAGGCGGTAGCAAAGTCGAGGGTGTGGCCGGCTGAGTGCGCCGGGGAGGATATGCCGTGGCGCATGCCGGCCGTCACCAACACGGCGAAGGGAGCCATCAGCAGGCACATCAGCCACACCGATCCCGAGCCGACGCTAGCGGCACCGAGCAGGTTCCAGAGCAGACACGCGGCCAATACGGCGAGCGCCCACCATATGGCGCGATGGCCTGCCGTAAGCGATGGCGCGAGGCGGCCGAGGTAGAGAGTGAAGAGGGTGGGATAGATGGCCATGTCGAAGATGCTGGCCGCGAGCGAGAGCCATGCCTCCTGAAAGCCCCAGAACGGGCCGAGAGCACGGCGCACCCAAACGTAAAAGCCGCCTTCGGCGGGCAACGCGCTGGCGAGTTCGCCGATCATCAGTGCGGTGGGAAGGCTCCACAGGAGGGGAAGGCCAAGGAGCAGCACGAAGGCCCATGTGTAGCCCGCGCCGCCGAGGATGTCTTCGATTCCATAGGGCCCGCCGGAGACCATAAAGAAGGTTGCGGCGATCAACGGCAGGAGGCGCATTCTGCGAAAGCGAGCGACCGTGCGGTTTGGCTCTGGAGGCTCCTGCGGCATGGGGCTACTGTATATGCAATCGCCCCGGAAGAGCGGAGCCGGGCTGCGGGGTACGCTATAATCCGGCATAGCGTGCCCGCCCAAACCGGAGAGATGGCCGAGAGGCTGAAGGCGGCGGTTTGCTAAACCGTTATAGGGTCAAAAGCTCTATCGAGGGTTCGAATCCCTCTCTCTCCGCCACAGAGTCTTTCTCCTTTAGAATCTGCCACTTAGCGAGCGGCTACAGCCCGCATTTGGCCGGAAAACCACCATTCTTCGAACAATCAGAGAATCATGGTCACTGCGACTATGCCGCATTCCCTCCCGAATTCTCTGAATGCAACAGCGGCAGTTCCTTTTTGAATGGAAATGGACCGCAGGTTTACTGTGTCGCTTGCATGGCGATCTGAGGTGGCAAACCCTCCAATGAAAAAGGGACGTTAGGGAA
>DASYBK010000029.1:0-57311 GCA_036500805.1 Acidobacteriaceae bacterium | reverse complement strand
TTCGGGATTCAACCGGTCGTGCCGTGTCACGTCGTAGCCATGCATGCTGCCGGAACGCGCCTCGAAGATAGGAGAGGCGTAGAAGTCGCCCATGCCCAGCCGGTCGAGGTAGGGCGCGATCGCGGCCGCCTGGTCGAAGTTGAACCCGTGGTGCATCTGGGCTCGATACGTGGCGATGGGGACGCGGACATCGGTTTGGAGCAGAGAGTGGATGCAGTCTTGGTCCATGGCTTCCGGCAAATCTGGTTTGAGCAAGCTCGAATCGAGCAATCTGAGCGAAACGACTTAGTATCGCTATATTCTCGGGGTCCTGACGGCTCAGGTGGGACACGAAAATCCCGGGCCCCGATGACAGTACGTTACCCTGAAGGTATACGGGCTGTGAGGTTTGGTTGGGTCGAACGGTTGCTTTCCCTGCAATGGCGGTCCAGCGACTTTACGAATCCAACCCCGGCACGGGAGAATGTGTGGAGCGACCGAAAGAAGTGGAGAAACGAAAGATGCCCTTGTCCGGCGAAGCCATTCGCATGATGAACTACGTTGACGATGTTGCGACCACCATGCGACGCCTGCTTGCCGTAGCCCCTACGCTGACAGCCGAGGAGCGGAAGCGCGTGAGCGAATACCTGCGGATCAGCTCTCCGAATGCCGGCGAAGTCCTGGCGGCACTGGACAAGAAGTAGCATCCCTCGAACCGGCAGAGCTGGGGCCAGGAACTGGTGTCCAATGAGTTGCGTATGCGTCCATTGAGATAACATGCGCGCACTCAGGGACATCATCGGGCAGGTTCTGGATGCCATCTGGGCGCACAAGCTGCGGTCCTTTCTGACCATGTTTGGCATTGCCTGGGGCGTGGGCTCCCTGCTGCTGCTGATCGGGCTCGGAGAGGGCTTCCGCTCCGGACAGCGGCGGCAGATGGCGAACCTGGGTAACGACGTCATCTTCCTCTCCGGCGGCAATATTCCAGCCGTTCCCAGTCAGCACACGGGCATGCGGCCGTACCATGTCACCCTGTCGGATGCCGAGGCCATGCGCACGCTGCCGTCGGTGCGCGCCGTGACCGCGGTGGTCGAGAACGACACCATCCAGCAGATCAGCCAGTACGCCACCACCGGCGGTGCAGTGAAAGGCGTTGATACTTCCTATCCCAACATCCGTACCCTGCCAATAGCCGAGGGACGGCTGATTGACAGCAACGATCTGCACGACCGGCGGCATGTGGTGGTGCTGGGGCAGAAGACGGCGCAACTGCTCTTCTCCGGGCGCCCGGCGCTGGGCGAGTGGATACTGTTGAACGGCGCGCGATTCCAGGTGGTGGGCGTCGCGGCGAAGACCGGACGGGGCAACAACAGCGGCGTGAACCAGACCGCCTACATTCCGCTCACTGTCATGATGGAGATGTTTGCCATCAAGGGCGAGAACCTGCCGCAAGATGCGGTGAGCGGCATTCAATACCAGCCGCGCGTTCACGGAGACAACGAGATCGCCGTGGCGGATGTCCATCGGCTGATCGCGCAGCGGCATGGCTTTGACTGGCATAGCAAGGACGCCTTCGACGAGTGGGACTCGATCAAGAGCCAGCAGATGGTGGACAAGATATTCGACGCTATGGATGTCTTCCTGGGCAGCGTCGGGGTGGTTACGCTGGCGCTGGGGGCGGTGGGCATCGTGAACATCATGCTGGTGGCGGTTTCGGAACGCACGCGCGAGATCGGGCTGCGCAAGGCGCTGGGCGCCACTAACCGCAGTGTCGAGCTGCAGTTCCTGTTGGAGGGTCTCTTCCTCACCGGGATCAGCGGGCTGATCGGGATCGCCGGCGCTGCTCTGCTGATGTATGCACTTCAGTCCGCGATTGGGCACAACATGGAAGGCTTCGATCCGCCGCGGCTGGTGCCGTGGTCGGCGGCGCTGGCCATTGGCGCGCTGACGGCGAGCGGCGTGATTGCGGGCCTGGTGCCGGCGAGCAAGGCGGCGCGGCTGGAGCCGGTCGAAGCCCTAAGGCGGGAGTAGCGGCGATGCTGATCGATCTGCTGAAACAGGCATACGAAGCGATGCGGTATAACGGGCGGCGCACTGTCATCACCGTGGCGGGGATGGCCTGGGGTATCGCGACCGTGGTGCTGCTGCTGGCCTATGGCGCCGGGTTCAGCCGGGCGATCATGGCCATCTTCTCCCAATGGGGCATCAACTCCATCGGCGTATTCCCCGGTACTACGAGCGAGCAGGCGGGCGGCAAGAAGGCGGGCGTGGTGGTGCGTTTCACGCAGGACGATCTGGACCGGCTCTCGGCCAGCGTGCCCGGTCTGGAGCTGCTGACCGCTACGCTCGACAAGGACAACGTGGCGATCCAGAACGATCTGCACACCTATAGCTGGCACGTCGAAGGCAGTCATCCGGCGATCGCCGACATCCTGAACTACGACGTGGTGAAAGGCCGCTTCTACACCGAGCAGGACAACCAGGAGCGCAACCACGTTGCCGTGCTCGGCTCTGAGGCGGCGACCAAACTCTTCTCCGGAATCTATCCCATCGGGCAGCGTATCCGCGTCGGCGGCATCAGCTTCACCGTCGTCGGCGTGCTGAAGCCGAAGATGACCGAGGAGGAGGACAACATCAACCGGGTTGTCCATATTCCTTTCAAGACCATGGGCGACCTGAAGGACACCAAGTACCTGGACGGCATCTGGTTGACCTACCGCGGCGATCACATGGCGGTGGAGCAGGCGGTGCGCACGACGCTGGGCGCGGCACACGGCTTCCGGCCGACGGACCACAACGCGATCTTCGTGGCGAACCTGATGGAGCAGCTTGCCCAATTCCGCATCATCACTGCAGCGCTCGAGGTGCTGATGGCATTTATCGGTTCGCTGACCTTGGGCATCGCGGGCATCGGGCTGATGAACATCATGCTGGTGAGCGTGCAGCAGCGCACGCGCGAGATAGGCGTTGAAAAAGCGTTGGGTGCGCGCAAGAGCCACATCCTGATTCAGTTTCTGGCGGAGGCGCTGGTGATCTCGGCCAGCGGCGGCGTGCTCGGCATGCTGCTGGCGTATGGGGTGTCGATGGCGGTGGGGACCATCACCTTCTACAGTGCGATTGCCGCGAACGCGACCGATGCCGACATCCGGCTGCGGATCTCGCTGCTGATCGTCGGGGTCTCGAGCGGGATTCTGGTTGTGGTCGGGCTGGTGAGCGGGATGGTGCCGGCGCTGCGCGCGGCGAATCTCGATCCGATCGAAGCCTTGCGTTACGAGTAATCCCACGCTCGGCGCCATTTCGGTAGCTTCGGATCGTCATCTCTTCGTGGGTTAAGGTGATGGCGTAGGCTCTGAGAGGAGCCACGGACAGGTGAATGCTGCTGAGTCATACGGGCCTCGTACCTTCCGCCTGCTTGGTGTCCGTTTTCCCCGGTACTCCGTGTGGAAATTGTCGTTTTGCGTGTTCTCTGTCGCCAGACGCGGTGAGCATTATCCCAACTTAAAGCAGGCATGTCGAGTCATAAACGATTGATTCTGCTAAGCTTATGAGGAATGTCACCAGTGGAGATATGCCATCTCGATCTGACTCGCGCGAACGGGCACCTGGAGACCGACGCATACGCATTCACGGATCGCGCCGCCGCAACGGCAAGTCGCGACCCAGGCAAGGACTGAGTTTTGAAGCGCGCTTGCGCGTCCTCGCGATGTGCATTGCATTGCCCGGTCTGCTGACGTGCTGCGGCCTGCTCCTCTCGCAACACGCTTCCACCAGCCTGTGGCTCACACTCGTGGGTCTCATTGTCTTTGTCACACTCATTGTCTTTGGTTTGCTGGTGGAGCATGTTGTTCGTCCACTGCAAACGCTGACGAACGTAGTCAGCGCGCTGCGCGAAGATGACTATGCGTTTCGTGCCCGCGGCTCGGGAACGGGCGATGTGCTCGGTGAGCTGGCGATCGAGATCAACGCGCTTGCCGACATGCTGCAGGACCAGCGCGCCGGCGCGCTTGAAGCTTCGGCGCTGTTGCGCCGGGTCGTGGGCTCCATCGATGCACCGGTGCTTGCCTTCGATCCCGCCGGCATCCTTCGCCTCATGAATCCCGCGGCGGAAAATGTCCTGGCATTGCCGCCCGATGGGAGTATCGGCCAGCCGGCTGCCGATCTCGGTCTGACCGGCCTGCTCGAAGAGCCCGACGAGGGCATCGTAGTGCTGGAGCATCATGACCGCAGCACGCGATGGATGGTGCATCGCAGCACCTTTCGCCAGCGCGGCGTGCCCCACGCACTGCTGCTGCTGACCGACGTAAGCGCCGCGCTGCGCGAAGAGGAGCGCCAGGCGTGGCGGCGTCTCATCCGCGTGCTCGGCCACGAGATCAACAACTCCCTGGCACCCATCAAATCCATCGCCGGTACTTTGAGAACGCAATTGATCTCTGGCGTGGCTACGGACGAGGACCTGGACCGCGGCCTCCACATCGTCGAGAGCCGCGCTGAATCCCTGTACCGTTTTGTCCAGGCATATCGCCAGCTCGCACAATTGCCACCGCCACGGTTGCAGAAGACACCATTGGCGCCGCTGTTGGAGCGCACGCTCGCGCTCGAACAGCGTCTACGCGCGGAAATCGTCGGCGGACCCGAGGTGACCCTCACCATCGATCCCGACCAGATGGAGCAGTTGCTCATCAACCTGGTGCGCAATGCAGTCGAGGCCGCCTTGAGCACGCGGGCAGGGAAGCCGCGCGTGCAGGTGGGATGGCAGGTGGATGCGGGCAATGTCATCATCGGTATAGAGGACAACGGTCCGGGCATCGCGAACGACTCGAATCTTTTTGTGCCCTTCTACACCACCAAGACCGGCGGCAGCGGCGTCGGACTTGCCTTGGCGCGGCAGATCGTCGAAGCGCATGCGGGCTCGGTAAGACTGACCAATCGCAAAACCGGCGGCGCGCGCGCGGTGGTGACGCTGCCGGTTGTGATGCCGGTTATGCCGCCGCACCCGCAGAGCGTTGGCGAACGCTAGGTGCTTAAAGCAAAAGCAGGGTCACTCTGGGGTGACTGAGAGCCCGCTATGTGTAGGCTTTTTCTTGAGAAAAAAGCCTGTCGAGATTCACGCTCCGCCTTACACGTACCCTGCTTTTGCTTTAGCCTGGGCCGATCTCCGCCGTCTGTCGCATCTGCGGCTGCTTGCCTTGCAGGAAATCAATCAGCCGTGGCCCGATGAGGCCGGCACACTGGCCGGGAGCCAGGTGGCCGCAGCCGTCGTAGATTTCGAGCACCGATTGCGGAATCTGCTGGTGCATCGAGACGCCTGTCGCGAGCGGGATCAGGTGGTCCTGCTTGCCCCACAGGATCAACGTCGGCATCTGGAGGCTGCCGAGTTTGCCGTCCAGCAGATCGTTGCCATGAAACATGGATCGCGCGCTGCGATCCACCACCCAGTTGAGTTGCTTGAATCTGCGGATCATGTCGCGGGCCAGAAAGTCGGGCATTTCGGTCGGCCGCGGCATCAGCAGGCTGTAGAGCCGCTGCACCGCCGGAATTGTCGTTGGCTCAAAATCGAAGATGGTGAAGGTCGGTTCGAAGCGAATGCCGGCGGAGTCACACAATACCAGCCTTCCGATGCGCTCCGGCTTGTCGAGCGCGATGCGCATCGCGACCCATCCACCCATCGACCAGCCGACGAGGTTGACCTTGTCCAGTCGGCGCTGCGCGATGAATTCTTCCACATACTGGGCCTCCTCGGGAATCGAATACGTAGCATTCGCAGGACGTGCGGAGCGTCCGTAGCCCAGCAGGTCGATCGCGTAGACATGAAAGCCCGCCTGCTTGAGTTGCGGCATCAGGTTGGCCCAGTCTTCGGCGCGGCTGCCCAGGCCGTGTAGCAGCACCACGGGCGCGCCGCTTCCGCCCTCGTAGTAGTGAATGCGGTTGCCGCGGATGATCGTGTACTCGTTGTGGAAGCCGCTGTAGGCCAGGCGTGCCCGGGTCAGTGTCTCGATCACAGACAGCGGCCGCTGCCACACCGCCACGGCGCCGAGCAGAAAAACCACGAGCATCGCCAGCACGGCGTAACCATAGGTTCTCCAGCGCAGTGCCGAAGGGTCCCTGCGTTCTTCCACCTGCACATTGCGCATTCTGCGTGCGCGATCGGTGCGGCTGCGCGGCCGGGCGCCAGTCTGGGTGCGCGTCTGGGTTCGGCTCAAGGAAACGGCTCCTCCCGCGTGGCGGTTCCCGCCGGATTTCGCGTGACGATCTCGTTCCTGTGGCCGACGGCAACCTGATCGAGCGCTTTGCGGATCACGCTCAGCGTAAATGGCTGGATGACGAGCGCGCCATGGCCCGTAAGTTCCTTCCAGCTTGCCCAGCGCGCATCAGTCACGTCCGTTGCGCCGGCCAGCCTGCCACCCACCAGGCGACAGCGATAATCCACGAGAACGTAGTGGAAGCGCACACGCGCCGGATCGTCGCCGGCATGTGAGATGTGATCGAAGACGGCGACAATCTCTTCCGGCTCTATCTCGAGTCCGGTCTCCTCCCGCACCTCGCGCCGCACGCCGTCCTCCAGCCGCTCACCCAGTTCCAGTGCGCCGCCGGGCAGCGACCACTCGCCCAGCAGCGGCTCCTGGCCACGGCGCACCAGCAAGACGCGCTGCCCGGCATCGAGCACGACCGCGCCAACACCTGCAATTGGAGCTGTGGGGAACTGTCGCTGCATAGCGGGAGCTACTCGCCGGTCCGGTCGCGCGGCTTATCGCCACTCAAGGGCCGGCCATATTCTTCGCCGAAGACGGTGCGCGACGAGGAGAACCGCCCTCCGGAAAACTTGTCCGCGCCACGGCTCCACCCCAGCGCCAGCAGCGCGACCGTGGTATAGCTCAGCGGCAGCTTCAGTACTTCGCTCACCTTTTCCGGCTCATACCCTTCCATCGGCGCGGTGTCGTAACCCAGTACCTCCGCCATCAGCATCATGTGGGTGAAGGCGATCATCACCTGGCGATTGAGCCACATCGGCATGTTCGGATGGTTCGAAAGATATGCAGGGATGCCGACCTTCGCCTGCTCGGCATAGTTTTCCGGCATGCCGTTTTCACGCCCCATGCGCAGCATCTCGTCGATGTCTCCATTGCGCCATCCATCCGCGTCGCCGCAGGCCACGATGACCGCGGATGCCTCATCCACCTTGGGCTGGTTGTAGCATGCGCTGCGCAGCCGGTGCTTCTGCTCCGGCGTCCGGACAACGATGAAACGCCACGGCTGCAGGTTGTAAGCGCTTGGAGCGCTCAGCCCGGCATCCAGGATGCGGCGTAAGTCTTGAATGGGAATGGGGCGGCCATCAAAACTCGGTGTGGCCCGGCGGTCGTGGATTGCCCGGGAAAGAGGTTTTTCCGTGCTCATCTGCTTGTCTTCAGTGTATTGCCTCGGGCGCAGGGGAGGGCGGCCAGATTGAAGCGGGATATAAAGTTAAAGTGAAACTTCAGGTTTTCGGCAACGCGGACATCGGCTGCTCCAGCGAAAATGGCTGGCCGCCCGAAGCAGCGTCGGCAAAGACCCACAGCCCGTGAAAGCCTTCGCGCAGCTCAGGATGCAATTTCAGAAGTCCCTGCATCACGGCGATTGTGTTGGTACGCGCCACTACCGGGTCCGCGTTGTCGGCCGAACCGTAGTGAACCACCAGGTCCAGTCCGCCCAATGCATCGTCGGTACGCACACTGCTGATCCTGTACGTTGCGCCATTCGCGTTCACCATCAGCGGCTTCACATCGGGCAGGTCCGCAGGACGGGTGGCCTGCTGCTCGTCGATCAGCTTTTCGAAGTTCGTGCTCGAAAGATAACCCGCCGGCTGCAGCAGGAATGCCGCCGTGGAGTAGTAGAACCACGCATTCCACGACTGCTTCTGTTGAGCGTAGCTGCGCGCCTGCTTCCAATACCACAGGCCATCGTGCCCCGCCACGGTAAGCGGCTTGGGGAAAAAGCCGGCAAGCTGCCACGGACCCTGCGGCTTCAGCGATTGCAACAGCAGTGCCATCTGCTGCGGCTTGGCGACCCCTGTCGCATGCACCAACGCGAACGCGAACTGCCCCGGCGGCAGATGACGGATAGTGAAGGTCACGTGCGAGTTGGCCTCGCCTGCTTCACAGAAGAACTGCTCCTGATCGTCTCCCGGCTTTGCATCGGATGCATCCAGCTTGTAGACCGCATCGATGGTGACGGTAGCGCCGGAGATCAGTGGAGCAAGCGCTGTCGCCGAATTGGCTATGCCGTTGAAATTGGCGGCGACCTCGGGAACAGTGGCGGCTTTCAGATCTTGGGTGCGGCCTGCCTGCACGTCCAGCGCAATCTGCCGGGCGACCTGCACAAGGGGAGCGCGCTCCGCTTCGGTCATCGCACCTTGCGTCTTGCAGGAGACGCCCAGGGCCGGCAGAGCCACCGCCAGCACGCAGCCCGCCGCCAGCACTCGCATGCCAGCAGGGAAGTTCATCGCACTATTCACCGATCTCGACACGCCCTTACTTCAACACAACAGCCGCATATCGCGCAAAGAGGAGAGCTTCTGAGCGTCCCGGTCTGCTATCGAGTGGCCGCCCGCTGCTGCAGATATTGGTTGATCGCCTTCTCCCAAACCGTGCCCTGCTCGCGGTCGTGCTTTCCCAGCGAAAGAACGTGCTCATTCGCCTCCGGCCGCAACGCGGTGCGCACATAGGTCACTTCGACCTTCGTGTGCGCGGCGTCCATCGCATGGAGCCGCACATCGATCGTTGTCGCCAGCAGGTCGCCGAGCACGTAGACATACTGCATGTGTCCCGCGTTGAGATCGAAGAGCGTGTTCACCCACACGGCTGTGTGCTCGCCGTGCTGCAGCGTGAACACCGCACCCTCGACATCGCGGGCCGGCGCAGGAAAAACGAAGCGCGGGTCCCAGTCCTCGCCGGCCCAGGCGCGTTCTCCCTCCGGCCCGAAGAGCGGCGCGGCCTCGTGCAGCGAGGCGTTCACGGTAAAGGTGAAGCTGGTGCTCACATGCGCAGCCGCCGGCGGCGTGGCCACCTGAGCATGCAGCGACGAGGCGCACATCATCAACGAAAGTATCAGTTGCGATTTCATCGGCGTTCCTTGAGTTGGTGGCTGTCCTGCGCGCGTAGCGTCAGACCGTAAAGCCCACGGAACTGCTCGATGTCCTTGAGCGTCTGCGGCGAAAACGGCGCCTTGCCCTCGAAGGCATGCAGCACAATGCCCTCCAGCAGATCGCCCAGACTCATGTCCTTCTGCTCGGCAATTGCCTTCAGCACCTTGAGCATGCGCTTTTCGATCCGAACGCCGGTCTGGATTCGTTCGACTTCCATCCCGGCAGGCACGATACCATCTTTGTCGGCCATACTGGTATCAATGTACCATGGTATCTAGATACTGAATTCCGGAGATTTTGAAGCGCTCAATGTCCGATATGAGCGAAGCGGCTGCTGGCGTAGTCTATGGAGTGACAGGGAAAGTGTGAATGGGGGCCATGCTCGCGAGAAAAGCAGAAGGAAAGTATGCGGCGTCAGGACAGTCATCTCCGCGCGTCTCGCGCGGGTGCCTGCTCCTCTGTGGGGTGCTGGGTCTGAGCAGCGCTGCAGTGTGCCAGACCGCGCCGACGCCGCCCGCATCTTCGCCACCCATATCTTCGCCGACCACACCGGCGCCCCCCACATCTTCGCCGGCCACCGGGCCCATTCATGCGAAGCACCACAAGAAGCAGACTGCTGTTGCGAAGAAGGAGGCTGCTGTCGCGCCGGTGGCCCAACCTGCTCCGCCGCCGCCACCCACGGTTGCGCCAAGCCTCTTCCAGCAGCCGGCTGTGCCCGCCACCGTGACCGCCCGCAACAACGAGCTGATGGTGAATGCGGACAACTCCAGCCTCGCGCAGATCCTGCACCAGGTCTCTTCCGCCACCGGAATGCAGTTGGACGGACTAGGCGGCGACGAGCGTGTCTTTGGCAACTTCGGTCCGGGCGCGCCGCGCGAGGTGCTGACCTCTCTGCTGAACGGCACTTCCTACAACATCATGATGGTGGGAGACCTGCCCAACGGCGCGCCGCGGGAGCTGCTGTTGACCAGCAAAGCCGCGGGTGAACCTCCTGCCCCGGCCGCGAAGACGAATGAAGCGAATGGAAATGCGGATGCTTCGGACGATGCCGGCAATGACGATTCGGAAGAGACGCCGCCCATGCAGTACACGCCGCCCCCCAATGCGCCCGGAACTCCTCCACGGGGACTGCCGCAGTTGCGGATGC
The DNA here is from genome assembly GCA_036500805.1 of Acidobacteriaceae bacterium. Lineage (GTDB taxonomy): Bacteria > Acidobacteriota > Terriglobia > Terriglobales > Acidobacteriaceae > KBS-83. Next base: position 47,067 of record DASYBK010000029.1, on the reverse strand, counting down.
AGCATCCACCCCAGTAGATCGCTGGCTCCGGCCTTTGAGACTGAGACCGGAGTGCGCCGGCAGAGGCAGGTTGGCTCAGGCAGGCTGAGCCTAGCATTCGTTACATCTGAAAGCTTAGGATGCCTGGACTTGCGGCTCGACCGGCTTGCCTTGCGGCACAGGCCGCAGCGACCGGGAGTGCATGCGCAGGGCTGCGAACAACGCCTGGCAGCAGCTATAGGCCAGAAGAACGCCAAAAGCGAGGGCGGCAAGTACAGCACAGGTAAGACCTAAGAGGTTCATCGTTTCCATGGGGGACTTCCTATTCGTCTCTTTTCAATCAAAAGCTTGTTGCCAATCAAAGCTTGTTGCGGATGAATGTGCGATCCAGCGAACCGCGCTTCATCTCTTCACTCACATCAGAGCTGCCATTTTCGCAGAGCGATGTGTGCGTTGACCCTCGTTTCTATTGCCGACTAAGATACGTAGAACACCGCACGATGTCCCGCTCTTTTCCGCGGTATCCCATTACTTTCGCGTCATGTTTCCCAGGCAACCCCGAACGCCAATCCTGGGCTTAACTTCTCTCCAGTGCCCGCAATGTCCATCACCAACATCACGGTCCGCGGTGCCCGCCAGCACAATCTGCAGGACATCAACGTCCAGATTCCGCGCAACACCCTCACCGTGATCACCGGCCTCTCCGGCTCGGGTAAATCTTCGCTCGCTTTCGACACCATCTACGCCGAAGGACAGCGCCGTTACGTTGAGACTCTTTCCGCTTACGCCCGCCAGTTCCTCGACCAGATCGAACGCCCCGATGTCGACTCCATCGAAGGGCTCAGCCCGGCCATCTCGATCGAGCAGAAGACCACCAGCCGAAGCCCTCGCTCCACCGTCGGTACCATCACGGAGATCTACGACTATCTCCGTTTGCTCTACGCCTCCGTCGGCACGCCTCACTGCCCCAACTGCGGCCGGCCTATCTCCCGCCAGTCCGCCGAGCAGATTGTCGAGCGCGTTCTCGCTCTCCCTGCCGGTGAACGGCTGACTGTCTTCGCGCCCATCGTCCGCGGCCGCAAGGGTGAGTTTAAGGACCTGCTCGACACCCTTGATCAGCAAGGATTTAAGGCCCGCGTTGACGGCGAGGTGCGCGACCTTGCCGATCCCATCTCACTCGAGAAGCGCAAGAACCACACCATTGAAGCCATCGTCGATCGCGTCGTGCTCAAGCCCGGCGTCGAAAAACGTCTGGAGGCGGCCGTTGCCAAGGCGCTCCAGTTGGCGAATGGTCTGGTCCTCATCGGAAACGCCGCGGGCGAGCAGTTGTACTCCTCGTCGATGGCGTGTCCCGATTGCGGACTCGATGTACCTAAGTTGGAGCCGCGCAGTTTTTCCTTCAATAGCACCTATGGTGCATGTCCCGAGTGTCACGGTCTCGGCAGCATCTACGACTTCGACGCCGTCAAGGTGGTTATCGACTGGTCGAAGCCTTTGCTTGAGGGCGCCCTCGGTCCTGGTTCCGGCTCGCAGTATCTCGCACGGCTCGTCAAGCTCGCCGCGCAGAAGTACAAGATTCCCATCCAGAAGCCCTTCGAGGAGTTAACCGAGAAGCAACAGGAGTTGTTACTCTACGGCCCTGGAGCTGAAGCCCCGCGCACCGGCTTCCACGGTGTCTTCTCCTGGCTACGCGATTCGCTCGAAGAATCGAAGTCCGACAGTTACCGCGAATGGCTGCTGGGCTACATGTCCGCCACCATCTGCCCCGCCTGCCACGGCAAGCGGCTGCGTCCTGCTTCGCTGGCCGTGAAGGTCAACGATCTCTCCATAGCCGAGTTCACCGGCCTGCCGCTGGGCCGCGCGCTCAACGCTGCGCGTGCTCTCAGCTTCTCCGCGCGCGAGGCACTCATCGCCGATCGTCTGCGCCGCGAGATCATCGAGCGCCTTGAGTTTCTCAACGCCGTCGGGCTCTCCTATCTCTCGCTCGACCGCAATGCCGCCTCGCTCTCCGGCGGAGAAGGCCAGCGCATCCGGCTCGCGACGCAGATCGGATCGCGTCTTCGCGGCGTGCTCTACGTGCTCGACGAGCCCTCCATCGGCCTGCACCAGCGCGACAATCGGCGGCTCATCGCTGCGCTCGAATCGCTGCGCGATCTCGGCAATACGGTGCTCGTCGTCGAGCATGACGAGGACACCATCCGCAGCGCGGACTATGTTCTCGACCTTGGTCCGGGCGCGGGCAAGCTGGGCGGCCATGTCGTTGCGGAAGGCACTCCAGCCAACATTATGGAGGCCGCGGCGTCGCTCACCGGCCGTTATCTCTCCGGTGCGACGGGCATCCTGCATCGTCTGGCGCCACGTCCAGTCAACGGGTCGACTTCGGGGAACGGCTGGATCACGGTTGAAGGCGCGCGCAGCCATAACCTGCGCAACATCACGGCGCGCTTTCCGCTGAATGTCATGACCGTGGTGACCGGCGTCTCCGGCTCGGGCAAGAGCACGCTGGTCAATGACATCCTCTACCGCTCGCTCGCCCGCCTGCTCTACGACTCACACGACACACCCGGCGAACACAAGGCGATCAAGGGGGCCGAGCAGATCGACAAGGTCATCCGTATCGACCAATCGCCCATTGGCCGCACGCCGCGCTCCAATCCCGCGACCTACACCGGGGTGCTCTCCGCTATCCGCGACATCTTCGCCATGCTGCCCGAGGCACGTGAGCGCGGCTACAAGCCCGGCCGCTTCTCCTTCAACGTGGCCGGCGGACGCTGCGAGGCCTGCCAGGGCGATGGCCAGAAACGCATCGAGATGAACTTCCTGCCGGACGTCTACGTGCTGTGCGACGTCTGCAACGGGCGCCGCTTCAACCAGGAGACGCTTGCTGTCAAGTTCAACGGCTACTCCATCGCGGATATCCTCGACCTCGCCATCGAAGACGCGCTGCCCGTGCTCAAAGACATTCCGCAGGTGCGCCAGAAGCTGCAGACGCTGGTCGATGTCGGGCTGGGTTACGTGCATCTCGGGCAGGCGGCCACGACGCTCTCCGGCGGCGAGGCGCAGCGCATGAAGCTGGCGCGCGAGCTTTCAAAGCGCCAGACCGGCAAGACACTTTACGTGCTGGACGAGCCGACCACCGGCCTGCACTTTGACGATGTGCGCAAGCTGCTGGAGGTGCTGCACCGGCTTACTGACCTCGGCAATACCGTCATCATCATCGAGCACAACCTCGACGTGATCCGCAACGCCGACTGGATCATCGACCTAGGTCCGGAGGGCGGCGAGGATGGAGGCACCATCGTCGCCGAAGGCACGCCCGCCCAGGTGGCGCAAGCCGCCGGCTCGCACACGGCGGCGTTCCTGCGGCGCTATTTCCCGGCAGGAGAATCCAATGGCGCCGGCGCCTCGTCCATCGGCTCATTGAACTTGGCGACGTCGAACGGCCAGCCAAAGAAAAGCAACCGCCGCCGTTCTGCTACAGTCCAGTAACCAGCGATGCCGATCGATCCCAGCTTTCTGCCGCCTGCTGCCTCACCGGAGGACCTTGCCGCCCGGCGGGATCGGCTGCCCGTTGCGAATCTGCAAGCGACGCCGCTCTCCGCGGCTACCCCGCACATCGGACACACGCTGCTCTTCCTCCTCATCGTGCTGCTCACGGGTTTCGTGTCTGGCACCGTCGTTGCGCTGGCATTTATGCACCTGGGGCCGCATCTGCACGAGAGCGCCGACCAAATGCAGACCGACCCGCTTCTCGTGATCCCGGTCGAGGCGATTGTCTATGCGATCGCGGCAGCGGTAAGCTTCCTCGTCTTTCCGCTCTTCTGGGGCCGACCGTTCCGTCAGGGCGTCCACTGGCGCGCCTTCATCGTCGAGCGGCGCTGGTGGCTGCTGGTCGGCATTGGTGTAGCCACCAGCGTCGTGGTGCAGTTGCTGTCGAACGTCTTGCCTATACCCAAGGAACTGCCGATCGATAAATTCTTCACCCACCCACTCGGCGTGTGGCTCATCGCCGTCTTCGGCGTCACCGTTGCGCCCGCTTTCGAGGAGCTGGCCTTCCGCGGCTTCCTGCTGCCATCGCTCGCGAGCGCGTGGGACTGGGTGATGCAACGCGTACGCACCCCACGAGAACTGCTGGGCGGCCCGACGACGCACCAGCCCACCGGGGCCGAATGGCGGCAGCAGGCCGCCGTTTACTCCTCGCTGCCACCGGAAGGTGCTCCCGTCTTTCATCACATGGGGCCGGGCGCTGGCTCCGGCCATACGCTACAGGTTGCCGGCAATGCGGAGCGGGATTCCGGTAATACAGACCCGCGCTGGAGCATCTCGGCGCTGATCTTCGCCACCATTATCACCAGCATCGGATTCGCCATGCTGCACGGCGCGCAGCTCGCTCACTCGCTGGCGCCGCTCTCGGTGCTCTTCGCCGTCAGCGTGGTGCTCTGCATTACGCGGGTGCGCTTCCATTCGCTCGCCGCCAGCACGCTGGTGCACTCCATGTACAACGCGACCATCTTCGTCATGCTCTTCATCGGCACGGACGGCTTCCGGCATTTGGATAAGCTGGGGAAGTGACGCGGCGCCCGTAACAGCACGCGCAATTCAGAACTGACTTTTCGAGGAATCGATGACACAATCCTCCGGCCCCCGCCAGCAGCTCCTCACTTTGCTTGCTAAACAGTCCTTCAAGCTCGGCGACTTTCAGCTCTCCTCCGGTGGTCGCAGCGACTACTACATCGACTGCCGCACCACCACGCTCCACGCCGAGGGCGCGCGCCTCACCGGCCTTGCCATCCTCGATCTGCTGCACCAGCATCATCTCGACCCGCATGCCGTCGGCGGTTTGACCCTGGGGGCCGATCCTGTTGTCTCCGCCGTCGCCATCGGCAGCGCGCAGCGCCATACCGACCAGGGCAAAGGCCGCTTGATCCACGGCTTTCTCGTCCGCAAAGCAGAGAAGCAGCACGGCACGGGCAGAAAGATCGAAGGCTTCTGCGAAGAGAACGCGCCGGTGCTCATTGTCGATGATGTATGCACCACCGGCGGCTCGACCATCACCGCCATCGAAGCCGGTCACGCCGCCAGGATGCGCGTGATCGGCGTCGTCTGCCTGGTCGAGCGGCTCGAAGCGAAGGGACGGCCGGCAGTCGAAGCGGCGGCCAACGGCGCGCCCTTCCTGAGCCTCTTCACTTCGGACGATGTCCGCGCCGAGCATGTGAAATACATGCCGATGTAAATAGCGCTCTCTATCGTCCCCATCCGTTCGGGGCAGCTTTCAATGGACAAACGAGCGTACTTCGTCAAGGTCACCTGGAGGCACGAGCGAATCCCCATCTGTAAGGTGAACTATCCTGATGGGGCGATCTTCTTTCCTAGACCATTTGACAGAAAACGCATCTTGCCCCGAGCGTATAGAGAGATCATGTATGTTCTTTCCCGATAACCGGATCATGCGGCCTTGCCAGATTAGATGACCCTCTCCATCGACAAACGAGCATTTGGCTGAATACGGAGAATCCGCGAGGCAACCTACCCATTGCCCTACTCGATGAAACTCCAAAGGAGTGTGAGGACCTGAAATCCACACGGATGAGATCGGCATCCATGATGGTCTGCTTGGCCTCATGCTGGCCCACTGCAGTCTTCCAAGAATTGTTAGCGGAACAATCCCGAGAACGGCGACCAGTATCCACTTCACGAATTTGAATGTTCTATCCCTCATCTCGCTGCGCCCGGCTTCCAGACAAACGCGCCCGGCTGCGGCAGCCCGAAGTGCGCGAGCACGCGATCCACGAAGTTGCGAATCATATCCGCGGTCGAGACCGGCTCGTTGTAGAAGGCCGGGATGACCGGAAAGATCGTCGCGCCCGCATCCGCGGCAAGCTGCATGTTGCGCAGGTGAATCTTATTGAAGGGCGTCTCGCGCACGCACAGCAGCAGCGGCCGTTGCTCCTTCAAGCACACGTCGGCCGCGCGCTCAATTAAATTTCCTGCTATGCCGTTCGCAATGCCGGCCAGCGTCCCCATGGAGCAGGGAAGCACGATCATTCCCGCGGACGGATAGCTGCCGCTCGCAATCGATGCGCCGATATCCTGCTCCGCATGCTGCCGTATCTTCTTCGCAGGTCCGCCGAGAAGCTTCTCCAGCAGTTCATTGCGGCCGGAGAGCTGCAGCTCCTCTGCGATGACGCGCAGCGCACCCTCGGACGCAATGAAATCAACTCCCGAAACGCGAGCATCCGCCTCCAGCGCCCGCAGAAGCTGCTGCGCCAGGACTGCGCCGCTCGCTCCTGTCACCGCGACAGTGATGTTCATGCAGGCACAGCCTCGTACTTCAGCACCCGGGAGAAGATGGCGTCCACGTTGCGCAGTTGCCGTTCGAGATCGAAGGTGCGGGCCAGTTTCTCCGGCGAGAGCCGCGCTGTAATCTCCGGGTCGTGCGCGACCAGATCGCGGAAGACCAACTCCTCGCGCCACGCGCGCATCGCATGCGACTGCACCAGCCGGTATGCATCCTCTCGCGACATGCCGGACTCCGCCAGGTCGAGCAGCAACTGACCGGAAAAGATCAACCCGCCCGTGCTCTCCAGGTTGCGCAGCATGCGCTTCGGATAGACCAGCAGCTTGTCGATGAGCGAGGTCGTCTTCGCCAGCAGGTAATCGGCCAGGATGGTCGAGTCGGGGAAGATGACGCGCTCGACCGACGAGTGCGAGATGTCCCGCTCGTGCCATAACGCCACATTCTCAAACGCGGCCTGCGCATTCGCGCGCACCACGCGCGCCAGCCCGCTGATCTGCTCCGAGGTGATGGGGTTGCGCTTGTGTGGCATCGCGCTCGAGCCCTTCTGCTTCTCTGAGAAGAACTCCTCCGCCTCACGCACCTCCGTGCGCTGCAGGTGACGGATCTCCGTCGCGATCTTGTCTAAGGTCGCAGTCAGTACGGCCAAGGTCGATATGTAGTAAGCGTGGCGGTCGCGCTGGATCACCTGTGTTGCCACCGCTGCGGGCTTCAATCCCAGCCGCTCGCAGATGCGGAGTTCGTGCTCCGGCTTGAGATGGCCAAAGGTGCCCACCGCACCGGAGAGCTTGCCGACCCGCATATCCTCGGCTGCCGCGTCGAAACGAACCAGGTCGCGCTCGATCTCGGCGTACCAGTTCAGCAGCTTCAGGCCGAAGGTCGTCGGCTCCGCGTGAACGCCGTGCGTGCGGCCGATGATCGGGGTGTGCTGGAACTCGAGCGCACGCCGCCTTAGCACCTCCTTCAGTCCGAGGATGCCCTGGCGCAGCAGCCCGGATGCCGCCTTCACCTGCAGGGCCTGCGCGGTATCCACTACATCGTTCGACGTAAGGCCGTAATGCAGCCAGCGCGCCTCGGGGCCGATCTTCTCCGCAACCGCCGTCGTGAAGGCAATCACGTCGTGTTTCACTTCGGCTTCGATCTCGAAGATGCGCTTCAGGTCGAAGTCGCCCTTGTCGCGGATGGCCGCTGCGGCCTCGCGGGGCACGATGCCGTCTTCCGCCAACGTATCAGAGGCGGCGGTCTCCACCTTCAGCCACATGCGATACTTGTTCTCATCCGTCCAGATGGCGCCCATGCCGGGCCGTGTATAGCGTGCGATCAAGCTTGTCTTGCTCCTTTTCTTTGACACACAATCTTATCTGGTATGCATCCAATATCACCGCACAGGAGGCGAAACGATGGCAAAGCAGCCGCTGGAACAGTCAGGCGAGCAGATGGTGACGATCGAGCGCTTCAGGGACATGTTGCAGGCGGAACTGGCCAAGGGACGGCTGGATTCGGCGGGCATCCGCTGCTTCCTCGTCGGCGAAAACGCGGGTCTGCTCTACGGCAATGGGCTCGATGGCGTGCTGCTGCAGGTCAGCGCGGCAGAGGAGGACGACGCGCGCGCCATTCTGAACGATCCTGGTTCTACGGACGCCGACGTGACGAGCATTTCCTGAGAGCGAGCGTCAGACAGCAACGCCCAGCAACTCGCTCATCTCCTGGTACAGAAAGCCGATGCCGGGCCGATAGGGCTGCACCCATCTGCCATCCACGACGAACTGTGGAATGGCGCGCTTCCCCACGTGACGCAGCACCTCTTGGGCGGCGCCGGGCACCTGCTCAATATCAATCTCGGTGTAGGCGATCTGGTGCTCTTCCAGAAAGCGCTTCGCCTCGCGGCAATCGCGGCACCAGGCGGCGGAGTAAACAAGAACCTGCATGCGCTGCATGATACTTGGTGGATGAAACGATTGGGAATGATGGTTGGCTCAGGTGGTAGATGACGATCGGCGACGCTGAAAGAACTCTCGTAACAACGCCGCGCTTTCCTCGGCCAGCAGCCCGCGTTCCAGCGCGATCTGATGATTCAGGGCGGCATGATTCAACACGCTGAGCACCGAGCCTGCCGCGCCGGCCTTGGGATCGTCGGCTGCGAACACCAGCCGGTCGATGCGCGCATGGATCATGGCGCCCGCACACATCGCGCAGGGCTCAAGGGTCGAGACCAGCGTGCATCCGCCAAGCCGGTAGTTGCCGAGGGCATGCGCCGCCGCTCGCAGCCCGACGATCTCGGCGTGCGCCGTGGGGTCATTGTCGCGCAGCACGCGGTTCTGTCCACGCGCGATGATTCGGTCGTCAAACAGAACGACTGCTCCGATGGGGACCTCGTCAGCCGCCTCGGCAGCGCGCGCCTCGTCGAGCGCGGCCCGCATCAGCTCGAGATCGGTCATCCCTCACACCGCCGGCTGCTGCTGCGTCATGCAGTGCAGCGCGCCCAGTCCCCAGATGAAGTCGACGCAGTGGATGCCGACGATCCGATGGCGCGGAAAGGCCTCTGCAAGGGTATTCAGCGCGTGGCGGTCGTTCGCGTCGTTGAAGGTAGGGACCAGCACCAGCCCGTTTGCGATATAGAAGTTTGCATAGCTGGCCGGCAGCCGCTGGCCCTCGAAGATTACGGGTGAGGGAAGCGGCAGTTCCACAATGCGGAAGGGCTGACCTTCGCGGTTGCGCGCGGCGCGCAGCCGGTCGAGATTCTCGGCTAGCGGTTCGTGGTTGTCGTCCGCCCGATTCGTCTCCACCACGGTAACGATTGTGTTTGGGTCAACAAATCGTGTGATGTCATCGACGTGACCGTGCGTGTCGTCGCCCGCGATGCCCCGGTTCATCCACAGCACCTGGTCGATGCCGAGATACTCGTGGAAGGCCTGCTCCAGTTGTTCGCGGCTTATGCCGGGATTGCGCTGCTGGATCGGGCTGAGCAGGCATTCCTCAGTCGTCAGCAACACGCCTTCGCCATTGGTGTCGATGCTGCCGCCTTCGAGCACGAGCTCATGCCGTGTGCCGTCGGCAAGCGTAACCGCGGGTGTGAACGACGGCAGTTGCAGGATCTCCGCTACACGGCGGGGCAGGGCATTGTCCAGCTCCCAGTCCGGATACTTCGCCCATGCATTGAATTTCCAGTTCGTAATCGCGAGCGCACCCTGCTTCTTCACGAAAATCGGTCCCGAATCGCGCGTCCACACGCGGTTGGTCGGCCAATGATGGAAGTGCACGGTCGCTGTGCTCACCTGCGCGCGCTTCAGCACACCCCGCGCGCGCTTCTCTGCGTCGGCATTCTGGACCAGGATGTGGACCTGCTCGACGGCGGTCAGTTGCCGCACGATCTCCGCATACACCCACGGGATCGGCTGAAAGCGGCCCGGCCAGTCGCTGGCGTTGTGCGGCCACGCAATCCAGGTTGCGGTGTGCCGCTCCCACTCGGCGGGCATGTGATAGCCGAGCGAGCGCGGTGTCGCGTTCTGCGATTCGAGAACCACACTCACTTCACGTCCACCTTAGAACTCAATGGCGGATCGAGGAATCGCTGCACGATGGGCGCATAGGCATCGATGCGGCGATCGCGCAGGAAGGGCCAGTGGCGCCGCTGTTCCTCAAGCGCTTGGGGATCGACTTCGGCGATCAAAATGTCCTCGCGATCGTGCGGTGCTTTGGCGATAACGCGGCCAAAGGGATCGGCGATGAAAGAGCCACCCCAGAATTCGAGGCCCGGTCCTTCGACGCGATTGCCCCGCACATCGCCGTTCTCCCAGCCCACCCGGTTCACCGCGCCCACGTAGACGCCATTCGCGATGGCATGCGCGCGTTGGATGGTCTGCCACGCCTCGTATTGCGCGGCACCGTACTCGTCTTTTTCCGCCGGATGCCAGCCGATCGCTGTCGGATAAAAGAGCACATTCGCCCCCTGCAGCGCGGTAATGCGCGCGCCCTCCGGGTACCACTGGTCCCAGCAGACCAGCGTGCCCACCCGCCCGACGGAGGTGTCCTGCGCGCGAAAGCCGAGATCCCCCGGCGTGAAATAGAACTTCTCGTAGTAGAGCGGATCGTCCGGGATGTGCATCTTGCGATACATACCGGCGATCGATCCGTCGGCTTCAATCGTCACCGCGGTGTTGTGATAGAGCCCAGCGGCGCGCCGCTCGAAGAGCGAAGCGATCACCACCACATGCTCCTCACGCGCTACCGCGGCCAACCGCTCTGTGCTGGGGCCTGGGATTGGCTCCGCCAGATCGAACAATGCGGTGTCCTCACGCTGGCAGAAATACTGCGCACGAAAGAGCTCCGGCAGGCAGATCACGCGCGCTCCGGCACGCGCGGCCTCGCGAACGCGGTCCGCAGCCTTATCCAGATTCGCGTCCGGGTCCGGCCCGCAGGACATCTGCACCAGGCCGATGCGGTATTTCAAAGCAGTGGGCATGTTGTTTTCGAAATCCTCGATAGTTCTTGATGCTCGACGCAAGCGAAAGGCGCGAGACCGGAGCCCCGCGCCTTTAGTTTGTCAGGTGAGCGGGCTACTCGAAGATCAGGATCGCCGCGGCGATCACGGTCGTCCAGCGGCCGCGTTTGTCGCCGATGGCCGACTGCGTGACGTTCGCGGTCCGGACGATCTTGTTCGAGATGCGGTAGATCTCCTTCTTCTCGTCCCAGCTTTTGTCCGGGTCGAAGTCCACGTCCAGCGTGGTGGCCAGCATCTCGGCCGCCAGCTCTTCGGCATACTCGCCGGCCTGCTCCTCGGTTTCGCCGAAGCTGTGGTGCTCGCTCAGGTAGCCGTAGGTATTGCGATCGCTGGGAATGGCGACGCCGATGCTCGACGCGACGAGGCGGTGCGGCTCGCGCGTCGAGTTCTCCGCCACGACGGCGAAGACCACTTCGCCCGGTGAGAGATACTCCACACCCTCTTTGCGCGGAACAAGCTTGGCATTCGGCGGAAAGATGGATGAGACGCGAACCAGATTCTGCGCGGCGATACCGGCATCGCGCAGTGCCAGCTCAAAAGATGTCAGGCGCTCTTTATGCCTCCCCGCGCCCTTGGTGAAGAAGAGGCGCTTCGGCACCATGCTCTTGGACAATGTGTTGTTCCTCCGGATGGGGCGGCGGTGCCGGATTTCCCCAATGAAAGTATCACAGCAACAGAGATGGCCCCGACGGCGGGTCTCGCGAATTTATGCTGTTTTCACAGGATACGACAAAAGCGGTGGATGCGGCGTGGCGGTGCAATCGATCGCTGATGGTGCTTCCAGCTCCGGTACGATAGCGTATTCCGAAACCGTGGGAGCGAGGGATCGATGCAAAAGGAGGAGGAGACGCTCGCGCGTCTGCGTGTGCTCTTTGTCACGAGCCTCACGCCCAACCAGTTCGGCGTTTACCGGCTGGGTGCTCTTCATCGGCTGGGCCTTGCGCATGTCGCAGTGCTCGACCGGAATCCATATGGCGCACCGGGCATCCTCGGCAAAGTGCAATTCCGCCTCCAGATGGGGCCTGAAGTGTCGCGCTTTAACCGCGATTTGCTTACCATTGTGCAACGTGAACGAACCGAGGTAGTGATCTTTGACAAGGCCCTCCAACTGTGGCCGAAAACACTGCGGCGTCTGCGTCAAAGCGGAGTCTTTTGCATTGACTTCGTGATCGACGATCCCCTCGGCCCGCGCAATGATCCTGGCTGGCGGCTCTACCGCCGCACGGTTTCCGGCTTTGATCTGACCGGTGTGCAGCGCGATGTCAACCTGGAGGAATATCGGATGGCCGGTGCGCGGGAGGTCGTTCGTATCCAGACCAGCTTTGAGCGGACCGTCCATTACCCTCCGGAGACCGGCTGGAGCGACGCGCGACGTGACCGCATGGTTTCGTTCATTGGAACTCCCTACGACGACCGCGCCGACTTTCTGACACGTCTGTGGCGGGCCGGAAAACCAGTCGAGATCTCAGGCTCGCGCCCGCACTGGCAAGCGGCGCTGTCGCCCGACGCCTTTGCAGCCACCTTCCGCGTCGGCGAGCTGATCGGCGATGCCTACCGCGAGGCCATCTGGCGCTCTCGTATCAATCTCGCTTTCGTGACCAGCAGCAATCGCGATCAGGTGGCGCAGAAGGCTTTCGAGATCACCGCGTGCGGAGGCTTCCTGCTGGCCGAGCGCACGCCGGAACACCAGGCCTGCTTCCGCGAGGACGAGGAAGCCGTTTTCTTCTCCGATTTCGAAGAGTGCTGCGCCAAAATCGATCGCTATTTGAATGACGAACCGGCGCGCGCCCGCATTGCCGCGGCAGGGCAGCGCCGCGCCTGGACCTCCGGCTACGACAACGACAGCGTGCTGCGCCGTCTGCTCAGCCGGGCAGCGCAGATGCTGGTCACCCGCAACCCTCAGCCCTAGAGCATTTTTCCTAATACTAAGAACTACTGCTGACTGATCTACACCTATAGGAAAAATGCTCTAAGCGGCCGTCTTCACCTTTGGCTTGCGCGACAGCAGGTAGAGCATCGCCGCAAGTCCAAATAGGGAAGCCATGCCCGCGAGCCCTAGCACGCGCAGCACCGAGACGGTGTAGCGGCCCTCGCTCGGCGAGTAGCTGCAGCAGTAAAGCAGGATCAGGTCAGTCGGCGAGCCGATGCGATGATCGCTCGCCTCGAGCAGCGCCAGCCGCAGATCGCGCGGCTGATACTCCACGCCGGTCAGATACTTTGAGAGCTTGCCCTCGGGCGTCGCGACCATGATCACGCTCGAGTGCGCAAACTGGGTCATCTTCCCGTCAGGCCCGGGCACCCGTACATAATGGAAGCCCACCGAGTTGGCCAGCGCCGTGATCTCCGGCTGCGCGCCGGTCAGGAAGTGCACGCTGTCCGCAGGAACATTCCCGCCAAGCTCCGTGATGAACTTCTGCCGCGCGGTGGCAGCATCGGCCGGCGTGTCGCTCGGGTCGATGCTGGCGACGACCACGTCGTAGTCGCGCGCCGGCGTGTAACCCGTCTGTGCGAGCGAGTTGGCCAGCCCATGCAGCACCTGCGGGCACAGCATCGCGCACTTGAAGTACACCAGCGCCAGCGCTACCGGCTTGCGCCCGAAGTACCGTCCCAGCGGCGCGTCGGCTTGCGTACTGTCGCGGAAGCGCAGGTTGAGCGGGATCTGAGTGCCCAGCCGCTGGTCGAGCCCGGCGTTCTTCAGAAATGCAGGCGTGGATTGCGCCGATGCTCCGAGCGGCTTATCGGCTGAATACTGTGCGAAGGCAGGAACGGCAAGTGAGACGGCAACCAGCAGCAGCCAGAAACGACGTAGACCGAGACGACGCAAAGCAAACCCCTGGCTTCTAGACTACGCCTGTTCTCCTCTACTCCGTTCTGCTCTGCTTTGTGCGCCGGCTATTCCGTGCGCAGCGCCTTCACCGGATTGATCGAGGCCGCCCGCTGCGCCGGGATGATGCTGGCGAAGAAGGCGCAGACGCTGAGCGCGAGGATCGATCCCCCGAGCACCAGCGGGTCCCATCCTTTCACTTGATAGAGCTGTGCGGAGATCAGTTTCGAACACGCGATCGAGACCGGAATGCCGATCAGCAGACCGATAAGGATCTGCAGAAACGCCCCGCGCAGCACCAGCCGGATCACATTCATGCGGTTTGCTCCGAGTGCCATCCGCACCCCGATCTCGCTGGTGCGCCGCTCCACCGTGTACGCCGTCACGCCGTAGAGCCCGACTGCCGCCAGCAGCAGCGCCAGGATGCCGAAGAGCCCGGTCATGCGTGCGACGGCGCGCCGCTGATCGAAGTTCGAGTCCACCTGGTCCTGCAGACTCTGGATGCTCAAGAGCGTGAGGTTCGGGTCCACATCGCTGAAGACATGGCGCACCTCGGATTCCAACCCCTCCATGCTGCCGTTCAGCTTCAGCACCGCGCCTTCGATGTAATGCGTGCTGTCATCGATGGTCTGCATGAGCGGCGCGTCATAGTGGTTTCGCTGTGCCAGCGGTACAAAAAATAGAGGGCGCGGCGGCTCGGTGCTTGCCGGGTCCATGTACTTCGCGTTCCGGACCACTCCGACGATCTCGAAGGTATTGCTGTATCGCGGCAGATCCAGACCGAAATGCGCGCCCAGCGGCTCTTCGCCTGGCTTGAAAAACTTCTTCACGAAGGCTTCGTTGACCACGACGACGTTCTCGGTCGTTGCGGTGTCCTGCTCGGTGAGCGAGCGTCCGCGCACGATGTGCTCGGCCAGCGTCTCCAGGTAGCCGGGGTTCACGTGGTCCCATGACGAGCCAATGCCCTCCTCGTTCATATTCGGCATGCCGTGGCCCTGGCGGATCACGATCTCGCCCCAGTTGTCCTGCAGGGGCGTGTACTGCGCAAGCGCCGCTCGCTCGACGCCCGGAATATGCGACAGCCGGTCCTCGAGCTCGCGATACATCGCATCCAGCTTTGGCTGCGGGTATGACGAAAACGGCGCGGTCAGGCTGATGGTGACGCGATGGTCGGTCTGGTAGCCGAAGTCCTGGTGTTGCAGCTTGTCCAGGCTATGGGTCAGCAGGCCGGCGCCGGCCAGCAGCACTACCGAGAGCGTCGCCTGCACGATGACCAGCACCTTCTGCGAGAGCGAGGAGCGATCGCGCGTGGTACGGTTGGCGCCGCGCAGCGCCTCCGCCGGCTCGGTGCGCGACGCGAGCCACGCCGGCGCGGTGCCAAAGAGCATGCCCGTCACCAGCGATAAGGCGAACGCGAAGCCCAGCACCGGGAGCGAGGGCGCGGCATCGATCGGCACATACTTCGCTCCGTGAAAGGCGAGCGCGACGATCGCCTTGACGCCGAGATACGCCACGGCGAGGCCCGCGATGCCGCCGAATACGGAGAGCACGACGCTCTCGGTCAGCGACTGCCGGATCAGCCGGCGGCGATTCGCGCCGAGCGCGAGCCGGACCGCGGTCTGCGCCCGGCGTGCCGTGCCGCGCGCCAGCAGCAGATTGGCGATGTTCGCGCACGCGATCAGCAGCACCAGCAGACAGACAGCGAGGAGGATGTGCAGGCTGTCCGCGTAATTGGCCTTCATCACGCCCACACCGGTGCCGGCGGGAACGACCTTGATGTTCTGCCTCGCGAGCCCCGCTTTGATCCCGGTCATCCACTCCGCCGGCATGCCGCTCTCATCCACCAGCCACACCCGGATCAGGCTGGTGAGGCGCGAGGGAAGCGCATCCGGTGTGGCTCCGGGCTTCAGCCGGCCGATGACGCGCAGCCACGCCGGAAAGGTGTGCAGAAGAGAGTTCTTTCCGCGGAAGACCGGCTCCTGCTGGAGCGGAACCCAAACCTCCGGCGGATCGCTGCGCAGCGTCTCGCCGAAGAAGCCGGGAGGCGTGATGCCGACGATCGTGACCGCGTGACCATCGAGGATCATGGGCGAGCCGACGATCTTCGGATCGGAGCCGTACCGCTGCTGCCATGCGCGATAGCTGAGCATGGCGACCGGCGCTGCCGTCGGCTGGTCGTCGGAGGGGACGATGGTGCGGCCGGAGAAGGCGTTAATCCCGAAGGTTGAGAAGTAGTTCCCGGTGATGAACTCGCCGCGGATCGGCTTGGCGACGCGGTCGCTCTCACCGCGACGCGCGCTGAACTCCGAGCCGCCGGCCTGGAACGCGGCAAGCTCCGCGAACTCCGGCGTGGACTCCTTCAGCCGCAGATAGAAGGGATAGGAGAACATCCCCCAGTTGTCCTGCGGGCTGCCTTCGACGCAGCAATCCTGGCCTTCGCCGATGCGATAGAGCGTGGCCGGATCGACCACCGGCAGCGACTTCAGCATCACCGTGTGGATGAGCGAGAAGATCGCGGTCGTTGCGCCGATGCCGAGCGCCAGCGTGAGCATGGCGGTCAGGGTGAAGACGGGGGACTGGCGCATCTGGCGCAGCGCATAGGCAATGTCCTGCCGCAAGGTTTCCATCAAGAGCCTCTGCGGCGGTGATACGGGGGATCGCGGGCGGATGTTCCCCGATACCGCTTACCAGTGGCTCATTTTTCGACGACTGCTTCCATCTAGTCTGCCGATTCCTCGTCCTCGTCCTCGTCTTCCTGATCGTCTTCGTCTTCGATGTCTTCCACGTCCCAGCCGTACTCCTGTGGGGCGAGGGCGATGCCGTCGGCGGTGTAGCTGACCGACTGGATGGAGCTGCGATGGAGATGGACGTGCTTCGCATTCGCCGAGGCGACCTGCAGGCCGTAGAGGAGCAGGCCAGCTCGTTTTGCGTCGATCTGGTCGGCGGCGAGGGCTTCGAGGACTTCGGCGAGGGCGAGCTGGACGGAGGCGCTGTCCTCGATGGGCGGGAGACTGAAGGGTGTGTTGAGCGGCGAGTGTGAGGAAACTGCAGATCCTTCGCTCCGCTCAGGATGACAGCCACTGGGTGCTCCGACCGGGATGATGCCGTAGTCGCTGGCGGGGACGAGCGCGGTGTCGGAAGACGGCGTGGGCGTGAAGCGGCCCGAGGCGTCGCGCTGGCTGTGCAGGCGGTGACGCGCCTGCTGCGAGCGGTAGCGCTCGTGGAGGCGGTTGTGGAAGTAGCACCAGTGGCTGCCCTTGAGCGCGGCTGCGTGGCAACTTTCCCCATTAGGGTGAACATGTCGACATTGCGGATACATTTGAGCTCCCTTCTGAGCTGGGCGCGCGCGATAGCGCGCTGTTGTGGATCGTCGAGATTGGCTGGCACAGCAGATCCGTCCACTTCGCGGCTTTGCCGCTCCGGTCGGGATGACAAGGGGTGGAGCTGGGCGCGCGCGATAGCGCGCTGTTGTGGATCGTCGAGATCAACCAAGGCAGGCTCGGTAACGTGACTACTACCCCCCACCCCCCTCCGGTGCGGGAGGGCCCGGTATATGAGCAGTCGAATCATGAGGTTGAGTGGTCTTCCGAGCATTAAATATGTCTTTCTAAATGAGTTACGCGTAAATATGTCTTGCGGAAGGAGTTAGCTGCCACAAAACGCTGGCCAAACTATGCCGGGAACGCAAAAAAGCCACCGCGGCGGTGGCTTTTTGGGATCTCGTTTGATTTGGCTGGAGTTTGTTTTAGTTCTCTATTTCTAGTGTAGCGAATTGGGTGGGATTAAATGGCAGGTTTTTGCTGTGGTGGGCCCATTTTGGGCCGACTGGATTTTGGGTGGAACATCCCCACCCTTCGACAGGCTCAGGGCAGGCTCCTAGCCAGCTAGGATGGGGCACCCTCGGTTTATTCCTCAGAGAATCGCGAAGGCCAGCGGCGCGCGCCGTGGAGGATAGAAAGTATCTGAATGCCAGTGAGTTTCAAGCGGTAAACGACGATATAGGGCGTTGCTGGAACTACCAGCTCGCGAGTGTCGTGAACTCTTCCGGTACGGCCCTTCCCGGGAAGCATGCTGAGACCCTGGATTGATTCAAGGACCAGATCGAGTTGACGATTTGCCGCCGCAACGCTGTCCACGGCGATATAGCGATGGATCTCCCGCGCTTCCGCCTCGGCAAGCGGGGTCCAATGGATGTCTGCGGGCAGGTGCAAGCGGCTATCAGGCTTTCTTTCTTGGTTTTCGCGTGGCCGCTGGCTTTGCAAGAGAGGTGAGGCGTCGGCGCACTTCCTCGTGAGGGATGAGTTGGCCGGCATCGGCCTGGCGGATGCCTTCCTTAATGAGGGCGACGTGGTACTCATTCAGGGAGAGATACTGATCCACGGCTTCGTTGAGGACGAAGCTGCGGTCGCGCTGCTGGAGGGCGGCGAGGGAATCCAGGGCTTTTATCTTGCTGCCGGGGGCGCGGAAGGTGACTGTCTTCTGCTGCATGCTTAAAGCATACGCTGTATTACAACGGAATATCAAGGATCACTTTGAGGAGAACAGACCCACCCTAGCTGCGCTAGGATGGGGCACCCGGCACCCGGCCGTGGAACCTCCAGTTCTAGGGCCTCTCGCTCACGCGAGGGGCTTTTGTTTGTAGCAACGACTGATTCAGATCGGACAGCGGACTGGCGACCGGAGGTCGCGTTTCGCCGTCCGCGCAGGACTCTCAGCGTGGAGAGTAAATAAACCGGACGAGGCGGTTCTTACTCAAGCATTGCTGGTCGAGTTCGGCGCAGACTGGATAGGTGTGCCCCCATCCTGTTGCCAGCAGAATCTGATCTCCCGCAACGCCCTTACTGATCAGAGATTGTCTAACCCAATCCGCTCGACGCTTTGAGAGTGTGAGGTTATAGCCTGGGTTGCCTTCCGCGGAGGCGTAACCCTCGATGTACAGGTGATTCGCTGGATGATCTTTCAGCCATTGGGCATCGGCATCGAGGATGCTCGGGTCCAGAGGGTTGTTAAAGATATCGAAAGGGAAGGAGACTTCGTGCATGTTGCTGTCGAACGATTCCTGCTGCGGACCAAAGATAACCGGTGTTGGTTTTGCCCAGTACGCGACCCAAAAGTTAACAATCTCACTGGATGCTTCCGGAAAGGACGCTGCTGAAGAATCTTGTTGCGCGAATAGCCCGACACTGGGCCCAAGGAGCACTGTCATCACGACGAGAGCAAGTCGGCATTTCATGGGTTCCTCCGAGCTTCCCTTCAGTTTGATGCAAGGGGCCCTGCCGCTATCTTTGCCTCTGCCATGCGATTTGGGAACAGTCAGATCAGCCAGTTCACGGACAAATAATGTACAGGCTTGTGGTAACGGAAAAGCCCGTCGCTCATTTCAACGCGGCGTCAGGCGCCCACCATCAAGCAATGTTAATGCCGTGTTCTTCCGCTTGGGCGAAGACCGAAAGAAGGTTGGTCATCTTCAGCACATTGCGAACCTGCTTCCCGAGGTGAAGCAACTTGAACTCGCATCCCTCGTGTCGAGCAGATAGATAGAGTCGCACCAACGCGCCAAGCCCCATGCTATCCACGTAGGTAAGCTCTGCCAGGTCGACAATGATTCGTTTTGTCTGAGGAAGCAGCGGTTTTACCTCTTGGTAGAATTCTTCGCTTGTGCCTGCTACTAACCTGCCGTGACACTTCACCAGGGTGGTGTCGCCGTCACGCCCGATTTCAAAGGTTAGAACTTTTTGGGATTCTTGGGTCATGTGGGCTGCTCCTGGGAAGACAACGAACTGGGAAGACAACGAACTGGGAAGACAACGAACTGGGAAGACAACGAACGTTGGGTTCCGCGTTAACTGGAGGATTGTCGCATATGGAAGCTCAACTCGGCTTCCCGTAACAAAAAGCCGCTTTAGAAATGCACCAACATCTAAGGGCCGGACCCGCCACGAGCAACGCGGACAGCCAGCTGCGTACACCTCATTTCTGTTTATGGAGAATCCAGCGTCACCCCGGGAATAATCTACCCTCTTTGCGGTTTTACGTAGCAGGAGGCATTGATTGTATGGGTCCGGGTTTTGGGAAGACATGGTCGAATGAGAACTGTTACGCATACGCACTGGATTTGACAGGCACAAGCAAAGACCCTGGAAGCGGCATATTCCTGGAGAACGGACAGGTCGATCCGGCGAAGCTGAAGGCGGCAATAGTTGCCGACGGAGCAGCGGAAGTCGCTTCGCCAATAGAGCCAGCGGCCGGAAGCCAGCCGGGCAAGCGCCTGATCGCCTTCAAGTGCGACTCTCGGGGCATAAACTATCACGTGATCCGCCGGGATGAAACCACGGGAATCTGGTATTCGAAGACCCCGCTGACAATGCCCGGACAGTATCAGGAAGCGCAGGACTTCAACCCATGGCAGAGCGACTGGAATCCGCGATTGATGCTTACGCAGCAGGGTATGCTATCGGTGTGGATTGGCTACTACTGGGTGAAAGACTAAGGAAAAAGCCCTCGCTTGCGCGAGGGCTTTCTGTTGCTACTTGTAACTGAGTTCTGATCGGACACCGGATCGATCTCACCTGGTTGGCCCACCCTAGCTGCGCCAGGATGGGGCACCCGGATTCGATTAGTACATGTCGCCCATGCCGCCGCCGTGGCCGGCTGGGGCAGCCTGCTTGGGCTCGGGGATTTCCGAGACCATGGCTTCGGTCGTCAGCATGAGGCCGGCGATCGAGGCTGCGTTCTGCAGAGCGGTGCGGGTGACCTTGGTGGGGTCGATGACGCCGGCCTTGACCAGGTCCTCGTACTCGTTGGTGCTGGCGTTGTAGCCGAAGTTGGGTTCCTTGTTCTCCAGGATCTTGCCCACGACAACCGCGCCCTCTTCACCGGCGTTGCCGACGATCTGGCGGATGGGCTCCTCGATGGCGCGACGAACGATCTGTGCCCCGATCTTCTCATCGCCGGTGAGGGACTTCACGAGGTCGTCGACATCCTTGGCCGAGCGAAGGAAAGCGACGCCGCCGCCGGCGACGATACCTTCCTCGACTGCAGCGCGGGTGGCGTGCATGGCGTCCTCAACGCGAGCCTTCTTCTCCTTCATCTCGGTTTCGGTTGCTGCGCCCACCTTGATGACGGCGACGCCGCCGACCAGCTTGGCGAGGCGCTCCTGGAGCTTCTCGCGGTCGTAGTCGGAGGTGGTCTTGTCGATCTGGTTGCGGATCTCCTTGACGCGGCCTTCGATGGCCTTGGAGTCGCCCTTGCCTTCGACGATGGTGGTGTTGTCCTTGTCGATGGTGATGCGCTTGGCGCGGCCGAGATCCTCAAGCTTGACGTTCTCCAGCTTGATGCCGAGGTCTTCGGTGATGGCCTTGCCGCCGGTGAGCTTGGCGATGTCCTCGAGCATGGCCTTGCGGCGATCGCCGAAGCCGGGGGCCTTGACGGCCGCGACTTTGAGCGAGCCACGCAGCTTGTTGACGACGAGGGTGGCGAGTGCATCGCCGTCGACGTCTTCCGCGATGATGACGAGGGGCTTGCCGGTCTGCACGGTCTGCTCGAGCAGGGGCAGCAGGTCCTTCATGGTGGAGATCTTCTTCTCATGGATGAGGATGTATGCGTCCTCGAGCGTGGCTTCCATGCGATCAGGATCGGTGACGAAGTAAGGCGAGAGATAGCCGCGATCGAACTGCATGCCCTCGACGACTTCAAGCTGGGTCTCGAGTGTCTTCGACTCTTCGACGGTGATGACGCCATCCTTGCCGACCTTCTTCATGGCCTCGGCGATGATGGTACCGATGGTGGAGTCGGAGTTGGCGGAGATGGTGCCGACCTGCGCGATCATGTCGCCGGAGACGGGCTTCGAGAACTTCGAAAGCGCTCCGCCCTGGACGTTGCCGTCCGCATCGCGCTTGCCGACGATGGCTTCGACAGCCTTGTCGATGCCGCGCTTGAGGGCCATGGGGTTGGCACCGGCCGCGACGGTCTTGACGCCTTCGCGGTAGATGGCCTGCGCGAGCACGGTTGCGGTGGTGGTGCCGTCACCGGCGACGTCGGAGGTCTTCGAAGCTACTTCGCGAACCATCTGGGCGCCCATGTTCTCGAGCGCGTCCTTGAGTTCGATCTCCTTGGCGACGGTGACGCCGTCCTTGGTGATGGTGGGCGAGCCGAACTTCTTCTCGATGACGACGTTGCGGCCCTTCGGGCCGAGGGTGACCTTCACTGCGTCGGCCAGAGTGTTGACGCCGCGCAGGATGGCCTGACGCGAGTCTTCGCCGTGCAGAATTTGCTTTGCCATTGCTTTCTCCTTCATTGCTCTCCGCGAGTCAGGGCGGAGTTATCTAACTTGGTCTAACTCGTGAACCAGAGGAAAAGCAGATCTCTCCACTTCGCTACGCTCCGGTCGAGATGACATATCCATTGATTTGTCGATTACTTGGACTTGAGGATGCCGAGGACTTCGTCTTCCTTCATGATGAGGAAGTCTTCGCCATCGATTTTGATCTCGGTGCCGCCCCACTTGCCGAAGAGGATGCGATCGCCGGCCTTGACGTCGAGGGGAAATACCTTGCCTTCGTCATTGGACTTGCCCTTGCCGACGGCGATGACTTCGCCTTCCTGGGGCTTTTCCTTGGCGGTGTCGGGGATGATGATGCCGCCACGCACGGACTCGCCCTCTTCGACACGACGAACGAGGATGCGGTCGTGCAGCGGGGTGAAGGTGGTCGCTGCGGATGCTGTTGCTGTTGGCATTGCTTCTCCTTCTTGGGTTGCGCGGGTTAGGCCGCGCGGGTTGAAGTTTCCGATGAGTTGAGGGGCGAGCGGCTTTAGCACTGTCGCCCTTCAACTGCCAAAGGTAGGGGACGCGAGCCTGTGGTGTCAAGGGGGCGGAGGGAAAATATGAGTGTGTTGCACTCAGGTTAATGCGGTAAGCGGGGAAGGGACCGACGGCTGGGCATTTGGCTGAGCGGCGCTTTGCGCCGATATTGAACGGAAGATACAGCAGGTTCCTTCGACAGGCTCAGGACGGGCTCCTCACTCCACCTTCGGTTACGTTCAGGATGACAAACTAGTTAGGGGTGGGCCAAGGCTGTTAGATTGTCAGGCAGGTTGGGAGGTTTGGGTCATGCCGTGGTTTCAGGTGGAAGGCGAGGCGCTGACGGAGGCGGAGATTCGCGGGGCGGTGATGCGGCTGCTGGAGCAGGCCCGAAAGCGAATCAAGAGGGATTTGAAGCGGGTTTTGCTGCTGCCGCCGGACCTGACGCGGGCGCATAGCGGGGCGGGGCGGATCACCGAGATGCTGTATGAGGGATTGGCAGGTTGTGAGGTGGCGGTGATCCCGACCCTGGGACAGCACCGTCCGCATACGGAGGCGGAGAACCGATGGATGTTTGGGTCCATTCCGAACCGAATCATTTATCCGCACAACTGGCGCGAGGGGGTTACGCGGGTGGGGACGATTCCGGGGGCGATGGTGGCGGAGACGACGGGCGGCGCGGCGGACTGGGATATCCCGATCGATCTGAATACCAAGCTGATGACGGAGCCGTGGGACCTGGTGATCAACGTGGGGCATGTGGTGCCGCACGAGGTGCTGGGCTTTGCCAATCACAACAAGAATTACTTCATCGGGCTGGGCGGCAAGAGGACGCTCTGCGCGTCGCACATTGCGGCGGCGGTGTATGGCATCGAGAACAACCTGGGGACGCTGGTGACGCCGCTGCGGGCCTGCTTCAACTGGGCGGAAGAAAAGTATCTGGGGCATCTGCCGGATGTATATCTGCAGATCGTGATGCGGCGGGATGCTGAGGAAAAGCTGGTCACAAGTGGTATCTATGTCGGTGACGATCTGGAGACATATCTAGCGGCGGCGCGCGCGAGTCGTGCACAGAACATTACGACCTTCGACAAGCCAGTGCGGAAGATTGTGGCGGTGATGCAGGCGGATGAGTTCCGCAGCACGTGGGTGGCGAACAAGGCGGTGTATCGCACGCGGATGGCGCTGGCCGATGGCGGCGAGCTGCTGGTGATTGCGCCGGGACTGGAGCGCTTTGGCGAGCAGCCGGAGGTGGATGCGTTGATCCGCAAGTACGGATACACGGGAACGCCGCACATTCTGAGCTTGTACAAGACCGAGCCGGATCTGCAGGAGCTGGCGCATGCGACGGCACATCTGATTCATGGATCGAGCGAGGGGCGGTTCACCATCCGCTATGCTCCGGGACATTTGACGAGGAAAGAGATCGAGGGCGTGGGGTATGAGTATGCCGATCTCGGCGAGGCGCTGGCGCGCTACGCGCCGGAGCGGATGGTAGAGGGCTGGAACACGATGCCGGATGGCGAAGAGGTGTTTTACATCAGCACGCCTTCTGCGGGGCTGTGGGCTACCAAGGCGAAGATGGACAGCCCGGCTCGGCGGGAACTGGCCGTTCGGGCGGACTGGCCGTCCGAGGCGGATGCGCCTGGGGCGCCTGCTGCCGGGTTCGCTCCCTTTGGTCGCTCACGGTGAGTTCTGTGGATTGATTTGAGAGAGCGATTGAATGAGGGTCCGGCTATGCCGGACCCTCATTTGCTTCTGCCCTTGCGAGGTCAGAGTGCTGCTATGCCGTTGAAGCCGGCCGATTTGGGGAGATCTCCGGCCTGGCCGAGGTTGGTCAGGGTGCCGTTCTGCTCGATGCGGAAGATGCCGATGTTTCCGGATTGTGAGTTGATGGTGTAGACGTAGCTGCCGTCGGCGCTGACTGCGATATCCAGATTGGTGCTACCCGCCGGGTTGTTGCCGACCACGGTCGAGCCGATGGGCGTGAGCGTGCCGTCCTTGGCGATGTTGAAGCCGGAGATGGAGTCGCTAGCGGAGTTGGAGACATAGACGCGAGTTCCGTCAGGGGTGATGGCGTCCCAGCAGTTGGCGGCGCCGAAAGTAGCGACGCTGTGACTGACGGCGGTGAGATCGCCGTTGGGATCGACAGTGTACGAGGAGACGGCCGAGCCGTTGGTGGCGTTGGCGGGGCCGGTCTCCGAGACGATGGCCTTTCCATTGGGCGCGAAGGCGACGGAGAAGGTTCCGGGAGCCGGGTTCGCGTTGACGACGATGGGACCAAGGGTGCCATCGGGATTTAGGTGGAATGCGTCGATGTTGTTGGCGAGGCGTTCGGTGACGAGAAGGAACTGACCGTCAGGGCTGACGGCAAGCGAGGCTCCGGCGGTGGTGTTGGCAGTGAGGAAGGTGGTGGAGTTTTTGATCTGCGTGAGCCGACCGCCAGGGCCGAGATTGAAGCCGACGACGCTGCCAGGCCCGCCGGAGTTGAGGACATAGACGAGGTTCCGGAACTGGGTGACAGCGACGGGTTCGCTACCGCCGGAAGGCGTGTGGCTAAGCAAGGCGAGGTGAGAGCCGCGAACGCTAAAGGTGGAAACATTCCCGCTTCCGGCGTTGACTGCGAAGAGAAGTGAGCGGTCCTGGCTAAGTGTGAGAGAGCCCTGCGACTCGAGGGGATCGGTGGCGCCTCCGCTGCCACGGCCTTTGGTGTCGTAAGGCGTGGCTTGGCCCAGGGAACCATCGGCGGCACGGTCGTAGGCGATGACCTGATTGTTGGCGGCGTCGTTGCTCATAACGAAGACAGCGCCGCTACCCTTGGCCGACTGGGCGGATGCGGAGAGTTCGGTGGACTGTGCAGAGCAGAAGGCGCTGATTCCCAGAATAGCTATGGTGAAAATCAGGGGACGAGCAAATCGGTTCATGTGGCAACTCCTTGGGGGTAAGAAAACACGCGAATGGGCGACCGACTGCAGAGGGCCGGTGTAAGCATCGTTCGACGGTGACGGAGCACCGCAACCATTTGAGCTGCGTGAGTTGCGAAAGGTTACGGGACAAAAATGTTTTAATGCGGGTGCGAGGCGATGCCCGCATAGGAGTAGAGTGCCGTGGCTACGCGTCAACCCAAGGTCCACAACAAGGTTCAGACTGAACTCGGCCGGGCGGCGGTGCGGATCTTTGCGGCCAATGAGCGGATGAACCAGATGCTTCTTGAGCAACTTGATCCGGCTGCGTGGAGAGCCTCGCCGCCGGGCAAGGTTCGCACGATTGCGGGGATCTTTACGCACGTGCACAATGTGCGCACGAAGTGGGTCAGGCTGACGGCTCCGCACTTGAAGGTTCCGCGGCAGCTGAACCGCGCGGACGCGACCTCCGAGCAGGTGCGAGCAGGATTGGCGGAGAGTGCTGCTCGCTGTGAGGAGATGCTTGCGCAAGCGCTGAGCGATGAGGGACGCATCACTACGTTTCATAGAGATGGATGGGCCCGGCCGTGGCCGGTGGGAGTGGAGATGCTGTGCTACATGCTTTCGCACGAGGCGCATCATCGCGGGCAAGTGTGCATGCTTGCGCATCAGCTTGGATATCCGCTGCCGCGCGAGCTGACGGCCGGGATCTGGAACTGGGAGAAGCTGTGGAAGGAGCGCGGGTCGCCCGATGAGCCTGGCCATCCTTAAGGAATCGCTTCCACTTCCTTGAAAGATTCGCTGCGTGACGAAGTGCTTGAGATAAGGAGCCGCCTGATTCGAGGAAGGCGGTGCCGCTGCCGATGCGGCGGGTGGTGTTCTTCAACTCGCGGTCGAGATATGGCGGTATACTCGCTGACCGGGAGCGCCCCGCTTCCGATTTCAGGCTGAATCAACGCTGGGCCGCACGAACATTCATCGCCGACGCCTGAGAAGACGCCCGGTAACACGTCCACTGAGGCAGCACTCCGCTAAAATTTGTCACCCCACGAGCAGGTGTTTTTACCACTTATGTTCGAGAACCACAGGAGGATTTATGGCAACGACAGCAGTCGCAATCGCAACGATGAAGGTGGCGCAGGTTTCCGGTCCCGGAGGAGATTTCCAAATCGTCGAACGCGAGATACCCACGCCGGGAGCAGGGCAGGTGCGGATCAAGGTGCAGGCCTGCGGTGTGTGCCACAGCGATATGCTGACGAAGGAAGGCGCGTGGCCGGGAATTGAGTATCCGCGCGTTCCGGGGCATGAAGTGGCGGGCGTGATCGATGAAGTGGGGAAGGACGTCGCCGCGTGGAAGAAGGGGCAGCGCGTCGGTGTGGGTTGGCACGGCGGCCAGGACAACACGTGCCTGTCGTGCCGGCGCGGAGATTTTCGCAACTGCCGGAACCTGAAGATTCCCGGGATCAGCTATGACGGCGGATACCAGCAATATATGGTGGCTCCGGTAGAGGCACTGGCGGCGATGCCGGAGAGTCTCAGTGACGTGGAAGCAGCGCCGCTGCTGTGCGCGGGAATTACCACCTACAACGCGCTGCGGCACAGCGGCGCGATCCCCGGTGATCTTGTTGCGGTGCAGGGTATCGGCGGTCTGGGTCACCTGGGAATTCAATTTGCGAGCAAGTGTGGGTACAAAGTCGCGGCGATCGGGCGCGGGGGAGAAAATGCGGCGCTCGCAAAGAAGCTGGGAGCCAGCATGTATATCGACAGCAAAGCGACGAATGCGGCGGAGGCATTGCAAAAGCTGGGCGGGGCTCAGGTGATTCTGGCGACAGCTCCAAGCTCGAAAGCGATGTCCGAGCTGATTGACGGTCTGGGACCGAACGGCAAGCTGATGGTGGTTGGCGCGGCATTTGAGCCCATTGAAGTCACGCCGATGCAGCTCATCAATGGGAGCCGGACGCTTCAAGGCTGGGCGTCGGGCACACCGACAGATTCCGAGGACACACTGCGCTTCGCCGAATTGAGCGGGGTGCGTCCGATGATTGAAACCTATCCGCTCGAACAGGCGGCCGAGGCTTACGCGCGGATGCTGAGCGGCAAGGCACAGTTCCGGGTGGTTCTGACGATGTGAGGTTGAGCCATAAGCAGATATGCCAACTGCAGGGAATTCGTGGAAAAGAGGCGGCGCGAGCCACTAAAATAGACGACATGCCGTCGCGCCGCCTCTTTCGCCTTGCCAGTCTTTTTCTGATTGTGACCACCACTTTGTTTGCTTCGCAGCAGGATCGCCGCGGGCGCAAGTACAAGGCTCCGCCGGAGACGATGAAGATCGACATCAGCGTGATCCGCGCGACCAACGGCAAGCCTATTCCCAATGCCGCGGTGATCTTTCATCCCATCAATGAAAAGGGGAAGGATCAGGGCGCGATGGAGCTGAAGACCGACCTGGATGGGAAGACGACGCTGGATGTGATTCCGGTCGGATCGACGGTGCGGTTGCAGGTGATCGCGAACGGCTTCCAGACCTTCGGCAACGACTACGTAGCAAATGCCGACGCGAAGCTGATCACGATCAAGATGGAGCGGCCGAAGTCACAGTACTCGATTTACAAGGGCAATGCGACCGGTGATCAGAGCGGGCAGGCGAAGGAGACTACGGAGAAGCCGGCGGGATCGAAACCGAATTAGGTTTTCATCAGGGTTACGGTGCTGCTGAGCCGGACGAGCCGGCAAGCCAGCCGGGAATTTCTTCCTCATCCAATCGGCTGCGGCGAATTGCCCAGAGATGCCGTTGGCCTGCATCTTAGCCGTGAAGGAGATTGAAACGGCATGGCGCATTTAGGCGGTAGCACACTTACGTGGCTGGGCCACGCAACCATTCATATGCAGACGGCGGGTGGAACGTCGATTCTGGTTGACCCGTGGTTTGAAGGCAATCCTTCTTCGCCGAAGGGTTATAAGCTGCCGGAGAAGATTGATCTTCTGCTGCTGACGCATGGGCACGACGATCATTTTCACGATGCGGTGAAGGTGGCGAAGAAGTCGAAGGCGAAGGTAGTTGGAATTTACGAGCTGACGAGCTGGATGCAGGGGCATGGCGTGGAGAACATCAGCCCGATGAACTACGGCGGCAACCTGCAGGTTGGGGATGTGCGCATATCGATGGTGGAGGCGCGGCACTCTTCGAGCATTGTGGATGGCGGGAAGACGATCTATGCGGGAAACCCGTGCGGCTATGTGCTGGCAATCGATGGCGCACCGACGATCTATCTTGCCGGGGATACGTCGCTGTTTGGAGATATGCAGCTATTCAGGGAGCTATACGAGCCGGCAGTGGCAGTACTGCCGATCGGGGATAACTTTACGATGGGACCGAAACATGCTGCTTTGGCGGCAAAGTATCTGGGCGTGAAGACTGTGCTGCCAGTGCACTACGGAACATTTCCGGCGCTGACCGGGACGCCTGAGGAGTTGAAGGCGCACCTGGAAGGGACGGGAATTGAGGTGGTGGCGCCGAAGCCGGGTGAGAGCGTGCAGTAGAGAGATTTGTACGAGACGCCGCTTGGTGCAGAAGAGGGCAGCCGATGGCTGCCTTCTTTGCATGGTCCTGGGGCGAATCCGATTTTTCTGCCGGTTCCGTGGTAAGTGTGAAGCTGGCGGACTTCTTCAGGAGAAATTAAGAAAAATCCTTACTTTCCGCCCGCTGCTTTCTTGCGCTCCGCCCAGCGCTTCCGCATGGCTTCTGCAATGCGCTTGCGGCCTTCGGCGGATAGCTTCCGCTTTTTGCGAGCCGTCGGTTTTGCTGTCTTGACAGCCTTTGCGGCTTTCTTCGATGCCGACCCACGGGGACGCCCGCGGCGTGGTTGGTCGCCGGCGAGCAGGCTGCGTGCGTGCTGCAGGCGAGCTATCTCCTGGTCAATGCCGGCCAGTATTTCTTCTACTTTCACGTACCCTCCATTTGACGACGCATAAAAATGCGAAGCGAAGTCCATTATGAAGGAATTTTGAGGATCACGCAAAAGTCAAGACGGAAAAATAAGCAGAAATACTTTTTATTGGTGGAAGAGAAGGGAAAAATCAGAAAGAAATATCGGTCTTATCGGCGTTGGGTTTTGGCGCAAGCACGTTGTAATCATTGGCACCTTCGCGGGCGGCCTGGGGGCGGCCAAAGGCGGGGGTGGGCGATCCGCCCTTGATGGTGCTGCGTTTCAGGCCCTTGAGGGTTTCCTGTTTATCGCGCGCATATTCCGAGGCGAGCCGTGTTAACGCATAAGTTACGATATCGCTGTGATGGAGCGAGGCTAGGTCGGGGTCGCGGCGGAAGTTCAACCAGAGACGGTGGACAAGCTGGACATCATCGGGCTGGAGATGCGGCGCATGCGGACCAATGTGGTAAGCCTGCGCGCTGCCATCTTCCATAACCACATAAAAGGTGAACTGTCGCTTGGGCTCGGGGAGCGCCTCCCATGCCTGGCCGACATAGTAGGCCTGCTCCTGCGGCGTCAATTTCGAGGAAATTCCCGAAACTACCGAGGCTGCTTCCAGGGAATTTGCGGTTTGCACGAGCGCGGCAAAGACATCGCCGGCAGGAACGACGAGCAGGTTGATGTGCTTGCCGAAGCTTTCCGCGACGGAGACGGCCTTGGTGAAGAGCATCTGTTCGTGCTCGGAGAAAGATTGTTCGGAGGCATCGAGTAACTCGGGACCACCGGCGCCCACCATGCGGGCGGTAAGGACGACGACATCCTGCTCATCGGTATCGGTGCGGGCGAGCGCCCATTTGAGCGCGAAGGGATTGGAGGCATCGCGCATGGTGACCATAAGACAGCCGGGCCGGATCTGCAGCACCTCGCGGCCGATGGTGTCTTCATGTTCGAGCTGGAAGTGCTCGCGCATCTGGCGGTCGGTGAGCGCATGGCGACGCTGGTTCTGCCGCTCGGAGATGCTGAAGACGGTGAAGAAGACGGCGGTGAAGGCAATGCCGCTGACGGTAGCGACCGATTTGGTGAAGAGATTGACGACGGCGGTGCTGAAGAGCGCGGCGAAGACGCACATCAGGCCCAGAGGAATTTCAGTAGAACCGATGCGAATATTCGGTGGAACCTTCCAGCCGCGATCTCCTTTGTACTTCCAGCGGAGAACCAGCATAGCGAGAGCATTGAAGGTAAAGCTCCAGATGACACCGAAGGCATAGGCCTCGCCCAGGGTGATGACATTGCCGCGGGTGGCGATGATGGTGAAAAGCTGCAGTGCGGCGACAAGATTGATGATGCGATAACTGGTGCCGAAGCGGCGATTCGGTTTGCGGAACCAGTCGGTGAGGACTCCGTCTTCGGCGACCCGCATGAGCACGCCGGTGGAACCGATGATGGAGGTATTGACCGCGCCGGAGAGGATGAGAAAGCCGACGATGACGACGAAGATACGAAAGATGATGCGCAGGACCTGCGGGCCGGTCATGTACATGGCGAGGCCGGCGATGAGGTTGTCGCGGTAGACCGGGATGCGCACCGCATCCGGGATGATCATGCCGGCCAGCAGGGTGGCGAGTCCGGTGAAGAGCAGGCTGTAGATCGCGATGACGATGGCGGCGCGTTTGAGATTCTTGAGCTTGGGGTGCTCGATCTCGCGGTTGACCTGAGCGAGGGTCTCCTCGCCGCTCATGGCGAGCACGGAGTGGCCGAAGGCCATCAGGATGCCGAAGAGGCCGAACATCCTGGCGTATTGGGAGGGATGCGAGATGTGTTTCAGAAAGCCCAGTGCGTCGGGGCTGAAGGTGAGTGTGGAAGGCCGCGGGAATGGCGGCAGATGCGCGCCGATGTGAAAGGCGGTGTAACCACCCCAGAGCAGGAGGATGACCACCATGACGGTGGTGATCTTCATGACTTCGAGGGCCTTGTCGCTGGACTCGTGGATGCCCTTGATGTTCTGCCACCAGTAGTAGATGGTAACGAACGTCGCGAAGCCGGCGGCGGTGAAGTCCATGGGTAGCTGGGGAAGGTGATGGTTTGCACCCAGAAGAAATGCAGGCAGCCAGCCATGCGCTGCGCCTACTTCCAATAGCTGATTGAGCAGGCCGGTGATGTACTGGCCGGCGGAGACACCGGAGATGGGGCCGGTGAGAATGTAGTCGAACATCAGGGCAGAGACGCTGAGCTTGGCGAAGGTGCCGCCGAGTGCCTCCTTGACGACGCGGTAGACGCCGCCGCGGGTGAACATGGAGCAGCTCTCCACGTAGACGGCGCGCACCGCGAAGGAGAAGAGCATGACGCCGAGGATGAACCATGGCGCGGATTTGCCGACTAACTGCTCGGAGATGCCGCCGGCGTAGAAAGCGGAAGAGCCGAGGTCGTTGAGGACGATGGCTGCCGCTCGCCAGAAGGAGATGAACGACAGCATAACCGAGGAGGCAACGACGAGGCGTACGCGACCAGAGGGTACAGCGACTGTTTTCTCGAAGGCCATTCGGTCCTGACGTCCGGGAGAGCGGTCTAGGTTAGAACGCTAACTGCCCGGCGTACTCGGCTGAGTGTAGAGCGGATGGAGGGGGGCGTCAACGCATCCGGCGCGGGCTATGATCCTACAATTGCGGCGGATTCCGGTTCGATGCTGCATCGGTTCGCCCGGGCAGAGAGAAACCTGCGTTCACTTTCCTGCAACACGGCTACTTTCCTAAAACAGGATCAGGGCTGCGGCGTCTTCTCTGCAGCAGGCGGGGCCTCTGATTTGCCGAAGAGTTCATGCATGTCCTCAAAAGAGGTGATGAGCACGACGACGGCGGAGCCGGCGATGCCGACGAAGAAGAGAACCTCCAGCAGGCGCATGCCGAAGAGAATGATGGGCATGGGAAGAGTGTACCGCTGATGCCGGGAAAGACATATCGCTGCTTAGGGCGAGCAGCACCGGATGGTAGACTCCGACTCGCAAAGCATTTTCCCTGTAGGTGGTAGAGCGGCCAGCAGAAGTTCATGTGGCCTTTCGTTAAGGAAAGGCCACGCCGGGATGCTCTCCGCTGCCTGACAGCATCAGGGAAAATGCTTCATGACCCTGCCTATGCGCATAGAGAAAAGCCAGGCTCGTCTGGGATTGGCAGCGCTCTCTGCTGTGCTGCTGAACCTGTGCTTTCCGCTGGCCGGTCCGCTGCCGGTGTGGCGCACGATCTTTGCGTGGTTTGGAGCGGTGCCGCTGCTCGTGGCACTACTCGCGAGCGAGGAAGGCCCGCGGCCGCTGTGGCGTGGTTTCTTCACCGGATGGGTCTTCGGCGTTCTCTGGTATGCGATCAACTGCTATTGGATTTACCAGACGATGTATCTCTACGGTGGGCTGCCTGCGCCGGTGTCGGCGGGGATTCTGCTGCTCTTCAGCGTGATCATGGGACTGTACTACGGTTTATTTGGATGGCTGATTGCGTTTACGCGGCATGCGACGGGCGGCGTGCGGGCGCCGTTGTTTCTTACTCCGTTTCTATGGACGGCGATCGATCTGCTGGGTGCGCATTTGATCAAGGTGCCGTGGGACCAGCTTGGCTATTCGCAGATCGATAACACTGCGCTGACGGCGATTGCGCCGTGGACGGGGACTTACGGCGTCACGTTTGTGCTGCTGGCGGTGAATGCGTTGTTTGCCGCGGGATTTTGCCTTCGCAAGCGGCAGTGGTGGATTGCCGGTGCGGTGGCGACGGTGCTGCTGGAGGCGGGACTGCTGTGGCATCCGGCGACGTCGCCGACCGCGGCAACGGCGGTGCTGCTGCAGGAGAACCTGAGCGTGCAGCAGGACAATATGTGGATCGGCAATGAGTGGGATCCGAAGACGGGGAAGTATGTCGATCTTTGGGATGTGAATACGAACCGCTATGTCGAGTGGAGCGAACGCGCCTGCACGCCGTATATCGCGGGAATGCCAGAGATGCAGGCGCCAGTAGTGATTCCGGCATGCGATGACGCGAAGGCGAGCTTAATTGTGTGGCCGGAGGCTCCGTCTGCGCTGACCGAGGGCGATCCGCGCTTTCGCGCGCTGATGCAGCGCTTGACGGCGGCGACCGGTGCGGCGGCGATTGTGGGCAATGCGGCGGCGGATGTGCAGGGGACGCATGTCGATCTCTATAACGCAGCGAGTGTCTTTGCGCCGGACGGCGCGCTGCTGGGACGCTACGCGAAGATTCACCTGGTGCCCTGGGGCGAGTATGTGCCGTTCGCGAACTTCTTCAGCTTTGCCCATGGACTGACGAGGAATGCGGGACGCTTTACCCACGGATGGAAGCGCACCGTCTTCCGGCTGAACGGACATCATTACGGTATCTTCATCTGTTACGAATCGATCTTTGCGGATGAGATACGGCAATTTGTGGTGAATGGTGCGGAGGTTCTGGTGAATATCTCCGATGATGGATGGTATGGAGATACCAGCGCGCCGTGGCAGCACCTGAATATGGCGCGGATGCGCGCGGTCGAAAACCGGCGCTGGCTGCTCCGGGATACAAACACCGGAGTGACGGCGGCGATCGATCCCTATGGGCGGATTACCCAGAGTGCGCCGCGGCATGAATTTACGTCACTCGCTGTACGCTATGGGTTCAATGACGATCTGACCTTCTACACGCGGTTCGGCGACGTCTTTGCGCTGGTGTGTGGGATACTATCGATAGCGGTGCTTGCGCGTGCGGTACGGTACTGGCCGTACTGGCGAAGGCGCCTGCGGCGCGATCAGTGAGACTCGCTCCCTTTGGTCGCTCATGCCGGATTTTGTGGGTTGTTGGGAAACAGCAGATCCCTCCACTTCGCCGATCACTCGCACGGCGAGTGACCGCCTCCGGCCGGGATGACATTTTTTGTTAGTTGAGAGTTGTTGCTTCATTCGGACGAATAGGTTCAGAGATTTTTGAAAAGTTTTTACTAAGTCAGGTCAGGCACCCTATCTATGTTGAACGATCTGGAATTTGCCTACGCTCCCGTGCGCGATCGCGTGCGCGACCTGCGGGAGTATCTTTGACGCTGCCCGGATGGGCGCGGAGCTAAAGATAGTTGAAGAGAAGCTGGCGGACCCCGCGGTGTGGGTGAAACCTGCCGAGTCGCAGGTGCTGATGCGCGAGCGCAAGCGGCTGGAGCAGCAGCTTGCCTTCGATACAGAGCTCGAGCGTCGCGCAGGCGACGTGGAAGCGTACTTCGAGCTGGCGCGCGAGGGCGAAGCGGTGGAGCCGGAGCTGGAGCGCGAGATCACCGCGCTGAGCAGATATGCGGAGGAGCTGGAGACGAAGACGATGCTCTCCGGCGAGACGGACTCGCTGAACGCGATCATGACCGTGCATCCCGGCGCAGGCGGCACGGAGAGCCAGGATTGGGCTGAGATGCTGATGCGCATGTATCTGCGATGGGCGGAGCGCGAAGGCTTCAAGACGGAGATGAACGATTACCAGGACGGGGAAGAGGCGGGCATCAAGTCGGCGACATTCACCATTACCGGCGAATCGGCGTATGGACTGCTGAGCGGGGAGACGGGCGTGCACCGGCTGGTGCGTATTTCGCCCTTCGACCAGGCGAAGCGGCGGCACACGTCGTTTGCGAGCGTTTTTGTGTCGCCGGAGATCGATGACTCGATCGAGATCGATATCAAGCCGGATGAGATTCGCACCGATACCTATCGCAGCGGCGGCAAGGGCGGTCAGCATGTGAACACGACGGATTCGGCGGTGCGCATCACGCATCTTCCGACAAATATTGTGGTGCAGTGCCAGAACGAGCGCTCGCAGCACAAGAATCGCGAGAAGGCGATGAAGATGCTGCGCTCGCGGCTGTATGAGTACGAGCTCGACAAGAAGAAGGAAGCGACGCGGAAGGTCGAGGATTCGAAGCTGGAGATCAACTTCGGCTCGCAGATTCGCAGCTATGTGCTGCAGCCGTACCGGATTGCGAAGGATCATCGCACCAAGGTCGAGGTCGGCGATGTGGATAGCGTGCTCGATGGCAACCTGGAGCCGTTTATCCGCGGCTATCTGCTGATGCGCCGGCAGGGCGGCGTGCCCGCGGTGGCGGCTACGGGCGACGATCTGGAGCTCTAGCGTCTACGGACGTGGCGCTCAGCGTATAACTAGCGGCGGGCCTCTCTAGGCACGATCAGGAGGTGTTCCGTGTCACGTCGATCCTTTCTCTCTCAGCTGGCAGCATTTCCTTTCATGGCTCTTGCGGTGGGGAACGACGCGGCGCATGGTCTCGAGGGGCCACCGTCGTCGAACCAGCGGAAATCACTCAACATCATGATGAAGAGCGCTTGGGGGTCGGACGACTCGACCAAGGCTGCGTTTCCGTTCCTTCATGGGCTGGCGCTGGCCGAGGCAGGTCACTCGGTGCAGATTTTCCTTCTGGGCGAGGCGGTCGGACTGATGCGCAAGAGCGAAGCGGAGGCGGTGGTGCCGGTAGGCTGGCCTCCCCTGGCCCAGACACTGGACAAAGTAGCGGCGAAAAAGATTCCGATCTTCGCGTGCGGCGCGTGTTCGCGCGCACGGAGCGTGGGGGAAGCAGATCTGGCGAACTACGGGGCAAAGTATGGCAGTCCGGCGATCTTCGTGGGGCTCGTGGAGTGGGCAGACCGCGTGATCACCGAATAGATGAGGTGATTGGCGCGACGGCTGATGGCAGGGCGGCTCCTGGCCATCAGACCTTACGGTCCGGCTCTTCGGTAGGTGGTGGTGCAGTTTCATTTCTTCTTTTTTTGAGGTTCCCCGGCATCGATCCGCTCGGCCTCTGCCAATAAAGCGTCGGCTTTCTTCAGCAAACCCTCGGCCTGCGCCTTCAGGGAGCGCGCCCGTTCACGTAGACGAATAGATTTGGGAACACCTAGTGGTTCTTTCGGCTCTCTCCATCCGGTCATGGGGGAAAGTTTAATCTTGTGGATTCCAAACGGCACCATACCCCTCGGTATTGTTCCTTGGTATTCAAACCTTGGACCTTCGGCGGCTGACTGTCATCCAAGGCAAAGAGGACGAACGGAACTGATGAATGAGCCGGAGACGATACGGGCGATCCTGAAGACGGCGAAGACGATTGCCGTGGTGGGGCTTTCGGAGAAGCCGGGGCGGCCGAGCCTGCATGTGGCGCACTACCTGCAGCAGCACGGATACAGGATCGTACCGGTGAATCCGGAGGCGCAGAGCCGAACGATTCTGGGCGAGCCGGTTTTTGATTCGCTGGACGAGGCGTACGCGGCGGTGGGGAAGATCGACGTGGTGGATGTCTTTCGCGACCCGGTGTATGTGCCGGAGATCGTCAAGGACGTGATCCGGCTGAGGATTCCGTACCTGTGGCTGCAGGAGGGTGTGTGCCACGACGAGGCCGCTGGATGGGCGGAGGCGGATGGGGTTGGGGTGGTGATGGACCGCTGCATCCTGAAGGCGCATGCGGCGTGGTCCGGAACAGCGGACGGGCGTAAGCGTAAGTAATTTGCTGGAAGTGGGTCTGGAGGGTCGCTCCGCTCCGACTTGGATTCTTGGTGAACAACCCCACCCTACGCTTTGCGTAGGATGGGGCACCCGGCCCGGATCTTTGCACTGTGCGCGAAAAGCAGGTCCTTCCACTTCGCCGATCACTCTGCGGCGATGGCTCCCGTCCTGGGACAAAGTCCTGTGACAAAGAGATGACAATGGGTTTGCTCGGAGGCCCCGAAACCGTAACCGAACGGTGGGTTTGCCGTCCTACAATACAGCTATTCCCTTTATGAACACACGCCTGAGCGCGCGATGGATGAGACACCAGAGGAGACCGTGGCGCGTAAGCCCGGAGTGGCGCTTGCGCGCGGCTCTGATTCTGTTGCTGGTGATGACGGTGGTTGTGTTCGCAACGCGCGGCGATGCACAGACCAGCGTCGCGGCGCGGCATCTGAAGGTGTCGCTGGTGGCGGACCGGGCTGCGGTTTCCCCTGATGCGGCCGTGCCGCCGCATGTTGGGCTGCTCTTCGACCTGGAGCCGGGCTGGCATGTGTACTGGACCAACGCCGGCGATTCCGGCGAGCCGCCAGAGGTGAAGTGGACGCTGCCGCTGGGCGTGACGGTGGGGCCGCTGCAGTTTCCCGCGCCAAAGCGGCTGCCGCTGGGGCCGCTGATGGACTTCGGTTATGAGAACCAAGTGCTGTTTCCGGCGGAGATTCATGTTTCCGGCAACACACCGAATGCGGTGCCGATTGCCGCGGATGTGAGCTGGCTGGTGTGCCGGCAGGTGTGCATCCCGGGCAAGGCGCACCTGGCGATGGAACTGCCGGTGGGTGCGGGTGGCTCCAATGGTCCCAGTTCCGCGGCGGCGGCGCTCTTCCAGAAGACATTTGCTGCGATGCCCAAGGTGCTGCCGGCACGGTCAAAGGCGATCTTCTCGCGGGTGCCGGGCGGCTTTCAACTAGCGGTGCTGACCGGACACAGGGTGGAGGGCGCGCAGTTCTTTCCCGCCGACCAGAGCGTGATTGCGAATGCCGCGCCGCAGCCGGTGACACCGCGGGGCGATGGCGCGGTGATCGGGCTGAAGCAGGATGAGAATCTGCAGAAGAGTCCGGAGACGCTGAGCGGCATTGTCTCGCTGGCGGATGGAACCTCGTACCTGGTGCGCGCGGACGAGGGGACGATTCCGCCGCCGCCGCTTTCGGTTTCGGGGAGCGCCAGCCTGTTGCGCTATGCAGGTTTTGCGCTGATCGGCGGCGTGCTGCTGAACCTGATGCCGTGCGTCTTCCCGGTGCTGTTTATCAAGGCGCTGGCGCTGGTGCAGTCCTCGACCGCGGAACGGCGCGCGATGCGGGTGCAGGGGCTGGCGTATACGGTGGGCATCCTGGTGTCGTTCTGGATTGTGGTCGCGGTGCTGCTGGCGCTGCGCGCGGGCGGCAAGCAACTGGGGTGGGGCTTTCAGTTCCAGTCACCGGTGTTTGTGGCGATGATCGCGTTGCTCTTGTTCTTCCTGGGGTTGTCGCTGGCGGGGATGTTCGAGATCGGGCTGAGCGTGACCTCGGCGGGCTCGTCGCTCGCGAACAAGCATGGCCTGGCGGGGAGCTTCTTTACCGGCGTGCTGGCGATGGTGGTAGCGACGCCGTGCGCAGCTCCGTTCCTGGGCGCGGCGATCGGATTTGCCCTGGTGCAATCGGCGGCGGTGGCGTTTGCGGTCTTTACCGCGCTGGGCGTTGGGCTGGCGCTGCCGTATCTGCTGCTGGCATTTCAGCCGGCATGGACGCGCCTGTTGCCGAAGCCGGGCGCGTGGATGGAATTGCTGAAGCAGGCGACGGCGGTGCCGATCTTCGGGACGGTGATCTGGCTGGTGTGGGTGTTTACGCAGCTTGCCGGGGCGACGGCGCTGATCGGATTGCTGACGGCGTTCCTGCTGCTGGGGATTGCGGGCTGGGTGCTGGGACGTTGGCCGGCTCGGCTGCCGGCTACGGTGACGGCGGTGGTGGTCCTGGTACTGGCGGTGGCTGCTCCGGTGTATGGGGTACGGACCTTTCCGCCACCAAACTCGTCCATGTTGGTAGTGGGGATTGTCGGCGGCCGTACGGACCACACTCGCGCGTGGCAGCCGTTTACGCCGGATGTGGTGGCGCAGTACCAGGCGCAGGGGCGGCCGGTCTTTGTGGACTTTACCGCCGACTGGTGCTTGAGCTGCCAGGTGAATGAGCGGGTGGTGCTGGAGCGGCCTGAGGTGCTGAACAAGTTGCAGGATGGGAAGATCGCGCTGGTCCGCGCGGACTGGACGCGGCATGATGAGGACATCGCGCGCGCGCTGGCGACCTTGGGACGCTCGAGCGTGCCGACGTATGCGCTCTATCCGGGGACACCGGGCGCGCCAGCGCGGTTGCTGCCCGAGGTCCTGACGACCAACACGGTGCTGGACGCGTTGAAGGCGCTGCCAGACGCGGGAGGCTCGCGCACGGCGTCGCTGGCACCATCGCGATAGAGCTGGCGAATTGCCAGCATCGAGGTGAGTTATGGCGTGGGAATCTTATGTTCGTCGATTGGGCGCGCGGCGCGCGGTTGCGTATATGGCGGTCGCGGTTGCCGCGCTGGTATGGGTGCCGGTGGCGCACGCAGCTACCGTCGGGCTGGCTGCGCCGGGTCTTGCAGGAACAGATTCGCAGGGAAGCGCAGGGCAGCCGGCCAGAGTGGGAGCGACGGCGCCGGCGTTTAGCGGAAAAGATTCGCAGGGGAAGACGCAGTCGCTTGCGCAGTATCGCGGCAAGTTCGTGGTGCTGGAGTGGACCAACCGCGATTGCCCTTATACGCAGAAGCAGTACAACAGCGGCAACATGCAGGCGCTCGAGCGGGAGTGGACGGCGAAGGGCGTGGTGTGGCTGACGGTGCTGTCGTCCGCTGCGGGCGAGCAGGGGTATCTGACTGCCGCACAGGAGAATGCGCAGATCGAAAAGGTGCATGCGCATCCGACGGCGGCGATTCTCGATCCGACGGGCGAGATCGGCAAGCTCTACAGCGCAAAGACGACGCCACATATGTTCATCATCGATCCCGAGGGGAAGCTGATCTATGACGGCGCGATCGATGACAAGCCTACGACCGACCTTGCCGATGTGAAGGGTGCCAAGAATTATGTCTCGGCTGCGCTGACCGAGGCGATGGCGGGCCAGCGGGTGGAGGTGGCTTCGACGCGGCCTTATGGGTGCTCTGTGAAATATGCGGAGTAGAGCATTTTTCCTACTACTGTGAACTGCGGAATGAGACTCGGCGTGGCTTTTCTTTACGGAAAAGCCACAAGAACTGCCGCCGGCCGGTCTACACCTATAGGAAAAATGCTCTAAGTGCTGGCCGCACGGGCGGATGCGCCTGCGGCGCGGTGACTGGGTTCGCTCCGTTGTCGCTCACTTCTGGAGTTGTGGGCGAATTCAGCAAAGAAACTGCAGGTCCCCTTCGACAGGCTCAGGGCAGGCTTTTTCGACAGGCTCAGGGCGGGCTTTCGCTTCGCTCAGGGTGACGATTAGTTTCCGTGAAGAAAAGCCACGCCGAGTTCCACTCGCCACTCCACAGCATCAGGAAAAATGCTCTAATGCTGACAAAATGCTGGTCCACTTCGACAGGCTCAGGGCGGGCTTTCGCTTCGCTCAGGATAGGACGCTGCTTCGGGTTCGCTGTGTGCGCGCTCTGCTGGTGTGGCTCCTGTTGTTGCCCGCTCTCGCGGCCAGCGCACAATTGAGCAAGAAGCAGGAGAAGATCAACGCGCAGCATGCGGATGCGATTGCTGCGGCGCGCACGGCGGCCGAGGCGTGGCTGAAGATCGAGGACGCGGAGAGCTACGACAAGAGCTGGGCTGCGGGGTCGGATTATTTTCGCTCGCAGGTGCCGGAGCAGGGCTGGGTGCGGCGCATGGAGACGATGCGCAAGGCGCTCGATCCGGTGCTGGTACGCGATCTGACGGCAAGCGAGTGGAAGACCGAGGTGCCGAATCTGCCGAAGGGCGAGTATGTCGCGTTTGTGTATCAGACCACATTTGCGAATGGGCATCCGCAGCTTGAGTCGGTGGTGATGGTGCATGAGGGCGGGGCTTGGAAGATGGTTGGGTACGCGGTCCAGTGAGGACTGGCTGTCCCGGCACATGCGCCTGCAACGCGTGTGCCGGGGCTCCTCCTTTTGATCGCTCACGCGTGACTTAGTAGGCAAATCAATCGATTTGCTAACTCGCTGCGTTGCTAAGAAGTTGTCTGAAAAATAGATAGCCTTCAGTGGGCCGGCCCGCCGCTTGCTATTGCACCCCGACGCCAGCCGTCAGTCCGGCATCGGTAGAAATGCTCGCACCTCGACCGGCGCCCGACAGGCGACGACGGCTTTGCGGCCCCACGCCAGCGCCTCGTCCAGGTCAGCGGCTTCCAGCACCCAAAAACCGCCTATGAGCTCCTTGGTCTCCAGGTACGGCCCGTCGGTGATGTGCACCTTGCCATCGGGCTGCGCGCGCAGCGACCTCGCGTTGCTGGCCGGGGAGAGGCCGCCAGCGAAAATCCTGACACCGGCAGCAATCATCTCCCGGTTGAGCGCGTGGATGTCTTCCATCATCGCTGCGTCCTCCAGCGACGGGACGTAGTTGTCGGGGTGGTGAATAGCAACCAAATATTGCGTCATGATTTCTCCTTTTTCCTGTGACGGTCTTGGGGCGGGCCAAATTGCCTGCCTTCACTATCTCGACGAACGGCCGGACCGCAATTCGACACATCGTCCAAGATTTTTTTGTTCTTCCCGCGCTGTTAGTCTTTTCGGTTCTCTTCGCGAATCCGCTCGATCTCTTCCATGCGCTGCTTGAGCAGCTTTTCGCGGCCTTCGCTGGTGGGGTGGTAGTAGCGGCGGTCGCGCAGGCCTTCCGGGAGGCAGTCCATGCCGGCTACTTTGCCTTCGATGTCGTGCGCGTACTGGTAATCCTTGCCGTAGTCGAGCTGCTTCATGAGACGCGTCGGCGCGTTGCGCAGATGGAGCGGAACGGGTTCGGCGCGGGTGTTCTCGATATCTTCGCTGACCGCGCCCCAGGCGGTGTAGACCGCATTTGATTTGGGCGCGAGTGCGAGATAGGCCGCGGCCTGCGCCAGGGCTAACTCGCCTTCCGGTGAGCCGAGGAAATCCATCGCGTCGCGAGCGGAGAGGGTGAGGTTGAGCGCTTCCGGCGCAGCGAGGCCGATGTCCTCCGAGGCCATGCGCACCAGGCGGCGCGCGATGTAGAGCGGATCTTCGCCGGCGGCAAGCATGCGGCCGAGCCAGTAGAGCGATGCGTCCACATCACTGTTACGAATGGATTTGTGCAGCGCGGAGATGAGGTCGTAGTGCTGGTCGCCGCTCTTGTCGTAGAGCAGGACACGCTTCTGCAGAGCTTCGGTGGCGATCTCACGGGTGATGCGGCGGTCGGGTTGGGTGGCGGCGAGGCGGCCGGCGATCTCGAGTGCGTTGTAGGCGCCGC
Source organism: Acidobacteriaceae bacterium (assembly GCA_036500805.1). GTDB lineage: Bacteria > Acidobacteriota > Terriglobia > Terriglobales > Acidobacteriaceae > KBS-83. Next base: position 4,861 of record DASYBK010000029.1, on the reverse strand, counting down.
GCGCGTCGCCGGATGCATACGAAGCCATGAGCGCGAGTGCTTCGTCATCGGCGACGAGGTGGTCTTTTGCGAGGCCGCGCTCGTCGGTGAGGGCGCGGTGAAGCAAGGTGATGAGATCGTCCTCGGTGAGTGGCTGCAGGGTGTAGACGCGGCAGCGGGAGAGCAGCGCGGCGATGATCTCGAAGGAGGGGTTCTCGGTGGTAGCGCCGATGAGCCGGATGGTGCCGCGCTCGACATAGGGAAGGAAGGCGTCCTGCTGCGCTTTGTTGAACCGATGGATCTCATCGACGAAGAGGATGGTGCGCGAGCCGTAGTGCGCGGCTTTCTCAGCGTCGGCCATCACCTGCTTGATTTCTTTTATGCCGGAGAGGACGGCGGAGAACTCGATGAAGGTGGCGTGGGTGGTCTCGGCAATGATTTTGGCGAGGGTGGTTTTGCCGACGCCGGGCGGTCCCCAGAAGATCATCGACGCGGGATCGTCGGATTCGATCTGCATGCGCAGCGGCTTGCCGGGGCCGACGAGGTGCTGTTGACCGAGGAATTGGTCAAGGGTGCGCGGGCGCATGCGTTCGGCGAGCGGAGCGGCGCGGCGGGTGGATGCCGGCGCGAGATCGGGTGTGCCGCCGAAGAGACTCATGGCTTTGTTGGACGCCGGCGCGTGGTCGCGGGAGCAGGGAGACCAGCAGATCCCTCCATTTCGCTTCGCTCCAGTCGGGATGACAAAGGTTGTTGCGGCGCACGCTGGCGCGCGGCTTCCCGCGCGCGCTGCCGGGCTGCTTCATAGAGAAGCAGGCTGCCGGCGATGGCGGCGTTGAGGCTTTCGACGTTGCCGGGCATGGGGATGGTGACGCGCTGCACGGCAGCGGCGAGGAGAGTGTCGCTGAGGCCGGCGCCCTCGTTGCCGATGAGCAGGGCGCATGCTCCTGTGAGTGGGGCTTCGCTGATCGGAATGCCGGCGTGGGCTACGGCGGCGATGGCGGGGATGTTGTGTTCAGTGAGCAGGTCGAGGGCCTCGGTCTCGGATGCGGTGATGGTGGGCATGCGGAAGGCGGAGCCCGCGGAGGCGCGGAGGGTTTTGGGGTTCCAGGGGCTGGCGGTGCCGGGAAGCAAGAGAACGCCACTCGCGGCGAAGGCTTCGGCCGAGCGCAGCAGCGTGCCGACGTTGCCGGGGTCCTGCAGGCCGGCGAGGACCAGAATGAGTGGCACAGCGGCGCGGAAGATCGCGTCTGTGGAAAAGGCGGGTGGATGGACGAGCGCGGCGATGCCCTGAGGCTGCTCGGTGGCTATGGCGCTTCGGAAGACGTCGGCGGGCAGGAGGAGATGTTTGGCGTCCTGCGGCAGTTCTGTCTCCGGTTGGTAGCCTTCGCACAGGAAGACGGCGGCGAAGCGCAGTTGGCTGCGCATGGCTTCGGAGACTAAATGCTCGCCTTCGATAGCGATGAGGCCTTCTGGTGTGCGGCCGGTGCGGGCGAGGGCGGCGCGGAGCTCTTTGACGCGAGGATTCTGACGGCTTTCGATGAGGCGGGGGCGCGTGCGGAGGGTGCCGGCGGGCATCGGGGCGATTTTACGCCGCCCCGGATATGGCGGCGGAGCAGTTTGGACGGATTGGCCGGGGAGAGAATGCGGGTGCAGGTTTTCCGTCAAGTGGTATACACCTACTGGAAGAGGGTTGCGCACGATGGCGTGCGAGTGGTTTCCAGGAGATCGCTTGTCAGCAGAGATGCTTCGCGTCCATCCGGATGAGCCGGAACCGGATCGTGTGAAATACATCGTCTCGTGTCTTCGGGCCGGCAGCGTTGTCGGGATCCCCACGGACACCTTTTACGGTCTGGCCGTGGACCCGGTGAACCTGCGCGCGGTGGAGAGTATTTACGAGATCAAGAGCCGGCTGAAGCATAAGCCGCTGTCGCTGCTGATCGCGGATATGGAGCAGGCGTATGAGCTGGCGCGCGACCTGGGCGACAGCTTCGATGTGCTGGCGGAAAAGTTCTGGCCGGGGCCGCTGACGCTCATTGTGCGCGCGGGGGCGAAGCTGCCGCTGCGCTCGACCGCGAACACGGGCAATGTGGCGCTGCGGGTGCCGGATGCGGCGATCCCGCGGGCGGTGGCGGCGGCCTTTGGGCTGCCGATTACAGCGACCAGCGCGAACCTGCACGGCGCGCCGGAGTGCACCCACGCGGCGGGGGTGCGGGACCAGATCGGAGAGCGGATTCCGCTGATCGTGGATGGCGGGCCGACCGCGGGACGGGCACACACCACGATCGTGGACCTGTCGGGCGGCGGCAACTCGTGGCAGATCCTGAGGGAGGGCGCGATACCGACGCACGAGATCGCGCTGGCATTGCAGAGCTGAGGTCGCAGAGCATCGAGATGGGGGCGGCGAGGGCAGGCGCAATGGAAGGACGCCCGGCGCGGCAGGCAGGCCGCGGATGGCTGCGCAGTACCGTGCGCATGGCTGCAGGCGGGCTGCTGCTACTGGCAGCAGGGGGCACCGCGTGCTGGGTGTTGTGGGTCTACGGGGAGATCGAGCACTACGCCAATACGGACGAGGCGCGTCCGGCGGATGCGATCGCGGTCTTTGGCGCGGCGGAGTATGACGGCAGGCCCTCGCCGGTGCTGCGAGCGCGGCTGGAGCAGGGGCTGCTGCTCTATCAGAAAGGGCTGGCGCCGCTGATCGTGACCCTGGGAGGCAGCGGCGATCCGCAACACTCCGAGGGCGGGGTGGGGCATGATTTTCTCATTGCGCAGGGGGTGCCGGAGAGCCGGATTATCGCGGAGACGCAGAGCCGGACGACGGATGAGTCGGCGCGGCGGCTGGCGGCCATTGCGGAGGAGAATCATATCCACAGCATCCTGGCGGTTTCCGATGGAACGCACTTGTTCCGTATCCATCAACTGTGCGAGAGCTATGGGTTGACCGTATATACGTCGCCGCGGGCGGTGGGCCGGCCGATCGGGCGATGGCGCAGGGCACAGCGGCTGGCGCATGAGATCGCCAGCTATACCGGCTGGAAGCTGGGGCTATAGGACTTTTTCCTGCTGATGCAGGTCGCGAAGTGAAACTCGGGAGAGCAATCGCTGATCGGCCTATAGTTACAGGAAAAATGCTGGTGCGGTGAGGTGGGGTCATGACAGAGCTGCGGGTGTGGCGGGCGGGGGAAAAGGACCGCGAGACGGCATTCCAACTGGTCGAGGAATATAACCAGGCGGTGGACGTGATGCTGCGCGATTCGCCGGAGAGTTTTCAGCGGGACTACTTCCGGCCGGGCGCGGGACTCTGGCTGGCGCAGTCGAAGAACCAGGTGGCGGGATGCATTGCGTTGCGGCCGCTGGGTGCGCGCGAGCAGGCAGGCGAGATCAAGCGGCTGTATGTGCGGCCGGAGTTCCGCGGCTCAGGCGCGGCGCTGGCGTTGCTGGTGGCGCTGGAGCAGTATGCGGAGGCGAGCGGCTACGAGTGGCTGTATCTGGATTCCAAGGACGACCTCAAGGCGGCGCTGCGCTTCTACGATCGGCATGGCTACGAAGCCTGCGAGCGCTACAACCGTAATCAGCAGGCGACGGTGTTTCTGCGCAAAGCACTGCATCCGCGGGCGGAACAGTTAGAGCGCAGGCACCGAGATCGATCTTTCGCCTAACCAAGAGAGTTCAACCAATTGAGGTAGGCTGCGGTTTTCCGACCATCGCGCTTATTTTGCCGCTGGCCATGTGGCTCGGTGCTACTCTCGCTGCCATGCGCGTCGTCCGTCTGGTCTTTCTGCTAGGGCTCCTGTTGGTTTCCTCGCATGGGACGGGGTGGGCGCAGGGCGCGCCCGCAGCGCCCGCGCAGGTGGTCACGCTGGGCAACTCTGCCGTCGCGCTCACCGGGCCGTGGAAGTTCTCGCCTGGCGACTCGCCCTGGGTCAACGGCTCGCCGGTGTGGGCGCAGTCTGGCTTCGATGACGCGCACTGGGCGACAGTGGACCTCACGCCGAAGGCCGGCTCGGTCGATCTAATCAACGGCATAGCGGGTTTCGTGCCCGGCTGGACGGCGCGCGGCTATCCGGACTTGAACGGTTATGCCTGGTATCGGCTGCGCCTGCGTGTCACGAATGCAGGCCAGCCGCTGTGGCTCAAGATGCCGGCTGATGTGGATGATGCCTATCAGGTCTACGCCAACGGGCATTATGCCGGGCAGTTGGGCGACTTCTCCGCGCGCCACGTCAGTTCTTACTACTCGCAGCCGCTCTCCTTTCCGCTGCCCGCGCCGACTCCGGATGGCGAGATCGAACTGGCGGTGCGCTTTTATATGTCCCCCGCCTCGCGCTTCAGCCTTCCTGATGCTGGCGGCATGCACACTCCGCCGGCACTGGGGCTGGCTTCCACCGTGCAGTTGCTGCAAGCCGCGGAGGACGACGCCAATCTGCATCGCTACTTTGGCACACTCCTGCGGACATTCCTCTTCCTGCTGATCGCACCGCTGGCGCTGTGGGCCTGGCTGCGTAATCGGCGGGAGCGCATGTATCTATGGTTCTTTCTGGCGCTGGTGTGCACCATTCTCGTCGGCCTGTCGTTGGTGCTCGCGAACCTGTCCTTTGCGCTGACCCTTGCGGCCGACACGCTTTTGGAGCTCGTCCTTATATTTCCGCTCATTCTGCTCCTCTGGATCATCTTCTGGTGGGACTGGTTCGGACTGCGGGAGAGGCGATGGATTCCACTGGCCGCATGGCTGCTGACAGCGGTAGAGATGCTGGCCGTCTTCTGCGCAAACTCGCCATCGTTCGGCCTCAGCTTGGTGCCGCAGCCTGCCCTGCACTGGTGCAACGCGGCATCGCTGTGGTGCGTCGCCGCGCTGGGCGTGCTGCTGGTCGTCATCCTGATCGAA